>JBQLZO010000036.1:0-9608 GCA_052168315.1 Phycisphaerales bacterium | reverse complement strand
TCGGCGCCAGCGTGACCGCAACCGACGCCATGGGCGAGGCCGCAAACCAACCCCAAGGCCAACGAGCGGTGGAGACCATGGACTCCGGACGCCAAGGCAAAACCGATCGCACGATCAATTGACAACTGATCGCGCGAACGGCAGCGCCAAAGCACCAGCGCCCCCCCACGAATGGCACCGGCAACCGGCGCGACACATCCTGCTCCGCAACCGCGCTCTGCGTCCGGGTCATGTGTTGGTGGAGAACGCGCGCAGTCTCCAACCGCAACCGCCCGCCACACCACGGCGACCGCTGGAACGACACCCCAGCAAGGGCAAGTGCCACCCTCAATAACGGCACAAACCGGGCTGGCCAGCCCTTTCCAAACTTCCCACCGTTCCTGTCACACCCAACCCAAGACCCCCAACCAACCAAACTCACCCAGCAAACCACCACACCCCCAACCAACATCCCCCACTGGTGCCCGATGCCTGGTGCCTGATGCCTCATCTTCCCACTGGTGCCTAATGCATCAGCTCGCGAGCCCCGCCACCCAACCCAACCCACGAAAACCCCACCCATGCCCCATACATCCCCCACCCAGTCCCGCCGCCACAAGCCAAACTCCGCGCCAATGATCCGCACAAAGGACCCACCACGCCCGCAAGACACGCCCGCATGAACCCGCCCCAAAGCCATCACTCCAATCCCGACCCCTTCCCCACCACCCTCGCAGAACTCCGCGATGCCGGCTATCGCCACCGCACCGTCAAACAGGAACTCCGCGAGAACACCCTCCGACTCCTCACAGCCGGCACCGATCCCTTCCCCGGACTCGTCGGCTACCACGACACCGTCATCCCCCAGATCCTCCACGCCATCCTCGCCGGGCACGACATCCTCCTGCTCGGGCTCCGAGGCCAGGCCAAGTCCCGACTCCTCCGCGCCACCGCATCCCTCCTCGACACCCACATCCCCATCATCGACCACCCCGAGATCGACATCCCCGAAGACCCCCTCCACCCCACCACCACCCGCGCCCGCCAACTCGTCGAACAACTCGGCGCCGACACCCCCATCCGCTTCGTCCACCGCGAACGCCGGTACCACGAAAAGCTCGCCACCCCAGATGTCACCATCGCCGACCTCATCGGCGAGATCGACCTCGTCAAGCACGCGCAGGGACGACTCCTCTCCGACGAAGCCACCATGCACTTCGGGCTCATCCCCCGATCGAACCGCGGGCTCTTCGCCATCAACGAACTCCCGGACCTCCCCCCGCGCATCCAGGTCGGGCTCTTCAATGTCCTCGAAGAACGCGACATCCAGATCCGCGGTTACCCCGTCCGCATGAACCTCGACCTCGCACTCATGTTCTCGGCCAACCCGGAGGACTACACCAACCGAGGACGAATCGTCACACCACTCAAAGACCGCATCGGCGCCGTCGTCCGCACCCACTACCCCCAGGACAACGCCCAGGCCATGCGCATCACGCGCGAGAACGCGTTCCTCGATCGCGCCTCCGGCATCCCCCCGCACGCGCCGCACGACATCCAGCCGACCACAGCACCCGCGAACGCCGCCCCCTGGGCCATGACAGATCCCCCCGCCGCCCCGCGCGTCATCGTGCCCCCGGTCATGCACGAGATCATCGAAGAGACCATCCGCAAGGCCCGCACCAGCCCCCATGTCAACCAGGCCTCCGGCGTCTCCGTCCGCGCTTCCATCGCCGCGCTCGAGACGCTCGTCTCGGCCGCCGAACTCCGCGCCCTCCGCGCCGCCGAGCGATCCACCTTCGCACGCATCACCGACACCGCCCACATCGCCGCCGCGCTCCGAGGCAAGATCGAACTCATGATCGCCGAGGAGTCCGCCGACGCCATCTCCACCGAAGACCGCCTCATCCACGCGTTCCTCGGCGAGGGCGTCAAGGCCATCCTCGCCAGGCACCTGAGCATCGAGCGCATCCAGCCCATCGCCGAGCAGTTCGCCTCCGGGCTCCGCCTCGAACTCGACGCACACACCTCGGCCAACAACGCAGTCGCCACCATGCAGCATGTCAACGACCTGCTCCCCGCCGCCGCGAAACTCGCCCGCTCGCTCGACATGAACCCCGACGACGAACAGGCCTTGGCCTGCTGCGGCGAGCTCATCCTCGAGTTCCTCTATGTCAACAACCGCCTGAGCAAGTCCATCGCCCGAGGCGGCTCGCTCTACTCACGCTGATCGTCAGAACCCCGACTCCACAGACCAAAAAGCACGCGAGGCGCCCTCGCGCCTCGCGTGCGGCCTCCTCGCGGAGGCAATCTTCATCGCGGTGCACCCGCGCCCTCACGGGGCGGACGCATCCGCTGGCTGGCGATCAACGCCGGCTCACAACCCACATCCGAAGTCGCTGAGCAGGATGCCCAGGTCGTCCGAATCGGTGTCACCGTCGTTGTCGAGGTCGCCGGCGCCCGTGGATGCGAACGCGCTGAGCAGGATGCCCAGGTCGTCCGAGTCGGTGTCGCCATCGCCGTCGAGATCGCCATCGCAGGCCACGCCGCAGAGCGCGCCACAGAGCTCGGCCGCACCCTCAGCGCACAGGTCATCCCATGTGGTGTTGCAGCAGAACGGATCCACCGCGCACACGGACTCGCAGCAGGCCGCATCGTTGCAGTACGGCGTGCCGTTGGACTCGCAGCACGAGCCGGCCTCAGCCGAGCCGCACGCGAAGCAGTTGACGCACTGGTCGATCGCAGCGTCGGCGCAGATCTGGTCCCACGAGGTGTTGCAGCAGAACGGATCGGCAGCGCAGATCAGCTCGCAGCAGGCCTGGTCGTCGCAGAACGGCGTCCCGTTGTTCTCGCAGCACGAGCCGGCCTCCGGCGTGCCGCACGCGGCGCAGGTCACTTCGGAGCAATCGACGCCGACGCCGTTGAAGGTCCCGCCGGCCTCATCGCACTCGAACTCGGTCTGCTCGACGCACTGGCCGCTCGGCAGGCAGCAGGCACCCGGCGTGCAGTCGGTCACATCCTCGCAGGTCGTGCCCGCGCCGTAGAAGAACGCATCCGGGTTGAACGATGTGCAGGCCTCCTCCGGGATGCCGTCCGTGCACTCGCCCACGAGCGGGAACGAGCAGCACGCGCCATAGAGCGACTCGCAGTCGGCCTCGGCACAGTTCGATCCTGCGCCCAGGAACGCTCCGGCCAGGAAGCCGCATTCCTCCTTGGTCGTCTCAATGCAGCCCGAACTCACGCCGAGGCAGCACGCCCCGGTCACTTGACAGAGAGCGCCGCAGAGTTCGGCCGCGCCCTCGGCGCAAAGATCGTCCCAAGTGTTGTTGCAGCAGAACGGATCCTCCGCGCACACCGTCTCGCAGCAGGCCGCATTGTTGCAATACGGCGTGCCGTTGGCGACGCAGCAGTCGCCCGACTCGCCCGAGCCGCACACGAAGCACTGCTCGCACTGCTCGGCCGCCTGATCGGCGCAGAGCTGGTCCCACTGGGTGTCGCAGCAGAACGGATCGGAAGCGCAGACAAGCTCGCAGCAGGCCTGGTCGTTGCAGAACGGCGTGCCGTTGGCGACGCAGCAGTCGCCGGATCCGCTGGAGCCGCACTGGCCCTGGCCGATGACATTGAGCGTGTACCCGTTGGCGGCCGCGTTGTTCTGGATCGCGGGGAAGATGGTCGACATCGGGAGCACGAAGCCCTCCGAGCACGGCGGTCCGCAGTTGCAGATCGCGGTGACCGCGTTGTTGTCCACGCGGAACACCGGCGAGCCGGAGGCGCCCTGCGAGGCGATCACGGACACGGAGTGCTCCTGGATGGTGCCGGGGCAGCTGACATTGAGGAACAGCCCGGTCACGACGCCCTCGTCGAAGCCCTTGACCTCGCCCTCGGCGTGGTGGATCTCATAGATCTCGAGCCCGACGGTCGCGACGGACGGGTCGAGCGTGGCGACGCCGAAGGTGGCGGCCGGGTTGCCGTTGAGGCGCATGATCATGATGTCGTTCGTGTTGTCCACGAGCAGCACGCTCTGAACGGAGAAATTCTGGGTCGGCTTGACGCCGCCGCCGGTGCAGGCATCGCACTCGAAGTTGAACTCAACGGACCAGCTCGCCGGGCTGCCGATGTTGCAGTGGGCGTTGGTGATGACGATGTTCGGCTCGGCGATGATCCACGCGGTGCATCCGACGCTGAAGCGCCCGACGAAGGTGCGGTTGTCGTACTGCGGGCCGGAGAGGCACTCGACATTGGCCTTGCCGCACGCGGGGGCGCAGCTCCCGCCGCTCCCGCTGCACACCGCGCACTGATCGACGGCCGCATCGGCGCAGATCTGGTCCCACTGGTTGTTGCAGCAGAACGGGTCCTGCCCGCAGATCAGGTTCTGGCACTGGGCGTTGTCGCACCCGGGGGTGCCGTTGGCGAAGCAGCAATCGCTGCTGCAGATCGCGCACTGCTGGAGGGCCGCATCGGCGCAGATCTGGTCCCACTGGTTGTTGCAGCAGAACGGATCCTGCCCGCAGATGAGGTTCTGGCACTGGGCGTTGTCGCACCCCGGGGTGCCGTTGGCCACGCAGCAGTCCGACTGGGCCATCGCGCCCGGCGCGAAACCGAGCATGGCGATCAGCGCGAACGCGGCGAGCATGAGACATCGTGACAATGAACGATCGGTACGCATCTGCATCATCTCCTTCGGGGCCGCGCTCCCGCGGCCTTCCACTCGGAATGCCTGCGCCCGCGGTCGACCGCGGGCATCACCGGACACGCTCCAGACGGTCCGATGCACTCGATCCAAACTACCACAGGACACGCCACGACCACACCAATTCTGGTGCGATTGGGCGACATTTTGCCGCATGAACGCACGATGCGGCGCGCCCATCGCTCGCACTCCTACTCAGGTTCGCGGATGTTTGCAGCGCGCGATGGGTGCGCATGAAAGCGGGGCGTGATCAGGGTTTGTCCTGATCACGCCCCGAGCCATCCTGTGGGCGCGATTCGCTCGGTGAGGAATTGCACTCACATTGTCCCATAATACCAACTCAGGCGGTGCACCCGAAGCTGCCCAAGAGCAGGCCCAGGTCGTCGGAGTCGGTGTCGCCATCGCCGTCGAGGTCGCCGGCATCGGAGGAGCCGAAGGCGCTGAGGAGAATGCCGAGGTCGTTGGAGTTCACGCCGCCGCTGTCGTCGAGGTCGCCAGGGCAGCCGGGCTCAACGATGGTGTCCTGCGCGGCCAGCGCCGCGGCGTGGAGGTTGACGCGCCCCCAGCCGAAGGTGGTGTCGTATCCGGACGGGCCCATGTCCACGGCCGAGTCGCGCATGATCTGCTCGACTTCAGCGACATTCAGGTCTGGGTTGATGGAGATGATCAGGGCGGCGACGGAGGCGGCGTATGGCGAGGCGAAGGAGGTGCCGTCGATCGTGGTGTAGTCGCCGTTCTGGTATCCGGCGCTTCCGGTGCGGTCGGTGCTGAGGATGGCAGCGCCCGGGGCGACGAACTGCTGTCCGACGCCGAACTGCGAGAAGCTGGCGAGGGTGCCGTTCTGCTGGAGCGCGCCGATGGCGTTGACGCTGGAGAGGTTGGCGGGGTAGGAGACCGAGCTGGTTCCGCCGTTGCCTGAGGCGGCGAAGTGGAGGACGCCAGCGCTGCGCGTGGTGTCGTACGCGGTTGTGACGGCGGCGGAGACCCCGTAGCCGAACGAGGAGTTGGTGACGCGCGCACCGGAGGATGCGGACCAGTTGAGCGCGCTGACGAGCATGGTGGGCTGGGAGTCGAAGAACCCGAAGCAGAGGCCGAAGAAGGAGGTGGAGACGCCGATCTTGCCCGAGGCGGTGCGGGAGCCGGGCGCGCCGCCGACGATGCCGGTGCTGTTGTTGAGGATGGCCGAGACGCACCCGGCGACCGCGGTTCCGTGGTTGTCGCAGTTGTTGGCCGGGCCGCCGTTGGGAACGGAACCGGAGAAGTCCTGGCCGGGCGCGTTGTTGAGGTCGGGGTGGTTGAACTGCATGCCGACATCGAGGATGACGGTGATCACGGAATCATCGCCGGTGGCGATGTCCCATGCCTCCGGGCCGTCCATGTCGAAGTCGCTGCCCTGCTGGAGCGCCCACTGCTGGGAGAAGAGCGGATCGTTGGGGTTGATGAACGACTCGCCACGGATGACCGCGTTGGGCTCGGAGAAACGGACACCGGGTCGGGCCGCGATGTCGTTGGCCTGCGCGAGGACCTCGAAGCCATCGCGGGAGGACGAACGGAGCAGGAACACGCCGTTCATGCCGGCGAGGTCGTGCTCGAGGATGTCGAGCCCATCGGCGGCGAAGCCGGCGAGCGCCTCATCGCGGTCGGCGCCCGGTTCGAGCCCGACGATGATCTCATCGGTGACAATGTACGGCAGCCCGCGCTCGTCGAGGAAGACGGGTGAGGCGAAGGAGAAGGCGGGGTCCTCGGCGATGTCCGCGACGGTGTTCCGGGTGGCGAGTTCCTGGGCGGCGATGCCATCGCCGGGCTGCTCGATGCGGGCGCGGACGAATCCGCCGACGCTGGTCATCTCGCCGGTGTCTTCGACGACGGCGTGCTGGGCGAGCTTGGCGGCCAGGGCCGGGGTCCAGCCGTTGAACGCCTCGGCGTCGAGCGCGACCGGCCTGAGCGCGAGGGCGCCCGGCTCGAGGAACAGCGGGGTGGACTGATCGAAGTAGCGGACGAAGTACGGGGTGGGGCGAGCGGGGTCTGCGCCGCCCGAGACCTGCCCGTACGCGGTTCCTGAGAACGCGGCGAGCGCGAGCGATGACAGCCCCGCCGTGATGGCGGTGAAAACGAACCCACGATGCATCATGCTTCCTACTCCTTCAACACTCGATTGCTGCGCTCCCGCGTGAGCGGCGAGCGCGAAACGCGATGGGCATGTCGGACATCCGTCCGGCCCGCAAAGATGAGCGACGAAGCCCGCTCATTCAAGCGAAAGGGTGAAGATTACTGGAATCGCCGGCACCGAAAAGGGCCTTGTGGGGAATCTCTCCCAGCCCGGGTGATCCGAACCGGGAATCGGCCCCCAATGGTCATTAGGGAAGGCCCTAGAACCTGAGCACGGGCGCTGCGCTCTCGGACGATGCGGGCGAGGTGAGCGCGAGGGCGTGGATGATTTGGCCCAGCCAGCGGCACTCATCATCGATGAAGGCGCTGGTGGCGTAGCTGTCGATGTCGAGCACGCCCCATGGGGTGTCGGTGGCGGCGTCGATGAGGGGGATGACGAGTTCGCTCTGGTCGCGCGGGTCGCAGGCGATGTAGTTGGTTCCGAGGGTGCGGACATCATCGACGATGATGGGAGCGCGTTCGAGGAAGGAGCGGCCGCACATGCCCTGGAGCCCGATGGGCGAGCACGCGGGTTTGTTGCGGCAGGGGCCGAGGAGCATCTGGTCGTCGGGGACGGTGGCGCGGGCATCGCCGGCGTAGCGGGGCGGGATCGGTTGGGCGGGGGCGTAGTAGATGCCGACCCATGAATACCCGCGGTCTGTGGGACCTTCGGCCGATCCGAAGGCCTCCCAGAGCGCGTGGATGAGCGCCTCGGCGCGCTGGTCGCGGTCGTGGTGCGGCGCGATGCGGGCGCGGGCGTTGTCGAGCGCGGCGTTGTAGTCCGCTTCGGTGCGCGGCCATTGTCCTGTGGTGGGCCCATTGTCCATCGGGGCGAGTGTATGGCGGATGGCGATGGGCCTTCGTGGGTTGTGAAATGAAAGCGAGCACGCGCGGGGCGTGCTCGGGGAGGTCTCGGTGAGGTGTGGGTCGATCTGGAGTTGATCGATCAGAGGGTCGCGTCGGTGTAGGGGAGCAGGCCCATGAAGCGGGCGCGCTTGACGGCCTGGGCGACCATGCGCTGCTCGCGGGCGGTGGTTCCGAGGCGCTTGCGGCCGTGGAGCTTGCCGTTGGGGGAGAGCATGCGGCGGAGGTTGTCGACATCCTTGTAGTCGATGTACCGGGTGCCGTTGCTGGACTTGCGGATGTACTGGTTGCGGCCGCCCTCGAGGGCATCGCCGCCATCGGAGTCCCGGTCGCGGTCGCGATCCCTGTCGCGGTCACGATCGCGGTCCCTGTCACGGTCGCGTCCGCCGCGAGCCCCGCCGCCACCACCGCCGAATCGATCGAACTGTCCCATGGTCTTTGTCCTCGTCCTGGTCCGGGGCCCGGGGCGATCCCGGGCGACGAAGCGAGCGCCGGCCCGATGCCGGCGAGCGGCGAGTGTAGGCGCTGGGGGCGGGGGAGGGGAGGAGGAAAGAGAGAGCAGCGGAGCAGCAGAGCAGCGGAGCAGCGGATCGGCAGATTGGGAGGCGTGGGATTGGCGGGCCGGGCGGGGGTTGGGGCGGGCGTGGGGTTTACCAGTCGCGGGTGATGACGGCGTCGGCGATGCGTTCGAGCTCGGCCCGGGCGGTGGTGGGCGGGAGGTGGCTGAGGGCGGCCTTGGCGGCGTCGATGCGGTCGCGGGCGGCCTGTCGGGCGGCCTGGATGGCGCCGGTGGACTCGAGGGCGGCGATGAGGGTGGGGCGTGAGCCGTTGAGGAACGCGCCGCGGGCGAGGTCTTGGGTGAACCGGGCGCGGTCGGCGGGGTCGAGGGCGGCGAGGTGGCGGATGAGGGGGAGGGTGAGCTTGCCCTTGTCGAGGTCCTTGCCGAGGGTCTTGCCGACGATGCGCTCGGCGCCGGTGAGGTCGAGCAGGTCATCCTGGATCTGGAAGGCGATGCCGACCTGCTGGGCGAACTCGAACGCGGCGCTTTGGATGCGCTCGGAGGCGCCGGAGCATCGCGCGCCCATCTCGGCGGCGAGGCCGATGAGGCAGGCGGTCTTGCGTTCGATGATGTCGAAGTAGGTGGTCTCGTCGAGCGCGAGGTCGTCGCGGTGGGAGAGCTGCATGATCTCGCCCTCGCAGACGCGGGATGAGATCTGGCCGACGCGGTGTGCGATGGAGGCATCGCCGGTGGAAGCGCAGAGTTCGAAGGAGCGCGAGATGAGGAAATCGCCGAGCATGACGGCGGTTTCGTTGCCGCGGAGCTTCGCGATGGTGGGCGCTCCGCGGCGGATGTCGGCCTCGTCGAGCACATCGTCGTGGACGAGCGTGGCGAGGTGGATCATCTCGATGACGGCGGCGATGGTGAGGTGTCGTTCGGAGATACGCGCGGAGGGCGAGGGTTGGGTGAGATCGGATTGGGTGTGGTGATCGTGGGGGTGATCGTCGAGATCGGGTGTTGCGGTGGGCGTGAGGCCGAGGCGTGAGAGGTTGAGTTCTTCGGGATCGCCGCACGCGAGGCCGGAGAGGAGGACGAGGGTTGGGCGGATCATCTTTCCGCGGTAGCCCTCCGCGCGGGTGACGAGTTCCTGGACGGGCTGGACGGATGAGCCCATGGCGCGCGACATGATGCGGGCGACGCGCGCGAGTGCGAGGTCGAGGAGTCGCCCGGTGGCGGTTGAGGTGGCGGAGGTCATGGGGTTGCCGATGCCCATATGAGGAGTATCGAGCGCGTGGGGGCGGGTGTCAATTGTTTCAGAAAAAATTGAAAGTGAAGTTTCCGGTCGTGCGGGGGGTGGGGATGGGGGTGTGTCGTCCGAGAATGTTGGGATTGATGGGTCATGGGCTGGGCGTGTTGGGTGGGGCGGGG
>JBQLZO010000035.1:0-19581 GCA_052168315.1 Phycisphaerales bacterium | reverse complement strand
AAAGCAACAGCGCCCCACCCACGAATGGCACCGGCAACCGGCGCGACACATCCTGTTCCGCAACCGCGCTCTGCGTCCGGGTCATGTGTTGGTGGCGAGTGCGCGCACTCGCCAACCGCAACCGCCCGCCACACCACGGCGACCGCTGGAACGACACCCCAGCAAAGGGCAAGAGCCACCCTCCAAAACGGCACAACCCCGGGCTGGCCAGCCCTTTCAGACTTCCCCCTCCGTTGGTGGCACCGGTCTCCGACCGGTGTCTTCCCCGAACCCACCCCACCACACCCCCAACCCGCCACACGCCACACGCCACCAGCCACCCGCGCCGCTAACCTGTCGCACACCAATCACCCAAGCGCCCCCGGCGCTCCCAGCGACAGGAAACGAGCCCCATGCGCGCCATCTTCCGTGCAGCACGCACGATCCCCCGCCGCAAGAACCCCGGCAACAACACCACCCGCTTCTCCGCGCCCGCAGTCGCCGCCGCAGCGCTGTTCACCATCAGCGCCCCGATCCCCACCGCCGTCGCCGAGCCCGCCGCGCTCCGCGAAGCCCGCCCCGCCCTGTCCGACACCGCGCCGAAGAAATCCGAAACCCCCGAAACAACCGATCCCACCGACACGATCCCCCTCCGCGACAACACCTCCCTCACACTCCTGCTCCGCCAGCAGTACGACTTCGCAGCCGACCTCGAAGACGATGGCGATGTCTCAATCTACCGCGCCGAGGCCGGGCTCACCCTCACCCACCGCCCATCGCCCGCCTGGTCCATCAGCGCAACCCTCGTCACCGAATGGTCCTCATACGATTTCTCGAACTCCGCCGCCATCGCCCCCGGTGTCACCGGCGACCCATTCGATGAGTTCTTCGAGGCCTCCACCTTCCTCCGCGCCACCCGGTTCTTCGAGAACAACTACGCCCTCACCCTCGGCGCATTCGCGGGCGCCAACTTCGAGCAGGGCGCGAAACTCTCCGACTCCATCGTCGGCGGCGGGCTCGCCGCCCTCGGGTACCGATTCTCCGATCGGCTCTTCATCTCCGCCGGCGCCGCCGTGCAATCCCGCCTCGAGGACGACGCCTCCATCACCCCATTCCTCAGCCTCCGATGGGACATCACCGACACCGTCTCGCTCGAATCCGAGGGCCTCGGACTCAAGCTCCGCTCGCAACTGAACGACCATTGGACCGTGGGAATGATCGGGCAGTACCAGCGCCGCGAGTACCGGCTCGACGATGGGCACCCCATCGCCGCGCTCGACGAGGGCGTCCTCCGCGATGCCCGCGTCGAACTCGCACTGCTCGCGGAATGGCGCGCCTCCTCGCGCTTCTCGGCAGAGGGCCGACTCGGCGTCACCCCGTGGCAGGAGTACGAGATCCTCGACGACTCCGGGCACCGCGTCACGGAGTTCGACACCGATCCTTCCATCTTCGTGTGGCTCGGCATCACCGTGGGGTTCTAGGGTTCCTCGCCCACGCCACCACGCCGAGCCAAGGAGCAAGCGATGGGACGACTCTCGCATCGGATGTGGATCGGACTCGTCTCCCTCGCCGGCGTGTGGATCATCGCGTACTGGCTCACGCCCGCCCCCACCGAGCCGCTCGTGTCCACCACCGACGAACTCCGCATCGCCGCCGACCGCGATGAACGCGCCGAAGCCGAACAGCCCGGCCCGGAACCCGCCCGCATCACGGTCATCCCGCGCAGCGCGAACGCAGCCGCTGAGGTCGACCGCACCACACACGACAACCACGACGGCGCCAGCGACGACAATCCCGCCACCACCAACGACAACAACGACTCCGCAGCGCCCCGCCCCGGCGCGATCATCCCGCCCAGCTTCCAGATCTACACCGTCGCCTCAGGCGACACGCTCTCGTCCATCGCCGAATCCTTCTATGGCACACCGCGCTACGCCGGGCAGATCGCGCGCGCCAATCCCACCGTCGACCCCATCCGGCTCCGCGCGAACACCGAGCTCAAGATCCCGACCGATCCGCGCAACATCCAGGGCATCCCCGCCGATCCGGCGCTGCAGCCGGTCGAGCCCGAGCCCGCGTTCATCGAGTATGTCATCACGCGCAACGACACCCTCTCCGAGATCGCCGGCGCCATCTACGGGCGCTCATCGCTCTGGACGCACATCCGCGATGCCAATCCGCAGATCAATCGCAGCGGCACGAACATCCGCCCCGGCATGACCATCCGGATCCCGCCGCCCCCGGAATGATCCCACCAACCGTTCAGGCCGCGCGCCGCCCCGACCCGCGCTGCACCGGCGCGGGCGCCGGGCGCGGCGCCCGCGCATCCCCCTCCGGCGAACGCTCCGGCGCGATCCACTCGGCCAGCCACAGCAGCGCCACCGGCACACTGAACAGCGCCGACATCCACCCAGTGAGTTTCAGTCCGAGGTCCAGAGCGCGGATATCAACAAACGACGAACCGATCCAGGCACCGAGCGCGAGCGCGAAGCAAACGCCCAGGTACACCAGCTTGCCGAACGAGCGCATGGGAATGCGGCTTTCTTGATGTCGTTGCGACGACGGTCAGACACTCCGGATCGTCGCGCCGATCAAAGAGTCTCCGCGCGCGCCGATCAACAGTCCAGCGTCGGCGTGCCCCGCAGGAGTTCGGCCACCGATGTCCATCGGTGGGTGGGGAGTTCCCAGGCGTAGTCGCCCACCGGCGGGGCCGCCATCGCCGCGACCCGCTCCGCGCCCGCGCCAAGGGCACCGCCCGGCGGCGCGATCGACTCGACCGCCCGGGCCACCTCATCGCCGGCGCGGGGCGCCAGCACCAGCTTGGTCGGCCAGACCGTCAGCACGCTCCCATCCCGGTGCAACACGATGTCGTCCGGGCGGCGGCCGCCCGGCGAACGCCCCTCGGCCCGCGGCGCTTCGTACGCGCCGATCGCGCATCCTGCCAGGCGCAGCCCGGGGATCGTCTGCCGCAGTTCGCGGATCGCCAGGCGCAGGTGCTCATCGGCTGGCAGCGATGGGCCGCGCTCGGCGATCTGGCCGCCGATCTGCCAGACGGTCTCGGGATGCGGTTCGTGCTCCGGCGCTGCGCCATCATCCATTCGTGCGCGGATGGTGGTGATGGTCACGCGCGTGGCGTTGCCATCGACGCAGTGCCCGTGCAGTTCCGGGAGCGGTCCCTTCAGGGTGATCATGCGGAGCGGTCGGATCTGCTGCGCATCGCTGGAGAGCCCGAAGCGGGCGCGGAGGGCGGCGTTGCCCGCGCCCGCGGCGAGCACGACGATGCGCGGCGCGAGCGTGATCGTCTGGGCGTCGTGCGCTGTGAGCGTGATGCGCCAGCGTCCATCGGTACCCGGCGGGCGCGCTTCGATGTCCGGGCGGGCGTGGATGAGGCGCTCGTGGTGGGCTTGGGCGAATGTGCGCGCGAGCGAGCGCGGGTCGATCACCCATTCTCCGAGGTGCGCGACCTCGCCGGGCGCTGCGCGCAGCGCGGGGGGACGCTGGTCGGGCGGAACGATCTCGGGTTTCGTTCGGAGCGCGAGGCGCGCGCCGAGCATGCCGAGGCGAGAGCGCAGGGCTTCGGTGCGCCAGAGCCAGCAGTGCCGCGATCGGACATGGACCTTGGAGAGGTCGGGCGCGGCAAGGGCCTCGAGGGCATCGTGCCATCGGGCGGGGAGTTCGGCGAGCGCGCCGGCGGCGGCGCTGGGCGCGCCGGCGAGCGCGTACTTGAGCCCGGAGTGGAGGATGCCCTGGGACCATCCGGTCTGCGCCCCGCCGAGCGCGTGGGACTCGGAGAGCGCGGCGGTGTACCCTCGGCGTGTGAGCGTGTCGAGGATCCACAGCCCCGCGACGCCGCCGCCGAAGATCAGCGCATCGAGCGGATGGGGGCTGGCGTCGGGATGGTCCTCGGCGGGCATGCGATGATCGTATGGGAATGCGGATGGCGGGCGGGCGTTCAGGAGCATCGCGTGATGGTGTTGTGCGAGCGGGCGCTGGGGAGCACGGGGATCCGGGTGCCGGCGATCGGTCTGGGCACGGTCAAGCTGGGGCGGAACGCGGGCGTGAAGTACCCGGGTTCGTTCGAGTTGCCCTCGGACCGCGAAGCGCTGGCGCTGCTGGAGCGGGCGGGGGAGCTGGGGGTGAGGCTGCTGGACACCGCGCCGGCGTACGGCGTGAGCGAGGAGCGGCTGGGTCGGCTGCTGGGCGAGCATCGCTCGCTGGGCGGGCGGGATGCGTGGGTGATCGCGACGAAGGCGGGGGAGGAGTTCGATGCCGAGCGCGGCGGCTCGCGGTTTGATTTTTCATCGGAGGGTGTGACGCGTTCGGTGCACCGATCGCTGGAGCGGCTGCGGACCGATCGGCTGGACATCGTGCTGCTGCACTCGGATGGTCGCGATGAATGGATATTGCGGGAGAGCGGCGGGCTGGAGGCGCTGGTCGCGCTGCGCGAGCGGGGTCTGGTGCGGGCGGTGGGGATCTCGAGCAAGACGCCGGAGGGCGCTGTTCTCGGCGCGCGGATGTGCGATGTGGTGATGCTGACGCTGAATCCACGGGAGCGCGGCGATGAGGCGGGGGCGCAGGAAGCGCATCGGCGCGGCGTGGGCGTGATGGTGAAGAAGGCGCTGCTGTCCGGGCATGTCGATGGATCGCTGACGCCGGATGAGTGCATCGCGCACGCGCTGGGGGTCGAGGGTGTGCGCGACGGCGGGGTGGTGATCGTGGGGACGCTCAGCGCTGCGCATCTTGCCGCGAACGCGCGGAGCGCGGCGGGCGCGCTGCGATCGCGGTGAGTGCGCGTGGTGGGTCTGCGCTGTCAGGCGAGGATGTCGATGCGGGTGCCGATGGGTGTGAAGGTCTCGTGGTAGACGCGGGCGACGGGTTTGGCGCGGGGCGGGTCTTTGTGGATGGGCGCTTCGGGGATGTCGGCGAGGCGCGGCATGGCGTAGAGCGGGCGCGTCTCGCTTTGCTCGGCGTGGGCGCACGGCGTGGCTGGGGCGGCGGGGTCGGAAGGTTCGGGCGGTCTTGGTGTGGTGGGGCGCTGGAGGTTCTCGCGCTCGAGGGCGGTCCAGAGGGCGAAGGGTGGGAGGTCGGGGTTGGGTTGGTGGGATGGTTCGACGGGGCGCGGGGGGTGCGGCGCGCATGGATGGGCGCAGGGGTGCGCGGGCGGCGGGGGGAGGGGGCGCGCGATGGGGATGTGGGCGGGGCTGATCTGGTGGATGTTCATGCCACCTGAATGGGTGGCGAAGGGCGTGCCGTGGAGGGTGGGTTGGTATGTAGTCCTATAATACCTATGTTTTTGCTCACTTATCCAATAGGAGCGCGGATCGTTCGTGGTCTGCGGGGGTGGGTCTGGAGGGGGGCGTTGCGGGTTGGCAACGGTGGTGTTGGCGTTGGGCGTCGGGCGGCGGGTGGGTGTGGTGGGTGGCTGCGGGGGGCGTGGGGCGGGATGATGGGTCGATGGTTCGGATGGATGCGCTTGATTTTGTGTTGCCGGCGGAGCTGATCGCGACGCGGCCGGCGGAGCCGCGGGACTCATCGCGGCTGCTGGTGTGTTCGCGTTCGGATGCGGGGATGCTGGTCGATGCGCGGTTCCGGGACCTGCCATCGTTTCTGCGGCGTGGCGATGTGATGGTGTTCAACCGTTCGGGGGTGGTGGCGGCGCGGGTGCGCGGGGTTCGGGCGGATTCGGGCGGCGGGGTGGAGGGTTTGTTTGTGAGCGCGGTGGCGCCCGGGCGGTGGAAGGTGCTGCTGCGTTCGAACGGGCGGCTGCGGGCGGGGGTGGTGGTGGCGTTGCTTGATGCGATGGAGCGGCGGGGTGGGGTGGGGCTTCGGCTGGTGGAGCGTGATGCGGAGGGGTGGATCGTCGATGTGATCGACGATGCAGGCGGAGCGGTGGTGGGTGATGCGGCGTCGGTGCTTTCGGCGGTGGGTCGGACGCCGTTGCCGCCGTACATCCTGAAGGCTCGGAAGGATGCGGCGGTGGGCGCGGGGGAGGATCGGGGGGAGATCAGTGATGAGATGGACCGGGCGTGGTATCAGACGGTGTATGCGGATGCGGCGGCCGTGGGATCGGTGGCCGCGCCGACGGCGGGGCTTCATTTCACGGAGGGGCTGCTGGATCGGTTGGGGTCGATGGGGGTTGGGCGTGCGGAGGTGCTGCTGCATGTGGGGGAGGGGACTTTCCGGGCGGTGACGGCGGAGCGCCTGGAGGAGCACGCGATGCACGCGGAGTGGATCGGTGTGCCGCGGGCCACGCTGCGGGCGATTGATGCGGCGCGTGCGGCGGGTGGGCGGAGCGTGTGCGTGGGGACGACGACCTGCCGTGCGCTGGAGAGTGTGGGATCGGGTTCGGCGGAGTTGGTGGAGACGGAGATGCCGGAGGGTCGTGAGGCGGGATTGGGGGGGGAGTCGGGGGGGGTGGCGGGTCTGACGCGGCTGATGATCGGGCCGGGGCATGCTTTCGGGCGTGTGGATGCGCTGATCACGAACTTTCACCTGCCGCGTTCGACGCTGCTGGCGCTGGTGGCGGCGTTGTTCGGGGATGATGGGATCGAGCGTGTGCAGGCGCTGTACCGGCACGCGGTTGCGGAGCGGTACCGGTTTTTTTCGTATGGGGATGCGATGTTGGTGTTGCCGTGAGGGGGGAGAGGCACCAGGCATCAGGCATCAGGCACCAGGCATCAGTACAGAGTGGGGAGGAGAGGGGCATCGGGCATCGGGCAGTAGTGGGCGCGGGGATCAGGAGTGCCGGGGGGTGGTGGCGGGGATTGGGTTTTCGGTGGGGTTTGGGGCGGGCGGTTGGGGATCGGTGGGGCGGGGCGGTGGTTGGGTGTGCTGAGGGAGCGTCGCGGGTTGGCGGTTATTGGCGCATGTGGATTGCGTTTGGGCTGAGAGCGCAAGTTGTGGTGGGGCAAAGACCTGCGCATTGGGGGTGAAGTGGCGGAGCGGGGCGATGGTGTGGCGCGGTTGTGATTGTGCGCGAAGAGTGCGAATTTGAGGGAGTTCGCGCTTGGATGGCGGGGCGTGGACGCTATTTTGGGGTTGTCACGGCTCGCGATGCACAGGTCGGGCCGTGCGTGATTGCAGCACGCGGAGGAGGCTGAGGATGGTTATTGGATTTTTGCGGGCCCGTGGCGCGTGTTGCGCGCGCCGGACTGATGGAGCGAGTGGTGCGCGCCGGGCGTGGGTGATTGGATCGGGGCTTGTTGCGGGGGCGATGGGGCTTTCGATCGCGCCCTCGGCGGATGCGGCGTACATGCTGACGCCGATGGTGGGCGGCTTGAGCGTGGTGACGCTGGAGTACGGGCAGACCTTTGAGATGCAGGTGATGCTCTCGAGCGATGCGGGCGATGCGCACAACTCTTCGCTGTTCCGGCTGCTGTTCACGGAGGCGGGGATCGAGTACCTGGGGTACTCGTGGGGCTCGCCGTACGAGGACAAGACCTTCTTTGACTTCTCGGCGCCGCTGTGGACCGCGTTGCCGGCGGTGATCGATCCGGACCTGGTGCCGGGCGGGGCGAGCGTTTCGGACATCTCGTTGTCGAATGTGGTGCCGAACGGGTCGTTCGGTGAGGGTCAGCTGGTGACGCTGTCGCTGCGGATCCCGAGCGACTGGTCGGGGCCGAGCACGGTGTTCGTGGTTCCGCTGCCGGACACTTTCGCGAACGGGTTCGATGAGATCGAGACGGAAGCGGGGACAGCGCTGACGCTGAATCTGATCGTGCCATCGCCGGGAGCGGTGGGGCTGCTGGTTGCGGCGGCGGGTGTGGGTGCGGTTCGTCGGCGGCGGGCTCGTTGAGGCGAGCGTGCGTTGATCGGAGCGGTGAGGACATTCGAGCGGGCCGGCCCTGACGCCGGTGGCGAGAAAAGAGCTGTTGACACCACGGCGGTGCGTCTGCCCGCCGGTTTTTCTGCGTGAGGTTGCCATGCGTCTTCGTGATTGCTTCGTGGGCTGGTTCGGATCGGTGAAGAAGTCCCTGCTGATCGGAGCGCCGGTGGCGGCGCTGGCGGCGTCGGGCGCATCGGCGGGCGCGCAGGAGATCTACTCGACGGACTTTGAGTCCGGGGCGGGGGCGGAGTGGTCGTCGTCGGTGGTGGACTCGTCGAACGCGAGTTTCACGGCGTTCTCGGGTCGGTTTGGCAACCAGACCCAGACGCTGACGCTGGATGTGACGCCGGGCGAGCCGGCGAGCGTGGTGTTCGATCTGTATGTGATCGACACATGGGATGGGGATGGGTGCTCTGGCGGCGGCGGGCCGGACTACTTCGGCGTGCGGATCGGCGGCGAGACGGTGTTTTTCTACACCTTCGAGAATGTCGGCGTGATCGACTGTCAGACCTATCCGGGGACCCCGGATGTGAGCGGGAGCGACCTCGGGTTCGGTGGCTTTGCCGATTCGATCTATCGCGATCTGACGATCGAGTTCGTGCCGGACTCAGGGACGGCGACGATCGAGTTCTTCGGGCAGGATCTGCAGGAGTTGAGCGATGAGTCGTGGGGGATCGACAATGTGCGGGTGCTGCAGAGCGCCGCATCGGGGCCCGTGGTCGTGAACGGGGACTTTGAGTTGTCGGTGCCGAACAGAGGGACGGGGAACGGGTGGACCGCACAGAACAACGATGGCTCGGGTGGCTGGCGGAGCACAAACGGCAATCCGGGTGGAACCTTTATTCTGAATAGTAATGGCTCGATCGCGACTGATCCGACGATCTGGCAGGATGTCTCCGGGTTCGTGGTCGGCGAGTCGTATGTGGTGCTGGGTGACTACGCGGTGGGCAATGTCGGCGCTGCGGGCGCTCCGAACGCGCTGGCGGTGGATGTGGACGGGGTGACGCTGTTCACGGGGCCCGCGACGGGCTCGGCGAGCACATGGGTGCCGTTCGCGACCGAGCCGTTCGTCGCGACGGCGGAGACGATGGAGGTCCGGCTGCGCGGAGAGGTGAACGGCTCGGACAACGATCCGCGGATCGACAATGTCCGCGTCATCCCGGCCGGTGAGCTGCAGCAGCGCGTGCTGGTGGTGAACATCAACGGGCCGTACAACGCCGATGGGCAGAACATCCACAACACGCTGACCAACGCGGGAGTGGACTCGACCTATGTGAACCTGAGCTCGAACGGGCTGGTGGCGAATCTGCTCGCGGTCCAGCCGTTCGATCAGATCTGGGTGTTCGACCTGTCCGCGAGTGGAAACGACGGGAGCCTGTACGCGCTGGACTGGCAGGCGATGGCGGACTGGTTCAACGCGGATCCTTCGCGGGGGATCATCTGCGATGGTCGGATGATCTCTTCTTACTGGCAGGGTCGGTGGCAGACGGAGGGGCAGAATCTCAGCGAGAATTACTTCGAGAACCTGTCGGACGCGGGCGGCGGGCTGGTGCTGGGGACGGACCACAACGCGTTCCACCCGGGGATCAACACGCTGAACAGCCTGATCGGGCTGGAGCCGTTCTTCGGGAACTTCTCGCTGACCTTCATCCCGGTGGACACCGAGCACCCGCTGATGACGACGCCGAACGACATGGGGTCGCAGCTGTTCAATGATTCTTCGCCGGGTCAGACGCCGTTTGGTGTGCAGCCGAACGGGCGGATCCTGTACACAGTGGCGTGGCACTCGGGGAACACGGCGACGCCGGGGATCTCGACGACGATCTCGGGAGCGCTGAACGCGCAGGTGTCGATTACTTCACCGGCCAACGGCGCGCAGTTCCTGGAGGGTGAGGCGATTTCGTTCGTGGCGGATGTGGTGCAGGCCGTGGAGCCGTACACGGTGACCTGGACGGCGGTGGGGGCTTCGGTGGGGACGGTGAAGCTGGGGGTCGGGGATTCGATCGTCGTGGATTCGCTGCTGCCGGACAGCTACACGGTGACGGCGCTGGTGGAGGATGCGGAGGGATCGGCGGATTCGGATTCGATCTCGCTGGGGGTGAACCCGGCGCCGAACCTGGTGATCACGGCGATTAGTGCGCCGTGCGCGGTGACGCAGGGCGAGACGGCGTTGGTGAGCTGGACGATCGAGAACATCGGGAGCGCGCCGGCGGTTGGGCCGTGGACGGACCGGGTGCTGTTTTCGCTGGACCAGTCGGAGGGGAACGACTTCGTGCTGGCGGATGTGGTGTTCAACGGGACGATTGAGCCGGGCGGGAGCGCGCAGGGCGTGCTGACGGGGACAATCCCGGGCGGGATCCCGTTCAACAGCGGGTACCTTGCGGTGCTGGCGGACTCGAATGACGATGTGGATGAGTCGGTGGGCGAGGGGGACAACCTGCACTTCAACACCGAGCTGACCTACCTGAACGATGCGGACTTC
The DNA here is from genome assembly GCA_052168315.1 of Phycisphaerales bacterium. Taxonomy (GTDB): domain Bacteria; phylum Planctomycetota; class Phycisphaerae; order Phycisphaerales; family UBA1924; genus JBQLZO01. The sequence goes on along the minus strand of JBQLZO010000035.1, from coordinate 9,295 downwards.
GTGACGCTGTTCTGCTGGGAGGAGTTCGACTACGCGGGGAACGGGAGCGCGGGGAATTGGGTGGTGGCGTCGAATGGGCTGTCGGTGGACCAGACGGTGAACGGTGAGCCGACCTACTTCATCTCGGACTTCGAGTTGGTGGATGCGAACTTCGCGGGCACCTTCCGGGTGAACACGAGCGGGGATGATGATTTCATCGGGTTCGCGTTCGGGTTCACGGATCTCGGGGCCGAGTCGTCGCACTACCTGCTGACCTGGAAGCAGTTGTTCCAGAACCCGGCGCCGGAGGGTGCGAAGCTGCTGCGGATCGATGGGATCCCGACGGCGACGGAGATCTGGAACGGGGTGGACAGCGCCCATGTGACGGTGCTGGCGCAGAACACGGGCGCGGGCACGGGGTGGGATGATTTCGTGACCTACGAGTTCTTCCTGTCGTACCAGGAGAACGGGAGCATCCGGATCATCATCCAGCGCGAGGACAACGGGGCGCTGGTGTGGGACACGGGGATCATCAACGATCCGGATCCGATCGGCGGCGGTCGGGTGGGGTTCTTCAACTACAGCCAGAGCAATGTGAACTACGCGGGGTTCACGAGCGCGCCGCTGGCGCCGCCGACGGCGGTGGCGGGCGGGGCGTACCAGTTCAACGCTTCGACGAGCGTTTTGACGCTGGACGCGACGGGGTCTGAGGATCCGGATGCGATCGAGGAGGGGCTGTTCAACGGGATCTTCGGGGTGCAGTGGGATCTTGGTGCGGATGGGATCGATGGGATCGATCCGACGCTGACGGAGCCGATGCAGGCGCTGTCGCTGGCGGATGCGGCGGCGAAGGGGCTGTCGGTGTCTTCGAACCTGGCGCTGTCGCTGACGGTGACGGATGCGGACGGTCTGACGGGGGATGATGTGGCGCAGATCTCGTACGCGAACAGCCCGCCGATGGTCGCGGCGGGTGGGCCGTATCCGAAGGTGTTCCCGGGCCAGACGCTGGAGCTGGCGGGGACGGCGAGCGATCCGGACCTGTCGCAGCCGGTGGGCGAGGCGCTGGTGGTGGAGTGGGACACGACGATCGCGGGCGGTCTGCCCGGGATCGGGAACGGTTTCGCTTCGAGCGCTGCGGCGAGCGTGCCGTACGCGACGCTGGTGAACCTGGTGCCGTCGAAGGTGTCGACGATCTTCCTGAACGCGGGCGACCACATCGGCGCGATCGCCTCGGACTCGGTGCAGATCGAGCTGGCGGCGGCGAACCTGGTGGCGGGCGCGCCCGCGCTGGCGGCGGAGGTGACGGCGGGTTCGACGGTGCCGGTGTCGTTCGATGAGCAGAACGCGGGCGATGCGGATGCGGCGGGCGGGCGCGTGGCGCGGTTGTATCTGTCGACGGATGCGGCGTTCAGCCCGGGGTCGGATGTGCTGCTGAAGGAGATCGCGCTGCCGGGCGTGCTGGCGGGCGGCGCGGTGAATCCGGTTTCGACGGAGGTGGTGATCCCGGCGGGGACGAGCGGTCCTCGGTTCGTGATCGCGGTGGTGGATGCGGGCGGGCTGGTTCCCGAGCCGTTCGGCGGCGAGGGCGACAACACCACGGCGACGGCGGTGCAGGTGAACCTGGAGCCGCGGGCGGACCTGGCGGTGCTGAGCGTGCAGCCGAGCGCGTCGCAGGTGGAGGCGGGGACCGGCGTGATGCTCTCGTGGACGGTGAAGAACGAGGGCAACAAGCCGGCGAGCGTGGCGTGGCTGGACGCGGTGTTCCTGTCGGACGATCAGACGATCGGGCCCGGTGACACGCAGCTGCTGCTGACGCCGGCGAACGCGGCGCCGCTGGCGCCGGGGCAGGAGTATGTGCGGAGCGCGACGGTGCCGATCGCGGATGACTTCGTGGGCGGACAGAAGTACCTGATCGTGCGGACGGACAACGGGAACGCGGTGCTGGAGATCGGCGAGTCGAACAACACGCTGGCGGCTCCGATCGAGATCCTTCCGACGCCGGCGCCGGACCTGGCGGATGTGCAGATCACGAGCGGGCCGGGGAGCGCGGTGTTCGGCGAGCAGGTCACGGTGGCGTGGTCTGCGGCGAACATCGGGACGGAGATCCTCAACAGCGTGTGGTCGGACGCGGTGGCGTTGTCGACGGACACGGTGCTGGCGCCGGGCGACATTTTGCTTGGCACGCGGACGATCAATGTGGGCCCGCTGGAGCCGGGCGGGGCGGGGTACAGCGAGTCGTTGACGGCGACGATCCCGCTGAACGCGTCGGTGACGCCGGGGCAGTACTACATCCTGGTGCGGGCCGATGGCGGCGGGTCGGTGACGGAGCTGAGTGAGACGAACAACACGGCGGCGTTTGGGCCGATCCAGGTGGATCTGCCGCCGCTGCCGGACCTGATCGTCGAGGGGCTGACCGCGCCGTCGCAGGTGACGGTGGCGCAGCCGATCGAGGTGATGCTGGATGTGACGAACAACGGCGGCGCGGATGCGTCGGCCTCGTTCGATGTGCTGCTGTACGCGAAGGCGCCGGGGGCCGCGGGGAACGGGACGCTGATCGGCGTCTCGAATGTGGGCGGCGGGCTGGCGGTGGGCGCGAGCACGCCGGTGACGATCGGCGGGGTGGTGCCCGAGGTGGGCGGGCTGGGCGTGGTGTTCACGGTGTGCGTGGACCCGGGCAACGCGGTGCTGGAGGCGAACGAGTCGAACAACTGCCAGGCGAGCGGGACGGTTCCGTACCTGCGTCCGGACCTGAGCGCGACGGATGTGACCTTCGGCGCGACGGTGACGGCGGGGACGAGCGCTTCGTTCTCGGTGATGATCTCGAACACGGGGCCTGTGAGCGCGAACCCGAGCCCGGCGTGGTTCGATTCGGTGTACCTGTCTGTTGACAACCAGGTGGGCTCGGATGCGCTGATCGGTTCGGCGATCCGGGTGACGCCGGCGGGGTCGGGCTCGAGCTACACGGCGAACATCACGGCGGGGATCCCGGAGTCGTTCTCGGGGACTTACTGGGTGATCGCGCAGGCGGACCGGACGAACGCGGTGATCGAGTCGAACGAGGGGGCGGCGAACTTCTTCGTGTCTCCGATGCAGGTCACGGTGGTGCAGCCGGATCGTCCGAACCTGGTGGTCAGCGCGCTGCAGGCGGTGTCGACGGGCGTGGTGGGCGCACCGATGCAGATCGACTACGAGATCACGAACATCGGTCCGGCGGCGACGAGCGGGTTCTTCGTGGACCGGATCCACGCGTCGATCGATCAGACTCTGTCGCCGGGCGACATCGCGCTGGGCGATTCGCAGTTCGTGGGCACGCTGCTGCCGGGCGAGTCGGTGCAGCGGAGCGTGACGGTGAAGTACCCGCCGGTGCCGGGCAACTTCTTCTTCATCGTGCAGACGGACGCGACGGGCACGATCAACGAGGGGTACGACGGCCAGGAGAACGACAACCTGCGTGTGGCGGGGGCCGCGACGCTGGTAGAGAATTTCGAGGCCACGGCGGTGGCGAGCGTGAACCCGGGTTCGGGCGGCTCGCTGACGACGGTGGACCTGACGGGCACGGCGTTCGTGGCGGGCACGGCGATGCCGGCGGGGAGTGTGCCGGTGGAGATCCGGATCACGAACCAGGGGTTCGTGCGGAAGCTGAGCGCGCTGGCGGACGCGGCCGGGAACTTCTCGGCGACCTTCGTTCCGGCGAAGAACGAGGCGGGCATCTACGCGGTGGGCGCGGGGCCCGCGCCCGAGCCGAGCCTGCCGGTGTCGGACCAGTTCCAGTTGTTCGGGATCGATGTGACGCCGAAGAGCGGTCCGGGCGGCGCGCCGCTGGCGGTGCAGGTGTTCCCGGGGCAGCCGGCGACGGGGAACCTGCTGCTGAAGAACCTCGGCGACAACCAGGTGACGGGAATCCAGGTGGCGACGGTGGGTCTCCCGCCGCGGGTGACGGTGGAGGCGGATCTCGGCGGCGTGAGCACGCTGGGCCCGCTGGGGAGCGTGAATGTTCCGCTGTCGATCCTGGCCGAGCCGGGGGCGGAGGGTGCGTTCCCTCTGGATGTGGTGTTCACGACAACGGAGGGCGCGACGGTGACGGCGAAGCTGGCGGTGGTGATCGCCGAGCCGATGCCGAACCTGCTGCCGCCGCCGTCTTCGCAGCTCTCGGGCGGCGTGCTGAAGGCGGGCATGCTGGTTGGCGAGATCACCTTTGTTGAGTTCACGATCTCGAACACGGGCGGCGTGCCGACGGAGCCGATCGAGATCCAGATCCCGCCGGCGCCGTGGCTGAGCGTGGTGTCGCAGAACCCGATCGCGCCGATCCCGGCGGGCGGCTCGGCGGCGGTGACGCTGCGTCTGAGCCCGGATGCGAACCTTCCGCTCGGGCCTTACAACGGCTCGATCAATGTGTTCGCTGGGAACACGGGGTTCGTGCAGCCGTTCGAGTTCACGGCCGTGTCGGACGGTGTGGGCTCGATCGAGGTGCGGGTGACGGACGAGTTCTCGTATTACGATGTTCCCCCGGGCGAGGAGCCGGACCCGACGACGCCGAACGGGCCGAAGGTGGCGTTCGCGGAGGTGAAGATCCGCGACCTGGCGACGAACCAGATCGTGGCGCAGGGCTTCTCGGACACGGAGGGCCTGATCCAGTTCGACGGCCTTGAGGAGAAGTTCTACAAGGTCGAGGTGACGGCGGAGGACCACGGGAACTTCCAGTCGGCGGTGAAGGTGAACGACGGGCAGGTGGCGTTCGTGGACGCGTTCCTGCCGCTGCAGCTGGTGACTTACCAGTGGCAGGTGATCCCGACGGAGATCGAGGATGAGTACATCATCACGATCCAGGCGGAGTTCGAGGCGTTCGTGCCCGCTCCGGTGGTGGTGGTGGAGCCGACCTATGTGAACCTGAACGAGCTTCCGGGTCCGGTGGCTCAGATCGAGTTCACGCTGACGAACTACGGGCTGATCACGGCCGAGGATGTGTCGCTGGACATTCCGGAGCAGGTGGGCTCGTACACGCTGATCCCGCTGATCGATGAGATCGGGAATCTTCCGGGCGGTTGCACGCCGGGGAATCCGTCCGGGCCTTGCACGGTGACGGTGCCGGTGCTGGTGGTTCAGAACGGCGATGGCGGGGATTCGGGCGGTTGCACGAGCGGCGTGGCGTCGGCGTGCTACCAGCTTGAGTGCGGGCCGGCCTCGTTCGAGTTCTGCACGGGCGCGACGCTGTCGGATTCGAGCCGTTGCGGCGGCGGCGGGGGTGGCGGCGGGATCATCTTCATCCCGCCGGGCGGCGGGTTCCCGGGCGGCGGCGGTGGGTGCGGGTTCTGCCCGCCCCCGCCGGGGTATGTGCCGCCCTCGCAGCCGACGATCTTCACGCCGGTGCCGTGCGACAAGTGCGTGACGGACTGCGCGCTGGCGGCGGCGGGGTGCATCCCCGGCGCCGGGTGCCCGATCGGCGTGGGTCAGTGCGTGGGCGGGATCGTGGGGAACCCGATGGACACGGCGGGCAATGTGCTGCAGTGCTCGAAGGCGGGGTTGAACTGCGCGGTGAGCCTGACGCCGGGGCTGTCGCAGTTGTCGTGCGCGTGCAGCCTGATCGCGAACTGCTTCTGCCTGAGCTCGGGCGATGGGTGCGGGAATCCGTGCAGCCCGGGCGATGCGCTGGCGTTCCTTGCGTGCAAGGCCGCGGGGCTGTTCGACGGGGAGGGCGAGGGCGAGGGCGAGGAAGAGCTGACGCCGGAGGCGCAGTTCTATGAGGAGACGCTGCTGGGGTATCTGGCGCCGTTCGCGATCTACCGGCACATCCTGGGCGATGATGCGTGGCTGTCGTGGGGTCAGGGCGAGCAGAGCGTGTTTGCCTCGTGGAACGATGCGTTCTCGGCGGCGATCGAGGATGGCAGCGATGCGGGGATCGAGATCACGGAATCGGAGCGGGCGAACCTGCTGGCGATCCCGCGGCCGTCGACGGTGACGGACGAGATCGTGCACGCTTCGCTGGACCGGTGGAATCTTTCGGTGGAGCGTTGGTCGGCCGGGATCCTCGAGGGCGACCCCGAGGAGTTCATCACGGCGGACCTGCTGGAGACCTTCTGGGCGGTGCTGGTCGATGCCCAGGAGAAGGCTCTGTCGCTCGGGTTTACGGATTACATTGATGCGTACTCGTACGCGACGGAGGTTCTGATCGCGGATGTGACCTCGACGAACTCGGGGACCTGCGCGACGGTGGTGATCGAGATCGAGCAGACGCTGACGCTGACGCGTTCGGCGTTCGAGGCGTCGCTGCTGCTGGAGAACCAGACGGACACCTCGCTGGACGCGGTGACGGTCGACCTGTTCATCCGGGACACGAACGGAGATTTCTCGAACGACCTGTTCGCGGGTTCGGACGAGCCGGTGCTTGCGGGGATCGGGGCGATCGACGGGACGGAGGCGCTGCCCGCGGGGGCCTCGTGCTCGACGACCTGGACGCTGATCCCGTTCGACGAGGCGGCGCCGCTGGTGACGACGACCTACTTCGTGTCGGGCTCGCTGAGCTACTTCCTGAACGGGTCGCTGGTGGAGGTGCCGCTGTTCCCGGTGCCGATCTCGGTGGTTCCGAACCCATCGCTGGAGCTGAAGTACTTCCTGGAGACGGATGTGTTCTCCGACGATCCGTTCACGCCGGAGATCGAGCCGGCGGTTCCGTTCTCGCTGGGCCTGCTGATCGCGAACAACGGCGCGGGCGTGGCGAAGGATCTTTCGATCGAGTCTTCGCAGCCGAAGATCATCGAGAACGAGTCGGGGCTGGTGATCGACTTCGACATCGTCGGGACGCGGCTGGACTTCGAGCCGATCGCGCCGTCGCTGAAGGTGAACTTCGGGGACCTGGCTGCGAACTCGACGGCGACGGCGCAGTGGATCATGGTGTCCTCGCTGCAGGGCGAGTTCGTGTCGTACTCGGCGGAGTTCGAGCATGTCTCGCCGTTCGCGCAGCCGGAGCTGTCGCTGATCGAGTCGGTGGACATCTTCGGGCTCGAGCATGTGGTGTTCGACGATGAGCCGTCGGGCTTCGACCAGGAGGGGCAGCCGATCCCGCCGATCCAGAAGCCGGCGTTCCTCACGAACGATTTCCCGGATGTGGACGACCTGGCCGACACGGTGCACCTGCCGGACGGGAGCACCGCGCCGGTGACGACGCTGACCAGCGCGGGCGTGAGCACGGACCTTGCAAACCTGCAGGCGACGGTGACGGTGGAGATGCCGGACGGGTACGCGTACCTGCGGCTGGACGATCCGTTCAACGCGGCGTATCCGCTGAAGTCGGTGCAGCGGACGGATGGGAAGCAGATCGTGTTCGGTTACAACGCGTGGCAGACGAGCCGGATCATCCGGGCGCTGGGCGAGCCGGACATCACGGAGCGCCTGGTGCACATCTTCGACAGCAATGGGCCGGGCGAGTATGTGCTCTCGTTCGATCCGGATGGTGTGGCTCCGGAGGTCGAGTCGTTCCTGGCGGTGGCCGACCACGGCGGGACGGGGCTCGAGCAGGTGACGGTGGCGCTGGACCCGCTGGGCCTGGTGTCTGACCCGCGGAGCGAAATTCGTGAGCTGGTGGTCATCTTCGATGAGCCGGTGGATCCGTCGACGGTGTCGGATGCCTCGGTGTTCGTCGAGGGCTTCTTCGTCGGCGATGTGCCGGTGGAGGTGCCAGCGCACAGCGTGGAGCTGCGCTCGGGCGATCTGGTGGCGGCGATCACTTTCGACGAGCCGCTGCCGGATGCGGCGCGGTACTGCGTGCAGCTCGTGGGCGTGAGCGACCTGGCGGGGAACCTGCTGAGCGGCGAGTCTTCGCTGCTGCGGTTCTCGGCGCTGCTGGGCGATGCGACGGGCGATCTGCGTGTGAACAACACGGATGTGGGCGGCGTGCTGTCGCTGAGCGGGACGGATCCGATCGATCCGAGCAACCCGTTCCATGTGCGTTCGGACATCAACCGCGACGGTCGGATCGACTTCGATGATGTGCAGCTGGTGCTGGACAATCGCGGGAATGGGACGGGCTCGATCTCGAACCCGTGCATCAATATCGAAGGGCCTCCGGGCGACAGCGCGAAGCCGGGTGAGGGCGGCGGGTCGCTGCCGCCGATGATCGCGGATCGCCCGGGGACGGGTCGTCCGAACGATCTTGGCGCCACGCGGCCGCTGCCGGGCGATGGTCCGACGCGTCGCCCCGGCGCGGATGCCGATGGGTTCGGGAATGCGAACGGTGCCCTGGCCGAAGGGAACGGGGTCGATGGCGATGGGTTCGATGGCGGGGGGGCGGATGGCGCTGGCGCGGAGGCCGGTCCGGGCGCGGGCTCGGGCGAGCCGGTGGGCCTGGCGAACATCGATGGGCGGACGCTGGCGATCGATGGGCACTGGATCGCGGTGCGGTCGCTCGGCGATGTGGGCGATGCGATGGATGCGGGCGCCGGCGATGAGCCGGTGGGCGCGGATCCGGTGGCGTTGCTCGATGCGTACGGGTTCGATGTCGATCGGGTGCTGGGCGGCGATGTGCCCGGCTGGGTGCTGGCGCCGCTGCCGTTGACGCTGCGTGATGGCGCTTCGCGGGCCTCGCTGGGCGGGGCGCTGCTGGCGCAGGGCGGGTTCGTCTCGCCGTTGCTGATCGACACGGAGACGGGCGCGCTGTCAGCGCTGGAGGGTTCGATCGTGATCACGACGATCCCGCGGATCCCGGGCGAGTGGATGGACACGGTGCTGTCGGCGATGGTGCCGGCGGGCGCGGCGGTCGAATCGCTCGGCTTGGATGCCTCGACGCAGACGCTGTCGTACCGGATCGATTCGATCGGGACAGCGGAGTCGGTGCTGTCGCTGGCGCGGTCGCTGGGCGAGCGGCGCGAGCTGGCGAGCGTTGTTCCGGCGCTGGCCGGTCCGATGCTGGCGATGGACGGCGAGGTCGATGATGCGTCGGCGGCGTCGTCGTGGGCGGCGGGCGATCTGAACCGCGATGGCGCGGTGGATTCGCGCGACCTGGAGCCGCTGCTCAACGCGTTCGGGCGTCCGGCGGATGCTGCCGATGCAGCGCTGGACCTCAACGCGGATGGCGCGATCGATTCGGATGACCTTGATCTGCTGATCGGGCTGATCGAGGGCGCTGCGACCGGAGAGGCCACCTCCATGCGCTGACCCCCCCACCCCCCCCGGTTTCCCCTTCGCCATGGGCGGCTGCTTCGGCGGGGCGGGGGATTGGGGTTTGGGTTGGGCTCGGGGTGACTGAGCGAAGGTGTTGAATGAGCGCCCCTGCGGATGGCCGCGGGGGCGTTTTTGTTTTGGGTGGTCGTGGGGTGGGCTGGGG
>JBQLZO010000034.1:0-30308 GCA_052168315.1 Phycisphaerales bacterium | reverse complement strand
GGGGGGGTCGGGGGGGGCGGATGTGACGATCGCGGTGGATCCGGCGACGAACGCGCTGGTGCTGGTGGGGTCCGAGCGTGCGACGGAGCGGGTGGCGGAGCTGATCCGGCTGCTGGAGGGCCAGATCCCGCCGGAGCCGGGTCGGGTGCGGATCGTGAACCTCCCGCAGGGTGTGGATGCGAACCAGGTGGCGGGGTTGGTGAACGCGACGATCCGCCAGATCGGGAGCGCGGGGGCCGAGAACCCGGGCGGGTTCACGGGGCGTGTGGCGGTGATCGCGGATCCGGTGGGCGGCTCGCTGGTGGTCTCGGCGAACGACACGGACTTCGAGGCGCTGCGATCGGTGGTCGCGGCGTTGTCGCGTCCGGGCGAGCGGGCGGAGCTGACGGTGAAGGTGTACCCGCTGCAGACGACCAACGGGTGGGGCGCGGCGACGGCGATCAACGACTTCCTGTCGGTGGATCCGCGCGGGCGGCAGGCGCAGCGGCTGCGCGCCGGGCAGCCGGTGACGATCACGGTGACGGGCCCGGACGGCGAGCAGCGCCAGGTGGAGCTGGAGGCGGGGTCGGTGCGTGCGACGCCGGGGCCGGATGGAAGCTCGGTGCTGGTGACGGGACCGGCCGCGGCGATGGAGGTGATCGACCGGTTCGTGGCGCTGATCGACCAGTCGGACTCATCGAGCGGCGTGGTGATCCGCGAGTACGCGCTGGAGGCGGCGGGCGCGGCGAGCGTGGCGCAGACGCTGCAGCGGACCTTTGATGCATCGCGCGATGCGCGGCGCGCGAGCTGGACCGCGCCGCAGGCGCGATTCGTGGGCGATGAGCGGACGAACACGCTGCTGGTGACGGCGACGATGGAGCAGCACGCGGAGGTCGAGCGGCTGCTGGAACGGCTGGATGTCAAGCGCGATGCGACGGCGGCGCAGGTCCGCGTGATCACGCTGGAGCACGCGACGGTGGACCAGATGCTGGCGGTGACGGAGGACCTGGGCTGGTCGCTCTGGGATGCGGCCCGGAACGCGGCTCGCGCGGCGGGTCTGGCCGCGCCGGACGAGTTCGTGAGCGTGCAGGGCGATGCGCGGGCCGGCACGCTGATCGTGACGGGCAAGGGCGAGTCGTTCGAGACGATGCTGAGCGTGATCGAGGAGCTGGACCAGCCGCGCGAGGCGGGGCTGGCGCAGGGCGTGCGGCTGATCCCGGTGGTCAACGCGGACCTGGGCGTGATGCGGACGGTGCTGGAGCAGGCGCTGGGCGATCCGAACGCGGCGCGCCGGTGGTGGGAGCCGCCGAGCCCCTCGGCCCTGCGGGTGGAGGTGGACCTTCGCTCGAAGTCGCTGATCGTGTTCGGCTCTGAGGAGGACCTGGAGGCCGCGGAGACGCTGGTGCGCCGGCTGGACGAGGAGCAGGCGGGCGAGGGGCTGGTGGTGGAGACGATCGCGGTGTCGCATGTACCGGCCGATCGTGCCGCGTCGAGCGTGTCGCAGTTCTTCCGCGACCGGGCACGGCTGCAGGGCCAGCGCGAGGCGCCGGTGTCGGTGATCGGCTCGCGGGAGTCGGGGACGCTGATCGTGACGGGCCCGGCCTCGGAGATGGAAACAGCGCGTCGGCTGATCGCCGATCTCGACCGGGCGGACATGGCGGGGCAGCGGTCGGTGGAGATCGTGGCGTTGTCGCACGCGGATCCCGAGGAGATCGCGGGGACGGTGGTGCGCGTGTTCTCGACCCGCGGCCTGACGCCGGAGCGCCAGGTGCAGGTCACGGGCGAGTCGCGGACGAAGTCGCTCGTGGTCGCGGCGCCGGCGGATGTGATGCCGGATGTGCTGGACCTGATCGGGCGGCTGGACACGCCCGGGCAGATGGACTCGGTGGAGCTCAAGACCTTCTCGCTGGAGGGAGGGCGGGCCGAGGATGTGGCGCGGACGCTGCGGGAGACGCTGGGGCTGGACGAGCGCGGGAACCCGCGCCGGGGCGATGGCGGCGCACGGTTCACGGACCCGGAGAGCGGCGAGTCGTTCGCTGTGCGCGCGACGATCGCGGCCGATCGCCGTTCGAACACGGTGCTGGTGACGGCCGATGTGCGTTCGATGGAGGTGATCGCGGGGCTGGTGGCCGAGCTCGATGCGCAGCCCGAGGTGAGCCCGGTGGAGTATCGGGTGTTCGAGCTCACGCACGCCACGGCCCGGGATGTGTCGAGCCAGATCAACACGCTGCTGTTCCAGCGGACCTGGGGGCAGGGCGAGCCGCGTCCGAACCTGAGCACCTCGACGGAGGAGAACGCGATCGTGGTGTCGGCCACGCCGGCGCAGATGGGTGAGATCGCGGGGCTGATCGAGCGGCTGGATGTGCCGCCGAAGGAGGAGCGCCTGCGCGAGTTCGTGAGCCTGCGCTTCGCGGGCGCGGACCAGGTGAAGCGCGCGATGGACAACTTCTACGGGCGCTTCGCGACGGACCCGCAGTCACCGAGGGCGCGGAATGTGTCGATCGTGGCGGACCCGGCGACGGAGTCGCTGGTGATCATGGCGCCCGAGTCGGAGTGGGCGGGGATCCGGGAGCTGCTGGCCAAGCTCGATGCGCCGGAGTACGACGCGACGAAGCAGCTCGAGGTGATCGCGCTGCAGCACGCCGATGCGCGCTCGGTGGCGACGGCGCTGCAGCAGGCGTTCGATGCGCCGCTGCGGGCGCAGCTCGAGCGCGACCGGGCCCGCCAGGAGGCCGAGCGGCAGCGGCAGCGGCAGTTCGGCGGGAGCGATCCGTTCTTCTCGATGATGGGCTCGGGCTCGCTGGTCGATGAGGATGAGCTTGTGACGATCTCGGCCGAGCCGCTGACGAACACGCTGATCGTGTCGGCGGGGCGGAAGGAACTGGAGAAGATCCGCTCGATCGTCGAGCGGCTGGATGTGGCGGACTTCGCGAAGCTCCCGGCGCCGCGGATCATCCCGGTGCGGAACGGGCAGGCGTCCGCGCTGGCCGCGTCGATCGGGCGGCTCTACCAGGTCGAGGGCGGTCGCGGCGGGGCGGGGCAGTCGCTGCGCTCGGTGGCGATCATCGGCGATGACGCGTCGGGGACGCTGATCGTCCGGGCCGAGGATGGCGAGTTCGCGCAGATCGCGGCGCTGGCCGAGGCGATGCAGCAGGAGGGCAGCGCGGGCGAGCCAGGGGTGCGCGTGCTGCGGCTCGAGCGTCAGCCCGCGGCGCGGGTGGCCGGGGCGTTGCAGCGGACTTTTTCACAGACGGCCGCGGCGCGGAACGAGCGCTTCGCGATCGAGGTGGACCGCTCGACGAACTCGCTGGTGATCGCGTGCTCGGAGGCGTTGTTCGAGCAGGTGCGCCGGGTGGCCGAGGAACTGGATGGGGGTCGGGGCGGCGCGATGGATGCCGCCGGCGGCGATGGGGCGGGCGCCGGCGCGGCGGCGGGCGGTGGCGATGGCGATGATGATGGTGTGCAGGCGCTGCTGGCCGGCGGGCTGCCGGGGCAGGGGCTGTACATCTTCGATCTGACGCATGTGTCGCCGGCGGAGATGGTGGCGCAGCTGGAGTCGCTGGGCGTGACGCGTCCGGCGGCGGGCGATCGCCCGGGGCTGGTGGGCGAGCCGGTGACGCTGACCGCGCTGCGTTCGCGTCAATCGATGGCGGCGCTGGTGGGCGAGCTGGATGCGCCGACGCTGCGCTCGCTGGTGCGGGCGCTGGATGTGCCGCCGGTGGGCGATGAGCAGGAGGTGGCCCTGGTGCGGCTGCGCGTGGCCAGCGCTTCGGAGGTGAGCGCCGCGGTGCGCTCGCTGCTGGATGCGGGCGGGAACACGGCGCCGACGGGGCTGGCCGATTCGCTGGCCGAGCAGGTGCGCCGCCTGCGGCTGCGCGGCGAGGGGCTGGACGAGCCGGACATCGTGGTGGACCTGACGGAGCCGGTGCGGATCGAGCCCGAGCCGCAGACGAACTCGGTGCTGATCGCCTCGACGCGCGGGAATGTGCGGGCGATCCGGGAGCTGGTGACGATGCTGGATTCGTTGCCGGCCGGCGATGCGGTGACGCTGCGGATCTTCCACCTGGAGAACGCGGCGGCGTCCCGCCTGGCGGGCGTGGTGCGCGGCCTGTTCGCCCAGGGCGATGGGCTGCGCCGGGCGCCGGGTTCGGATGTGTCGGGCTGGCCGACGACGGAAACGGGCAAGGCGCTGTCGGGGTCGGTGGCGATCACGGTCGACGAGCGAACCAACGCGCTGATCGTGGCCGGGCGCGAGGAGTCGGTGGCGCTGGCGGAGGTGCTGATCGCTCGGCTGGACTCATCGGAGGGCCTGGGGAACTGGATCGAGCCGCGGATCATCCCGCTGGCGCACGCGGATGCGGCGCGGGTGGCTCAGACGCTGGAGCGCGTGCTGGTCGATGGGCTCGACGGCACGCCCGAGGCCGAGGCGCTGCGCCGGCAGGTGGGGCGGCTGCGGATGCTGCGCGCGAACCCGGAGGCGCTGCGCGGGATCGTCGGCGATGGGGCCAATGGGAACGGCGCTGAGGTGGCCGGCGGCGAGGCGTCGGGCGCCGGCGGCGATTCGGTGCGTGCGATCGAGTCGCGCCTGTTCGCGCCGATGTCGACGCTGACGATCGTGCCCGAGGAGGATCTGAACGCGCTGCTGGTGGTGGGTTCTTCGGAGAACCTGGCGATCGTGGGCGAGCTGGCGGCGCTGCTGGATGTGCCGGGCGCTGCGCGGAGCGGCGCGGTGCGGGTGTACCCGCTGGAGCACGCGGCGGCCGACCGGGTCTCGACGGTGCTGGAGCGCCTGTTCCGCGAGCAGGTGGCGCGGGACACGCTGCGTGAGGAGGATGACCTGACGATCGCGGCCGATGTCCGGACGAACGCGCTGATCATCGCGACGAGCCCGCGGAGCTTCACGATCGTGGAGCAGCTGCTGGGGACGCTGGACACGCCCGATGCGCGATCGACGGTGGGGCTGCATGTGATCCCGGTGGTGGGCAACGATGCGCAGCAGCTGGCGCCGAAGGTCGAGCGGCTGATGCGCGACCGGCTGCAGGCGCTGCGTCAGGGCGGGGCGTCCGGGCGCGAGGATGTGGTCTCGATCCAGGCGGATGCGGCGCGGAACGCGCTGATCGTGGCCGCGTCGGCGGAGAACCTGGCGCTGATCCGCGAGGTGGTGGACCTGCTGTCCTCGGATGCCACGGCGCTGGATGGGGATCCGTCGAACCCCGCGGGAGCGACGGTGGAGCTGTTCCCGCTCCGGTCGGCGCGGGCCGTGGAGATGGTGGAACTGCTCGAAGAGCTGTATGTGCGGGAGGTGAACCGGACGCGGGGCCAGGGGACGATCCGGGTGCGGGCCGATGAGCGGCTCAACGCGGTGGTGGTGACGGGCCCGCGGTCGGACATCGCGGCGATCCGGGACCTTGTGACGCGGCTGGATTCGACCGCCACGGCGAGCGTGAGCGAGATCAAGATCATCCCGCTGAGCTCGGCGAACGCGATCGAGATGGTCACGATCCTTCAGCAGATTCTGGCGGGGCAGTCGATCGCGGGGGGGCGCGACAACCGGCAGGGCTCGCTGCTGCGGTTCATCCGGCAGTCGGCGGCGGGTCGGATCGAGGGCGAGTCCGGGCGGACGCCCAGCGACACGGAGATCACATCGGCGATCCGCGAGCAGGTGCGCCTGACGCCGGATGTGCGGACGAACAGCATCGTGGTGTCGGCGCCGTCGGAGATGATGGTGCTGATCGAGACGATCATCGAGGAGCTGGAGTCTTCGGCCAGCGGTTCGCGCGACATCGAGATCTTCACGCTGGAGAACTCGGACGCGGTGAACATGGCCGAGCTGCTGCGGGACCTGTTCAACCTGCGTCAGCAGGGACGGCTGTACGTGCTGGTCCCGCAGGGGTCGATGGGGGCTTCGGGCGGCACGGCGGCGGGCGAGGGCGAGGAGACGAGCGGGCTGAATGTCGGCGGGTCGACGCTGACGCTGGTGCCCGATGAGCGGCAGCAGCTGGCGATCACGGTCGATGCGCGGACGAACTCGCTGCTCGTCTCGGCGACGCCGCAGTACCTGGAGCTGGTGCGTTCGGTGGTGGAGCGCCTGGACACGCAGAAGGGCACGGAGCGCGTGCAGATGACCTTCGAGCTGCGGAACGCGCGGGTCGAGGAGGTGGCCACAGCGCTGCAGACCTTCATCGATCGCGAGCAGTCGCGCCTGGAGGCGACGCTGGGACCGGACCGGGGCGGGTCGCTGCTCCGGCAGCTCGAGCGTGAGATCTCGGTGGTCGGCGTGCCGGGCAGCTCGCGGCTGATCCTCTCGGCGTCGCCGCGGTACATCGACACGCTCTCGGAGCTGATCCGCGAGCTGGACACGCCGCCGGCGCAGGTGCAGATCCAGGTGCTGCTGGCGGAGGTGACGCTGGACTCTGAGGAGACCTGGGGGCTCGACTTCACGCTGCAGCCCCAGGGCTCGAACCAGCTGACCGCGACGACGCGGGCGGCGGGCTCGGGGGTGGTCACGGCGCTGGGCGTGCCGAACCTATCGGTGTCGACACTGGACTTCGACCTGCTGATCCGCTCGCTGGAGGTGCAGGGGCGGCTGGAGGTGCTCTCGCAGCCGCAGATCCTCGTGAACGACAACGAGGAGGCGTCGATCAATGTCGGCGAGGAGATCCAGGTGGTCACGGCGGTGACGCAGCTGAACGATGGTCAGACGCGTTCGAATGTGGAGTCGCGCCGCCTGGGCGTGATCGTGAATGTGACGCCATCGATCTCGCCGGACGGGTTCGTGCGGATGGACATCACGCCGGAGATCTCGGCGCTGACGGCGCGGACGACGCAGATCTCGGAGGACTTCGAGGCGCCGGTGATCTCGCAGCGTCAGGCGGACACGACGGTGACGGTGCGCGATGGCCAGACGATCATCATCGGCGGGCTAATCCAGTCGGAGTACGAGACGCGCCGGACGAAGGTGCCGATCCTGGGCGATATCCCGTTCCTCGGCGCGCCGTTCCGCTCGTCGCTGACGAGCCGGCGGAAGACGGAGCTGCTGATCATCCTGCAGCCGCGGGTGATCGCCTCGGACCGGTCGAATACGGCGGTGGTCGACCAGATGACGCGGAACCAGATCGAGCGGATGTCGCTGCCCGATGAGATCCGCGATGCGCTGGTGGCCCCCGACGAGCGCGGGCGCTGGGGGCTGATGAACCCGGGGGTGTCGGACTCGATCGGGCTGGACGAGAAGGAGTGGCAGCGGGAGCAGGAGGAGCGCGAGCAGGAGCGGCTTCTGCGTGAGCGCGAGCGGGCAGCGCAAGAGCTGGAGCGGGCCGAGCGTCGGCTGCGCGAGCGTGAGGCGCGGCAGACCGGCGGCGGTGGCGATGGGAGCGACGCTGGGGGCGGAGGCGGCGGCGGTGGCGCGCCCGCGCCGCCGGGAGCGCCGGACCCGGGCGCCGGCGCGGGCTTGCAGTAAGAAGGGGCGATGATGGCGAGTGCGAAGAAGAGTGTGCTGAGGGCCGGTCGCGTTGCGGCGGCGGCGGTGGCGGGCGTGGGGCTCGCAGCGCTGCTCGGGGGGTGCGTGGCCGATGGGCCGCAGCCGCCGGATCGCCCGACGCCGCGGCGGATCAGCGTTCCGGAGGGTGTGCGTCCGGCGATCGTGCAGCTCAACGCGAGCCCGACGGCGATCGACACGAACTCGAACGGGTACGCGGACACGATCATGCTCACGGCCTACCTGTTCCCGGCGGCGCCAGCGCCGCCGGTGCCGATGGCGGGCGAGGGGACATTCGTGTTCACGCTGGAGGATGACTCCCGGACGACGCTGGCGCGCTGGGAGATCCCGCCGGAGGAGGCGCGCGCAGCGCTGCGCCGGTTCGCGCCCGGGCCGGGGTACCAGTTCGAGCTGGACATCAATTCTGTGGGCGATGACCGGATCGACCGGACCTGGGGGAATCTCTCGGCCGACTACATTCTGGAGGATGGATCATCGCTCCCGCAGCGCGGCGAGATCACGATCCAGATCGGGATGACGGGGACGGGGCCGCGGGGGCGGTGAGCGCGGATCTCGGAGCGCGCACTCTCGGAGCGACTAGAAGGCGTTGCGTGCCGTGGCGTGGCGGGCGACGCTCAGCAGCCGCTTCCGAACGCGCTGAGGAGCGTTCCCAGGTCGTCCGAATCCACATCGCCATCGCCATCGGCATCGGCGCCCGAGTACGGCGTGAGCCCGGACTGGCCGAAGGCGCCCAGGAGGCTTCCGAGGTCGTCTGAGTCGACCGAGCCGTCGGCCGTGAGGTCGGCGGGGCAGGTGGCGGCGATGTCGATGGTGTCGGCATCGACATAGACGATGCGCCAGACGCGACCGCCGGTGAGGGCATCGGCGGTGCGGGCGGCGAAGGCGCCGGTGTAGCCGAGCCCATCGACGATCACGCCGCGGAAGAACGCAGTGGGGGCGTAGGGCTCGTGCGCGATGTCGAGGGTGGCGTCGGCGATGTCGATGGCGCCCAGGCCGGTGAGCCTGGGCAGCGGGCCCTCGCCCTCGAGGGCGATGCGGAGCGCGGCGGTGGGGAGGGTGTCGATCGTGGCCCCGACATCGATGCGCGCGAGCGCTCCGCCGGGCCGGAGGATGCCCGCCAGGTCGATGAGCCCCAGGAGGAATCCGGAGCCTTCGATGGTCTGGCCGGGGCCGATGGAGAGCGGCTCGGCGTTGTCGCCGGCGATGCGGGCATCGCCGGTGGCCGTGATCGCGTTGAGGATGATCAGCCCATCGCCGGTGATCGCGGCGGCGGCGGGCGCATCGAGGATGGTGTTGAACACGCCGCCGGTTCTGTTGATGGTGATGGTGCCGTCGTTGATGAGCCCGCCGGAGAGGATGCCGAGCGAGGCGCCGTTCTCGATCGCGAGGGCGCCGAGGTTCGTCACCGCGTCGGCGGTGGCGGTGGCATCGACGGCGATGGTCCCGTCGCTCGCGGTCTCAAGCGTTCCGCCGGTGATGTCGGCGAAGTAGAGTGTGGCGAATCCGGCATCCGCGATGATCCGCCCGCCGGTGGTCTGATCGATCGTGGCCTCGATGCGGAAGCCGCCGGGTCCGGCGGCGGAGCCGATGATCTCGCCGTGGTTGATCCAGTTTCCGAGGATCTGGCCGATGGTCGCGGTGATGGTGTGCTCGGCGGCGTGCGTGAGGGTGGCGTCGGGCGCGGTGGTGATCCGTGCGTTGGGCGGCGTGTTGCCGCCGTTGAGCGAGATGGTCCCCGGGCCGTTGATGGTGGCCGATTCGACCGCGTTGATGACGGTGGTGAAGACGCCGGCGGTCCGGTTGACGACGAGCGAGCCGTTGTTGGTGAGCCCCCCGCCCAGCAGGGTGAGGTCCGCGCCGTTCTCGATGGCGGCCGAGCCGAGGTTCGTCACGCCGTCGATGGAGGTGGCGTTGCTGACCGTGACGGTGCCGCCATTGGCGGTCTCGAGGGTTCCGCCGATGATGTCGGCGAAGAAGAGGGTGGCGAAGCCGGCATCCGCGATGATGCGCCCGCCGGATGACTGATCGATGGCGGCCTCGATACGGAAGAGGTTCGCGTTGGCGGCCGATCCGATGATCTCGCCGTGGTTGATCCAGCTGCCGAGGATCTGCCCGATGGTGGCGGTGATGGTGTGCTCGGCGCCGTGGGTGATGGTGGCGGCTGCATCGGCGGTGATCCGCGCGTTGGGCGGTGTGTTGCCGCCGTTGAGCGTGATGGTGCCCGGGCCGTTGATGGTGGCGGATTCAACGGCATTGATGACGGTGGTGAACGAGCCGGCGGTGCGGTTGACGACGAGCGAGCCGTTGTTGGTGAGTCCCCCGCCCAGCAGGGTGAGGTCCGCGCCGTTCTCGATGGCGGCGGAACCGAGGTTCGTCACGCCGTCGATGGAGGTGGCGTTGCTGACCGTGACGGTGCCGCCGTTGATCGTCTCGATCGTTCCGCCGGTGATGTCTGCGAAGAAGAGGGTGGCGAAACCGGAATCCGCGATGATGCGCCCGCCGGCGGTCTGATCGATGGCGGCCTCGATGCGGAAGAGGTTCTGGTTCGCGGCCGATCCGATGATGTCTCCGTGGTTGATCCAGCTGCCGAGGATCTGCCCGATGGTGGCGTTGATGGTGTGGTCGGCGCCGTGGGTGATGGTGACGCCCTTGGCGGTGGTGAGCCGGGCGTTGGGCGGTGTGTTCCCGCCGTTGAGCAGGATGGATCCCGCGCCGCCGATGGACGCGGTGGCGGCGAAGTCCATGATCGTGGTGAAGGTGCCGGCGGTGGCGTTGATGATGATGGTGCCGTCGTTGTCGACGCCGGCGTCGAAGACGGTGAGGGTGAGCCCGTTCTGGAGGGCCAGCGTGGCCATGGCGTTGGGGATGCTGATTCCGGCTGCGGCGCCGCCGGGGACGGTGACGGTGTAGGGGTCATCGAGCGCGAGCTCGGCGATGTCCGTGGCGCTGGGGATGCCGATAGGGGACCAGTTGGCGGCGACCGACCAGTTGCCATCGACCGGGAGCGCCCATGAGCGGATGACACCGGCGTGGGAGGCGGCGCTGGCGGCGAGGATGCCGAGGCAGAGGCCGGCGGAGCGGACGATCGTGGCTGAGGTGCGGCGCGGTGACATGTGTCGAACCCTCTGTGCTGGCTTGGTGTTCTGGTGTTGTCGCCCAGTGCGGGCGGGGGCTTGTTGTACCACAGCGCGTGTGGATCCCGCGCCTGCGAATCGTGGATTCGCGGCATTGGGCGGGATTCCGATGCGATCGCGTGGATGATCGCGGTTTATCGGGCGGAGGCCCCGGTGATCGCCCGGGTTCGTAGCCGAAAGATCGAGAGTCGAAGAAGCGGGCGTTGCTCGGAGGATCGGGGGGGTGGGGGGAGTTGAGAGGAACTGGGATGGGCTCAGGCCTGGCTTGGGCGGGTCATGGACATGGGGTCGAGCAGTTCGCTCAGCTGCTGCTCCGAGAGGACCTTCTGCTCGATGGCGAGCTGGCGGACGGTCTTGCCCTCGGCGTAGGCCTGTTTGGCCAGCGCGGCCGACTTGTCATACCCGATCACGGGCACGAGCGAGGTGCACATGGCCAGCGAGCCCTCGATCAGTTCGTTGCAGCGCTGTTCGTCGGCCTCGAGGGCATCGAGGCAGTTGTCGGTGAACATGGCGGCGCCGCGGGCGAGGAGCGAGATCGAGTCGATCATGGCGTCAGCCATGACGGGCATGGCGACATTGAGGTCCAGGAGCGAGCCGACGCCGCCGAACCCGGCGTAGGTGATGGTCGCGTCGTTGCCGATCACGCGGCAGCAGACCTGGATGAGCGACTCGCAGATGACCGGGTTGACCTTGCCGGGCATGATGGATGAGCCGGGCTGCACGGCCGGGAGCTTCAACTCCCCGATCCCGCAGCGCGGGCCGGAGCCGAGCCAGCGGATGTCGTTGGCGATCTTGGAGAGCGAGACGGCGATGGTCTTGAGGTGCCCGGAGGCGGCGACGAACCCATCCTTGGCGTGCTGGGCCTCGAAGTGGTTGGGGGCCTCGCGGAATGGGACCTCGAGGTGCGCGGCGAGCTCGGCGGCGACGAGGCGTCCGAAGTCGGGGTGCGTGTTGATGCCCGTGCCCACGGCGGTGCCGCCGATCGGGAGCTCGCACAGGGCTTCGATGGCCTGCTCGACGCGCTGCTGGGCGAAGCGGACCTGGGCCGCGTACCCGCTGAATTCCTGGCCGAGGCGGATGGGCGTGGCATCCTGGAGGTGGGTGCGACCGATCTTGACGATGCGGTCGAAGTCGCGGGCGTGGCGCTCGAGCTTCTCGCCCATGTGCTTGAGCGCGGGGAGCAGGGAGCGCTTGAGTTCGGTCGCGGCCGCGAGGTGCATCGCGGTGGGGAAGGTGTCGTTGGACGACTGGCCCGCGTTGACATGGTCGTTCGGGTGCACGCCGGCGCCGGTGCCGGGATCGCCGAGGTAGTTCTTGTCCTTCGATGAGCCGATGGGCGCGCCCTTGGCGATGCACACGAGGTTGGCGATGACCTCGTTGGCGTTCATGTTGGTGGAGGTTCCCGAGCCGGTCTGGAACACATCGACGGGGAAGTGCTGGTCGTGCTTGCCCTGGGCGACCTCGGTGGCCGCGGCGATGATCGCGGCGGCGCGCTGCTCATTCAGGAGGTTGAGGCGCTGGTTCACGCGGGCGCAGGCGGCCTTGAGTGTGCCGTAGGCGTGGATGATGGCGGGCGGGACTGGCCTGCCGGAGACGGGGAAGTTGAGGACCGCCCGCTGCGTGGAGGCCCCCCAGAGCGCCTCGGCGGGGACGGTCATCGTGCCCATGGTGTCCTGCTCGGTGCGGGTGCCGGCGGACTTGGAGGATGAGGAAGCGGTGTGCGGGGTGGCGGTCATGATGTGCTCCGTCGGTGCTCGGCGGCGTGGTGGTGGGTGCAGTGGTTCAGGGCTGGCGCGGGCCTGGCGGGATCCCGGGCAGCGCAAGGGTAGTCGGGCTTTCGCGATGGGTGGTGGTGGGGGGGTGTGCGGCGGGCGATGTGCTCAGATCGCATGGTTCGTGGCCGAATGCTGGGCGGGGAAGTCGAGCGTCGAAGACTGGAGGTTGGGAGGTAGGGCGGTTGGAGGATGGGGGGTTGGGGGGGGTTGCGTGGGCGTGGGTGGGGTCCAATCATGTGTCATGGACGAGGCGGATCGTGCGATCCTTCGGATGGCCTGGCGCGGCGGGACGCTGATGGGGCTGGATGCGCGGGCGGGCGGGCGGCTGGTGCGGGCGTTGCTGGGCGATGCGATCGAGCCGCGCCGCCAGAACGAATCGCGGGTGCTCCGATCGGCGCGGGAGCTTGCGGCGGCCGGCGAGCCCGCGCGTGCGGAGGACGGCGCTGGGGGTACTGGCGGCGGCTCGGGTCGCGAGTGGTCGGCGCTGGAGGGCGAGGCATCGCGGCTGCTTGGCGGGTTCGGGATCGAGGAGCGGGCCTGCTGGGTGGTGGTGCGGGCGCTGAGCGCACCGGTCGCCACGGCCTGCCGCGCGTTCGAGATGGAGCCGGCACGCGTGGAAGCGTGTGTGGCGCGGGTGGACGAGCGAGTGGGTCCCGGCGCGGCCGGGGCACTCATGGAACGGATGGGCGATGGGCGGGTGGATGCGGCGATCGATGCAGAGTCGCCGGCGGGCGCGGCCGGGCGGGCGCACCGGCGCTGGATCGTGGCGGCCCAGCTGGCAGCGCTGTTCGTGTGCTTCGGGCTGCTGATCTTCGTGCTGGTGGACCTGCTGCGCTGGGATGAGCGCGAGGCGGCGCTGCGCGAGGAGTCGCTGCGGTTCTCGAACCCGATGCCGGGCAGCGCGGGAGCGGGCGCGGACGGGAGCGCGGGCGATGGGGCGTCGGCGGGGAGCGAAGCGGGCGGCAATGCGGGCGAAGCGGGCGGGGCGCGGTGAGCAGCGCACGCCGTGATCCAGGCGGCGGCTCGGGCGCTCGGCGATCGGGCGGTCGTGGTGGTGATGAGAACGATGGCGCGGGCGGCCGCGGCGGGTGGTTGTCGGGGTGGGGTGTTCGGCTGGCGCGGGCGTTGTCGATCCGCAGCGCTGCGCGGATCCGCGGGAAGCTGATCGCGCTGCACACGGCGTTCTCGCTGCTGCTGGCGCTGGTGCTGCTGCTGACGCTGCGGGCGCCGATCGCGCGGCTGGTGGCCGAGTCGGAGACGCGGGAGGCGGAGCTGGCGCTGGCGCTGCTGGCGGCGGACGCGGTGGATCCGGAGACGCTGGATCTGAAGGGGATCCGCTTCGCGGAGGGTGATGCCGACTCGCTCGGCCTGGGCGCTGGCGATGCCGAGCGCGCCACGCGGGCGGGCGGGGTGGCGGTGCCGGCGCTGATGGGGCGCGATGGGGTTCCGGCCGCGGTGCGGTTCGATGCGGCGCGCGGGGTGTACCATGTGGCGGTGTCGCGTTCGCCGGCGGCGCGTTCGGCGGTGGACCAGCTGTACTTCCTGCTGACGATCACGCTGATGTGCGTGTACGCGGCGATCGCGGTGACGCTGGAGCTGTTCATCCTTCCGAAGCAGGTGTACGAGCCGATCGAGCGGATGCGCCGGGCCGACGAGGCGGTGCAGCGCGGGGATCGTTCGGGCGAGATCATCGCGGAGTCGGAGATCCCGGCCGATGAGCTGGGCCAGCTGATGCGCTCGCGGAACGCGTCGATCGCGAAGCTGCGGACACAGGAGCGCGAGCTGGGCGCTGCGCTGGACCGGATCGAGACGATCGCGAACGAGCTCAAGCGGAAGAACCACATGCTGGAGGCGGCGCGCCGGAACCTGGCCGACCAGGATCGCCTGGCATCGCTGGGGATCATGTCGGCGGGGATCGCGCACGAGTTGAACACGCCGCTGGCGGTGCTGAAAGGGACGCTGGACCAGATCGCGGAGGATCCATCGCGGATCGAGCCGGGTCGGATCGAGCTGATGCTGCGGGTGGCGCGCCGGCTGGAGGGGCTGAGCGAATCGCTGCTGGACTTCGCGCGGATCCGCCCGCGCCGGGCCGAGGATGTGGATCTGCGTGCGCTGATCGCGGAGGCGTGGACACTGGTGAGCTTCGACCGGGATGCGCGGGGCGTGGAGTGCGAGATCGCGGCGGGGGATTGGGGGCGATGCGTGGGCGATCCGGATCGTCTGATGCAGGTGTTCGTGAACCTGCTGCGGAACGGCGCGCAGGCGATGGATGGGCGCGGTCGGATCGCGGTGCGCGGGCAGACGATGATGCGCGAGGGGCGTCGCTGGGTGAATGTCGAGATTCGCGATACCGGGCCGGGGATCGATCCGGCGGTGCTCCCGCGGCTGTTCGAGCCGTTCGCATCGACGCGGATGGACTCGAAGGGCACGGGCCTGGGGCTGGCGGTGTCCGAGGGGATCGTGGCCGAGCACGGCGGGGTGCTGCTGGCGCGGAACGCGCAGGCGCCGGAGAGAGGCGCGGTGTTCGAGATCACGCTCCCGGCCGAGCAGTCGCCGGGGGGCGAGCGGGTGGAAGTTGGCGGCGCTGCCGCTCGGGATGCGGAAGCGGGTGCGGGCGCGGATGGCGGCGCGAGCGACTGAGGAGCGAGCGAGAGTCCAAAAAGACGGCCGCCGATCCCGGGTGAGCGGAACCGGCGGCCTCGTTCTCTCTCGATCCTCTCTCTTCGTCGTGGATCGTGGGCGGTTGGATGCGATCAGCGGCAGCCCGAGCGGTAGTACGAGGTGCGGTACCGGGGGGCGCAGTAGGAGCGGCTGGAGCGCCACGAGCCGCACTTGTCGTAGCCCCATGAACCGCCCGAGGAGAAGGAGATGGAGATGCCGCTGCTGGAGCGGAAGCGATCGCGGCAAGTGTCGATGCAGACCGGGCGGGCGATGGGCTTGCACGGCGAGCAGATGACGGGGCGCGTGTGGGAGTAGTGGGGGCGGTAGGCGGGGGCGCAGGAGGAAGAGGATCTCACGACCACGATCGGCGCGGGGGTGGCGTGGTAGGCGTGGCTGTAGGAGGCGACGGTGTTGGTGTGAGTGCCGGTGGGGTAGGCGTTGGACATGAGCCCCTGGCCGCGCGGAACGATGATGGCCGAGGGCTCGTGGATCACGGCGCGGGTGGTCTCATCCTCGGAGTAGATGCGGTCGGCGTGGGTGTTCTCGAATCGCATGACGCGGTTCTTGAGCCCGGTCTCGCGCTGCCACTGGGCGCGTCCGGCGATCATGGCGTCGCGGGCGCGGAGGGCCTGGGGCTCCGTGATGTAGGGATGGTCGCGCCGGAACTGGTCGAGGTACCGGTCGTCGAGGAGCTGGTTCGGGCTGATGGCGATCAGCGGCTGGACATCGCCGGCGTCGGCCTGGATGAGGATCCTGGAGTCCGGCGTGAGCGATCCGGCGATGCGTGCGGCGACATCGGGCGAAGAGGCGATGTGCCGCGCGATGGCGGTGGACTCATCGGCCATGATGATGCTGGCACCGCGCGATCCCGCGCCGAGGCGCATCACACGGTTGGCATCGGCCGGAGCCGGCGTCTGGAGCGCGCCCTCGCGCGGCCTGAAGCTGCGCAGGACGGTGGGAGCGCCGGACTGGACAAGCCGGGTCTGCGGGCTGTTGCGGATCGCCTCGAGCCCGGACGAGGCGAGGCGTGATTGGTCGTTGTTCTGCGCGCCGGCCTGGACGACCTGGCCCGCGCTGGCGTGCCCGGTGATGGCTGCGGAGAGGATGACCCCGGCGAGCGTGAGCCCGGACCGGGCGACGATGCTGCGACAGCTGCCCATGTGGACCTCCGAACGGATCTGTGGTTGACTCCCTCGTTTATGGCCCCGAAGTGGTTCGGTGGCAAGGACTTGAGCGGGATCGCGGGTGCAAGTGCCCGGGAGTTCGTGCCAGTCGTCGCAGACAGATGTGATCGGGGGCCGCAGGTCCGAGATTGTGTGCCGGGTCCGGGACGCCCGGATGCCAGGGGCGGAAGTAGGGAATGGGCGGCGGGCGTCAGGCGGCGGGCGTCAGGAAGAGCGCCGCTGGGTGGTGCTTGTGGTCGTGGCGGCCTGTGAGGTGGCGGTGGCGGCGCGCGGTGATGAGGAGGTCGATGGAGGTGGCTGGGTGTCGATGGGGTTAGCGCGGGCGATGAGCGTGTTGTAGGTGTCCATGATGGCGGAGATGTGCTGGTAGACGCGTCGGTTCTGCTCGATCCAGGTGCGCCCGCCGAGCCCGAGGCGTCTTCTTCTGGCGGGGTCGGGGAGCAGCGCGGCGAACGCGGTCTCCCACCGGTGCGGCGTGGGGTCCGAGACGGTGTGGCAGGTTCTATCGTCGCGGTAGGCCTCGACGAGCGGGTCGTTCAGGCACGCCACGACCATGCCCGCGGCCATGGCTTCCAGCGCGATCGAGCGGTGCTCGCCGCCGGCTTCGGGCATCGCGAGGATCTCGGCGAGCAGCACGGGCTCGCGGCGCATCTCGGCGTCGGAAAGAACCGTCGTGATGGGGGTGAGCCCGAGCGAATCGACGGCCTTCCAGACCGCGCGGGTGCCGCGCACTGCGGCCTCGGCCAGCAGGATCAGCGGCGGTTCGCCCTTGAGCCCCTGCATGGCGCGGGCCAGCCCCCGGAGCAGCGCGATCGTGTGCCCCGCGTTGTGACCCTCCGGGAGCACGACGATGGGCGTGGGCTCATCCTCGCCCGTGGGCTTGCGCGGCGCGGGGGGCGGATGGACACCCCATGGATGGATGGCCACGGGCCAGCGCGCGAGCGACTTGGCGCGCTGCGCGATGGCGGCGTCGGCCGCGGACCAGGAGGCCATGGTGCCCATGGCGGTGAGCGACCGCGTGTGGTGCTCGAACGACTTGATGCGGTCAAGCGAGGCGCTCGACCAGAGTTCGAGCACGAGCGATGCGCCGGTGACGCCGGCGAGCTCGCGCGCGAGGGCCCAGCATCGCTCGCCCCACGCGTGGACGATGTCGAACTGCGGCGGCTTGGAGGGATCCTTGGAGAGCGGCGCGAGCCGTTCGAGCATCTGCGCGATGCGGAACGGGCGCATGAGCCTGGGGCCGATGTCCGGGAAGGTGAGGGTCTTGGTGAGCTGGGTCTCGTCGGCGGTCTTGAAGGACTCGGGGACGACGCGGACGAGGCGCGCGCCCTCATCGAGGAGCCCGATCTCGACGCGCCGGAGCATGTCCTGCTCGCGCGTGGTGAAGGAGCTGTCTGAGACGAAGAGGATGCGCATCGGTGCGCAAGGATAGGGGGTGGGCGGGCGGTTCAGGCCGCGAGGGCGTATCGCCCGCTCGACAGGGCATCCTGGAGGCGCTGGAGGTCGCCGGGCTGGACGAATCTGCGGAACACGCAGGCCATGCGGATGGGCCCGGCGGCGATCTCGAGGTCTTCCGGCTCGACCCAGACGAGGTTGGCGAACGCGTACACGGGTCGGCGCTCGGCCCATGTCAGCGGCCTGCCCGGCAGGCTGATCCGGACGACGATGGGCGTGCCCGGTTCGATGGGCTGGTCGATCTCGAAGCGCATGCCGCCCTCGGACAGGTCGTAGGCGTGCCCGAACATGGAGAACGCGTCGGTATCGAGCGTCCTGGCGGCGATGGCGGTGTACATGGCGGGGAGCGCGAAGCGCGGGTGCTCGCGGCGATCCGATCCACTGGTCAGGCGCATGGGTGCTCTCCCTGTTGTGGGTGTTGTCTGCGCCGTGGGGCCGGCGTGCGGGGAGCGGATCGCAATGGTCGTGCCAGTGTGCCGGGGTGCGTGGCGGGGTGCGGGTGGCTTGGCGCGTGGGCGGGCGAAAGAAAAGCCCGGCGCCGGCGTGAGCCGGGCGCCAGGCCTCGTGGGGTTTGGGATCGCGGAAGCGGTGCCAGCGTGTGCAGCGCGCGGGATGTGTGCGGCCCGATTCGTGTGGATCGGGCCTGGCCATCGCGCGGGCATGGCGCGGACCTGGCCGGTGAGGTGTCCCGCTGGGGGGTTGAGTGGTTCTTGGGATGTGCGGTCGTGGGCTGTCGTGGGCGGTTGTGAGGTTCGTCGTCGTGGGCGAGCCACCGCACTGGGCTATACACCGGAGGGTGTCGCGTGGTTCCCGGTGATTGACAAGAAATCGTCTGGAATGCGCGGCGATTGCGGGCCGTGGGTTGGCGGTGGCTTGCCGGTGCTACTGCGCGAGCGATTCGATCTTCCTGACGACCTGCTGGAGATCGGACCAGACCTTCTGGCGGTTCTCCTCGGTGTACTGCCGGAGGAGGAACGCGGGGTGGTAGGTGGGCATGACGGGGATGCCGGCGTGCTCGTGCCAGACGCCCCTGAGTTGTCCCATGGCGCGCGTCTCGTTGAGGATGAAGTGCGTCGCGGGCTTGCCGAGTGTGACGATGACGCGCGGCGCGACGATGCGGATCTGTTCGAGGAGGAACGGGCCGTCGAGGGCGGCTTCCTCGGCGGTGGGTGTGCGGTTGTTGGGCGGGCGGACCTTGAGAACATTGGCGATGTAGACCCCCTCGCGGGTGAGCCCCATGGCGCGGATCATCTCGTTGAGTTTCTTGCCCGCGCGTCCGACGAAGGGCTTGCCCTGGATGTCCTCTTCCTCGCCGGGGGCCTCGCCGATGAACATGAGGCTCGCATCCGGATCGCCATCGGCGAAGACGATGTTGTTCCAGCCGGTGATGGCCTTGGCGACCTTGCTCTCACGCTGGTAGCGGTCGCGGAGGGCGGCGAGTTGTTCCTGCTTCGTGCCGGCGCCGGCGGGGATGGGCGTGGAACCGACGGCGTTTGCGGTCGGTGCCGGTGCCGATGCGGGTGGGTTTGGTGCGGGCGGGGCCTGGCTGGTCTTGGTTGACTTCGCCGGCGCAGCGCGGTGGGAGATGGGGCGGGTGATGGGCTCGACGCCGGGTGCCGGTGCGGGGTCGGGAGCGGGGTCGGAGGCCGGTTGCGGGATCGACTTGGCGGCACCCCGGGGCGCGGGGTGCCCGCCCGGCACGCCCGCGCGCGGCGCGATGTGGGCCCACGGGATGGCCAGCAGCTGGAGGGTTCGCAGTTCCTGTGCGCCGGCTCGGAGCAGGGCATCGCGGTCGGTGGGGTCGTGCGCCATGGCGGGCACGCTACCGGGAGGTCGGTGCCCGGGCCAGCGGCATTGGTGCGCCCAACGCAAAGAACACCACCCGCGCGGCGGCGGGTGGTGTGCGTGGGTGATTTTCGATGTCGATGGAAGTGCCAGCGGCCGCGGCGGTCCCACGCGCTGGCGCCGGCCCGGTGTCCGGGGCGGTGGGAGGATGGGGGGATTGGGAAGTTGGGGGGTTGGGGGGGGTCTCAACGCCTTCTCCGGACCGTTGAGCCCGGAGAAGGCGGGAGGAGAGGAGAGAAGAGAATCGGTCGCCCACTTCCGCATCGCGTCCCGGGGCGGTGTCGGCCCGAGGGTCGGATGCGAGGGGTCCATGCATCTATCGGCCGGATCACGCGGACGCCAGCATGCGTCCCTCGCCACCATGCTGTTCGGGCGTGGAGATGAGGGTGTTGCCGGGCATGATCGGGGATGAGGTCTCGAGCATCGGCTTTTCCGCACAGGCCTCGATGTGTCCCATGAATCGCGCGATGAGTTCGCCGCGGGTGCTCGCGCCGATCTTGCTGTGCAGCGACTTGACATGGTCGTGCACGGTGTGCTGCGAGCGCGAGAGCTCGGTGGCGATCTGCTTGACGGTGCGTCCGAGGGCGAGCTGCTCGAGGATCTGGTGCTCGCGCGGGGTCAGCCATGAGGTCGGGGTGACCGGCTGGGTGCCGAAGGCGAGCCTGGAGCGCTTGGCCAGTTCGGGGAGCGTGGCCACGAGGACCTCGGCATCGCCCGCGTCGAACGCGCGGACCTCCGGGGAGACGCCCATCTCCACGACGACGACGCGCCCGGGGTTCGATGAACGGAGCGGCGCGACGCCGATCAGCAGGTCGGCGATTCCGAACTTGGCCCAGCGGCGACCGGCGAAGGTCTCCGGCCACTTGTCGGCGTGGGAGAGCTCACGGAGCAGCGCGGCCGTGGACTGCGCGTTGGGGCCAGCGGGATTGGTGATCCACCAACCGAACGAGTCGGCATCGGCGGGGTGGAGCCGATCGGCCTGGATGGGTGCGCCCTGCTGGTCGCCCCGGATGCCGCCGGTGCATTCGAGATTGATGATCTCGCCGGTGCGTCCGACCTCGGCGACCGAGACGCACACGAGCGCGACGCGCCGGAGGGGGAGCAGGGTCCGAGCGGCCTGCTCGCACCAGTCTTGTGTGGGCACCGCCGGGATGCTCTGCAGAGAAGACACCACCTCCACTGCGCGAGACAGATGTTCCGGCCCGATCGAGAGACGAATAGACACCGCTGTAACCCTTTCTTCCGTGATTGGGGACGAAGCCGCGGGCACCCACCAGTTGGCCCGAGAACAGCCCGTCTTCCGGGGCGATGAACGCCCGTTCACCGGGAGAAGGCTCCACGGTGTCAGGCTCTTTCGCAGAGAAGATGGAAAAATCCCCCAGTGGGCGATGGCCCGAGGGGGCGGTGATCACCCTAAGAGTTTGGGAGTCAGGGATTTATGAAGTAAGGGGGGCGGAGCGGTTGGCCCGGAAAAAATCGTGAGGATGGTGCCGGGCGCGTGTGTGCCACTGTTGTAGATGCAAGTATCTGGCGTTATGTGAGGATCATGTGATGGTCACGGGAGCGGGGCGGGGGATGGAGCCTCAGGATCGTCGGCGCTGGGGGTTGGGCTGGCGTCGGTGTCGGGGATGGGCATTATGAGGCGCTGTTCGATGCCGCGGGCGATGCGGTGCGCGAGGTCGGGATCCTCGTCGACCGGGACGAGCGCGATGGGGAGCGGGTCGGTGGGGTCGGTCCACCAGCCCGCGAGCCGGATCCCGGTGGGGTCGAGGTGCCGCCCGGCGCGCCGGAGCCGGAGGACCGACACGCGGACGCTGGCATCGATGGGCCCGGCGTGGGTTCGGAGATCGCTCTCTTGCCCCGGAACCGCGGTTCCAGCGGGCTGGAAGGCGATCGCGGCGGTGCGGCGGTCGGGGTGGATGGTGTCGTCGACAGCGCCGCCGGGGGTTGAGGCGTGGGCGATCCAGAGGGTGGCAAGTCCGGCCGAGGCCCTGGGGGCCGTGGTGATGATGCCGTTGCGGGCATCGATGCGGTCGAGTTCGAAGCCCTGATTTCTGAGTTCGTTGAGCGCGGCGTCGAAGGCGGTGGTGTACTGGCCCGGGCCGATGGAAAGCGCGGGGTCCGGGGTGGGCGCAGCGCACCGGGGGAGGAAGGATGCGGCGGCGAAGAGCGCGATGATCGCGGCGGCGCGGTGTGTGGAGCGCATGGGCGCGAGTGTACCGCGGGGCGGTCGGGCGTTTGTGCGGGTGAGAGAGGGGGATTAGGATTCCCAAGGACGGTCGGGGGACGGTGGGGTTCGCGGGGGGCGATGCGGAGCGGCTCGCGTGGGCGGCTCCGCCAGTCGGGTGGGGGATCGAGCGGGGGATCGGGAGGGGGAGCGGATGCGGGGGCGGTGTTTGTTCGAGATCCAGCGGCGCCCGGAATTCCGGTCGCCTTTCACCACAGGAGATTGGGGCCCATGAGCCAGTACGACCCGAACGCGTATGACACGAGCGACTACGGCGATGCGCCCCGTGAGAGCAATGTCCTCGGGATCGTGGGCTTCGTGCTCGCGTTCTGCACGGGGCCGATCGGGCTCCTGGTGTCGCTGGCGGCGCTGGCGAAGCGCCCCCGCGGGTTCGCGATCGCGGGCGTGGTGGTGGGCCTGATCTCGACGGTCGTGCTGGGTGTGATTGGCATGGGGATGTGGGCGGCGTGGCCGATGTTCGCCGCAGGTGCGAAGACGGGGCAGGACTACGCGCGGATCACCACCGCGGTGGAGAGCTACCGCTCGTCGAACAACGGGGCGCTCCCGCCCGACCTGGCCGCGGCGGCGGT
Source organism: Phycisphaerales bacterium (assembly GCA_052168315.1). Taxonomy (GTDB): domain Bacteria; phylum Planctomycetota; class Phycisphaerae; order Phycisphaerales; family UBA1924; genus JBQLZO01. The sequence goes on along the minus strand of JBQLZO010000034.1, from coordinate 7,963 downwards.
TCCAAGCGATGCGCTGACGGATTACTGGGGCAACGCGTGGCGCTACGAGACGAGCGCGGATGGGTCGGACTACACGATCAGCTCGGCGGGGTTCGATGAATCGTTCGGGACGGAGGATGACATCGTTCTGGGGTCCGGGATGTCCGATGAGGAGGTCGCGACCGCGTTGTCGGATGTGTTCCAGGTGTACGCCGAAGAGCGGTTCGGCGGCGGCGCCCGCAGCGGCGGCGGTGGCGGTTCGGGCGGTGGCGGCGGCGGGGGCGCTGGTGGTGCAGGGGGCACGGGCGGCGATGGTGCAGATGGCGGTGATGGTGGGGATGCCGATGGCGGCGAAGGCGGCGGCGGGGGCCAGTGATCCGCGGCCGGGGGGACATGTCGGGTCGTCGGGCGTGATGGGGATGCGTGCGGTCGCTTTGTTGTGGTGCGCTGATCTGGTGCTTTGTTGAAGATGAGGGCTGTGTGATGGCTGAGGAACGGGGCAACACGCTTGGGCTGGCCGGCTTCATCTGCGCGTTGATCGGATTCGCGTGCACGGGCGGGCTGCTCTCGCCGATCGGGCTGATCCTGTCGCTGATCGCGTTGAAGGATCGCCCGAAGGGTTTCGCGATCGCGGGCGTGGTGCTGGGGGCGCTGGGCTCGTGCGGGATCATCATCACGCTGCTGCTGTTCCCGGTGGTCATCCTGAGCGTGCTGGTGGCCGCGGGCGTGGGCGTGGGAATCCTGGCGCCGCTGCTGGGCAACGAGTCGATCGCGCAGTTCGAGATGGCAGCGCTGGATCGGAAGATCGGGATGTACGAACAGGCCAACGCCGGTTCGCTCCCGCCGGACCTGGCATCGCTCGACGGCGCGAGCGAGGGCCTGCTGACCGACCCGTGGGGCAACGCGTATGTCTTCGATCCGGGCACGCCGGGGACCGATCGCCCGTTCCTGCTGTTCTCGAAGGGCGAGGATGGCGTGGCGGGGACCGCCGATGATGTGGTGTTTCTTCAGGGCGATGTGAAGATCGATCTGCGGGACAACGAATTCGGCGAGTTGTTGGATGAGGCGGCGGGGACGGCGGGAGGCGATGGCGGTGGGGGAGCGCCCGATGGCGGGCCCGAGCCCGCTCCGGCGCCAGCGCCCGGGCCGTGATGCGCGGTGGTGGCGCATACGATGAGCGCATGGCTGGACGACATGGATGCGTGCGTGGGATGTCGGTTCGGGCGGCGGCCGCGGGGGCGTTCACGATCGTGATCGCCGCCGGGCTGGGGGCGTGCGCTTCCGGCGGAGGCGGCGGGCTCGATCCGGCCGGTGGCGGTGAGCGCGAGACGGTGCGGGTGTCGCGCGGGCTGGATGCCTCGGAACGCAGCGTGAGCCGATCGTCGATCGATGGATCCGGTGTGGGCGCTGGCGCGGTGAGCGCTGGCGGCGGCGGTGGGACCGCGCTGACGGTCGGCGGTCGGGCGATCGACTGGTCGGCGGTGCGGGTGCGGCTGGTCGAGGCATCCGGCGCTGATGTGCTGGAGGAACTCGTGCTGGACGCGGCGCTGGAGGCCCGGGCGGCCCGCGCGGGGGTGGCGCTGGACGCGGGCGCGCTGGACCGGGAGCGTGCGCTGCTGATCCAGGGGTACATCGATGCGGGGCTGGCGCGCGACCGGGCGGAGGGCGAGCGGCTGATCGGCGAGGTCCGCCGGACGCGCGGGCTGGGCGATCAGCGGTTCGCCGCGCTGCTCGAGCGGAACGCGCTGCTGCGGGCGCTGGTGCGCGACCGCGTGGTGATCGACGAGTCGGCGCTCGAGCGGGCCTACGCGCTGCGCCACGGCCCGCGGTACCGGGTCCGGCTGCTCACCACGGCGACGATGCGCGAGGCATCGCAGGCGGCGGCCCGGGTGCGCGGCGGGGAGGCGTTCTCGAGGGTGGCCGCGGAGGTGTCGACCGATCCGAGCGGGGCCCGCGGCGGGGTGGTCGAGCCGATCTCGGCGGAGGACATCAGCTACCCGGAGTCGCTCCGCCGCGTGCTCCCGGGGCTGGGCGTCGGCCAGGTGTCCCCCGCGATCGCGCTGGACAACGGGTACGCGGTGGTGGTGGTGGATGCGGTGGTCGGGCCCGGCGGCGGGGACTGGTCGGTGGAGCAGGCTCGCCAGCCCGCGCCGGCGTCGGTGCGCGAGGAACTGGTGGCGATGGAGCGGCTGCGGCAGGAACGGCTGCTGATGGATCAACTGGCCCGCGAGGTGCTGGGCGAGGGAGCGAACGCGGTGCGGTTCGAGGATCCCGACCTGGCGCGGGCGTGGCGCGCGCGCTGAGGGACGAAGGGGATGCCGCTCGGAGTTTGCGGAGTGGAGAAGGACTGGGAGGAGCCGGAGGAGAGTTGGGAGGAGTTGGGGGGCAATTGGGGGGGTGGGGGGTCAGCGCTGGCCGACGGTGTCGAGTTCTTCGACCTTGCCCGCCTCGTCGAGGAGCCGCTCGGCGTACTTGGTCATGGCATCGCGGAGCTGCTCGAACGAATCGAGCACATAGAGGATCGGCTGGTAGTGGTCGATCTCGAAGCTCGTGTCGCAGACGCGCTGCATGTCGAACGGGCGGCGTTCGACCTTGTCGGACTCGAGGGCGTGGTGCCCCTCGCCTTCGGAGGAGATGAGCCCGGAGCCGTAGAGCTTGGTCTTGCCTTCCTCGTGGATGAGCCCGAACTCGACCGTGAACCAGAACAGCCGCGCGAGCCGCTCGGTGTGGTGCGGATCGTTCGTCCAGAGCGCGGCCTTGCCGTAGGTCTGGAGGAAGTCGGCGAAGACGGGGTCGGCGTGGAGGGGGACATGCCCGAACACATCGTGGACGATGTCCGGCTCGGGGAGGTAGTCCATCGAGGTCTTGGGGCGGACGGTGATGGTGGTGGGGAACTGGCGGTGCGCGAGGAAGGCGAAGAAGGACTTGGCCGGCAGGTAGCCCGGCACGCCGTGGGATGACCAGCCGGTGAGCTCGTTGAGCCGCGCGTTGACGATGCGGAGGTCGGGCACGCCATCGGGGCTGAGATTGATCTGCTGCGCGCCCTTGAGGAACACATCGGAGCCGAAGTCGGCCAGCTGCTCCATGCGCTTCTTGAAGATGAGCCCCCAGACCTCGTGGTCCTCGGGGGTGTAGGCCTCGTGGTGCTGGGTGACCTTCAGCGCATCGATGTCGATCTGGTCGGGCGGGAGATCGGCCGAGGCCTCGGCGGCGGCGAGGGCCTTGCGGCACTCATCGCTGTTGATGACGGGGCTCTGGAGGGCTGACTTTCCGGTCTCGGCCATGGCTGTGGTCTCCGAAGGGACGCGAAGCGTGCGACGGGCGCGCGTGCTTCTGTGTGCGTTCCCGTCGGGCGACGATGTCGTCTGGTGATGATACGGGGTCGGAGGCGTCGAAGCGACCGTTGGGGTTGGTGTCTGTTCAGTCGGGCGGGCCGGGTTGGGTTTTCTCGGAGGTTGAAGCCGGGGCGCGGATCGGGGCCATCGCTGCGGAGGTGCGCTCGGAAGCGGGGCGCTGTGGGTGCGCTGTTCGGGTTCGGGTGCGGTCCCCCAATCGGGTTGTATGGGCCTTGCCGGATGCGCCGGGGCGGGGATGTGGGGGAGTCGGCAAGCGCGTGAATCGTCGGGGTGCATCGCCCGATGCTCGGGTTCGGAGCGTCGCAGGCCATTGGCGTTCCACGGATCGAATCAGCACCGGAGTCGATCGGGTGTGTGCCCGGTGGCCCCGACATGAATGGGCCCATTCAGCAGGAGTCAGCACATGAACAGGAATCGTCGAAATTCCGGATTCACCCTCGTTGAGATTCTCATCGTGGTGGTGATCCTGGGCATCCTCGCGGCGATCGTGATCCCGCAGTTCACGAACGCTTCGAGCGAGGCGATCAAGGGATCGATCTCGTCTCAGCTTCGCACGATCAACTCGCAGGTCGAGCTCTTCCGGGTGCGGAGCAACGGCACCTTCCCGGACCTCGGCCCGACCGCCGCCGACGAGGATGGCAACAACAACGACGGCTGGGGCATCCTCGTCTCCGAGGCGTACCTCAAGGAAGCGCCGGTGAACGGGTACACCGCCTCGCCGGTCGTCGCCGTCGGCACGCTCGCCGACGCGATGGGCGAGGACAACACCTCGGCCAACGGCTGGTACTGGGATGCCGACGAGTCCGAGGTGTTCGCTTCGGCCTACGACCCGGACAACGACCTGCTGGCCCACGAAGAGGACTTCGGCTCCTAACGGGCCGCCAGTTCGCACCTGAACCGGCGTGCCCCGTTCGCGGGGGCGCCGTCTGAATCTCTCACGCGACGCCCGGCTCGCCTGACGGTGGGCCCGGGCGTTTGTCAGACCCGGCCGGTGAGTTTGCGGACCCGCTCAACCCGGTCGGTGCGCTCGCCGATGACCGGAGCGACACTCTGGAGGCTTTCACCCATGCGGGCTTCGAGCGACAACGGTGGGATCCCTTGCGATGGCGGTTGCGGCGGCGGTGGGCCATGCTGTCCGCACCGCGCGGGCTCACAGCGCGCCGCGGCGCCGCGCGCCGGGTTCACGCTCGTCGAGATCCTCATCGTCGTCGTGATCCTCGGGATCCTCGCGGCCGTGGTCATCCCGCAGTTCTCCTCGGCCTCGGTCGAGGCCGTGCGGACCTCGATCGAGCGGCAGCTGCAATCCATCAACCACCAGGTCGAGCTGTACCGGGCGCAGAACGGCCAGGCCTTCCCGACCGCCGATCCGGACAACCCCATGGGCGTGGGCGGCGCGAACAACGGGTGGGGCGTGCTGGTGTCGGAGAACTACCTGCGCGAGGAGCCGATCAACCCGTACACGGGCTCATCGCTGCTCGACGCCGGCGACGGCGCGGCCGCATCGGCGCTGACGGCCGACTCGGGGACCGGGTGGCTGTACGAGGCGCTGGACTCGCGCCTCGATGTGTTCGCCGCGGGGTACGACTCGGTGAGCGGCCTGCTGCAGCACGAACTCGGGGAGGATTGAGCCTTGTCGCACCCACGACGCCAGGATGAGATGGTGCGCAGCGCCGCGCGCGGTCGCCGCCACGCCTTCACCCTCGTGGAGCTGCTGGTGACGATCCTGATCATGGCCATCGCGGCCATCGTCGTGATCCCGTCGATGGGCTCGACCGGCGTGCTGCGTGTGCAGGCGCTGGCGCGGGAGGTGGTCAGCGACATCGCGTTCGTGCAGTCGGACGCGGTGGCGTACCAGGAACGCCGGGTGATCTGGTTCGGACGCGTGCCGCAGACCAGCGGCGGCGCGCTGTCGTTCGACGAGGGGAACGGGTACTCCGTCGGCGTGGTCACGGGGCCGGAGTTCGACCTGACGACGATGTGGCTGAACAACCCGGAGAACCTCGATGCGCCGTTCGCGCGAAACTTCACCCGTCCCAACGGGCAGAGCGATGCGACGATCAGCGCGGACTTCGGCGGCGAGAACCCGGACTGGCTGATCTTCGATGAGCTGGGCGGGACCGTCTCGAGCCTGACGGGCACGGATCCCGGGCAGGGCGGAACGATCACGGTGACCTCGGCCCTGATCGCGTACGAGATCGATGTGGAGGGGCTGACCGGGCGCACGACGGTGCAGGCCGTGGAAGGGGAGGATGGCGAAGGCGAGGCGGTCGGCGGCGGCGGGTGATCCTCGTGCGGGGCGGGGTTGTGGAGGAGGAGCGCGCGGTCGTGGCGATTTGGCGGGGTGGCGTGTGCTGAGTTGATGCGATGACAACGACATCACCCCCTCGCGGTGGAGGGGGTGATGTGCGGTGGCTATGGGATACTTGAGTGCGCTCAGGCCGGCGCAGCGCCCGTGATCGGCCTGCTGGTCAGTTCGGCATCGCTCGCGGCGCCCGGGGAGCCCGCCTCCGTGGCCGCGAACTCCTCGCCGAAGCGGATCAGCCGGAACGAGTTGGCGATCACGAAGATGTCGGCAACGAAGTGGTACAGCGCCGCCGCGCCGAGACCACCCACGGCCTCGAACCGCCCGGTGGCCGCCAGGGCCAGCCCGACGATCGCGATGATGACCGAGGCGATCAGGTTCTGCGCGATCACCGCGCGGGTCTTGCGGGCGAGCGCGACGAGGAAGGGCACGCGCCCGATGTCGTCGGTCATCAGCGCCACGCCGGCGGAGTTGGTCGCGATGTCCGAGCCGTGCAGCCCCATCGCGACGCCGACATCGGCGGCGGCCAGCGATGGGCCATCGTTGATCCCATCGCCGACCATCAGCACGCGGTTGCCCTTCTTCACGAGCCGCGAGATGAGCTCGTGCTTCTCTTCGGGCAGGCACTCGGCCTCGACATTGTCGACGCCGACCGTCACGCCGACGCGCTTGGCGACCGCGAGCCGGTCGCCGGTGAAGACGGAGATCGACCGGGCGCCGAGCTCACGAAGATGCTCGACGACGGTCTTGGCGTTGTACCGGAGCCGGTCCTCCAGCCCGACCGCGCCGAGGTACCTGCCGCCGCGGACGATGTGCACGCCGGACATGCCCTCGATCTTGGCCTCGACCGCCCGGAGAGCGGGCTCGATGCCGGGGGTCATCGTCACGAGCCAGCGGGCGCGCCCGGCGAGGATCTCGGTGTTCCCGGCCTTCGTGCGGACGCCGTTGCCGTGGATCTCCTCGTACCCCTCATCGGCGGCCGGCGTGATGCGCGCCTGGCGGGCCGTGTGCATGATCGACAGGGCGAGCGGGTGGTTCGAGTGCTGCTCGGCATCCGCGGCGGCCTGGAGCAGCTCGGCGCCGGTCACGCCGTCGGCCGGGGCGAGCCTGGAGACGGCGAAGCGCCCGGTGGTCAGCGTGCCGGTCTTGTCGAACACGATCGTGTCGACATCCGCGGCCGCTTCGAGCACGGAGGTCTTCTTGACCATGATGCCGAGCCGCGCCGCGGCGGCGAAGGCGGCCATCATCGCGGTCGGCGAGGAGATGAGCAGCGCCGAGGGGCACACCGCCACCAGCACGGTGATCGCCGACTCGATGTTGTTCGTCAGCCACCACACGAGCCCGGAGGTGACGAGCGCGATGGGCACGAAGAACTTCGCGACCTTCTCGATCATCAGCTGCTTCTCGGAGCGCGAGGCCTCGGCCTCCCTGATCAGCGCGGTGACCTTCCCGATGGTCGTGTCCTCGCCGACCGTGGTGACGCGGACCTCGACGGTGCCGGTGAGGTTGGTGGTGCCCGCGTAGACGAGCGAGCCGCGCTGGGCCTCGACGGGCATCGCCTCGCCGGTCAGCGAGGCCTGGTTGATCGAGGATTCGCCCTTGGTCACCTCGCCATCGACCGGGAGGTTCTCACCGGGGCGGACGCGGACGAGGTCGCCGACCTTCAGGCTGGCGATGCCCACTTCTTCTTCCGTGCCGTCGGGCTTGATCCGGCGGGCGATGTCCGGCGTCAGCGAGACGAGCTCCTCGATGGCCCGCTGGGCGCCCCACGCGGTGCGCCGGAGCGCGTAGTCGAAGACGAGCAGGATGAACGCGACATACCCGGCGGTCTCGAACTTGCCGATCGCGATGGCGGCGATGATGGCGAGGGCCGCGAGGGTGGAGCTCGAGGGCTGCCCCCGGAGCAGCTCCTTGAACGAGGCGTACACGAGCCCGAGCCCCAGGAGCACCGCGCCGATCGCGGCGGGGATGGTGATGACCTCGGCCGGGGCGATGTCGAACCATCGCATGATGGTGGTGGTGAACACGAGCAGCCCGCCGCAGAGGTACGCGACGATCCACCGCTCGATGTTCATCTCATGGTGCGAGCAGCAGACGACGCCTTCCTGCCCGTGCGGGGTGGAATCGGTTCGCCCGCCGGTGTGAGAGGTGAGCCCGGTGGCGACCGTGGGATCGGTGTGGGGAGTGGTGGGCGTCGGCTCGTTGCTGCTGGGCATGCGAGGTGGCTCCGGTGTGTGCCCGCGGGAGTGGTCGGGCGGGCGATGGGGAGGGCGATCGAGGAGGAGCGGTCGGGTCTGGGAATGGCCTGTGGCGGTCCGAAGGCGGA
>JBQLZO010000033.1:0-13012 GCA_052168315.1 Phycisphaerales bacterium | reverse complement strand
CCCACACCTCACCCCCACACCTCAACCAAAGTTCCCGAGCAGCAGCCCGAGATCATCCGAATCCACAACCCCATCCCTGTTGATGTCACCCTCCGCGCCGGCCCCGCCGAACCCGCCCAGCAGGATCCCGAGGTCATCGCTGTTCACCAGCCCATCGCCGTTCAGATCGCCGAGCACACGCAGGTAGTTCGCGCTCACATAGTCGCCCACGCTCGTCCCGATGATGTACGCATCATCCGAGTCCACCTGCCAGTGAACGCCCAGCCACACGCGGCTCCGACCGTTCTCGATCGCCGCCTGCGACAGGCTCGTGAACTCACGCCAGTACCCCGGCGTGTCGTCCGAGGTCGCCGTGAAGGTGATGTTGTCCGTCCCGTAGTAGTTCCGAACCACCGCCGCGTGCACCGCCCCGAAGGTCGCATGCCCCGATGCCCACGCCGGGAACGACGGATTGAAAATCAGCACCGACGGGTCGTACGACAGCCCCAGCCACCCCGGCTCCGCCACCGTGTCCGGGTTCCCATCCGTGTCCGCCTCCCAGATCGCCGTGATCGGACGCCAGAAGTCGATGTCCGTCGAGTACTTCGTGTCCCACGCCGCGATCGACGCATCGGCCATCCCCAGCGACACCAGCGCGAACAGCCGCGCGTTCTCCACCACCGTGTTCCCCTGCACCTCCGCGATCCGCTGCGTGATGTGATACAGGTGCCCCGGCGGCTTGAAGGTCCCGTTCCGGTCGTTCGCCCAGAACAGCGCCGCCGTCGTCTGATCCTCCGTCCGCGTCGGGCTGAACAGCGCCCCGTTCACCCGCACATCCTCGAAGTCCGCCGCGTACTCAGGGCTCGCCAGAACCTCCGCCATCGTGTCGTACCCATAGGGCCCGCTCTCGGGACGGAACTGGTCACCGCTCGTCAGACACCAGGGCCGAACATCCGGCCAGTGCGGCGTCGCGGGCCCACTGAAGTTCGGGAAGGTCGGCACCCAGTGTCCCGGCCCAACCCCGTACTCGTACACGATGAAATCCTCAGACCCATCCCCCACCCGATCAGCGAGGCACCGCTCCGCGCACGACTGCCCCAGCGCGATCCCCGCATCCTTCGCAGGACCATCCGGAATCGCCGCGAGATGCGCTGCCAGCAGCGTGTCGAACTTCTCGACCTGGAACGGATTGCTGTACACCCCGCACAGCGCCGTGTGCGCCGCCGCCGCGATCGCCGCGTCCATCGAGGTCCCCGGCGGACAATCCTCGAAACCAAAGTAAGGCTCGTGCGTCCGCTCGATCGAATTCACCGCGTCATAGATCGCGATGTGCATGATCGTCCCCGCCCGCGAGATCGGCCCCGGATAACTGATGTGACCCGTCCCCAGCTCGCGGATCGTCTGGATCAGCCGGCTGTTCCACTCCACCACCAGGTCCGCCCGACACTCAACACCCGCCGAACACACAACCGAGAGCGCCAAAGCGCCCAGCAATCCTCGCCTCTCCATCACAACGCTCCTCTTCCGCTCCCGGCGTCAAACCCAAACGACCAACCAATCCGCACCTCCCGAACCACGCGAAACAAGCGGGGATCCGGAAACCATGCGTCCGATACGGGACTCCCCGCATCCACACCAAACATACTGGCACGACCGGGAGATGCCACAAAAATGTCCAAAGAATCCCCCCTCCGACGGCAACCTCCCCATCCGAGAACCGCCAAACCCCACGCCAACCCCGTTCATCACCCCCGCACCCCGCATTCCCCACCCCAAACACCACCACCACCGCCCGCGACAAACACCTGCAACCACGACCACACCCGCGCCCCTCAAACCACACCTCATCACCCCACACTTCCTCCCCCAACATCATCCCCTCCGCGCGCACAACGCCCACACCCCAACCACCCACGCACCGCCAGCACCCCTCACCCCTCACCACACCACCATCGAGCCAACCCCCCCCGGGCTACAACTCCTCTTCTTCACTACTCATCCTACACAGGGCGGGTGGGCAAGCCGCCAAGGCACACCCGCTGCCCCGTGCCCCGCTCTTCTCCATCCCCCAACACCCCTCCACCCAACATCACCCCCCGCGTGCACAACCCACACACCCCAACCACCCGCGCACCACCAGCACCCCTCACCCCTCCCCACACCACCCTCGAGCCAACCCCCCGGGCTACGACTTCTCATCTTCACTACTCGTCCTACATAGGGCGGGCGGGCAACCCGCCAAGGCACACCCCTTTCCCCGTGCCCCGCTCTTCTCCATCCCCCCAACACCCCTCCACCCAACATCACCCCCCGCGCGTACAACCCACACACCCCAACCAACCGCGCACCGCCAGCACCCCTCACCTCTCCCCACACCACCATCGAGCCAACCCCCCCGGGGGACAACTCCTCTTCTTCACTACTCCTCCTACATAGGGCGGGCGGGCAAACCGCCAAGGCACACCCCTTTCCCCGTGCCCCACTCTCCTCCACTCACCCAACACCCACTCCCCATAGCACCACATCCGTGCGCACAACCGCGCCCCACCTCAAACCCAAATCCCAAAACTCTCCAACATTTTCTTCGAGCCCCCCAACCCCCCACCCACCAACACCTTCCATTCCCCCACACCATCCAACCCCACAACTCAACCCCCCACACCTACCACAACCATGCGCACAAACGCGCCCCCCAACCCCAAAGGGCAGACAGGCCCTGTCCGCTATGGACTCGGCGCCAGCGTGATCGCAACCGACGCCATGGGTGAGGCCGCAAACCAACCCCACGGCCAACGAGCGGTGGAGACCATGGACTCCGGACGCCAAGGCAAACCCGATCAACCGATCAAGCGCCTCATCAACGCCTGATCGCGAGACCGGCAGCGCCAAAGCAACAGCGCCCCACCCACGAATGGCACCGGCAACCGGCGCGACACATCCTGATCCGCAACCGCGCTCTGCGTCCGGGTCATGTGTTGGTGGTGAGTGCGCGCACTCGCCAACCGCAACCGCCCGCCACACCACGGCGACCGCTGGATCGACACCCCAGCAAGGGCAAGTGCCACCCTCCCCAACGGCACAACCCCGGGCTGGCCAGCCCTTTCAGACTTCCCTCTCCGTTGGTGGCACTGGTCTCCGACCAGTGTCTTCCCTCCCCCGAACCCATCCCCAAACGCCCAATCAAGGGAGCCCACACACCCCGAGCGCCGACCAACGCCACACCCCCAAACACCCCATGCCAATGGAGTCCCGCCGCGCGTTCGCCGATGAGCCAACATCATCCGCGCGCCCAATCGGTGGGCGCTGCGCCACGCACCAATCGCTCACGCGACCGCTGCACCCCACCCATCCATGGGATCCCCTCCCCTCTATCCCAACTACCCGGACGATGGGCCCAACGGCAGCCACCCATCGCCACCCGATCCCGCGCGCCCGAACAACACCGACAAACCCAAAGACCCCGGCTCAACCCTCGGAGTCTCCTCCAACGACACCACCGCCCCACATCCCGAACTCAACCCCAACCCCAAATCCAACACAGACACCAACCACGACTCCCTTCCCCCCGGCGAGCGCACCCGTGCAGCCCACCAGGCCGCACGCGCCTCCGGCGTCGATGACCTCCTCTCTGTCATCGGGAACCTCGGCGACCAGCTCGAAGCCTTCAAGCAGATGCGCCAGGACCACGAGGCCGAGGCCCTCCGCCTCGCCGACCTCGAACAGGCCATCGCGCAGCGCGAAACCGATGTCGCCGCCGAGGAAGCACGACAGGCCGAGCAGCGTGCCAAACTCTCCACTGCCCACGCAGCCATCAAGACCGAAACCCAGCGCCTCGCCGAGCGAGAACAAACCCTCACCCAGCGCGAACAGGCCATCGCCCAGCGCGAATCCGAAGCCGAGGCCCTCTGCGAGCAGACCCGCGGCCTCGCAGAACAAACCGCCGCCGAACGCGCCGAAGCACAGAACCGCCTCCGCGCCGTCGAAGAACGCGAATCCCTCGCCCGCGCGCTCCACGCCGCCGCACAGGAACAGATCAACGCCTCCGCCGAAGCCGCCGCCGACAGGCTCTCGGCCAAGCGCTGGCGCGAACTCGCCGAGGCCGAACGCGCCGAAGCCAACGCCACCCGCGAACAGACGCAGAAACTCAACGAAGAAGCCGACGCCATCCGAGCCGAACTCGAATCCACACGCTCCGACCTCTCGGCCAAGCTCGAAGCCTCGCGCCACAGCGAAGAAGCCTCCATGGCCGAGTGGGAGCGCCTCTCCGAAGAAACCGCCTCACTCCGAAAGAAGCTCGCCGCCGCCGAGAAGGAAACCGAATCCCTCCGCGCCGGATCGCTCACCGCCGACGCCGTCGAACGCATGGTCGATGCCGAGGTCGCCAGGGCGCGCACCACCTGGGAGCGCGAGCACCCCGCGCCCACGACGAGCGAAACCGCGCCGCCCGCCGACGAGCACCACCTCAACGCGCTCCGCAAGGCCCTCGACGAGGCCAACGCCCGCGCCGAGAAAGCCGAGGCCTCGCTCCGCAAGGCGATGGATGTCTCCACGCCTGCCACCGGATCGCCCTCCGCCCACGGCGCGCCGCCCGCAGACTGGGAACGACAGCTCCGCAAGCGCGACCAGGCCATCCGCGCCCTCAAGGAGCACCTCGAGGCCGCCGAGTCCAAGGCCCTCGAACGCGACCAGCTCTTCAAGCTCCGCGAGCAGGTCAACGCCGAACGCGAGCAGGCCAAGGCCATGGCCCGCGTCGCGCAGCGCAAGTCCGCAAGATCCAGCGCCGGCGTCACCACCCTCTGCCTCGCCATCGCGCTCATCGCCTCCGCGGCCTGCGCCTGGTGGCTCGCCGGACACTTCTCGCCCGCCACATACCTCGCCGAGGCAACCATCGCGCCCGACGAACGCGAGGGCGCCCTCAATCCTTCGCACGCCGAGTCCTGGACCCTCTACCACAAGAAGCTCATCAACGACCCCGTGTTCATCGAGAAGGCCTCCGAGCGCCTCGCCGCCCGCGGCTTCCAGGACATGGGCTCGCCCGCCCTGCTCCGCGATGCCATCCGCACGAGGATCGACATCGACGATGCCGAGGGCGCCGGGCTCACGCTCGCCCTCCGCGGCGTCGGCGCCTCGTCCACCGAACGCGCGCTCGACATCTTCGTCAACACGCTCATCAACCACGCCAACGCGGCCCGCGACCTCCGCCTCGACCGCACCTCCACCATCATCGCCGCGGCCGCCGATGCCGGCGATCGACCCGTCGACGACCCGCGCGCCAAGCTCTTCGGCATCATCCTCGGAGCGCTGGGCGCCATCGTCCTCATCGCCTTCACCCTCCTCAGCAGGTGGCTCGCCCGCGCACCCATCGCCACCGGCGAGGCCCTGCTCGACCTCAACGACTCCACCATGGGATACACCGAGCAGGCCGCCGCCATGCACGCGACCGACCCGGACACCACGCGCTCGCACGCCACCGAGCACGAACGCCATGACGCATCGCGCGATAACTGATGAGATCGCCCACCCGACATGCGCGTTTCTCGGCCCCGCCCGTTCACGGGTCTGCTTCGGCGGGCGGCACGCCACCCATCGGCGGCGAATCCCGGTCTTTCGTTCTCGAAAACCCGCGCCACGCCCGATTCAGTGCCCGATCCCTATCACATTGGAGATCATGAGATGGGCCTGATCGGCAAGTCCCCCGAACTCCGCGGATTCTTCCCCGCGCCACTTGAGTCGCTCGACGAAGCGACGCTCGACATGGACATCTTCGTCGTCATCGGCGATGCGCCATCGCCCGTGCTCTACCGACGCTCCGGCGTCCCCTTCGAGGCCGACGATCGCACCAGGCTCCTCGAACAGGGGATCGCCTATGTCTACATCCCCGTCGCGCAGCACGCCGCGTTCAACAAGTCGCTCCAGTCACGCATCGCCGGCGTCTTCGAGGACGCTGAGCTCAACGCGTCCTCGCGCCGATCCGTCGTCCGCTCCATCTGCTCCAAGCTCATGGCCGACGCGATGGAGACCTCCAACGCCGAGGCTTTCAACTCGCTCGAGTCCGTCAGCACGACCCTCACGCGGGTCACCGCCGAGAGCGATGATGCGCTGACCGCGCTGCTCGACATGTCCGGACACGACTTCGGCACCACCACCCACATGATGAATGTCGGCATCGGATGCGCCCTGCTCGCCGAGCGCGTCGGCAACCAGCAGTTCGTCGAGCGCATGATGTTCGCCGGCTTCGTGCACGACATCGGCAAGCGCGGCATCCCCGCCGAGATCCTCAACAAGGATGGTCGGCTCACCGACGCCGAGTTCGAGATCATCAAGCGCCACCCCGCCGCCGGCGTGGCGATCCTCCGCAAGGCCGAGGGGATCGACCCCATCGCCATCGAGGCCACCCGCGACCACCACGAGCGGCTCGACGGGCGCGGGTACCCGCGCGGGATCAGCGGCGGCGACATCTCCCTCGCGGCCCGCGTCTGCGCCATCGTCGATGTCTACGACGCGCTCACCGCCGCACGCCCGTACCGCGGGCCCGTGGCGTGGACAGACGCCGTCAACATCATGGAGGAGGGACGCGGCAAGCAGTTCGACTCCAAGCTGCTCGACCACTGGTTCGAGATCGTCCGCAGCGCGGCCGAGACCAACAGCGCCGAACTGCCCACCGCCACCGAGGAAGACATCGACCAGATCGCGATCAGCCATGTCGAGAGCGATGGCGGGCTCCGACGGCTGGACACCCGCAACACGGCCGCGGTGAAGCAGAAGGCCGCGATGGGCGAGGACCGCCGCGTGCACAAGCGCGTCAGCTGCGCCATCTGCGCGCAGGCGCGCTTCATCCACACGCTCAAGAGCTACCCCGTCGACATCATGGAAGACTTCGGCGCCACGATCATCGACCTCTCGCGCGGCGGGCTGCGCCTCAAGGCGCCGTGGCCGCTGTCGATCGGCGATGTGCTCGAGGTCCGCGCCCGGCTCACGCCCGACCAGGAATCGACGATGCGCCTCAAGGTCATCCGCGTGCGCCCGCTCTGCGGCAGCTCGTGGGCCGCCGGGTGCCAGTTCCTCCAGGCCGGCTCCAAGGCCGCCTGATCCGGCATTCACTCCTCGCCGCGCACCACGAGCAGCGGAAAGAGTTTCGACTCATCGTCCTCGGGCTGCAGCTCGACGCTCACCAGCAGCGCGGGCGGCTCAGTGGCGAAGAACCCGCCGGCGCGGAAGGTCTGCCCGAACCGGTTCGTGAACGAGTAGAGATTCATCGTCCGCGTCTGTCCCGGAGCCACCGGCGGGAGCGGGGCGCGGAACTCCTTGTTCGCCCAGAGCGTGCCCGGGCCCAGCACGCCGGGGGTGGTGTTGGTGAACGAGATGCGGGTGCCATCGCGGAGCACATGGACATCGAGCGCCCGCTCGCTGAGCGATGCGCCCTCGGGATAGGCGTGCTCGGGTTCGTCGACCAGCGCGCGCCGCCCGGAGGCGCAGCCGGCGAGTGGGGCGAGGGCGGCGAAGAGCGCGGCGATGCCGATCCCCACGCCGGCGGCGCGTGTGCGGTGGTTCCGTGTCCGGCGGTGGTCGGGTGTCATATCGTCGGCTGTTCCTGAGCGATGGTGTTCGGCGCCGCGGCGGAGCCCAGCGGAGCGACGACCCGGCGCGCGAACGGAGGCTGTGTCCGATGGGCTGCGGGACCGATGGATCATCTCACAACGCGACGCCGGCCGCGCCGGCGATCGCGCCGGGGAGCGAGTCGCTGGATCCCGCGGCGTTCGCCCGCACGCATCGTATCGACCCGCGGATCCCGGCGCTGGTGCCGGGGTTCGATGCGCCGTTTTTCCAGGCCGGGCTGGCGGGATACTCCGATGCGGCGATGCGGATCGTGGCGCGCCGGCACGGGTGCCCGTACTGCGTGACCGAGGCGCTGCTGGATCGCACGCTGCTGGCCGGCGGGCGCGGGTTCGACAAAGCCGACCTCGGCGAGCTGCACGACAATGTGCCCGGCGGCGAAGAGGACCATCCGATCGCGGGGCAGATCATGGGGTCGGATCCGGATGAGATGGCGGCCTCGGCCGTGAAGATGATCGAGCAAGGCAAGCGTCCGCCGAAGGCGTATCGGATGATGGCCGAGGAGGGTGGATGCCCGGGTGTGCGGATGGGCGAAGGGGGGGATGAAGAGGATGAGACGCGAGACACTCAGGCGAGCTTTCAGGCCATTGATGTGAACCTGGCGTGTCCGGTGAAGAAGATCAAGAGCAAGGCGCGGGGCGGGCACTGGCTGCGCGAGCCGGCCGGTGCGATCGCGATCCTGCGGGCGGTGCGCGAGGCGGTGCCGGGGTCGATCCCGTGCACGGTGAAGCTGCGGCGCGGGTCTGACGATTCGCCGGAGGCCGAGCGGAACTTCTACCGGATCTTCGATGCGGCCTACGAGCTCGGGTACGCGTGGGCGACGGTGCACGGGCGGACGGTGGAGCAGAAGTACATCGGGCCGTCGCGGTGGACCTTCCTGCGCGACCTGGTGCGGGCGCGTCCGGACCGCGTGGTGTTCGGCTCGGGCGATGTGTGGGGTGTGGATGACATCTGGCGGATGCTCGAGTACACGGGCGTGCACGCGGCGGCGGTGGCGCGCGGGTGCATCGGGAACCCGTGGATCTTCCGGCAGGCGCGTGCGATGATGCGCGGCGAGCGGTCGCAGCGTCCGACGATCGCGGAGCAGCGCGCGGTGCTGCTGGAGCACTTCGATCTTTCGGTGGCCGTGAACGGCGAGCGGCTGGCGGGTCGGTTGATGCGGAAGTTCGGGATCAAGTTCGCGCAGCACCACCCGGAGCCGATGAAGGTGAAGGCCGCGTTCGTGCGAGTGGAGACAACGGCGGACTGGCGGGCGGCGCTGGAGGCGTTGTATGGGGATGAGGTTGGGGTGGGGGTGGAGGCGCGTTGAGAGTGGCAGTCACTGCGTCAAGCGTCAGGACCGGATCGGCGGCATCGCAAGCGCGGTGACAGCCATCTCAATGAGACTTTGCCTCTTGATCCTCCAAGTAATCAGGCAGTCCGCGTACTTCGCCGACATCCGCGAATGCCAAGCACAAGAATTATGGCAAAGGTACCGGGGCTCGGTATCGCCCCAGCAATTCGGAAACCGATTTGAGAACTGCCTGTCGTCCATTCAGAATATCCAGGATGTGTCCCATGAACTTGATCGAACCACTCGAGTGGCCAAGGGCCCCAGAAAGAGCCGCTGGTCCGGATGAGAACGGATGACAGGGAAGAATCGAGTCCTTCAAGTGTCTCCCTCAGCCCGCCCGACACATCGTACAACCCCCACGGCGAGGTGATGTCGTACAGCCCGATCGACTTGAGTTCGTCGTTGATCAGCGGCTCGAACCAGCCGCCGCTCGTCTCGCCACCCTCGTCCGGGTGCCCGCTGATCGGCGGCTCATCGCTCCCGTATGGGTACAGCCAGTACCCGCCCGCGCCATCATCCTTCTCCGGATCCCAGTGGGCCGCCTTCTTCCACTCATCATCCGTCGGCAGGAAGAACTTCGCGCCGGGCGCGCGGGTCATGTCATGCAGCGGCACGCCATCGGCGTCGTAGGCGAAGGTCGAGGCGTCGTACACGCCCGACTCCCATGAGGATGGATCCGTGCCCTTCCCGTTGTGCAGCCAGTTGCAGTACCGCGCCGCCCAGGTCCAGTGCGGCGAGGCGGGCTCCAGGATGTTGTCGATGTCGAACTGACCGCCGATGTAGATCATCGACTTGCCCGTCAGCCGGTCCTCCTCGATCGGATCGCCCTGCACATGCGGCCATGCGACCTGCACGAACTCGTGCCACTGGGCGGTCGTCGTCTCGTACTTCGAGATCCGGTACTCGTGGTCCACCCCGCCTCCGGTAAACAAAGCCCCGTTGGCCGGCCAGCCCCATCGATCCAGCTCCGCCTGCGAGATGTCCCGATTCCCCGCATCCCCGATCGTCGCCCACTGATACCCATAGTCCGGCCCGGGGCCGGGGAGGCCGATGGGGGTGGCAAGCGTTGTTGAAGCGCACGCAAGCGTGAGCGCCGCACCGAGCACCTGATTCATGCCATCCCCGCCTTCTTCAGCGCCAGCGAACGAGCGTTGGGATCTCTGCGCCGTCGAACAACAAGCGATGCCACCCCACCGAACGCGACCACCATCACCCCGGGACTCGGAATCACACCCGCGACTCTGAATCCTTGAAGTCCCGAGTAGACATCCCAATGGGGTATGCCCCGACGTACCCCATGGAATCGGTCACCCACCCCCAGAGATTGCCCCCATGACCACGAGGTGCCCGCAGTGATGGTGTGCAGGTTGTCGCCGAAGATAATGGTGGTGTCCTGCGTGTTCTCACGCACGCCCCCTGACATGTCCAGCAGCCCCCAAGGCGAGAACACATCCGGATACAGCCCGATCGTCTGCAGCGCCGGGTCCAGCAGCGCCTGCATGTACCCCGCCGTCGTCTCACCGCCCTCGTCCGGAGGCCCCGGCACCGGCGGCTGATCGCTCCCGTGCGGGTACAGCCAGTACCCGCCTTCACCATCGTTCTTCTCGGGATCCCAGTGCCCCGCCTTCTTCCACTCGTCCAAGGTCGGCAGGAAGAACTTCGCGCCGGGCGCGCGGGTGAGGTCATGCTGCGGCACACCGTTCTCATCCTCATAGAAAGTCGAAGCGTCGTACACGCCCGACTCCCATGATGCCGGATCCGTCCCCTTCCCGTTGTGCAGCCAGTTGCAGTACCGCGCCGCCCACATCCAGTGCGGCGAGGCCGGCTTCATCGGGTCCTGCAGCAGCCACTGCCCGCCCGAGCGAGTGATCGTGCCCCCGCTCAGCCGGTCGATCTCCAGCGTGTTCCCCTGCACCGAGGGAAAGGCGACCTGCACGAACTCGAACCACTGGGCGGTGGTCGTCTCGTACTTCGAGATCCGGTACTCGTAGTCCACCCCGCCGCCGGTGAACAGCATCACATCAGAGTGCGGGCCCCACGCATCCAGCTCCGCCTGCGAGACATCCCGGTTCCCCGCATCCCCCATCGTCGCCCACTGATACCCATAGTCCGGCCCGGGGCCGGGGAGGCCGATGGGGGTGGCAAGCGTTGTTGAAGCGCACGCAAGCGTGAGCGCCGCACCGAGCACCTGATTCATGCCATCCCCGCCTTCTTCAGCGCCAGCGAACGAGCGTTGGGATCTCTGCGCCGTCGAACAACAACCGATGCCACCCCACCGAACGCGACCACAATCACCCCCGGGCTCGGCACCACACCCGCGATCCGAAACCCATGGAACGATGAATAGACATTCCAATGGGCTATGCCCGGCCTGATTCCGTGGAAGCGGTCATTCCAAACAGGAGGCAGTGGTCCCCATGACGAACCGGCAACGCCTGTTCTCATGTTACCGAGCAGCAGAAAGGCATCCTGCGTGTTCTCTTGAACGCCCCCCGACATGTCCAGCAGCCCCCAAGGCGAGAGCACATCCGGGTACAACCCGATCTTCTGCAGCGCGGGATCCGATGTTGACCCCTGATACCCCGCCGTCGTCTGACCACCCTCGTCCGGAGGTCCCGGCACCGGCGGCTGATCGCTCCCGTGCGGGTACAGCCAGTACCCGCCCTCGCCATCGTTCTTCTCGGGATCCCAGTGCCCCGCCTTCTTCCACTCGTCGGCCGTCGGCAGGAAGAACTTCGCGCCCGCCGCCCGCGTCAGGTCGTGCTGCGGCACGCCGTTCTCGTCCTCGTAGAAAGTCGAAGCGTCGTACACGCCCGATTCCCACGAAGCCGGGTCCGTGCCCTTCCCATTGTGCAGCCAGTTGCAGTACCGCGCCGCCCACATCCAGTGCGGCGAGGCCGGCTTCATCGGGTCCTGCAGCAGCCACTGCCCGCCCGAGCGAGTGATCGTGCCCCCGCTCAGCCGGTCGATCTCCAGCGTGTTCCCCTGCACCGAGGGAAAGGCGACCTGCACGAACTCGAACCACTGGGCGGTGGTCGTCTCGTACTTCGAGATCCGGTACTCGTAGTCCACCCCGCCGCCGGTGAACAGCATCACATCAGAGTGCGGGCCCCACGCATCCAGCTCCGCCTGCGAGACATCCCGGTTCCCCGCATCCCCCATCGTCGCCCACTGATACCCATAGTCCGGCCCGGGGCCGGGGAGGCCGATGGGGGTGGCGAGGGTGGGGGCGGTGATGGCGAAGGCTGCGATCGTGGGTGTGAGCAAGGCGCTCAGCGCCGGGGAGCGTTCGGGCCGGGTGTCGGCGAGGGCGGCTTGGCGGGGAGCGGAGCCGGATCGCGTGAAGGTTGGTGTGCGCATGCCGGGCGGCTCCTGGGGTGTCGGGTCGGAACGGGACACGACGGACTGTCGCGGGGGGCGATGGGTGATGCGAACGGGCCTTCGCGGTTCCGCGGGCGGGGACTTATTGAGCGTACATGCGGAATCGCGGGGAGCCACCCGGAATCCGGTCAATCGGCGCGGGCGTGCGAGGCCGATGCGCGGGGCGGGACGGGGCGGGGCTCGGGCCCTGAGGGGGCGTCGATTTCATTTTGTGTGGACGACTTGACTTTGGTGGCCGATGACCTTCCAATCATGACACCCATGACCGGCTTGCCGACCAATTCGCTGGACCGTGCCGCTCCCGCGGCGAGTGTCCGCGCGCCGGGGGTCGGCATCAACGCGTGTGCCGCGGTTGTTGGGAACGGTAAAGGCAAAAAAGCTCGCAAAGCCCCGTAGAGGCACCGGCGATCGGCACGCTCGATGATGATCGAGCGTGGCCGCTGACCAGACTGATGATCGTCTGGCCCGCCGGAGTTCCTCTGGCGGGCCTTGTTGTTTTTCTGTCCTGCCCCCCCCAACCCCCCAATCCCCCGACTTTCCACGGGGTGGGGCGATTCGAGAATGGAGTGTGTTTGATGGGTTCTGATTCTGTTGCTTCGTCGTCGTCTTCTTCGGTTTCGGTGGGTGGATCTGTGTCTCAGCAGGAGCCGCGCGCTGCGAGCGCTGATGTCGCGGGGGGCGTTGGGGGCGTTGGGGGGGCTGGGG
>JBQLZO010000032.1:0-60034 GCA_052168315.1 Phycisphaerales bacterium | reverse complement strand
CCCTGCCCCCCCAACCCCCCCAACTCCCCCGCCGGATAGTACCAAGACCCCTCCCTGTGGCGCCGAGATCGCCGCAATCTCGGCGTCTACCCGTCACCCAACCCACCCTCCAAGCCTCAACATCACCCCCTCAGTGCGCACAACCCACGCGCCCCAACCACCCGCGCACTACCAGCACCCCTTACCTCTCCCCCCCACACACACATCGAGCCAGCCCCCCGGGCTATCACATCTCTTCTTCACTACTCCTCCTACATAGGGCGGGTGGGCAAACCGCCAAGGCATGCCCCTTTCCCGGTACCCCAGTCTCCTCCGTCCAACCGACACCCCTCTCCGCAGTAGCACCACATCCGTGCGCACAGCCGCGCCCCACCCCAAACCCAAATCCCAAAACTCCCCAACTTTTTCTTTGAGCCCCCCAACTCCCCACCCACCAACACCTTCCGCGCTCCCACACCACCCACTCCCCCAACTCAACACTCCACACCAACCACATCCGTGCGCACAAACGCGCCCCCCAACCCCAAAGGGCAGACAGGCCCTGTCCGCTATGGACTCGGCGCCAGCGTGATCGCAACCGACGCCATGGGCGAGGCCGCAAACCAACCCCAGGGCCAACGAGCGGTGGAGACCATGGACTCCGGACGCCAAGGCAAAACCGATCGATCGTTCAAGCGCCCACCAAAGCGATTGATCGAACGAAAGGCAGCGCCAAAGCAACTGCGCCCCCCCCACGAATGGCACCGGCAACCGGCGCGACACATCCTGCTCCGCAACCGCGCTCTGCGTCCGGGTCATGTGTTGGTGGCGAGTGCGCGCACTCGCCAACCGCAACCGCCCGCCACACCACGGCGACCGCTGGAACGACACCCCAGCAAAGGGCAAGAGCCACCCTCCCCAAAGGCACAAACCGGGCTGGCCAGCCCTTTCAGACTTCCCACTCCGTAGGTGGCACCGGTCTCCGACCGGTGTCTCCCCCGAACCCACCCCCAAACCCCCAACCCACCAAACTCACCCAACCAGCACCACACCCCCAACAACCCTCCCCCACTGATGCCCGATGCCTGGTGCCTGATGCCTTCTCCTGCCTGGTGCCTGGCACCCTCACACATCAACGGCGCCGCCCGCCCCCGCCCCGCCCACCTCGTCCGCCACCCGCGGGGCGGCTGCGTTGGTAGTTGTTCGAGCGAGCGTTGCCCCGGTCGCGGCTCCGGTGCTGACGCTCGAGATCGGAGTGCAACGACTCGCTGCGCGAGCGGTCCCGCGTCGTCGGGCGCTCGTTCCGGGGATCGGGGCGATCGGGACGATCCGGTCGGTCGACATTGTTCCACTCGCCGTTCTGACGCTGGTTCCATGAGCCCTGCTCGTCGCGCCGGTAGATGTTCCCATCGCGCCCGACATACAGGTTGCCATCACTGTCCCGCACGATCGTCCCCTGCCCGCCGCGCACCGGATCGGCGTGGATCGCACCGCCGCCGCGCGAGGTCTCCACCCACCCCGCCGAGCCGCGCCAGTTGCTGGCCGTGCCGCCGCGGACCCACTCGTCATCGCGCACCACAGCGCCGCGCGTCCACGATCCATATGGCGTCGATCGCCCGGCCTGCCCCGCCCAGGTGTCCGTCCACGGGTTGTACCCCGCCCGCGCGAACCCCGCGCCCGACGGCCCGTACGCGTACGCGCCCCGCGCCCAACCGCCGGTGCGCGGGTTGTACACCGCGCCCGCGCCGGCCCCGCCGTACGGCCCGTAGTACCGCGCCGCCCGGTAGTACCCGCCGTACCCGCCCCGGTACACCGCGCCGCACCCGTACGAATAGAAGCACGAGTGGTAGTGCCAGTGCCAGTGGTACCAGTCATCATCATCGGCGATCGCCGCGCCGAGCAGCATGCCCGCCCCGAACAACAGAAGCCCGCCCACCACATACTCGCCGTGGTACCCCGAGGTGCTCCCGACGACCACCGTGTCGGGCGTCGAGTCGTAGACATAGACATAGGTGACATTGTGCGAGGGATGGCTGGCGGGGATCGTGTAGATCGCATCCGGAACATCCACGCACACCGCCCATGCCCCGTCCGGCGCGTTGGACTCGAACCACGCGCCCTCGTGGCAGCAGTAGTACCTGCCATCGACGAGGAACACATCGTATGAGGTGTTGATCGCGAACTGGACCTTCGTGGTGTCTATCGGGCGGAACTCGGGCTCGCCGTCGTACTCGACCTGGATGGTGGTCTGGGCGCGGTTGATCTCGGCCTTGTCCGGCACGGAGGCGAGCAGCACGGCCTCCTTCGCCTCATCGGTGCCGGGCACGGAGGCGCGGACGAAGCCGATGGGGCTCTGCTCCGGGATCTGCGCGAACGACTCGGGCAGGTCTGAGGTGGCCGCGGCCCACGGCCCGCGGAGGTCCTGCGAGCGGAACCAGCGTCCGGCGACGAGCAGGTAGTGCGACCGCGCGGACGCGTCGAAGAGGATGGGCGACTCGGTGTTCGCGACATACATCAGCGGCACGCCGGGGATCGCGGCGTACTCCGGCTCGCCGGTGGTGACGATGAGCTCGGCCGGCGCTGTCGAGACGAACAGGCGGGGGACGGACTGGGCCGGGGTCGGCGGGATCGCCGCTCGCACATCCGTCCAGTTCTCATCGCTCGGGATCTTGTCGAACTCGCCGCGGAGCTTGGGCGCCTGGACGAACGGGCCTTCGAGCAGGTTGGTCGACGAGAGCCATGCCTTCTCGTGGCGGACATAGTAGATGGAGGCCTCGGGATCGAGGATGACATCCCAGTTGGTGTTGAGCGCGTACATGAGCGAGGTGCCCTCGATGGGCTTGAACTTCGGCTCGCCGATGAAGATGAGCAGGGCGGCGGGCTCTTCGCTGAAGAAGATGGGCGGCGGATCGAGGCTGACCTGGACCTCGCGGTGCCGCGGATCGGGCGGGAGGTCCTCGACATACGCGAGGACACGATCCAGCGAGACCTCGAGCGAGGATCGGTTCGGGAGCAGGGCGCGGATGAGTGCTTCGAGCGAGGCCGCCTCCTCGGGCGTGGCCTCCGAGAACTTGACCTGCGAGTTCGGTTCTGTCAGGAGGACGAGTCGGTTCTCCTTGTCGACCTTGGTCTTGGCCGTGAGGGAGATGACGCCGTAGTGCCCCGGCGCGTCGGCGGTGGGGAAGACCTGGGTGACGGCGCGGAGGCTGATGCGGCTGAAGTCGGTCCACTCGTCGACCTGCGGCTGATGGATGATGACGGTGGCGCCATCTTTTTCGAACTGGCGCGGCCATCCGGGATCCGCGGGCGTGTCCGAGGCCTGGTTCGAGTTGCTCGGCTGCGCGATGGTTGCAGGCGACCCGATCGCGATCAGCGCGGCGATCACGAGCACGATGGATGGGGGGACGAGCGCGCGGTGCGACAGCGCTGCGATCCGGGTGAGAGCCGACGGGACACAATCGGTCCGGTCGTGCGGTGAGGAAGCGTGACGCATCGCGGGTCTCCTTCTTCTGATGTCGTGCCGGGTCCCTTGGCGCCGACTGATCGGGTGGAGTTTATGGATTCACCGCGGGCCCCGAGGGGTCGATGTTGTCGGGTTGTGGGTCGCTTCTCGGGCCCGCTGCCCGATCCCGGCTTCCTGGGAGCTCTCCGCGGCCCCACCTCCCGCCGCCTGGCGGTCCGACGATCGAACTACGATCGGCGGCTTCCAAGCCGAGCGTCGGGGGGCATTCCGGAGTTGCGCCATGCTGCGAACATTCCTCGGGCTCCCTGAGCGATTGGATGGGACCTTTGGTGATCCGCGCATCGCGGCGATAAGGGACGCCGTCGCGCAGCGCGATTGGGATCTCTGCGAATGGATCATGTCCGAGGCGTCGCCGGGCGATGAGCGGTGGTTCGTCTGCGATCGGGTCTCGGAAGCCGTCGGTCGCATTGCGCCGTTCGTGGAATGGGTCAACGACCGACCGGGCTCGCCCGCGGCCCGGCTGCTCTACGCCACGCGCCTGCTCGACGACGGGTGGAAGGCCCGTGGAGAGGGCGTTGCCGACACGGTCACCGAGAAGATGGCCGAGGTCTATTACCGGTGCACGGAAGAGAGCATCGCCGAGTTCATGCTGGCGGCGGAGATGGATCCGCGCGATCTCACGGCGTTGATCGGGCTGGCGCGGGCCAACATCGAAGACCTGCCCGCGGCGCGCCGGAGTTTCAAGGCGGCATTCGACCGCGATCCGGACTGCTGGGCCAGCGCGGACGCGGTCGTGTACGCGAGCACCCAGAAGTGGAGCGGCTCGCACCAGGGCATGTACAAGGCGATGGACTGGATCACGGCGAGCACGCGCGATGACAGCCCGGCCCGCGCATCAGTCCTGCTCGGGCACATCGAGCGGTGGCTCTACACATACTTGTTCGAAGATAAGGAGAAGCTCGCGGACAGCTACTACGAGTCATCGAAGGTCATCGACTCCGTGCGGAGCATCGTCCCGGGACTCCTGGGTTCGCAGAAAGTCGCCCGCCTTGCTGTGCGACCGGCGATCTATGGACGCTGCGCGTACATCTGCTCCGAGATCCGTGACTTCGACCTGGCGCTGCGGGCCTTCGAGCTTTGCGAGGGGCACATCACGGACTGGCCTTGGTGCTACCGCGGCGATCCGACCAAGGTCTGGCGGCTGGGATACAAGCACGCGAAGCGCGCTGCGAAGCGGTGAAGCGTCGGCTGGGTGCGCTGGATGGACCGGTGTCAGGCGGACGCCTGGGTGCGCTTCACGACGACGAAGGTGATGTCGTCGAGCTGTCGGGCGTCGCCGCAGAACTCCTGCACGGCGTCGTACAGGGCCTGGGTGATCTCGCCCGAGGTGCGTCCGGCGTTGGCTCGGATGATCTCGCGGACGCGGTCCTTGCCGAATTGTTGCTGCTCGGAGTTCTGCGCTTCCCAGACGCCATCGGTCGAGACGAGCACGACGCTGCCGATGGGGAGCGGGCCGCAGGATGCCTCCGGGTATCGCTCTCCGGCCACGACGCCCAAGGGGAGCCCGCCGGCGGTGAGTTCGATGAACTCGTCTTTCTCTGGGTTGTAGATGAAGGGCGGGTCGTGCCCGGCGGAGGAGAGGCGGAGGTCGCCGTGCTGGGCGTCGATGGTGACGATCACCATGGTCATGAATCGGGTTCCGCCGGTGACCTCTACGAGCAGGTCGTTGAGGTGATCGAGCAGCGAGCCGAGTGTTCCGCGTTCGGTGCAGCGGCTGCGGAGGATTCCGCGCGCGGTGGCCATGAGGAGTGCGGCGGCGATGCCGTGCCCGGTGACATCTCCGACGACGAACGCGGCGGTGCTGTCGGAGACATCGGCGACGTCGAGGTAGTCGCAGTAGTCGCCGCCGGTCTCGTCGCAGTAGGTGCTGTACCCGGTGATGTCGAGCCCGTCGATCACGGGGGTCTGGCTGGGGAGCAGGCCCTGCTGGACTTCCATGGCCATGGCGAGGGATCGGCGGAGTTCCATGCGGTCGCGGAGGTCTCCGGCCATCTGGTTGATGTCATCGGAGAGTCGTGTGAGTTCGCGCGTGTAGGGGAGGTCGATCCTGCTCTCGAGGTTGCCCTCGCCGAGGCGGCGGACATGCTGCGAGAGCCTGAGGGTCGGGCGCACGAGGAGCGATGCGAGCATGAAGCCGAGCCCGATGGTGCCGAGGATGGCGCCGGCGGTGAACCAGGCGCTGCGGCGGCGTCCGGCGGCGATCTCGGACATGAAGTCGGACTCGGGCACGAGGGTGACGATGACCCAGTGGAGGCCGGACTCGTGGACGAACGGCGAGGCGCGGAGCCACTGTCGGACGCCGTCGATGGTGATGATGGTCTGGAAGTCTTCGGATGCGCCTGCTTCGGCGTCGAAGGCTCCGGCGAGTCGCCGGGCGCTGGCGGCGATCCAGTCGGCATCGCTGTCGGTGGCGTGGAGGCGTGCGCCCTCGGCGTCGACCATGGGCGCGCCGGTCGAGGCCGCGAGCATGAGCCCTTCGTGGTCGACGATGTAGGCGCGGCCGGTCCGTGCGATGGCGATGCCGGCGAGGTATCGCGAGATGTCCTGGAGGCTGAGGTCGGCGTCCATGATGCCGATGAGCTGGCCCTGGTCGTCGTGGTATGGGGAGCCGTAGGCGATGCCGAGGGTGGGGCGGTCATCGCCGCCGCCGCCGACCCAGACGAACGGCTCGCTCCACGAGGCGCGCCCGGCGTTCTTTGGCGCGAGGTACCAGGGTCGGGTGCGGGGGTCGAAGGGGAAAGCGCCGCTGGGCTGGTCGGCGACGGAGCCATCGGCGGCGACGCGGTACTCGACGATCTGGTCGCCGGTGAGGTGGTCCTTGATGGCGTAGTAGAGGAACTCATCCTCGCCGGAGTACCGGGCAACCCATGTGCACTGGGCATCCTCGCCGCCCCAGGTGATGGCGCTGAGGGCCTGGAAGGCGCGGAACTGCTCGATGAGGACGGGGCCCCATGCGCGGGGCTCGGCGGGATCGAAGACGCCGGAGCGGATGAGGGCGATGTTGGTCTGGTTGAGGCGTGCGGGGAGCCCGACGAGTGTTTCGATGTGCTGGTCGATGCGTTCGTGGATCTGGTTGAGTTGGTCGGAGGCGAGGCGGTGGACTGCGGCGTGGCCCTGAGCGGTGCCGATGGCGATGAGCACCGCGGCCGCGACGAGCACGAGCATCGCCGGGGCGATGAGACGGATCGAGCATCGAGCGAGGATGGGCCGCGGCACGGGGCGGACTATACAGAGGCGGGCGGGGGCGCAGGGCGTGTCCCGGGTGGGGGGTTTCCGGTGTGTGAAGGATGGTGATGGGCGGGCGGGTGGGCGTCGCGGGGGGGGCGCGTTCCGCGCTTTGGAGCCCGGGTGTAATCTGGGCGGCGACATTCCCAAGGAACCATGCCATGCCGAGATTGCTGCTGAGAGTCGTTTCGTTCCTGCTGGCGGCCTCCGGGTTCGCTTCGTACATCGTGGCGCTGGTCCACATGCACTCGATGGACGGCGAGATGTGGTCGGACATCGGGAACGGGTGCATGATCACGGCGTGCTTTGTTTCGCTGTGGGCGCTGCACGCGCAGCGCGGGCCTCGCGATCCCGGGGCGTGAGGCGGCGCGGGATCGGAACCGTTCGATGATCCGTGCCGGGCGGCGATGTGAGTGGCGCTGGGGTGCGTTGGTCGCGGTTCAGGTGGCCCCGGGGTCCGCGGCGCGGCGGGCGGCCCAGAAGTCGGACGACACGACGATCTGGCTGACCTCGAACGAGACAAGGTCCGACCAGTTTGCGATCCAGCCATCGAGCGATGCGCGTTCCGGCGCGGCGATGATCATGAAGCATCGGGTGGCATCGGTGTCCATCCAGCTGGCGATGACCTCGATGCCGCAGCCCTCGGGCATGAGCCGTCCGCGGGCGGCGAAGCGCTTGCCGATCTCATCGGCGCCGTTGCGGAACGACTCGGTGATATGGAACAGCACGATCGCATCGCTCCTTCTCCGTTGCCGCACGCACCTCCACCGGCGGGCGGGCGGATGCGCCCGGTGATCAGTTGGCGACGATGTTGATCATCTTGCCGGGCACGGCGACGATCTTGCGCACGGTTTTGCCATCGAGCAGGGCGCGGACCTTGTCGTCGGCCATGGCGATTTCTTCCATGGCCTTGGCATCGGCATCGGCGGGGACCATGAGGCGGTGGCGGACCTTGCCCATGATCTGGACGGGGACCTCGACCTCATCATCGCGCAGCAGCGAATCGTCGACCGTGGGCCACTCGGCCAGGGATGCGGGGGGCTGGTGGCCGAGCCTGCTCCAGAGTTCCTCGGCCATGTGGGGCACGAAGGGGGAGAGGACGCGGACGAAGTGTGATGCCTGGTCGGCGGTGAGATTCCGTCCCTTGTTTTGCCACCCATCTGGTCCGCCGAGTGAGGTTGCGGCGTTCACAAACTCGATCATTGCAGCGATTGCCGTGTTGAACGCCAGGCGCTCGATGTCACCAGCCACCTTGACAGTGACCCGATGCAGCAATTGCTCGGTGTCAGGGTTTGGAGAATCTGCCAGCTTTGCTTCGCCCGTGTCCTCGTCGATGATGAGCCGCCAGGCGCGCTGGAGGAAGCGGTAGAGGCCGACGAGGTCGTTGGTGCGCCAGGGCTGTGATGCTTCGAGCGGGCCGATGTACATCTCGTAGAGGCGGAACGCATCGGCGCCGAATCGCTCGATGATCTCGTCGGGGTTGACGACATTCTTGAGGGATTTGGACATCTTGCAGACGATGCGCTTGAGCGGCTCGCCGGTGCCTCGTTCGACGAACTCGAGCGATTCATCGTCGAGCGCGGGGTCGGGGATGGTGAGGTCGCGGTCGGGCTCGCCTTTCAGCATGACCTGATCGACGGCGACGAGGGATTTGTCGGCGCGCATGTACCCGTAGGAGAGGATGAGGCCCTGGTGGAAGAGTTTGGCGAAGGGCTCGGGTGTGGAGACATGGCCGAGGTCGTAGAGCATCTTGTGCCAGAAGCGGGCGTAGAGGAGGTGGAGGACGGCGTGCTCGGCACCGCCGATGTAGAGGTCGACGCCGGCGGCGCGGTGGTCCGGCGCGGCGTGCGGCTTGCCCATCCAGTAGCGGTCGATGGCGGGGTCGATGGGGGCGCGGGCGTTGGTGGGATCGCAGTACCGGAGGTAGTACCAGCAGGAGCCGGCCCAGCCGGGCATGGTGTTGGTTTCTCTGCGGACGGGCGTGTCGGGGTCGAGCAGTCTGGGGTCGACGCCGGCCTTGCCGGCGGTGGTGCGGACCCAGTCGGCGGCCTTGGCGAGCAGGGGGCGCGGGTCTTCTGATTCTTCGGGCTGGTAGTCGTCGAGATCGGGGAGGGCGACGGGGAGGTGGGCATCGGAGACGGGGTAGTGTCGGCCGCGCTCGTCGTAGACGATGGGGAATGGCTCGCCCCAGTAGCGCTGGCGTGAGAAGAGCCAGTCGCGGAGCTTGTAGTTCACTCGGTGGGTGCCGATGCCCTGGGATTCGAGCCAGCGGACGATCTCGCGCTTGGCGGCGTCGGTGTCGAGGCCGTCGAGGGAGATGGAGTCGTTGGAGGAGTTGACGGCGATGCCCTTGGTGGAGAACGCGGATTCTGCGTGCAGGTGCATGGCGCCTTCGCTGATGCGGCGCTTGAGGTCGTCGAAGGATCGCAGGTCCATGTCGTCCATGGTGTCGAGCCACTCGGTGCGGATGGCGCCTCGGAGTTCGCGGGCGCCGGGTTTGGCGTCCGGGCGGTCGGCATCGCGGCGGGACCGGATGATCGAGAGGATCTCGGCGAAGCGGTCGGCGTGGGCATCGGAGGAGGTGACGAGCCCCAGGAAGTCGGCGAGTGTGGTGCGCCACTGCTTGTCGGTGGTTTCCTCGGGGATGGCGTTGTTGGCGTAGTAGGCCATGGCGGCCATGGCTCGGGGGTAGACGACATCGACGATGGGGAGGTTGAATGCGGTGGCGAACTCGTAGTCGCGCTGGTCGTGGGCGGGCACGGCCATGATGGCACCGGTGCCGTATCCCATCAGGACATAGTCTGCGGTCCAGATGGGGATGGGCTTGCCGGTGGCGGGATTGATGGCGCGGGCGCCGGTGAAGACGCCGGTTTTTTCCTTGTTGTCGGCCTGGCGGTCGACATCGGAGCGGTTGCGGGCGGCCTCGGCGTAGGCGCGGAGGGCGGTGGCGTCGGTCTCGGCGAGGGGATGGGCGAGGATGGCGTCGACGAGGGGGTGCTCGGGGGCGACGACCATGTAGGTGGCGCCGAAGAGGGTGTCGGGTCGGGTGGTGAAGACGCGGAGGGCGCCGGGGGCGCCGTCGGAGGAGAGGTGCTCATCGACATCGGCGAGGCCGGACCAGTCTTCGGGGACATCGAGGGCGAAGTCGATCTCTGCGCCTTCGGATCGGCCGATCCATTCGCGCTGCATGGTGCGCGTGGACTCGGGCCAGTCGAGGGATGGGAGGGCGTGGAGGAGGCGCTCGGCGTAGGCGGTGATGCGGAACATCCACTGGCGGAGGGGCTTGCGGAAGACGGGGTGTCCGCCGCGTTCGGAGCGGCCGTCGATGACTTCCTCGTTGGCGAGTGCGGTGCCGAGCTTGGGGCACCAGTTGACGGTCTGCTCGCCGAGGTAGGCGAGGCGCTGGTCGTCGATGAACTGTCGCTGCTCCTGCTCGGAGAGCTGGGACCATGGTCGCGTGGCGCCGGCGCTGCCGGCGATGTGGGCGAGCACATGCTGTGTGCGCTGCTGGCGGATGATGGTGTTGCCGATGCCGACGATCGCTTCGCCGCGCTGGAGCATGGTGATGAGTTCTGTGATGGGTCGGGCGCGGCCGAGGCGGTTGCCGGGGGGGCCTTCGGGGGATTCGGCGTTCTCATCGAACCAGGCGTTGTAGGCGCGGAGCCAGATCCACTGGGTCCATCGGTAGTAGGCGGGATCGATGGTGGCGATCTCTCTTGACCAGTCGTAGGAAAATCCGAAGCGTTTGAGCTGGCGTCGGAAGTTGTCGATGGCGTTGGCTGTGGTGATGGCGGGGTGGACGCCGGTCTGGATGGCGTACTGCTCGGCGGGGAGGCCGAAGGCATCCCATCCCATGGGGTGCAGGACATTGAAGCCCGTCATGCGCTTGTAGCGGCAGAGGATGTCTGTGGCGGTGTAGCCCTCGGGGTGGCCGACATGGAGGCCGGCGCCGGAGGGGTATGGGAACATGTCGAGGCAGTAGAACTTGGGCTTGGATTCATCGAAGCCGGGCTGGCCAGGGTTTGGCTGGACAAAGGTGTCGTGCTGGTCCCACCAGGCCTGCCAGCGGGTTTCGATCTGGTCGGCGAGGGTGGCGGAGTAGCGGTGGGCGGGGCCGGCGAGGGATCGCTCGGGGGAGGGAGGGGCGGGTTGATCGGTTGATTCCTTCATTGGGGGTCGCAGTCTACAGGGCGCGACATCGGGTGAGCGTTGTCGAAACCGTGAGGGGGAGAAGGGGACGGTGTAGAAGTCGTCCGTTGCCAGATTGACACGCGCTAACGAATCCCGTACAATTGAGGGTAATTGAGGTGAAGGGGCTGGTTTTGGGAGGGATGGATAGAAGGGCGTGACGCATGGAAAAGCTTCAACTGGCGCTCTTGACGCAATGGGCCGAAGAGGCTGGCCTGGGGGGGCTCCGTGGACGGAAGCGGATGCAAAAGGTCATCTACTTTTTGCAGCAGGTGGGGTGTCCGATCGGTGCCGAGTACACGCTGCATCACTATGGACCGTACTCCCGGTGCGTTGCGAACATCACCGATGAGATGGTTGCTGAGGGGCTTCTCCTTGAGCGTGGTGGCGGCGGAGGGCAGTACGAGTACGAGCTTGATGCAAAGACGCGATCGATGATTGATCAGGCGCGTGCTTGTCAGGGCGAGTCGGTTTCCGCGTTTGAGAAGTTCAAGCAAATGGCCGTTGAGTTGCTTCAGGAAGATCTGTGGACGCTTGAGCTTGGTTCGACCATTCTGTACTTTTTCCGCACACAGAGGGACAGTCCGAACTGGGAGAGAGCGCTTGTTGACGCGTGCCGGTACAAGGGTGTCGCGCCAATGCTCCAGAGTTCTCAAGACGCGCGGGTTCTTGCCGAGCGATTGGCTCCTGTCGCCGCATGATCAGTAGGGGATCTCATGGCGGACAAAGTCTTTCGGGATCCTTTGTACAACTACATCGGGATCGACGGGGCGCGTGACGGATGGTTGCTGAAGCTGCTGGATACTCCGGAGATGCAGCGGCTCCGACGGATTCATCAACTTGGAGTGAGCAATTTTACTTATCCGGGTGCGGATCACAATCGTCTTGCGCACACACTTGGCGTGGTCCATCTCATGCAGGCTGTGCTCCGGCATCTGGAACGCGAGCATGTCGATGAGCAAATCCGATCTGCTCGCCAGCCATTGCTGGCCGCGGCGATGCTCCACGATGTTGGCCATGGTCCTTTTTCCCACCTCTTCGAGCCGTGCTTGGGCGTCGATCACGAGGAGTGGTCCGTTGCCATAGTGATCGATCCGGAGTCGGAGGTCAATCAGATTCTCTCGAAGGAGGATCCAGATCTTCCCGCTCGTGTTGCCGGATTGATTGAGAAGGATAACTTCCGACAACCTGCATGGCAGAAGGCACTGCTATCGAGCGAACTCGATGTCGATCGGATGGACTACATTCGTCGCGACAGCCTCTTTACGGGCGCGGGGTATGGGCATTTCGACTGGCACCGCATCCTCACGACTTTCCGCCTGGAAGGGGACGAGAAGCGGCCTGTGTGGCCGAACAAGTCCGCGATGGCGATTGAAGAATACATCTACGCCCGATTCTACATGTACCAGAATGTCTACCTCCACAAGACAACGCGTGGATACGAGGCGCTGCTGAAGGCGATGTGGAAGCGAGCGGATCTCCTGCGGCACCGCGGCGACGATGTGTTGGCGTTGCCCGCGCTCGAGCGGCTCTGGTCGACGGTGACTCCGACGCCCGGAACTCTCTCAATCAGCGACTATCTCGCGATCGAAGAATTCACTGTGCTCGCACAGATGCAGCAATGGAATGGCCACCACGATCCCATCTTGAGCGACCTTTCCCGACGATTTCTTTGTCGCGATGGTTTCGCTGTGGTTGAGCCACCGACACCTCCACCGATGCTGGTGCCCGACCACACCTCATGGGAGCGTGCCGTCTGCGCATGTTTGCGGGGGCACGGCTACCAGGAGCCGGAGTGGTACTGCTTGAAGGAGGCGATCAAGTCCAAGTATCGCACACCGTATCGCCCGGAGAAGGAGCCCGCACAACAGACAGCGACGAACACGATCTATGTTGAGAATGACGCGGGAGTGCCGGTTGAGATCTCGACGCTCATGCCTCGCCTTCGCCCAATCGCGGAGGTGCAGGTCATGCGTCCGCGCTATTTCGTGCCGAGAGAGGCCGTGGTTCGGCGTGACATCGAGAAACTAGCGCGAGACTGGAGATGGGACTGACGGATGGCCCCACAGTATCCCGGCGTGTGGTCCCCATGGTCGCGATCAGCGTTCGCCGCGGGGCTGGAGGAGTTTCTTGGCTTCTCCGGCGAGGTAGAAGGAGCCGGTGATGCAGATAAGGTCGCCTCTTGAGGCGCCCCGGCGGGCGATGTCGAGGGCTTCTTCGAGGGTGTGGGCGACCTGGGCCATCTTGGGGTGCGCTTCTTCGAAGCGCTGGCAGAGGTCATCGGGGTCGCAGGCGCGGGGGTTTGAGCGTGATTTGGTGAAGATGACCTTGTCGGCGCCGAGGGCGATGCGTGAGAGCATCTCGTTGACATCCTTGTCTGCGGCGCAACCGAATATGAGGATCATGGAGTCGTAGTTGATGTGTGCGCCGATGGAGCGCATGAGGGCGGCGATGCCGGCGGGGTTGTGGGCGCCATCGGCGAGGACGCGTGGGCGTTCGGCGATGATCTCCATGCGGCCGGGCGCGCGGGTGGCGGCGAGGCCTTCGAAGACCTTGGTTTCGTTGAGTGCGAGGCCGCCGGTGGCGAGGCGGTCGAGGACGGCGAGTGCGAGGCCGCAGTTGAGGGCCTGGTGCTCGCCGGGGAGGGGGACGGGGACATGCTCGAAGGAGAGTTTCTGGCCGGTCATGCCGACGCGGGAGTGCTTGCCGAGCTGGGGGCTGGCTTCGAAGCGGTAGGAGAAATCGATGTCCTTGCCGACGATGGCGAGGGGGGTGTTGGTCTCGGCGGCCTTGGCCTGGAAGACCTCGAGGACGGAGGGTGTCTGCTTGAAGGCGAGTGCGGGGATGCCGGGCTTGAAGATGCCGGCTTTTTCGGCGGCGATTTTCTCGAGGGTGTCGCCGAGGAACTGGGTGTGGTCGAGGTCGATCTGCGTGATGGCCGAGACGGCGGGGGTGATGATGTTGGTGGCGTCGAGGCGGCCGCCGAGGCCGACTTCGATGATGGCGACATCGACGGCCTGGTCGGCGAAGTGGAGGAAGCCCATGGCGGTGAGGAGTTCGAAGTAGGTGGCGTTGCCGAGCGACTCGGGGAGGGTGGCCTCGGCATCGACGACGCGCTGGAGGACATCGGTGAAGGCGGGGTATGAGATGAGGTGCGAGTTGATCTGGATGCGCTCGCGGACATCGGTGAGGTGCGGGCTGGTGTAGGTTCCGACGGCGAAGTTGCAAGCGCGGAGGGAGGCTTCGAGCATGGCGACGACGGAGCCCTTGCCGTTGGTCCCGGCGACATGGACCATGCGGAGGGCATCCTGCGGGTTGGACAGGGCGTCCATGAGGGCGCGCATGCGGTCGAGCTTGAAGGCGTCGGGGTCGACCCTGGAGGGGCGGAGTTTTTCGATGTTGACGCGCTCGAAGAGGTGCTTGGTGGCGGCCTGGTAGTTCTCGAACTTCGGCGGCGCGGGCCGTGAGGACTTTGTGCGGGTTGTGCGCTTTTTGGAGGCCGTGCTCTTTGGAGTGGTGGTGCCCATAGGGCAGCGATCGTAGCACCGGGGGTGCGTTTGACGAAGGGTGTGGGTGGTGGTTGGGCGGTGTCGGGGCGGGCGATTTTGGGCGTGAGGGGATGGGGAGGGTGGGTGTGGTTGGTTTGGTTGGTGTTTGTAAGAGCGTGGTGGTGTGGGTGTGGGTTTCGCGGAGGCGTTGGTGTGTGGAGGCTTCGGAGGGGGGATTGGGGGGGGGGTTACCAGTCGAGGGCGGCGAGTCGGGCTTTGATGAGTTGGAGGAGGCGCTGGGCGGTCTGGTTGTAGAGGGATTGCGGGCCGCCGATGGGGTCGGGGATGTCGGCGGCGTCGGGGTCGAGGGTGTCTGCTTTGTGCGCGGCGTCGGGGTCGATGGCGAGGACGGCGTCGAGGTGGGCGCTGGTGAGGGTGTAGATGTGGTCGGCCTGCTGGATGAGGGCGCGGGTGAGGGGTTTGGAGGCGTGGTGGGGCGGTTCGATGCCGATGGATCGGAGGGCGCCGGCGACCTGTTCTGAGGCGGGCATGCCTTCGGAGGCCATGGAGCCGGCGGAGTCGGCGGTGGTGATGATGGTGGAGCCGGCGTGTTCGCGGGCGATGAGGTCGCGCGCGATGGCCTCGGCCATGGGGCTTCGGCAGGTGTTGCCGGTGCAGACGAAGAGGATGGTTCTTTTGAGTTGGTTTGCGATGAATCGCTCCTCGTAGGCTCCCTGTCGGGCGACGCGGTGGCGGCCATCCGGGGTGAGGATGATGAGGGTTGAGGCGCGGCCCGTGGGTGGCGGGGGTGCGTCGAGGGCGATGGCGATGGGGATGGCGGGCGGGAGCCTGTCCACGGTATCGGCGATGGTGGCGTTCCGCGCGGTGTTGGTGATGGAGGGGGCGGATCGGAGGACGATGGCGCCTTCGGAGCGTCCATCGGCCCAGCGGGCGGCATCCCATGTGGTGCGGGTGAGGGCGGCGGCGACGGGGTGGGATGGGATGCGGACGATGAGGCGGTGGGCATCGTCGATGATGGCGTGGGGCGTGTTGAGCCAGGCGAGGGCGGTGTGGAGTTGGTCGGTTTCGGCGAATTCGATGGCGAACTGGACGGGGCCTGGTGCGAGGCGCTCGATGAGGAGGCGGTGGGCCGCGGGGGTTCGGTGCGCGGGGTGGGCGGTGCGGAGGAGGCGGAGGACGGTGGGGACATCGGGCGCGTGCCAGGCGAGGGTGGGGCGTGGAGTGGTGTTGGAGGGGGTTGGGGTGGTTTCGGGGCGATCGGCGAAGAGGTTGGCGATGGCGTCGGGGTGTGCGGCGAGCGCGGCGATGCCGGCGACGGTTTCGGTGGGGAGGAGGACGAGTTGGGCATTGAGGAGGGCGCGGGCGGCGGCGTCGATCGTGTCGGCGGTGGCCCGCTGGATGGTCGTGCCCGGCATGTTGGACGATAGGACGGGTGCGGTGGTGCTCCGGGCGCGGGAGGCACTACGCTCCGGCCATGAGCGGGCATGGCGCGGCAGGCACGGGTGATGAGCGGGCTGGGTGTGGCGGCGGCGGGGAGCCCGGGGGGTCGCGCACGCCGGGGCTGGATGCGTTCACGCGTTCGCGTGCGCGGGCGCAGGCGCGGCTGGAGGCGTGCGAGCATCTCGGGATCCGGCGGTTCTTGAGCCTGGACAGCGCGGCGTACCGCGACCGGGTCTCGGAGGGCGGGCTGGATGGGGCGACGAAGGAGCTGCTCGGGCTGGTGGCGTCGGCGGTGCTGCGGTGCGATGACTGCATCAACTATCACATCGACCAGGCGGTGAAGGCGGGGTGGACGCGTGAGCAGATCGAGGATGCGATGAATGTGGCGCTGGTGGTGGGCGGTTCGATCGTGATCCCGCACGCGCGGCGGGCGCTGCTGATTCTTGATGAGTGTTTGCTGGCGCGCGATGGTGGGGATGGCGGTCGTGGTGGCGATGCGGATGGAGGGGTGTGAGGGATGGTTCGGATCATCGCGGGCGAGTATCGGAGCCGGCGGCTGCTGACGCCGGAGGGGACGGATAAGGCCCGGCCGTTGCCCGATCGGGCGCGGGTGTCGCTGTTCAACATGCTGGAGGGGCACATCGAGGGGCAGTCGGTGCTGGATGTGTTCGCGGGGGTTGGGTCGTTCGGGTTCGAGGCGTTGTCGCGTGGTGCGGCGCGGTGCGTGTTCGTGGAGCGTGATCGCGAGATGATGCGGCTGTTGAAGGAGAACGCGGCGGCGCTGGGGTGCGTGGCGCGGTGTGTGTTCGTGCAGGCCGATGCGCTGGGGCCGGCGGGGCTGTCGCAGGCGGATCGGCCGTCGCACCTGGTGTTCTTCGATCCGCCGTTTCCGATGATGGTGTCGGCGGGGGATCGTGGGCGGGTGCTGGCGCAGTTCGCGCGGGCGGTGCAGCTGCTGGATGATGATGGGTACGCGATATTGCGTGTGCCGGTGCCGATGGCGGGGGCGGATGAGGAGACGGACGATGAGGCGCTGCTGGAGATTCCGGGGGCTGCGGGGCCGGAGGTGCACGACCATCGGCAGATGGCGCTGTGCTGGTACATGCGGGCGCGGTGAGTGGGTGTGGGGATGTGGTGGCGCGTCCCGGGGGATGGGTCAGGGTTGATCGGTGGGGCGGAGGAGGGCGAGGTATTCGAGGTTGCCCTCCGCGCCGGCGCGTTTGGCGCTCTTGCCGCCGCGGATGGGCGATGGGGTGAGGGCGAGGGATTCGATGGGGAGCTGGTCGGTGAGCTGGGCGATGACCTTGTGGGTGATGCTCAGCGCATCGTCGTCGGAGAGGGCGCCATCGACGAGGGCGGATTCCATGTCGAGGTCTTTGGCTTCGTAGTGGGGCTTGATGAGGGTGATGATGTGCGGGGTGCGGGCCTGCTGGAGCCAGCGGAGGGCGATGGGGATGCAGCGGCGCTGGGTGGTCCAGCCGAGGTCGATGGTGATGAGTTCGATGGGCGATGGGAGGTTTGCGGGCGGTTCGGCGTGCAGCGCGTTGGTGCGTTCCATGACGATGGTGCGTGGGTCGGTGCGGAGGGTGTAGTCGAGGATGCCGTAGGCGGTGTCGACGGCGATGACGAAGGCGGCTCCGCGTTGGAGGAGGACCTGTGTGAAGCCGCCGTTGGAGCAGCCGAGGTCTGCGCAGCCGAGGCCCTTGGGGTTGATGCGGAAGGCGTCGAGGGCGTGCGCGAGCTTGGCGCCGGCGCGTGAGACGGGGCGCGGGGTTGGGCTGGGCGTGGGAGTGGGGTTGGGATTGGGGCTGGGGTCTGGCATGTCAGACGGCGGGGATGCCCACGACGGCGATGCCGAGCTGGTCCGCGAGGGCGAGCGTGATGGGCTTGTCGACCATGATGACATCGCCGGCGGCGAGGGCGAGGCATCGGGCGCCGGCGCCGGCGAGTCGTTCGATGGTGGCGGGTCCGACGGTGGGGACATCGGCGCGTCGGTCGTGGCCGAGGCGGGCGCCCTTGAGGAGTGTCCATGGGTTTCCGCGGCAGAGGTCGCCGGCGCGTTCGATGAGGCGGTCGGTGCCCTCGATGGCTTCGACGGCGATGACATCGCGCTGTCGGACGGCGATGGCCTGTCCGATGTCGAGCTGGAGGAGCTGTGTGAGCA
This sequence comes from Phycisphaerales bacterium, assembly GCA_052168315.1. Lineage (GTDB taxonomy): Bacteria > Planctomycetota > Phycisphaerae > Phycisphaerales > UBA1924 > JBQLZO01. The sequence continues at coordinate 42,006 of JBQLZO010000032.1, read as the reverse complement.
TGGGCCAGCCGAACTCGATGTCGCGCTTGGCGTGGGAGGATGGCTCGCGGCGTGTCATGGTGCCGACGGTGGCCATGTGGTCCGGGATGGGGTGGGTTGAGTCGATGAGCATCACTCCGTCGTCTGCGAGCTCGTCGGCGATGGCGGCGAGGATCCGGTGCGATCGGAGGTCGCGCCAGATGCGGCGGTACATGCGGAAGGCCCGCGCGTCCGGGAGGAGTCGGAGGACGGCCCACCAACTGTAGAGGAGGGAGGCCTTGTCGATGCGTCCGACCATGACGGCGTGCTGGACGCCGCGGCGGCGGAGGGATCGTCCCCATCCGGCGAGCCGGAGGAGCGGCGCGGTTTCGAAGTCGTCGCAGAGGTCCGGGAGTTCTTCGGGGTACTGGCGTCCGAGGCCGAGGCCGATGACGGGGTGGCCGAGGGCGCGCATGCCCTGGGCGACGAGGATGGGGAGCCTTCCGCTGGCGGCGATGAGCCCGAGGGGTGTGGGGGGGAGCGGCGGGGCTGGGAGGATGGCCGGGGGGGCGGGCCTGACGAGGCGTGGGGGTCGGATGACGCCGCGTGCGGCGGCCTCGTAGCCGGGGTGTGCTGCTGGGCGCGGCATGGGTGTGAGTTTAGGGAATCGGGTCGTGGTTCCGACGGGCGGGCGATGGCGTGGGAACAACGGGGGCGTGCCGGGGGTTGTGTGGCAGATGAATACCTACGATGGGTTGATGGGCGGCACGGCGCGTGGACAGGACATGAAGTCGAGCGTGCGCGAGGTTGATCTTCGCGGGCGGCTGGTGCTGGACGATTATGTGGAGACGCTGCGCGCGATGTCGGCGATCGTGGAGCCGAAGGAGATCCAGCGGTTGTTCTCCGAGAGCGCGCGGCGGATCAACAGCGCGCAGGGGTACATCGCGGTGTCGAAGCGGAACCTCGGTGCGGGGCAGTACAAGATCACGCGTCGGCTGCTGACTGAAGAGGATCTCGAGCGGACGAACTACAACCCGTGGGGCGCGTGGAACGACATGCCGACCTACACGGGCGGGTTGATCGGGGAGTTGATCGCGGAGGCGCGGCCGAGGCTGCTGCTGGACATGCGGATCCCGCACGATCCGGTGCTGGGCGATGCGCTGGCGGGGTTCCGCTCGCTGGCGGCGGTGCCGCTGTTCGACGATGGCGAGGATCTGAACTGGTCGATCATGGTGAACCCGGCGGCGGATGGGATCACGCCGGAGCAGGTCGAAGACTTTTTCATGCGGGCGAACCTGGGCGGGCGGATGACGAAGGGTCTGATCGACAAGCGGCGTGTGGAGGCGCTGCTGGCCGAGCGTCAGCGTCAACTGCTGGACATCGCGAACATCCAGCGGAGCCTGCTGCCCGAGGGTGTGCCGCGGATCGCGGGGGTTCCGATCGCGACCTCGTACCTGCCGTGCAACGAGTCCGGCGGGGACTATTACGACTTCTTCGAGTTCGGCGATGGGCGGATGGGCGTGTTCATCGCGGATGTTTCTGGGCACGGGGCGGGTGCGGCGACGCTGATGGCGATGCTGCAGACGATCCTGCACGAGGCGCACCGGCTGGGTCGGGATTCGGAGCCGGCGGAGGTGATGGCGCACGCGAACGAGGCGCTGTCGCGTCGGCGGATCGATGGCGCGTTCATCACGGCGTTCCTGGGCGTGCTCTCGGATGATCGGCGGACGCTGACCTATGCCAACGCCGGGCACAACCGGCCCTTGCTGCGGCGGGGTGCGGGGGCGGGATCGGGGCGGGTGAGCGCGATCGAGGGCGGGCTGTCGTTCCCGCTGGGGGTGTTGCCGGAGACGCGGTTCGAGCAGGCCGAGATGGAGCTGGTTTCGGGTGACTCGATCGTGATGTACACGGATGGGATCACGGAGGCGCGTTCGGCGCCGCCGGATCGCGAGATGTTCGGCGAGGACCGGCTGCGGTCGGCGCTGGAGGACTGCTCGGGGGATCCGGAATGCGTGATCGAGTCGATCCATGCCCGGCTGTACGAGCACACGCACGCGCGGAGCCGGGAGGATGACCAGACGATCGTGGCGCTGCGGGTGGCGCGTTGATGGGCTGATGGAGGCGTGATGGGGTCGTCGGGCGCTGGTCGCGGTGGTGGTGCGCAGGATGGTGGGGAGTGGTACGCGCGGGGGCTGCGCTTCGAGTGCACGCAGTGTGGCGCGTGCTGCACGGGGCCGCCGGGGTTCGTGGGGTTCACCGATGGCGAGGCGCGGGGGCTGGCCCGGGCGTTGGGGGTGGGGCTGGAGGAGTTCCTGGAGCGGTTCACGCAGGACACGCCCGAGGGCCGATCGCTGGCGGAGGTGCGGACGGAGCACGGGTTCGACTGCGTGTTTCTTGATCGGACGACGGTGCCGGGCAAGGGCGTGTGCGGTGTGTACGCGGCGCGGCCGATGCAGTGCCGGACCTTTCCGTGGTGGCCAGAGCATCTGGCGAGCAGGCGTCGGTGGGAGGCGCTGGGGCGGAGCTGCGAGGGCGTGGGGCGTGGCGGGTTCGTGCCGATCGAGCGGATCCGGATCGAGCGGGATCGGGGCGGGTAGCAGAGGCGCAGATCAGCAGATGGGTAGAGCAGCAGAGCATCAGATAGCAGATGGCAGATGAGAAGAATGGAGGGGGTGGGGTGGTGGTGTGTGTGGTGCTGGATGTGAAAGTGCCGCGTCCCTTTGAGGGGGCGCGGCATTGTTGGGGCTTGGGTGCCTGTGTGGGCTTCGCGAGTTACACGGAAGCGGTGGTGGTGCGCGGGGCGCTTAGTTGCAGTTGGTGGCGAAGTGGCTGAGGAGGATGGTCAGGTCGTTGGAGTCGACGAGGTTGTCGTCGTTGATGTCGGCGTTGAGGCCCTGGGCGGCGGCGCCGAAGGCGGCCAGGAGGATGCCGAGGTCGGTCGAGTCGACCGTGCCGTCGGCGTTGAGGTCGCCGGGGCATGAGGCCAGGTCGCCCTCGGCGATTTCGATGATGCGTCCCTCGCCGCCATCGCGGTAGTCGAGGGCGGTGATCTCGCCGCTGAGGGCGTCGGTGATGAAGTCGCGGAGGGCCTGCTGGTAGGAGACGCCGACGATGGTGAAGGGGGCGCCGAAGAAGGGGTACTGGTCGCCGCCGCGGGCGAGGAAGTCGACGATGGCGATGTTGATGGGTTCGGCGTTGGCGACCACGAGGTAGTCGCGGACGATCTCGCGACCGTCGTTGAGGACGATGGACTTGATGCGCGACCCCGGGACGGTGATCTGATCGCCGGAGATGACCTGGGCGATGCCGGTGGGATCCCACTCGACGCGGAAGCCGGCGATCTGGGCGAACCGGCCATCGACGAATTCGACGCGGGAGACGGTGTTTTCCATGATCTGCTTGAAGGTCTGGGCGTCGACTTGTGGGACGACGGTGGCGAAGTTGGAGAAGGGGAGGATGTCGAAGGTGTCGAGTTCGGAGATGGGTCCGGCGGGGATGACGGAGTCGTTGCGGATGCCGCCGCCGTTCTGGATGGCGACATCGGGGGTGGGCGCGCCGAACTGCGGGCCGACGACGGCGGCGGCCCAGAGGAGCGAGTCGGCGGCGAGGTTGCCGAGGTTGGTTTCCTCGGTGCGGATGCGAGCGCGGACGCCGTCGAGCGGGACATCGGAGAAGGCGATGATGTTGTCGGCCAGGGCCTGCACGGCGGCGGCGACGGGGTCGACGACCTGGGCCTGGACGGCGGGATCGGCGTCGACGAAGTCGGCGTCGGCCGGGTTGCCGGACACGCGGACAGCGCCGGACTCATCGAAGATCTCGGTGACTTCGCCGTTGAGATCGAATCCGACGACGAGGCGCCCGATGTACTTGTAGTCGCCGGAGGTGGTGACGATGGGGACCTGCTTGCCGTCGAGGTCGGTGGCGATGACGGGGTAGGTGTTGAGGGCGGTGTCGCCCGGGACGAGGGCATCGTCGGGGTTGGCGAGCAGTTCGCCGCCGCCGCCGGCGATGACGACATCGACATCGGAGAGCTGGGCGATCAGGTCGATCTCGCCGTTGATGTTCTGGAGGTGGGTGGTGAGGATGATGATGTTGGCGCCGAGGCCCTGGAGGGCGTTGATCTCGGTGTTGACGGCGGAGACGAGGTCGGTGTCGACGACGACGCCGCCGGGCGAGGAGACGAAGGGGAGGGTGGTGGTGGTGAGCCCGATGAGCCCGACGAGGCGGCCGTTGACATTCAGGAGGGTGGATGGCGCGATGCTGCCGTTGTCGACGAGCGGCTGGAGGGCGGGTTCGGCGGAGAAGTCGAGGTTGGCCGAGAGGAAAGTGGCGGGCCCGGAGAAGGAGTTGATGAAGTTGGCGAGGATCTGTGGGCCGAAGTCGAATTCGTGGTTGCCGATGGCGAAGGCGTCGTAGCCGATGAGGTCGAGCGCGATGGCGTCGAAGTATGGCGTGCCGTTCTGGATGGATGCGTTGAACTCGGGGCCGGCGAGGAAGTTGTCTCCGGAGGTCACGAGGATGGACCCGCGGTCGAACGGTCCGGCGGGGAGGGTGAGGGCGTCGGTGCGGAGCTGGGCGATGCGGGTGGCGAAGCGTGCGACGCCGCCGTACTGGTTGGCGGGTCCGGTGCCGAGAAGCTGGGATTCGCCATCGTTGTGGTGGAGGATGTGGAGCGCGAAGTCGGTCTGCGCGGTCGCGGGGGCGCTGGCGAGCAGCAGCGCTGCGGCGGCGGCGGCCGTTGTTGCGGTGAGGGACATGCGGTGCATGGGAGTGTCTCCTGTGCGTCCGTTGCTGTGGACGCGTGGTGTGAGTCGGTCTGTCCTTTGACGGTTGAACGGTGGAGCGGGGGTCGCTCAGGCGTTGGTGGTGCGGCGGCGGGTGGCGACGAGGGCGCCGAGGGCGAGCAGGGCGGCGGTGCCGGGCGAGGGGATGAACGCGAGGCCGGAGATGCCGGAGACGCCGGTGAACAGCGGCGCGTTGGGGTTAAAGTCGAAGGTGCCGGGGTTGGAGAGGAAGAGGGAGGCGCCGTCGGTGAGGGCCGCGATGCCGGTGATGGGGTCGACATCGAGTCCGCCGACGCTGCCGGGGCCGGCGAAGGCGTAGGGATCGGAGAAAGAGACGATGCCGGTGGCCGGATCGACGATCATGAGGCGGTCATCGGCGGCGCCGTTCTTGGCATAGACGGCGAGGCTGCCGGTGGCGGCGTCGAAGGCGAGGCCGGAGAGATCGGTCGCGGGGGACTGGAGGGTTGAGATGCCGGTGAAGGCTCCGGTGGCGAGGTTGATGGTGCCGAACTGGTTGGCGTTGGTGGCCCAGAGGTTGCCGGCGTTGTCGAAGGTGAGGCCGCCTGCGGGCGTGATGCCGAAGGCGTCGGCGATGAGGGTGGCCTTGGCGGTGTACTGGTTGATGCGGTAGAGGTCGGAGCCCGAGGTCGTGGCGTAGAGGATGCCGCTCGCGGGGTTCCAGGCGAGGCCATTGATCTGGGAGAGGCCGGTGTCGCCGATGAGTGTGGCCTGTCCGGTGGTCTGATCGAAGGCGTAGAGGGCCTGTGTTCCGAAGGCCGAGTACCCGGCGACGCCGACGATGGGCGCGGCCACAGCAGCGCCGCAGGCGCTGGCGAGCGCCGCGGCGGTCACGATGATGGATCGCATTGAACTGTCTCCTTCCGTGCCTGCGCTTGGCGCGCCGCGACTCCGCGACGCCGTCCGGCGCATGGGAGACGAACTTACGGTGCGGCGATTCGGATCGTGTTCATTGGCGCGCAGTGTTGGGTGAAGAGTTGGCGAATCGGGGCGCGGCGGGCGCGGGGCGGCGTCGATCGGGTTGGTGGTTTTCCCAAGTGGGCGCGCGGGGTGGTGGCGAAGGGGGCGCGGCGGCCCCCGGTGGGTGCCGGTGAGGTTGGGGGTGGTTGGGTTGAGTGGGGTGGGGTGGGTTGGGTTGGGTTGGGGGGTTGAAGCGGTGCGGGAGGGATTCGAACCCACGAGACCCTTGCGGGTCTAGCGCATTTCAAGTGCGCCGCCTTCAGCCGCTCGGCCACCGCACCGTGGGGCGGATGTGTGGATCGTGGGTGGTTGGCGGGGGTTGGCCGCAACGATCTCGATCCGTCCGCGAATGCGATGCTATGCAGTGGCTTTCGCCCCCGCCCCCCCTGTTGTTCCCCTTGCGGTGCGGGGGGGGGTGTGCGGTGGGGCGGGATTGCGTGGATCGGCGTGGTGGGGAAGATGGGTGGGGTGGGGGAACGCGTGGGCGGGGTGGTGCTGGGTTGTTGGTGGATGCCGGGAAGGATGGGCCCATGTGGCGAGCAGGTGTTGGCGGCGGCGTGATGGATCGGTGTGGGTGGTGGCGGGGGTTTGTGGTGGGGGCGGTGGCGGCGGCGCTGGGTGGGGTGCTGGTGGTGGTTGGCGCGGGGTGTGCCGGGTCGGGCACCTCGGCGGAGGGTGGGGATGGGGGTGGTGTTGGCGGCGGGTCGGGTTGGGATGCGGGTGAAGAGGCGGCGATGGTGGGGTCGGCGTTGCCGGAGGTGGTGTTCCGGGAGGATCCGATCGAGGGGTTTGGCGGGCCGATCGTGGGGATCGAGGGTCGTTCTTTGGTGCTGGTGCCGGTGCCGCCGGTTGATCTTGAGGGGTGGTGGACTCCTCCGGTGCCGACGATCGCGGTGCGTGATGATCCGGAGCGTCGGCTGGGGGTGGGGCTGCACTGGCTTGCGGCGCGGCGGGTTGAGGGGGCGGGGGATCTGGAGGGGTGGTTGGGCGCGGGTTCTTCGTTTCGCTGGTCGTCGATCGATGCGGAGGGTGCGCGCCGGTTGGCGCGGAGCGCGCGGGCGGATGAGCGGGCGCGGCTGGGAGAGGCGGGGTACTGGGTGGTGCTGGTGGATGGGGCGCGGGCGGGGGATCGGCTGGTGCTGCGCCGGGGTTCGGAGGGTGGTTCGGCGGGGGCGGGCGAGGTGCGGATTGGCGTGCGGTGGTTGGGGGCGATTCCGGATGGGGCGATCGACCTGCGCGCGGTGTGGGCGGGGGGTGGTGAGGGGGTGGGTGAAGGGGTGGAGCTCGGTGCGGAGGAGCGGGAGGTTCTGGGGCGGGCGCTGTCGGGGGTGTGGGGCGATCCGATGCAGCGTTGGCGGGTCCGGCTGCTTTCGGATGTATTCGGGGCGGGCGTGGCGCGCGAGGCTGCGGAGCGGTCTGGGACCGGGTCTGGGTCTGGGTCTGGGCCTGGGTCTGGGTTGGTGTCGGGTGATGATGCGGTGATCGGTGAGATCGCAGCGCAGCGGGAGCGGGTGTGGCGCGAGGGGTTGTGGCGGCTTGGCGAGCGGGACGGGGCGTTGGCGGGGGAGGTGGCGCGGGCGCTGCTGGGCGTGGCATCGCTGGGGCGCGGTGTTCGGCTGCCGGTGTGGAGCGCGAACGCGGGTGTGGAGTCGGCGCTGCTGGGGGGGATGCTGGGCGATGGTGCGGGCGCGGGGGTGGCGGATGAGCGGATCGGGGCGGCGCTGCGCGGGGTGTGGTCGGGGCGTGCGGCGATGATGGCGTGGGTGGCGCGGGATGTGGTGTGCGATGGATCGGGGGGATTGGACGGGGTGGGGTGTGATGCGGGTCGGGGTGTGGTTCGGGTCGCGGAACTGCAGGGGCGTGGGCGGAGCGCGACCGTCGGGGCGCGCACGAATGTGGACTTGTCGGCGTTTGGTTCGAGCGAGGTGATGGTGGATCTCAGTGAGAGTGGTGGAGGTGGAGGTGGAGCGGGGGTTGCGCCGGTGGTGGTGGTGCGATCCGGGGCGTTGTCGCAGCGGTTGCTGGTGGCGCCGCGGGGCGCGCCGGTGGTGGCGCCGGGGTTCCGTGTTGGCGCGTTGTGGCGTTCGTGGACGCTTGATCGTTGGTTGAACGCGACGCCGGAGGCGGCGACGGTGGCGCGGGGTGGCGAGCGTATGCCGACGACGGCGGCGTTGCTGACGCGTGATGATCTGACGGGGCGTTGGGTGTTATTTGTGGAGTGTCTGCGTGATGGGCGGGGCGGTGGTGATGTCGATGGCGATGGTGGGGGCGATGTGGTGCGGGTGTGGCTTGGGGGTGGCGGGGCGATGATGGTGCGGGGCGATGGTTCGTTTGATTCGGGCGGGTGGGATGCTCGGTTGCTGGACTATCGGCGGGCGGATGATCGATGGTCGGCGACGCTGGCGATCGATGTGCGTGGGGATGAGGATGGCGGGGAGACGGTGTGGCTTGCGCTGGAGCGGCGTGAAGAGTTGGGTGGTGGCGGCGTGCGGGTTTCGTCGTGGCCGCGGCCGAGGTTGCCGGGTGAGGGTGGGGGAGAGGAAGCGCCGGGTTCGATGGGATTGGATCTGAGCGCGTGGGATCGGGCGTTTGCGGGTGTGGCGTCGTTCGAGGTGTTTGGTGAGGATGATGGGGCGGTTGGTTCTGAGGGGGACGGCTCCGGTGCGACGGGGCCGCTGCCGTGAGGGGATTGCCTGGCGGATTGGTCAGCGCTTGGAGCGCGGGGCGGGTGTTGGGGGCGGGGCGATGTGGAGGTTGAGGGGGCAGACGCCGCGGCCACGGAGGGGGGCGGTGCGGATGGCTTCGGTGATGAAGGCTTTGGCGTTGCGGCAGGCGGTTTCGGTGTCGTGTCCGAGGGCGATGCCTGCGGCGATGGCCGCGGAGGAGGCGCAGCCGGTGCCGTGGGTTCGTTCGGTGGGGAGGAGCGGGCCTTCGATCCAAATGGGGCTTCCGTTGCTGAGGAGGAGGTCGTCTGCGAAGGGGTTCGGGATGCCGCGCGTGGGTGCGGAGAGGTAGACGGCGCGGGCGCCCATGGTTTCGAGGGCTCCGGCGGCGCGGAGCATGTCTTCGCGTGTGGTAATGTCGATGTCGGTGAGGTGTCTGGCCTCGTGGGTGTTGGGTGTGAGGACAGCGCAGAGGGGGATGAGTCGTGCGCGGATCTCCTGGGCGCACGAGCGGTCGACGAGGGGGTGGCCGTGCTTTGAGACCATGACGGGGTCGAGGACGATGGGGCAGGGTGCGTGCTGGAGGTGTTCGGCGACGATGCGCGCGATGCGCTGGTTTCCGAGTGCGCCGATCTTGATGCATGCGGGTGGGATGTCGGAGAGGACGGCGTCGATCTGCTCGGCGATGAGTGATTCGTCGACGAGGTCGACGCGGGTGACGCCCGTGGTGTTCTGGACGGTGATGAGGGTGATGGCGGCGGTGGCGTAGACGCCGAAGGCGTGGAAGGTGGCGAGGTCGGCCTGGACGCCGGCGCCGCCGGAGGGGTCGGAGCCGGCGATGGTGAGCACGGCGGGGCGGGTGATGGGTTCGGTGGTGTTCGTGCTTGGCGTGTTGGCGTCGTTGTGGGTCATGGCGGGGCCTTTGGTTGGGTGTGGGTGGTGATGCTTGTAGGATCGACCGGATTGGGCGCGGATCAAGTGTTGGGGGGTGGATCTTGGTGAAGTCGCGGCCGGAGGCGCGTGGTGGATGACCGGGTATTCGGTTGAGACATGGCGATCGTTGCTGGGGGCTGAGGGGCGGGCGTTGCTGGAGCGTGTGCGGGGGATGCGCGATCCGGGTGCATCGGAGATCGCAGCGCTGCGGCGGGAGTGGGATGCGGAGGTTGTGCGTGCAGCGCTGTTGCTGGAGGAGGCTCGCCGGATCGGCGCGGTGAAGTTCGGGCGCGCAGCGCGGGGTCTGGTGGGCGATCCGGAGGGGGTTCGGATGGCGAGTTCGCTGGTGTCGGCGCGGCACAAGGCAGCGCGGTTCGCGCGGGTGATTGCTGGTGCGGCGGGGGCGGAGGTGCTGGATCTGTGCGCGGGGATCGGCGGGGATGCGATGGCGCTGCGCGAGCGCGGGCTCGAGGTGAGGGCGGTGGATGCGGATGGGTTTCGTGCGTGGGCGTGCGCTCAGAACGCGGGGTGCGCGAGCGCCGTGGCGGTGATCGATGAGGAGTGGGTCGATCGGAACGCGGCGATGCTGGGTGGGGCGTTGGTGCACATCGATCCGGCGCGGCGGGAGGAAGGCGCTGGGTCGCGGCGGCGGCGCGGGTGGGGTGAGATGCGCCCGGGGGCGGAGACACTGGAGGCGTTGGTGCGGGTCGCGCGGGGCGTGGCGATGAAGCTGGCGCCGGGGATCGGGCACGATGAGCCGCCGTCGGGGGAGCTCGAGTTCATCAGCGAGCGGGGGCGTTTGACGCAGGCGGTGCTGTGGACGGGGGCGCTGGATGAGGAGGGCGGCGGCGCGGGGCGGAGTGCGGGTGGTGGGCGGCGAACGCGGGCGACGCTGCTGCTGGGGGATGCGAATGATGATGTTGATGGTGGAGGCGTGGGTGTGGGCGGGGTGGTGTCATCGCGGTCGTTGTGCGGGGTGGGGGGGAGCGGTGGGCCTGTGGCGGGCGATGGGATCGGGCGGTTCGTGTTCGCGGTGGATCCGAGCGTGGAGCGTGCGGGTTTGCTTTCGGAGTTGTGCGCGCTGGCGGGGATGGGGATGGTGCATCCGGCGCTGGGGTTGTTGACGGGCGATGGTGCGAGCGTGGGGCGTGACGAGGCGGATGTGTGGTTGACGGGGTTCGAGGTGTTGGAAGTGATGGCTTGGAATCGTCGTCGGGTTCGGGCGTGGCTGGCGGCGCGTGGTGCGGGGATTGTGGAGGTGAAGACGCGGGGTCAGGCCGTGGATCCGGATGTGGAGCAGAAGGCGTTGCGCGGGGATGGGGATGCGATGTTCACGGTGTTTGTGCTGCGGTTCGATCGGTCGCTGCGGTGCGTGGTGGCGCGGCGTGTGGGGGTTGGTGGGGCGGGGCTCAGCGGAGGCGGAGCCTGATCGGGCCGCGCGCGGTGGATGGATCGACGGGGCGTGAGCCCTGCGTGATGTCGATGATGTTGCGTGCGGCGAGGCGGTTGGCAGCGCGGCGGGTGCGGTCCATGAGGGTGCGCCAGGTTTCGGGTGTGCCGACGCGTCGGGCGGGCTCGGAGGGGCAGATGGTCGCGCCGGCGGGGCGCTGGGCGAGCAGTTCGAGGATGGCGCGTTCGAGCGCGGTGTCGATGTCGTCGGGCTTGGTGCGTCGGCATGCGTCGGAGCAGTAGCGGACGGTGTGCCAGTCGCGCTCCCACTTCTTGCGCCATGTGATGGTGCGCCCGCAGGTGGCGCAGGGTTTGGTGGGTTGATCGGGCTGGTTGGTTGTTCGGGACATTCAGGTGTGGTTGGTGGGCGCGGGGGTGTCGAAGAGGGTTGGGGCGTGGGATGTGGTGTGGTTGGGGTCTTTGTCGGCGATGGTGGCGAGGATGCGGGCGGCGAGGGCAGCGCCGGAGAGGAACGCGGTCTCGATGCGTCCGTGTCGTGCGCAGGAGGCGAACCAGTCGCCGCAGAGCCCGATGGCGCGGTCCGGGTCGTAGTGGCAGTCATCATCCCAAGGTGCGGCGCAGAGGGCGTATCGCCAGCGGTGGGCCTTGATGAGCGTGGGCGGGTGGGCTTCGAGCGCCGGGATGGCGCGGGCGGCGAGGGCGCGGAGGTGCTGGGCGGCTTCGGGGGCCTCGAGTTCGAGGTGGCGGCGGGACCACTCGGGCGAGGCGTGGATGACCCATGTGTCGATGTTGGTGTTGGTGCTGGTTGGTGTGTCGCGTCCGGGTTTGGAGTTCTCTCGTGAGATCCACGCGATCGGCGCGGCGGGGTTGGCGGCGGGGTTGGCGGCGCGTGCGGCGTCGAAGGGGGGCGGATCATGCGCGTGTGTGCGGTGTGTGGCGAGCATGAGCGCCCAGCAGGGATCGAAGGGGATGGCCGTGGCGCGGCGGGCGAGGTCGGGCGCGATGGGATCGAGCAGGGTGGCGGCCTGGGCCGGCGGGGCGTTGCAGATGAGGATGTCGGCGCGGGCGATGGTGCGGGCGTGCTCATCGAGCAGGGCCCACTGGCGCTGTTCGCGGGCGATGGTGTGGATCCGGGTGCCGAAGGAGACGCTGAGATCGGCGGCGAGGTGGGCGTTGATGGCGTGCATGCCCTCGGGTGGTGCGAGCCAGTGTTCGGGCGTGGTGGTGGTTGTGGCGTCGATGGTGGCGTGGATGGTCGCATCGGTGGTGAGCGATGCGAGGCGCGGGGCCCATGGTTGGACGAGGCCTCGCTCGCGCCAGGCATCGACGAAGCGGGCGAAGCGCGGGTCGTGCGCGGTGAGGTAGGCGGCGCCGTGGTCGAAGCGGAGGGTGTTCTCGAATCGGGTGGAGCAGCGTCCGCCGGGGCCCCGTCCCTTATCGAACACGCGGATGGGGATGCCCTGGTCGGCGAGGGTGCGGGCGGCGGCGAGCCCGGCGATGCCAGCGCCGATGATGGCGATGGATGGGATGCGTGCGGCGCGGGGTCGGCAGACGATGGCGCGGTAGCGGTTCAGGTCGAGGCGCTGGGCGTGGGTGGCGGTGTCGCGCGGGCGGATGGCGCCGAGCACGGGGGATTCGGGCTCGAAGGGGCGATCGAATTGGCCGAGGCACCAGAGCAGGCCGCCGTAGGAGTTGGGGTCGCTGCCATCGAGCGCGTAGCGGTGGTTGAGGTCGAAGAGGGTGCGCAGCGCATCGGACGGCGTGCGTGTCCAGAGGGGGATGGCCTTGCCCCATGTCATGCGGATGTTGTTGTGGAGTTCGCCCTGGCGGAGGAGCGAGGTCTGGGCGGCATCCCAGAGGGGATCGCCGGTGCGGGCGCGGGCGAGGGTTTCCCAGTCGAGGGTTGTCCTGGGATCATCGGCGTGGCGGGCGAGGGATTGGCGGGCCCACTCGGGCAGGGCCTGGGTGGATTCGGGATCGCCCTCGAACCAGAAGCAGAACGCGTGGGCGAGTTCGCGCCAGACGAGCAGTTCGTTGAGGAATTTCGCAGCGCCCTCGGATGGTTGCTCGGCGGCCTCGCGGGCGATGCGTGTGGGCGCGACGGTGCCGTAGTGCAGGTGCGGTGAGAGGCGTGAGACGGCGTGGAGGCTGGCCGCGTCGTTGCGTCGTTTGGCGTAGGCGTGCAGGTGGTGGTCGCGGAAACGCTGCCAGCGCGCGTATCCAGCGGTTGAACCGCCGGGTGTGTGTGGGATGGGGGGGATGGTGTGGTCGATGGCGCAGCGTGCGCAGAGGTGCGCGATGCCCATGGTGCGTGTGTCGACGGTGTGGAGCGATGGGATGTCGGGGAGGGCGGCCTGGTGCGCGTCGGTCCAGGGGTGGGCCGGCTCGATGGGCGGCCATTGGCGGCGGGTGCGCTTGTGGAACTCGGCGGATGTCTTGGATTCGAACTTGAACGCGCGGTCGTACCAGCGGGCGTGGGAGCGCATGGGGATGACGCACGCGGCGTCGATGGCGAGCACCGGGGATGCTGCCTTCTCGGCGATGCGCTGGGTCCAACGGGGGAAGGGCGGGGCGGGGAAGTCCTCGACGATGAGGGCCGCGGCGCGGCGGGTGAGCGCGGGGAGCGGGGAGGGCGTGCGGGGATCGGTCGGGACATGGAGGATGTGCCCGATGCCGCGCCGCTCAAGCGCGGCGTGGAGATCGCGGGCGGATTCGAGGATGAAGGCGTGGTGGCGGTCGGCGTTGTAGCGGTGGTTGCCGGCGAGCCCCTGGTAGGCGAGCACGGGGAGCGCGAGGCGGTTGGCCAGCGCGATGGCGGTGTCGAGGGCGGGGTTTTCTTCGGCGCGGAGGGCGTGGTGGAGCCAGACGAGCACGAAGTGGGGTGCGGCGGGGATGGGACGATCGGCGAGGGGGCGGGCGCGCTCGGCGAGGTGGGGTGGGAGGTGGGTGATGAGATCTGGGAGGGCTGGCGCATCCGGCATGCGGGTGGGTTCGCGGCGGGTGCGGGGCGGATGCTGGGGATGGTGGTCAACGGGGCTCGATGGATTCGATGCGGAGGGCCTCGGCGTTTCCGAGGCGGGCGAGTTGGCCTCGGATGAGGACCGGGAGGGCGGCGTGGGGGAGGACGAGGTCATTGGCCGGTCCGCCTTCGGGGGTGAGGAGGAGGAGGCGGCGGGGGGAGTTGTTGTGGTCTCGGGCTTCGATCATGGGCGGGATGCCGCCCTGGATGCAGAGCTGGGCGCAAGCGCGGTGTGTGCGGCCCTGGCCGGGCTTCATGGCGCCGAGGAAGCACTTGGAGTCGAGGATCTCGGCGTGGAGGGTGAGGGTGTCGCCGGTGGGGGTGAAGGAGTGGGTGGTGATGGGGGTGGGGCTGGTGGTTGGTCTGGTGGTTGGGCCGTCGCTGGCGATGGGTTCGATGGCATCGGGTGTTGGGATGAGTTCGAGCATGCGGAGGGGCGGAGCGGCGGCGGTGGTGGTGGATGTTGGTGGGGTGGGTGGAATGGGCGGATTGTCGTCGGGGCGTGTGAGTGTGTATCCGGTGGCGCGGATGCGGATGGGCGTGGTGGTGGTCTGGAGCGATTCGAAGCGCTGGGGGCGGGGCGCGTGCTTGTCGGCTTCGACCAGGAGGTAGCACGCGGTGGGTTCGTCGGGGTTGTTGTTGTTGTTGGTGGTGGTGGTGGTGGTGGCCTGGCGGACGATGAGCATGGGATAGGGGTGGAGGATGAGATCGCCTTCGATGGTGGTGGTGGTGGCGGCCCAGACGGCGGGGCCGGGGTTGGGTTGGTTTGCGGCGATGATGGCCGAGGCGGCGAGGAGGGAGAGGATGAGGGCGGGGACAGCGCAGCGCGCGAAGCGGCGGTGGCGTTGCGGCATGGGGAGGTAGCCGACATAGAGCGGGCGCTGGTCGGCGGATGGGGGTGGGTCTGGCGGCGGGTTTGGTGTTGGTGTGTGTGGGGTGGTCATGGGTTGGTGTTCGTGTTGGTGTTGGTGTTGGTGTGGGTGTCCGGGACGGGTGGGGGGACGGGTGTGCCGGGGGGGTTGGGCGTGGGGTTGATGAGGATGCGTTGTCCTTCGATGCGGATGTTGTAGGTGGCGATTCTTTCGGTGTACGGGGGTGGTGATTGGCCGTCGTGGGGGCGGTACTGGTAGCCGTGCCATGGGCAGGTGATGCAGCCGTTGATGATGCGTCCCTCGCCGAGGGGGCCGTTCTGGTGGGCGCAGAGGTTGGTGACGGCGGAGTAGCCGTTGTCGTGGCGGAAGATGGCGATGCGTTCGTGGTTCTTGAGGCAGACGACCTTGGCGGCGTTGGGGGCGATCTCGTCGATGGCCGCGACATCGAGCCATTGGTCGGCGGTGGCGTGTGGTGTGGCTGGTGGAGTGTTCGCGGGGTTGGTTGGGGTGTGGTGGTCGCGTTTCCATTCGCGCCGGGCGGCGAGGAGGTGGAGGGTTGCGACGATGGCAGCGCCGGCGAGGAGGAGCGGGGTGGTGATGGTCGGGCCTCGGTCCATGGCGGGGCCGAGCGCGACATGGGCGAGGACGAGTGCGTAGGCGAAGTAGACGAGCATGTGGAGGGATTTCCAGATGCGCGGGTGGAGGTGCTTGAGCCAGAAGTCGTGGCTGGTGGCGGCCATCATGAAGAGGATGAGCAGGGCGACGAAGCCGAAGACCTCGAAGGGGAAGGCGGAGAGGGATGCGAAGGATCCGGGTGGCGCGAGGAGGGCGAGGGCCGGGTTGCGGACGCCGAAGCCGCCATAGAAACCAAGGGCGATGATCGCGTGGAGGAGGACGACGAGGAAGAGGGTGACGCCGAGGTGCCTTCGGTTGTAGAGGATGGGGGCGACGAGGTCGGTGAGGCGGGCGAGGGGTCCGATGATGAGGATGAGGTGCAGGAGGATGATGGCGAGGGAGCCGAGGGCGCGCATGGCGATGATGGGCGGGCTGATCTGCTGGTCGGCGGGGCGGAGCGCGATGCTGATGAGGAGGTAGACGAGCAGGAAGGCGACGCAGGCGGCGGCGATGATGGCGTCGTAGGCCTTCTTGTGGCGGTTCCACTGGACCCACTCGTAGGAAGCGGTCATGGGGTGTGGGCTCCGGCGGGTTGGTTGGTGTGTGGATCGGTTTGAAGATCGGGGTTGGGGGGTGGCGCGGTTGGGTTGGATCTTGCGGCGGTGAAGGTGAGCGCGAGGAGTGCGATGAGGATGAGCGGCGCGAGGGCGGCCCAGGTGATGAGGTGGCGGGTGCGTTGGTCGCGGTTCATTGGGCGGGCCCTGCGTTGTTGTGTTGGTTGTTGTCGGCGGAGGGTCCGGGGAGGTGTGTTGGGGATCTGAGAAGGAAGGGCCAGAGTGCGATGGCGCCGGGGATGAAGAGGAGTCGGACGCGGAGCGGGGCCGTGGCGGCGACGGGGTCTCTGCGGGGGGCGATGCGGAGTGTGAAGGGGATGGCGTAGGCGACGCCGAGGAGGGCGTAGAGGGCGATGAGGGCGAGTGCGATGGTGAGCATGCCCATGGGTGGGGGACCGCTCCGAGTGGGTTGGGGTGCGCCGGTGGGGCTCGCGGGGGGCATCCGGCGACCGGTTTGGATCGAAGGGTATCGGTTGGGGCGTGTTTGGCGGGCGCGGGGGATGGGGGTGGTTTCCCGCGGCTGAGCGCGGGTGAGCGCTCGGATGGGGCTGGGGTGGTATGGGGCGGCTGTGGCGGTGTTCGGTCGGGGCGGGGGGGCAGTTTGGTGGGAGGAATATGGGGGTGTTGTGGGGTGTTTGTCACCGTGCGTGGGGTGAGCGTCCGGCGGGGGATGGGGCGAAGATGTGGCGGGGCGGGTGGCAGGAAAGGGCGATCGAGCATGATGCGGTGGAAGTTGTTGAAGATGCGGCGTGCGATGCGGAGGATGGGTGGTGGTGATGATGGGGGTGCGCGGGGGCTGGGTGTGGGGGTGTTGGTGGTGATGGTGACGATGGTGGCGTTCAGCGGGTTGGCGCTGCGGACGATCGCCGCGGAGGATGGTGGCGGGGCGGGATCTGAGTCTGGGGGCGTGAGCAAGGAGCTGGATCGGATGGGACAGAGCGGGACCGAGGCGGAGCGTTCGATCTCTCGCGCGGGGTACGACATCACGCGGCTTTCCGAGTCGCGGGTGAACGAGCTCGCGGAGCGTCTGACGGAGGAGCAGCGTCGGATCCTGCTGAAGAAGGGGACGGAGCCGGCGTTCTGCGGGACGCTGCTGGATAACAAGAAGGTCGGCGTGTACTGCTGCGCGCTGTGCGAGCTGCCGTTGTTCTCGTCGGATGCGAAGTTCGATTCGGGGAGCGGGTGGCCGAGCTTCTTCCGGCCGGTGGATGGCGGGCACATCCGGTACGAGGAGGATGAGACCTTCGGGATGCGGCGGGTGGAGATCATGTGCGAGCGTTGCGGCGGGCACCTCGGGCATGTGTTCGATGATGGGCCGGCGCCGACGGGGCAGCGGTACTGCCTGAACTCCGAGTCGCTGGTGTTCTATGAGGAGGGCGCGAAGCGGCCGGCGATGGCGCGGCCGATCGAGACGAAGGAGGCGTACTTCGCGGGCGGTTGCTTCTGGGGCGTTGAGCATTACTTCCAGCACAAGGTGCCGGGGGTGGTGAATGTGGTGAGCGGGTACCAGGGCGGCGTGGGGGAGAATCCGACCTACAAGGAGATCTGCACGGGTCGGACGGGGCACGCGGAGTCGATCCGGATCACCTATGACCCATCGCGGGTGAGCTACGAGGCGCTGCTCAAGGTGTTCTTCTGGATCCACGATCCGACGCAGCTGAACCGGCAGGGGCCGGACATCGGGACGCAGTATCGCAGCGCGGTGTTCGCGGTCGATGATGAGCAGGCGGAGGTGGCGCGTCGGGTGATCGCGGATCTGCAGTCGAACGACAAGCGGTTCCGGAGCAAGCGGATCGTGACGGAGGTGAACGCGTTCGCGCCGTTCTGGGAGGCCGAGGCGTACCACCAGGACTACAACGAGCGGACGGGTCGTCAGTGCTATCTGCCGCAGTGGGACTGAGGCGTTCGGGGTGAGGTTTGGGTGTGATGGGTGGGCGGCGCGGAGCGGCGCTGCGTGGTGGCGCGGGGGGCAGCGCATCGGTTGGCTATCCTGCGGGGATGGATGAGCATCCGGGCGATCGTGGCGGGCTTGGCGATGGTGGTGGCGGGGTCGGGGTCGGGGGCGTGGGCGGGTGCGGGTTTCCATCGGCGCGGCTGCTGGCGGTGGCGCGCGGGGATGCGCCCGGCGATGTGCTGCTGCGCGGGGGGCGGGTGGCGAATGTGTTCTCGATGTCGCTGGAAGCGCGGGATGTGCTGATCGCGGATGGGCATGTCGCGCGGGTGGTGGAGCGTGGGGGGTGCGCGCGGGGTGCGGCGGAGGTGATCGATTGCACGGATCGGATCGTCGGGCCGGGGTTCATCGATGCGCACATGCATATCGAGTCGACGATGCTGCCGCCTTCGGAGTTCGTGCGGCTGGCGGCGGCGCGTGGCACGACGAGCGTGGTGGCGGATCCGCATGAGATCGCGAATGTGCTTGGGGCTGATGGGATCCGGTGGATGGTGCGGAACGGGCGGGGCCTGCCGATGAACTTTCTGTGGACGCTGAGCTCGTGCGTGCCATCGTGCCATCTGGAGACGGCGGGCGCGGTGCTGAGCGCGGCGGATCTTGAGGCGCTGTTCGATGATGATGTGGTCGGGCCGGAGTTGGTGGCGCTGGCGGAGATGATGAACTTTCCTGGCGTGGTGCATGCGGATGAGGAAGTGCTGAAGAAGGTTCGGCTCGGGCTGACGCGGCGGCTGGTGGATGGGCATGCGCCGGGGCTGCGGGGGGATGGGCTGCAGGCGTATGTGGCGGCGGGGATCTCGTCGGACCATGAGTGCACGACGGCCGAGGAAGCGGCGGAGAAGCTCGCGCTGGGCATGCGGATTTCCATCCGTGAGGGGTCGGCAGCGCGGAATCTGGAGGCGCTGCTGCCGCTGGTGGATGAGCAGACGGTGTCGCGGTTCTGTTTCTGCACGGACGATCGGCATCCGGATGATCTGCAGGAGCACGGGCACATCGATCACATCGTTCGGCGGGCGATCGAGCTGGGGCTGGCGCCGATGATGGCGATCCGCATCGCGACGCTGAACGCGGCGGAGCACTATCGGCAGGCGCGGCTCGGCGCGATCGCGCCGGGTCGGCAGGCGGATGTGGTGGTGTTCGATGATTTCAACAAGCCGACGCCCGCGCTGGTGCTGCACGCGGGGGTGGTGGTGGCGAGGGATGGGCGGTATCTGGCGGAGCGGCGGGGGATCTCGGCGGAAGAGGCCCAGCGTGTGCGGGTTGGGCGGACGGTGCGGCTGCCGGAGGGGCTTTCTGCGGAATCACTGGTGGTGCCGGTGCCGGATGGTGGCGTGGCGAGTGGCATCCGTGTGATCGGGATGCATGCGGATCAACTGGTGACGGATCATCTGATGATGCCGGCGACGGTGGATGCGGATGGGAAGCGGGTGATCGCCGATGCGGAGCGCGATGTGCTGAAGCTTGCGGTGATCGAGCGGCACACGGGGAGCGGGCGGATCGGGCTGGGGTTCGTGCATGGTTTCGGGTTCAAGGATGGCGCGATCGCCTCGACGGTGGGGCACGATGCGCACAACCTGGCGGTGGTGGGCGATAACGATGCGGACATGGTCGCCGCGGCGCGGGCGGTGGCGGAGGTTGGTGGCGGGCAGGCGGTGGTGTCGAAGGGGAAAGTGATCGCGGTGCTGCCGCTGCCGATCGCGGGGCTGATGTCGGATGCGGATGCGGAGACGGTGATCCATCAGCAGTCGCGGCTGCTGTACGCCGTGCATCAGCTGGGTTGTCCGCACCGGGATCCGTTTATGCCGCTGAGCTTCCTGCCGCTGCCGGTGATTCCGAGGCTGAAGCTGTCGGATCTGGGGCTGGTGGATGTGGATCGGTTCGAGGTGGTGTCGTTGTTTGTGGGGCGTTGAGCGAGGCTGGGTTGGGGGGGCGGATCCGGCGTCGTTCCAGAACCGGAAGTAGGGGCAGATGAGGTGACGGGCCGGAGGCCCATCCCACCGAGTTTGGGAGCGTTCTGGAACGAGGTCTCAGTGCTTCGCGGCGTTGTTGGCTCGGGAGGCATCGCCGTTGGTTGATGTTGTGGCGGGGGTGGGGCGTGTTCGTTCGGTTCGGGCTGCGAGCAGGTCGTCGAGGGATGGTGCGGCGTTGTCGTCCTTGCCGGGGATGGCGTTGTTGCCGAAGACGGCGGCGAGGCCGTCGGTCATCTGGAGCGTGAGGGAGAAGAGGAGTGGGACGAGGAAGAGGGTGAAGACGGTGGAGACGACGAGGCCACCGACGATGACGGAGCCCAGGCCTCGGTAGAGCTCGGAGCCGGCGCCGGGGAAGAGCACGAGGGGGAGCATGCCGCCGACGGAGGTGAGGGTGGACATGAAGATGGGTCGGATGCGGGTTCGGACGGCCTCGCGGATGGCGGCCATGGGCGGCAGGGGCTCGTCGGCGCCGACATCGGCCTGGCCGCGCATGAGGTTGAGCGACTGGTGGACGAGGAGGATGGCGTTGTTGACGACGACGCCGATGAGGATGATGAACCCGAGCATGGTGAGCACATCGAGCTGCTGGGTGGCGATGAGCGGGTTGTTGAGGGTGAGCTGGTGGACGATTGCGAGGCCCGCGAAGCCGCCGACGACGGCGAGGGGGACGGTGAACATGATGACCATGGGGTAGACGAAGGATTCGAAGAGGGCGGCCATGAGGAGGTAGGTGACGGCGAGGGCCCAGACGAGGCGGGCGGTCATCATCTGGGGGTTGTCGGCGATGCCGAAGAACCAGCTTGCGAGGATGGCGAAGAGGGCGAGTGCGCCGAGGGCGCCGTAGAAGAAGCGCTTGTCGCGGCGGCGTGCGAAGCGGATGAACGCGAAGATGGTGATGCCGATGCCGGCGGCGACGATGGCATATCCGATCCAGTCGAGGGCGTTCTGCCACGCGGCGCGGGGCTGGGCGCGCTGTGATTCGGTGGGCGCGCGGCCGATGAGCGCGGCCTTGACCTCGTCGAGCTTGGCGGCGGTGCCTTCGAGGCGGATGCGCATGGTGCGGGTGATGAGCCCGGCGTCGCGTGCGGCTTCGATGTAGTTCTCGCCCAGGTCCTGGATGGTCTGTTCGAGGGCGACGCCGGCGGGCTGCGAGACTCGGATGGTGACGGCGGCGAGTTCCTCGATGCGCTGGATGGCCTGCGGGCCGAGGCCGGGGGTGAGCTCGACGAGCTGGTCCATTGGGATGATGGCGCCGGTGGGTGTGCTGACGGGGACATCGGCGAGCTGCTCGGTCTGCTCGAGGCGTCCGCCGGCGGGGAGCATGTTGATGTCGATGGTGTTGGCGCCGGCGTAGTAGTCGCCGACGAAGGCGCCGTCGAAGAGGGCGCGGACGGCGGTGCCGAGGGAGTCGGGCCTGAGGCCGAGCTCGCGGCCGAGTCGTGTGACGCGGAGCTGGTATTCCTGCTGGCGCTGGTTGAAGTTGGAGGGGTCTGGTCGGAGGGTCTGGTAGCCGTAGTCCGGGGATTGGCCGAGGCGGTTGAAGATGAATTCGGCGGCGCGTGTGACGCGGTCGAGTTCGGGGCCGGAGATTTCGATGTCGACGGTGTTTCCGCCGCCGACGCCGCGGCCGAAGAGGGATGTCTGGGCGGCGAACCCGAGGGTGTCGGGCATGGAGTTCATGGCGTTGGTGAGCAGCTGCGCGAGGGGGAGGACGATCTGCTCGTACTCGGAGGTGGCACCGACGAACATGGAGCCGCCGAAGGCGCCGATGAAGTAGTTGTGGATGGGGACGGGTTCGAAGGCGGGCTGGCCGGGGCGGCGCGGGATGGGCGGGAGCGCGGCGACGGCGGCCTCGTTGTCGGGGTCGACCTGGGCGTAGGGGTTGAGGTGGGATTCGATGCGGTTGGCGATGGTCTCGAACTGCTCGACGGACTGTCCGGGTGGGACGAGCATGCCGCCGAAGACGAGGTTCCGGTTTCCGGCCGGGAGGTAGTCCATGGGCGGGACGAGCGTTGTGGCGCCCCAGATGGATGCGATGGCCAGCGCGAGGATGATGAGGGGGCGGATGGTGGCGGCGCGCCATCCGGTGATGGTCCAGTAGACGAAGGAGGCGATGGCATCGCCGATGGCCTTGGCGATGGGCGCGATGCCGAAGAGCGAGCGGAGGGCTGAGCGGAATCGGTGGGCTCTCTTGCGGCGTCCCTCTGGGTTGATGGCGCGGGGGGCGTCGACCTCGCGGAGCCATCGCGAGCAGGCGGCGGGGATGACGGTGATGGACACGAGCAGCGAGAGGGCGACGGAGGCGACGATGGCGATGGAGATGTCGCGGAAGAGCTGGCCGGCTTCTTCCTCGACGGTGAGGACGGGGATGAACACGGCGACGGTGGTGAGGGTGGAGGCGAGGATGGCGCCCCAGACTTCCTTTCCGCCCTCGTAGGCGGCGCGCATGGGGTGCTTGTGCATGCGGAGGTGTCGGTCGATGTTCTCGAGGACGACGATGGCGTTGTCGACGACCATGCCGACGGCGAAGGCGAGCCCGGCGAGCGAGATGACATTGAGTGATCTGCCCATCGCGAGCATGACCATGAAGGTGCCGACGACGGAGATGGGGATGGCCAGTGCGACGACGCCGGTGGCGATGAATGATCGGAGGAAGATGAGCAGGACGGCGGCGGCGAGCAGGCCGCCGATCCAGAGGTTCTGGGTGACGAGGTCGATGGCGGAGGTGATGTAGGTGGTTTCGTCGTAGACCTGTCGGAGGCGGAGGTCCGGGCCGGCGGTGGGGTGGAGGTTCGGGAGGATGTCTGCGCGGACGGCGTCGAGCCTGACGCGGAGCTCGTCCATGATCTCCATGGTGTTGGCGCCGGACTGGCGGATGACATTCATGGCGATGGACTTCTGGCCGAGGGATCGGACGAAGCCGCGTTCTTTCTGGAGGCCGACCTCGACGGTGGCGACATCGCGGACATAGACGGGCTTGCCATCGCGGTAGGCGATGATGGTGTCGAGGACATCGTCGGGGGATTCGAACTGGCCGAGGACGCGGACGCGGTAGTCGCGCTTGCCCTCGGCGATGGTTCCGGCGGAGATGTTGCGGTTCTCGGCGCGGAGGGCCTGGAGGAGCTGGAGGTGGTTGAGGTTGAGCTCGGCGAGGCGTGTGGGGTCGACGAGGATTCGGACTTCCTCGTCGCGGCCGCCGAAGACATTGACCTCCGCGACGCCGTCGATGCGTTCGACGAAGGGCTTGATCTCGTCCTCGATGGGTCGGAAGAGGGAGGCGATGTCGAAGTCGGGGTGGCTTGAGGCGGCGGCGGGGTCGAGGTCGAAGATGATCCAGGCGATGGCGTTCTCGGCGGCGCCGTCGGCGGCCTTGATGGTCGGTTCGTCGACATCGTCGGGGTAGTCGGAGACCTGCCTGAGCTTGTCGGAGACTTCCTGGAGGGCCCGGGCGATGTCGGTGCCGAGGTAGAACTCCATGGTGATGGTGGCCTGGCCCTCCTGGGAGGTGGAGCGCATGGTCTTCAGGTTGGCGACATTCTTGAGCTGTTCTTCCTGCTCCTTGACGATCTCATCGACGATTTCCTGTGGGGATCGGCCGGGCCAGTTGGTGGTGATGGTGATCTCGGGCCGATCGACATTGGGCGTGAGCTGCACGGGCATGGCCGTGAGCGAGATGATGCCGAACATGACGAGGAGGATGACACCGACGGCGACGCCGACGGGTTTCGAGATGGCAAGGCGAACGATGTCCATGGGCCGCTTCCTCGCGCCGGTGGTGTCCGGCGTCGGTGTGCTCGGGCGTGGGGCGGGTGATGGGGCGGGCTCGGGATCGGGGCCCGGGCCGGCTCAACGGGCGGACGAAGACGATGGTGATTGGGATGGCGATGGGGGCTGTGCGCCCGGGGTTGTTCGTTCGGCGGCGTCGCCGTTGGCCTGGGGGCTTGGCGCCGGTGCGCCCGGTGCGCCGCTGCCAGCGCCGACTTCCTGGATGGGCTGTCCCGGGAACATGCGTTCGTTGCCCTCGACGACGATGCGCATGCCCTCGCGGAGGGCGGGCGATCGGACGACGACGCGGCCGCCGGTGGCGAACATGGGTTCGACGGGCGCGACGCCGGCGACGCCGCCGGCGTCGAAGTAGACGAACGCTCCGGCGTCGTTGCGCATGATCGCATCCTTGCTGATGGTCATGGCTTCGATGGTCTGCCCGGTGGGGATCTGGGCGCGGATGGACATGCCGGGCTTGAGGGCGCCATCGGGGTTCGGGAGGCGGACGCGGAGGGGGAAGGTGCGTGCGACGGCATCACCGGCGGAGATGACGACGGGGGGCATGTCCTCGAAGGTGAGGTTGGCGGCGGCGATCTCGATGGTGACGGTGGCGTCGGCGGAGGTGAGGGGGGCGATGAAGGGTTCGGGGACATCGAGGTAGGCATCGACGGAGTCGAGCCAGACGAGCCCGACGACGGGGTCGCCGGTGGAGACCCATTGGCCGACCTCGGTCTGCTTGGAAGTGATCTGGCCGTTGTAGGGGGACCGGATGACCATGTCTTCGAGGCGCTGCTCGATGCGTCGTTGTTCGACGCGGGCGACTTCGGCGTCGGCGCGGGTTCTTTCGAGGCGTGCGAGCGCGGCGCGGACATCGGTGCGTGCCTGGGTGAGTTCGCGCTCGTTGGCGCCGCCGGCGCGGTCGAGGGTTTCGACGCGCTGCAGGTCGGACTGGGCCTGTGCGAGTTCGGCCTCGCGTTCTTCGATTTCTGCTTCCCGGGCGAGCAGGTCGGAGGCGAGGCGTGCTTTCTCGATGGCCAGGAGTGTGTCGTCGAGTCGCGCGATGACAGCGCCGGCTTCGATGAGGTCGCCGGGTTCGAAGTTGAGTTCGGCGACGAGGCCGGGTTCGCGTGAGGCGACTTCGGAGCGGCGGGCGGCGCGGAGGTCGCCGATGAGGGCGCGGCGCTGCTCGACGCGTTCGATGCGGACGGCGTCGAGGCGGGCCATGGCGGGTGGCGGGCCGCCCTGGGCGAGCGCGTTGGCGGGGAGCGCGGCCCAGACCGCGCAGACGAGCGCGGCGGCGCGGGCGATGCGCGGGAGGTACTTGGTATCAGAGATGCTCATCATGATGATGCCCCCGCTTCCGTTTCGATGGGCTGCGTGCTTGCGATGTCTGCGTTGGCGCTTTGCGCTTCGGCGAGGCGTCGTTCCATGTCGGTGAGGTTTGCCGAGAGGCGCTTGAGCACGCGGGCGCAGGCGATGGCGTCTTGTATGGAGACGCCGATCATGAGCCCGGTGCCGAAGGTCTCGGCGCGTTGTTCGAGCGCGTCGTGGAGGGCGCGGCCGGCGTCGGTGAGGCGGACGAATGTTGATCGGCCGTGGCCCGGGACGGTGGTGCGTTCGACGAGCCCATCGGCTTCGAGGGCCGCGACCATGCGTGAGACATTCTGGACGGAGAGGAGCGCATCCTGCGAGAGTTCGGTGATGGTGACGCCTTCGGGGCGGACTTTTTCGCGGTCGCCGCAGGCGCCGAGGGCGCCGAGGAGGAGCCAGCGGGAGGCGGTGATGCCGAGGTCGGCGACGAGGCGGTCGCCGATGCGCATCATCTGGTTGTGGATGACGAAGAGTTCGCGTGCGAGTGGGCAGTGCCGCCAGTCGTTCTGGAGGATGGGGTCGAGGGCCGTGGCGAAGTCGGCCATGGTGGGCTGGGTGGCGTCGGGCGGGGTGTGGGCGGGCGTGCTGGTGGTGGGGTGGGTCATCGGGGATCAGCGTATGGCGCGGGGCGGGCGATTCTCAACTTGTTGATTCGGGTGGTTGTGTGAAATGTTGGGGGGGCGGTGCGGCGGGGGGCCGGGGGGGTGTGGGACGCAACCCCTTGGCGTGGGGCGGTATTGTCGGGACGGGATGTATGGGAACTGCGGCGAGCCCGATGAGCCTGACGATCGCGCGCTGGTCGAGCGGATGAACCGCGATTGGCCCGATGCGGCGGATGATTTTCGGACGCTGTACGAGCGGACGAAGGAGCCGGCGTTGCGGATTGCGCTGCGGTTTGCGAGCGACCGGGATGCGGCGATGGATGCCGTGCAGGAGGCGTTTCTGGCGTTGTGGGGGCGTTTTCCGGGGTTCGTGCTCACGGGGCGGCTGCTGACTTTTCTGTATCCGGTGATCCGGAATCAGGCGTTGGCGGCGGCGCGGAAGCGTTCGCGGGTGCGGCTCACGGGGGATCTTGCGGGCGGTGATGGTGGTGCGGCGGCGGAGGGGGTGGGCGGGCTCGAGGAATCGGCGTTTGGGGGTGGTGGGCGCGGGGTACGGGGGGCGATTGAGGATCTGCCGGAGGGGCAGCGGGAGGTGTTGTTGTTGCGGGTGGTGGAGGAGATGTCGGTGGGTGAGGTGGCCGAGGCGCTGCAGATTCCGGAGGGGACGGTGAAGAGCCGGCTTTTCAAGGCGTTGGGGACGCTGCGGGCGGATCCGCGGGCTCGGGCGCACTTTGAGGATGTGATGGGTTCGGGGGCGGGGTGAGGGCTGGGTGGGGGGCGGGTGGGCGCGGGATTTTGAGAAAGTTGTGGAATCGCGCGAACGGTGGGGGTGGGGTGCGCGATCCACGGGGGATGGAACCTCATGACATGCAATCCAGCGGGCGGGGCGCGGGGGAGCACCACGAGCCGGCGATTCCGGAGCCGCTTCGGGCGGCGATCCGTGCGGAGTACGGGGGATCGCCGCGGGTGGATGCGCGGGTCGATCGGGCGATCGATGCGGCGATCTCGGGTGGTTCGGCGCGGGAGCTGGTGAGGCATGGGGCGCGGGGTGGTGGTGGATCGCGGGGGGCGGATCGTCGTCGGGTGCTGACGCGTCGGATCGCGGCGTGGTCGGGGTCTCTGGCGGCGGCGGCTGCGCTTCTTCTGGTGTGGTGGGTCGTCGCGCCACCGCAGCAGGGCGGGCCTGGGGGTGGTCATGGTCCGCAGGGGGTGGGTGGTATCGGCGGGTCGCTGGCGGATGCGGGGGGCGGGCCGTCGTCGGATGCGATGGCGATGCGCTCCCGGCGCAGCGCTGGCGCTGCGGGTGATGGTGATGGCGGGGCGGGGACGTCGGGTGCGGGGCCCGCGTCGGGGCCCGCATCGGCGTTGGCATCGCGGGAGGCGGCGGGGCTGGATGAGTTGGCGATGCTGGGGGATGCGTCGGAGGTGGTGTCGGATCCGCGGGATGTGAACGCGGATGAGCGGATCGACATCCTGGATGCGATGGCGCTGGCGATGCGGTTGCGCGATGGGGGGATGGGCGTGGACATCAACGGCGATGGCGTGGTGGATGGGCGCGATGTGGATGCGCTGGCGCTGGGTGTTGTGGCGATCGGAGGTTCATGATGCGCTGCGAACGGGATCGCTCTGGAGTGCTGAGGATGATGGGGAAGCGCCGGGTTGTTTCGGCGTGGGTGGGCGTTGGGGTCGCGATGGTGGCGCTGTTCGGGGTTCCGGCGGCGCTGGTGGCGCAGACCGGGGCGGATGCGGGGCGGGGCGATCGGGGCGAGCGGGGACGCGGGCACCAGATCGGGCTGACGCTCGGACCGGGGGCGCAGCGCGGGGAGGGTGTGGCGTGGTTCCAGGGTGTGGATCTCATCGTCGAGCCCACGGACGATGGGGCGCTGCTGGGGGCGTACCAGGTGCAGATCGGGTTGCCGCGGGGCGTGAGCCTGGTGGGTGTTGAGGGTGGGGCGCATCCGGCGTTCGCGGACCCCCCCTACTACGACCCGGAGGCGCTGCACGCTGCGGATGTGGAGCGGGTGATCGTGGCTGGTTTCTCGCTTGATGATGAATTGCCCGGTGATGCGACGCGTGTGGCGCGGCTGCACTTCCGGATCGATGCGGGCGGGCGTGCGGTGACATTGATTCCTGAGTTGATGGGCGTGGGGGATGGGGCGGGGGAGCGGATCGGCGCGAATGTGTGGCTGGTGCGCTCGGATGGCGATGGGAAGCCTGATCCGACGCCCAACCCCGGTTGACCGCGCTGCCACCGCCGCTGGACCTGTTGTTTCCTGAGTTCGCGTTGACTGAATGACTGATTGATTGAGCGACTCGCTGACACGGACGACATCACGACCCCTTACCCGATCGAGAGGCATGCCATGCCCGACCTGACAGAACCACGCAAGGCCATCACCGCATTGCTCGTCGCTTCGCTGCTGCTGGTGCTCGCGACGATCATCGCTTGCAACTCGTCGCGCAGCGGCAGTCCGGGAGCGCAGTACTGCGTAGAGCAGCCAGCGCCTGTGGCGGGGGGACGGGAGGCGGGCGATGAGGCGATGAGCGGCGGTGGCGAGATCATCGTGTATCCGCCTGACTGGGCAGAGATCACCTCAAGGCGTGGCGAGATCGAGGTGTTCACTGGCTTGCGGGATCGGGAGCGGGTGCGGCTTCTCGAGAACGAAATAACGCCACTCTTGTCCGTGAGTCCACAGTCTGACTTGGATGATGCGGCGGAGCCGGCGGACGCTCTGAGGGAGTCGAACGCTTTTAGGATGAGCTCTAGTGCGCGGTCCAGGCGGGAAGCAGCGGTTGATGCGAACCTGCGTCACTATTCTCTAGTAAATCCCAATGCAGCGGTGGCCGCTCCGGCCGTTCCGAGTGTGTATTCGCAGTTTGCGGGTGGGGGCCGTGCGGCGGAGGCTTCGCGGTTGCGTGAGTTGCCGGGCGCGGGCGGGGTGTTCATTGGGAATGACATTGATGAGGTGTGGGTGATCGTGGCGCCGGAGGTGGCGGCGGAGATCGTCCAGGCGAGCCATGCGGGTGCTGAGTCGCGGCCGGGGTGCGGGGCGCTGCTGTGCCCGCTGCCGCCGGACCCCGAGCGGCCGGCGGATGCGCCGGCGTTCGTGCCGGTGCCGCTGGAGCACACGGGTGTGAGCGGTTCGATCCAGGGCTCGATCGCGAGCGTGAGCGTGACGCAGCGTTTCGCGAACCCGTTCAACGAGAAGATCGAGGCCGTGTATGTGTTCCCGCTGCCGCACAACGCGGCGGTGCATGATTTCGTGATGACGGTGGGTGATCGGAAGATCCGGGGCGTGATCCGTGAGCGTCAGCAGGCCGAGCGGATCTACAGCGAGGCGCGGGCGCAGGGGCATGTGGCGTCGCTGCTGACGCAGGAGCGTGACAATGTGTTCACGCAGAAGGTGGCGAACATCGAGCCGGGGAAGCGGATCGATGTGACGATCGATTATTTCCACACGCTGGCGTATGTGGATGGGTGGTTCGAGTGGGCGTTCCCGATGGTGGTGGCGCCGCGGTTCAATCCGCCGCATGTGGCGGGGGCTGGCGCTGGGATCGGGGCTGCGCCGCAGGGGGCGCCGGGGGCGAGCGGGCAGGTGGTGGAGGCGCAGTATCTTCGCCCGCACCAGCGTTCGGGGCATGACATCGCGATCGACCTGATGCTGGACACGGGGTTCAACACGCGGGATGTCCGCAGCGCTTCGCACCAGATCCGTGTGAAGAACGAGTCGGCGGGGCGGAAGCGGGTGGTGCTGGATGGCGCGGACACGATCCCGAACAAGGATTTCGTGCTTCGGTTCCGGGCGCCGAAGGAGCCGGCTTCCGGGCTGGTGCTGCGTCCGAACGATGGGGGCGATGGCGGGTACTTCACGCTGCTGCTGACGCCGCCGGAGGCGCTGCGCGATGCGGACCGGGCGCCGGTGGAGTTCATCTTTGCGATTGACACCTCGGGGAGCATGTCGGGCAAGCCGATGCATCTGGCGAAGCAGGCGATCCTTTCGGCGATCGATCGGCTAGATCCGGCGGATGCGCTGCAGATCGTGACCTTCGCGGGGCACACGACGACCTGGGCATCCGGCTCTCAGCCGGCGACCCGGGAGAACCTGCGGGATGCGCGGCGGTTCGTGGAGGGGCTGAGCGCCGGGGGCGGGACGATGATGCTCAACGGGATCAACGCGGCGCTGGGGACGAGCGGGAAGACGGAGGGTCGGGAGCGGTTCATCGTGTTCATCACGGATGGGCTGATCTCGAACGAGCACGAGATTCTTGCGGCGATCCACAATGACCCGTCCGAGTGCCGGGTGTTCAGCTTCGGGATCGGTTCGAGCACGAACCGGGCGTTGCTGGAGTCGATGGCGAGCGTGGGTCGGGGCGCGGTGGCGTACATCGGGCTTTCGGACAAGGCCTCGGAGATCATGACGCTGTTCTTCGATCGGGTGGCGCATCCGGCGCTGCGTCACATCGAGATGGCGTGGGGCGGGCTGGAGGTGGATGAGGTGTTCCCGGGTCGGATTCCGGATCTGATGGTGGGTCGGCCGGTGCTGGTGCACGGGACCTATCGCGGTTCGCACGCTGAGGTTTCGGCGGGTGGCGTTCGGGCCGTGGGGTTCGCGGGTCCGCGTCGGATCGAGATTCCGGTGGCGATCAGCGCGCCGGCGGGGGAGATCGAATCGCGTGCGATGCGGTCTGTGTGGGCTCGGGCGCGGATTTCGGATCTGGCGCTGCGGTCGCTGGGCGGGGTGGATGCGGGGTGGGTGGTGAATGAGATCCGCGAGACGGCGTTGTCGCACAACCTGATGTCGGCGTTCACGGCGTTCGTTGCGGTGGACTCACTGAGCCAGACGGCGGGGAGCAGCGGCGTGACGGTGGGTGTGCCGGTGCCGGTTCCGCAGGGCGTTCGGTACGAGACGACGGTGCCGAGCGGTGTCGGGTCGCCGGGCGCGGGTCCGGGCGGTCACACGCCGATGGGGATGGATGATCGGTGAGGTGGTCTGTGGCGGGGGCGGGGTGGTGGGGGTGGTTGGATTGCTGCTGTTGCGGCGTGCGCGCGGGATTCGTGCGCACGCCGTTGGTTTTGGGGCGTTGCGATCCACAGATCTGTGGAATTCGGGGGGCTTATCGCACAGATGTGTGTGAGATTTGGTTCGACGAAGATCGTTCTTGCATGGGGGGCTTGCGAGGCGTACTTTCGTTGCCGACCACGGGCCGTGATGGCATGGACGGGCGCTTGATCGATGGCTCGTTCGTTGGCCCGCGCACCGCGCGGCCGGGTTGGAGGCATGGCGATGTCGCAGATGGATTCTCCGGGTGTTCCTCCCACGGTGTCCGGCCCGCTTGGTGTGGGTGATGGGGTGTTCTCGCCGGGCATGCGGGCGCTGGTGGACACGAGCGGGTGGCTGAAGTTCATCGGGGTGCTGGCGATTATCAACGGTGTGCTGACGGCGCTGACGATCTTCGGGATCGTGATCGCATGGCTGCCGATCTGGATCGGTGTGCTGCTTTACAAGGCGGGGAGCAGTTTCTTCATCGCGCGGGAGTCGGAGGATGCGGGGATGGCCTCGCGGGGGGCGGAGTCGCTGGCCTCGGCGATCAAGATCGTGGCGATCACGATGCTGGTGGTGATTTTCATCTATGTCGCGGGGTTCGCGATCGTGATCGGTGGGATGCTGGCGACGACGATGCCGTGAGGGATGGGGTGGGGTCGTGGTGGGGTGTTGGGTCGGTGTGTTCCGGGCGGGTGCGGCGGGCCGGGTGCTGAGCGGGTGCATCCGGCGGGCGTGGTCCGGTTCGGGCCAAGAAGGAGCGCATCGTCATGCGGTCAGGGCATTCGAATCCGTGGTCTTCCGGCGGTCCGATGGGACCTTCCGGTTCGGGACCTTCTTCATCGCCATCGCCTTCTTCAACATCACCATCAGGGGGCGAGGCTCCGGCGTTCCACTGGTGGCTGGTGTACCTGTATTTCCGCCCCGATGTGTTTTTCCGGCACTTCATCAGGAACCACTACGCGGCGATCACCTTCCTGTGCTGCTGGGTGCTGGGCATGGCGCATGTGTGGGACCGGCTGATGCAGCGGGCGATGACGGGGCGGCTGGACGAGGAGATCGGCGGTTCGTGGGGGGTCGTGTGGCTGCTGATCGGCCTGGTCGGGCTGCTGGGCGGGGCGCTGCGGTACTTCATCGGTGGCTGGTGGTACCGCGTGCGGCTGGGATGGTGCGGGCACAAGGGGAGCGACCCGAAGATCGCGCGGCGGGTGTACATCTACGCGAGCATGATCGTGGGGCTGCCGGCGTTCGCGCTGCTGCTGAACGGGTGGGTGAGCCAGCCGACGCCCGCGGCGGCCGCGGTGCATGAGAGCTGGCTGGATGTGCTGATGGTCCTGTTCCCGTTCTGGTCGGTGGTAGCCAGCTTCGTGGGCGTGCGGACGGTGTTCAAGGTGAGGACGGGGCCGGCGGTGGTGTGGTTCCTGGTGCTGCCGATGCTGGTGTATTCGCTGGCGATCGTGGCGCTCGCGTTGTTGCTGGTGTTTGGGGGGGAGTGATTGGGTGGGAGTGTGTGGCGGTGCGCGTTGGCGGGCTCCCTCGAACGCGATGGTTGCGGGGTTTGCGGAATGGGTTGCGGGCTTCGGTTGGTTGGCGTTGTTCTGATTGGTGTCGTTATGGATTGGGGCGGCACGCAGCGGCGTCCTGCGGCAGGAAGATGAACGGCTCGACTTCGTTGATGACCCAATCAAGACCTGCTGCCTCCTGGACGCTCATTTTCAGGATGCGATCGTCGATGGCGAATGCCTGCTCATCCGTACGCCCGGCGTTGTCGAGGCCGTCCGGGGCGACGGAGTAGAGGAGGTATCCGCTGCCTGGCCCGGTCGCGTCCGGATCGAGCAGGCGGTAGCGGAAGCGGCCATCGGCGGCGAAGTTGCAGCCGGTGGCGGTCTGGGCGTACTTGGGGATCAGGTCATCGAGGGATTCGGGGAGTCTGCCGGTGTCGGCCCGCATCCATTCGATGGCGACCATGAGCCGGGTGCCCGCGAGGCGGGTTGAGGCGGAGGAAGCGCCCGTGACAATCTTCGGATTTTCAAGGTTACGGATCGCCGATTCTCTGATGAATTGCGAGAATTCATTGTGCCACTTTGGTGGGGCTTGGAGTTGCTCGATGAGGGTCTCTCGCATCGCATCGGCGGGTGCGCGGGCCGGGCCGGTGGATTCGTCGTAGAGGATGCGCATCTCGGTGGCCAGACGGAGTTCCGCGGTGGCCGCGGCCAGTTCGTCTTTCGTGGGTACCGCTCGTCGGAGCAATGGACCCGGGTCGGGCCAATGTCCGTGTGCCTCCTCGTACATGGCGAATATGGCCACAGCAGTGGTGCGTTGGGGGACCAGCCGTTCGAGCGCCGCGATGTCGGATGGGTTTGGCATCGGTCGTGCATTGTCCATGGCGTGTGCGATGGCGGCGAGCGTTGTTGCGTTGATGTCATAGCTCACGATCGCGCGTCGCAGGCAGGAACTGAGGGCTGAGATGCGCCCGGCCGCGTAGAGGCGATGCACAGAATCGTCCTGTGAGGCTCCTGCGGCTGTCAGGTTGATCCACCGGCGCGTCCAATTCGCAGCGCTTTCTGGGTCATTTGCGGCCAGCGCCTTGAGAAGGGCATTGCACGCGGTGGTGAGGAATGCGGAATTGCTGAACTTGGGGAACATCCAGCCGGCACCATTGAAGGAATTGAACAGGGACCAGCGATCCGGATGGTAATGGCGGCATTGCAGCGCTTCATCGATGGCATCGATCAGACCGGACTCCTCGACGAGTCGGAGGTACTCGCAGCGCTGCTGGATGAGCCATGCTCGCCCGGCATCTCCGAGCATTTGTTGCACTTCATCCTGTGGATCATCGCCGAGCAGTTGATCGAAGTGACGGAAATGGACCACAATGAATGGCAGTGGCTCGCGTTCGGGCGGGGCATCACGCCAGGAGTTGTGAAACGATTCGAGTGATTCGAGTGCGGCATGCACCGATTCGTAGCCATTGCAGTCGGCACCGTCGAAATGGGTGCTCTGCCATTGGCGGATCACTTCGAGTGTTTGATCCGCGTTCGTTGTCAGGGCTTCGAGGGCCGCTTCGCGCGTGACATGTTGCGGGGCGAGTTGTGCGGCCGCGGGCATGGTGGCGGTCAGGCAGAGCGATGCGACTCCCGCCCGTATGAGCTTCAATGCGTTGGCTTGGTGCATAGCCAATGATAACACTGTGCGGCGGGCTTACCGCGCACAATGCATTGTTTGGGGTTTGCTCATTCCCACTCGATGGTTGCCGGGGGTTTGGAGGAGATGTCGTAGACGACTCGGTTGACGCCTCGGACTTCGTTGATGATGCGGCTGGAGATGGTGGCGAGGGTTTCGTAGGGGATCCGGGACCAGTCGGCGGTCATGAAGTCCTGGGTTTCGACGGCTCGGATGGCGACGACGGATTCGTAGGTTCGGCCATCGCCCATGACGCCGACGGACTGGACGGGGAGGAGGACGGCGAAGACCTGGCTGGTCTGGCGGTAGAGGCCGGCGGCGTGGATTTCTTCGAGGAGGATCTCGTCGCAGTTTCTGAGGACATCGAGTTTGGACTTGGTGATCTCGCCGAGGACTCGGACGGCGAGGCCGGGGCCGGGGAAGGGGTGTCGCCAGACGAGGTGTTCGGGGAGGCCCAGGACGAGGCCGAGCTTGCGGACTTCGTCTTTGAAGAGGTCGCGGAGGGGTTCGAGGAGCTGGAAGCCGAGTTGTTCGGGGAGGCCTCCGACATTGTGGTGGAGCTTGATGTTGGCGGACTGGCCGGCGTGGCCGTGGCCGGACTCGATGACATCGGGGTAGAGGGTGCCCTGGGCGAGGAACATGGTTTCGTTGTGCGGATCGCCGATGTCAGCGGTGGCGGACTTGAAGACCTCGATGAAGCGGTGGCCGATGCGCCTGCGTTTTTCCTGGGGGTCGGCGATGGCGTTGAGGTCGTTCAGGAAGTCGGCTTCGGCATCGGCGACGCGGAGGTCGATGTTGAAGTGGTCGCGGAAGGTGGATTCGACCATCTGGCGTTCGTTCTTGCGGAGCAAACCATTGTCGACGAAGACGCAGGTGAGCTGGTCGCCGATGGCGCGGTGGATGAGCGCGGCGGCGACGGAGGAGTCGACGCCGCCGGAGAGGCCGCAGACGACGCGGTGGTTGGCGACGGTGGCGCGGATGGCGGCGATCTGTTCTTCCATGAAGTCGGCCATCTTCCATTCGCCGCGGCACCCGGCGACGCGGTAGAGGAAGTTCTCGATGATCTGTGCGCCGTGTGGTGTGTGGGTGACTTCGGGGTGGAACTGGACGCCGTAGAAGGGGCGTTGGCGGTGGCGGACGATGGCGTTGGGGCAGGTGGGTGTTGCGGCGAGGGTTTGGAATTCGGAGGAGATGGTGTGGACCTGGTCGCCGTGGGACATCCAGACGATGGAGTCTTCGGGGACGGCGTGGAGGAGGAGGTCGGCGGCGTCGGTGGGGGCGGAGGCGAGTTTGGCGCGGCCGAATTCGCGGTGGTCGGCGCGGTCGACGCGGCATCCGAGTGCGAGGCACGCGGCCTGCATGCCGTAGCAGATGCCGAGGATGGGGAGGTTGAGGTCGAGGTGTTCGGGGTTGAGTCGTGGCGCGCCTTCGGAATAGACGGAGGCGGGGCCTCCGGAGAGGATGAGTGCCTTGGCGCCGCGCTGGCGGACTTCTTCGGGGGTGATGTCGGGTCTAACGAGGAGGGCGAAGACGCCGGCATCGCGGACGCGGCGGGCGATGAGCTGGGCGGTCTGTGAGCCGAAGTCGAGGATGAGGATGAGCTCATCCTGGGTGTGATGGGGCGCGTCGGCGAGGTCTGGGGTTGGGGCGGGGTTTGTGGTGGCCATGCGGAGAGTATGGCGGGGGGAGGGTGGGGATGGCCGAATCGGGGGTTTGGGGGCACGGTCGTGGATGCGTGGTGCGGGGCGGGGGACTGGTTTGGCCTGATGGGCCGGCGGCGTCGGGCTTCTCACATGCGGCCGGATTATGTAGGATGTTGCGTTGGTACTCCTGTGCACACTCACCGTCGAGGCTCCAGATGATGCTGAATTCTCATCACATTCCGCGCGGCGCGATCGCATTCATGCTCGGGGCGTTGGGCGCGTTGGTGCTTCCGTCGATCGCGAGCGCCAGATGGCAGGCGGAGGATACCTCGCTGCCTCCGTCGATCCCGCGGTTCCCCGAGTCGGTGCAGCCGGATCCTGTTGTTCGGGCGCAGGCGCACGACTTGGCGCGGTTTCTCTCGTTGCGCAACAGCGCGACGATCGGCGTGAGCAGGCCTTCGGATGTCGGGCGGGTGCTGAGCGACTGGACGAACGATCGTGTGCTGAATGAGCAGTTGTTTGGCTCCAATGACTCGCTCACCGCCGCGTATCGCGAGGTCCGATCGTTCCTGGTGCAGACGCGGCAGAGCGTGCTCCCGGAGTTCGAGCGGCTCGAGCTTCCAGCGCCGCCGGCCGAGTTGGTTGTGCAGTCGCCCGAGGTGGTGATTGGCTATGCGTTCCTGTCGGCGATGGTCGAGATCCGGAAGCGCGAGGTGCTGCGATCGTGGCAGCATGAGTACGACGCGCGGTGTCGCGATGCGTATGGCAGGATCATTCCCATTCTGCGGGTCAACGCGCTCGGTGACGATTGGAGCGACCAGTCGGTCCGCATCCGGCACTGGTTCGCCGATGATGCCGGCGGGGTCTTCCTGGAGGCGTTGAACGAGTCCGGCAAGACGCTCACGAATGTGACGCTGCACGCGCAGCTCCAGACGCTCGATGGCCAGAGCAGCGACCACTATTACTTCATCGACCGCTGGGTGGGGGCGGAGGATGGTTCCGATTCGCACCGGTATTCGTTGCGGCTCGCGGCCGACTGGTGGCAGGTCGGTGCGGCTGGGACGACCAGCGCGATCGTTTCGGTGTATTCCGACGAGATCAAGGTCGCCGGGCTTCGCTGCGCGATCGATGACAACATCCCATTCGCGGCCGACATGCTGCTCGACGAGATCGAGGCTCAGATCGGGACGGGTCGGCAGCCCAAATTGGCGATCAACCGGCTCGCGCGGATGCGCTCGCATCTTGGTGACTATCCCGATCGTCGGGAGCGTGTGCGGGAGCTCGACGCTCGCGCCGATGAGGTGCTTGAGTCCAAGGTGGCTCCGCTGGATAAGAAGATCGATGAGCTTTCGCGGCGGATTGCCGAGTTGTCGATTCCCAACGAACGGCCGAAGCGTGGCGACAGCGATCGGATCAAGCGCTTGTACGAGGATCGCGAGCGGAAGCGGAAGGAGGATCTTCAGGAGGCCCGTGAGCAATTGCGGAGCGTGCGCGATGAGCGCAACGAGTGGGTTCAGGGGGTTCGGTAGCGGTTAGATTGGTTGGGCTTCCGTGTGTGTGTGTGAGGTCTTCAGTGTTTGCCGACGCGGCGGAGTTCTGTGATGGTGTAGAGGGCGAGGGCGATGACTCCGCCCCAGAGCATGAGGAGGCCGGGTGGGCCGTGGCGGGCGGTGAGGCGTTCGCCGGTGGAGATGAGGATGACGACGGCGAGGGCGGGGAGGAAAGACCAGAGGTAGGCTGCGAGGGGGAGCGCGGCGGCGTGGCGGAGCGCCATGACGGCGCCGAGGGCGATCATGATGCAGGCGACGGCGCTGAGTGCGGCGAGTTCGTGGCGCATTGAGAAGGCTTCGGCGCGGAGTTCGTCGATGCGTTCGGTGAGGATCTGGCGGGTTCTGATGATCTCGGCCTCGAGGGCGGCGTGGGGGGCGATGGTGTGCGCGGTGGTGGGGTTTGGATTGGTGTTGGTTGGGAGTGATCTGCTGATGGCGGCGTCGGCGCGTCGGAGCAGGGCATCGGCGGGCTCGCGCATGATGGCGGTGGAGGGATCGGCGCGGGCGCGGAGCCCGGTGATCCGGAGTTCGAGCCTCTCGCCCCCCCCAACCCCCCCAACCCCCCCGGCCCCCGCAGCGCTCGCGGCCCCCCCACTGCCGGCGGTTGGTCCGGCGGGGAGTGTGTCGGGGTTCGTGCCTGAGAGGGTGCGGACGGACAGGAGGCGGATGCGGACATCGACGAAGCCGGCGGGTTCGCCGGTGAGGGGGTCCATGGCGGTGAGGATGAGCTCGCCATCGGCGGCCTGCTGGACGCGGCGGAGTTGTCCATCTTCGAACCAGCGGATGCCGATGCGGTCGGTGGGGTTGGCGCGGACGATGGCGAAGCGGCCGGGCTCGGCGCCGATGGGTTCGAGGGTGAGCGCGCCGGGGATGGGGCGGGATGCGGGGTCGAAGACGCCGAGTTCGATCCACGCGTTGTCGAAGCGGTCGAGGGTGATGGTGCCGGTGCTGGCCAGCGCATCGTTGAACGCATCGACAGCGCCCTGTTCGGAGAGCGCGGCGGCGAGCCATCGGGCGCGGCGGTCGACGGGTGCGAGGCGGCGTGGTTCCTCGAGGGCGCGGTCGAGGGCGGACCATGTGAGGTACTTGACATCGTCTGAGAGCTTGGTGGGCACGCGGATGGGGTTGAGGACGAGGGTTTCGCCGGAGAGGGCGCCGTCGGGCATGCGGCCTGTGGCGTTGGTGAAGGCGAGCTGGAGGATGGCGACGGCGGTGCGTGCGCCGACGAAGCCCTCGTCGGTGATGGCCACGGCGGAGCCGCCTTCGGCGGCCGATGGGATGGCTTCTTCCTCGTAGACCCAGAGGTCGACGCGCTGTGCGGAGACGAACATGGTGGCATCGCCTTCGGGCGTGACGCGTGCGGCGAAGACATCGAAGAGTGCGAGGTGCTGGGTGGCACCGCGGAGGGGGTCCGGGCCGAGGGGCACGACCTCGCCGGCGCGGATGTCGAGGTCGCCGATGCGGACGGCCCTTCCGAGGCGGAGGGGGGCGATGACGAGGCTCGCGGCGTCGCGGGCGATGATGGACTCGGCGGAGCGGAGGAAGCGTGGGATGATATGGGCGCCGAGCGCGAACATGCCGGCGGCGAGGATGACGCCGAGGAGGAGGACGGGCATGACGAGCGATCGGTAGGGGATGCCGCTGGCCGAGCACGCGATGGATTCGCGGTCGGCGGCGAAGCGGTGGTAGACGAGGGTGGAGGAGAAGCCGGCCGCGAAGGGCATGGCGAACTGGAGCATGGGGATGGTGAGCAGCGCGGCGAACCAGACGGCATCGCCGACGCCGATGAGCCCTTCTGCGAGCGGCTGCATGGCGAGCCCGAAGGCGATGACGACGACGAGCCCGGCGGAGGAGATGAGCAGGAGTCGGATGAGCTCGGCGGTGAGCATGCCGCAGATGGTCCAGGGTGGGCGTCTGCGGGTGCGGCCCTCGGGCGCATGGATGGCATCGGGGGTGTGGGCGGCGTTGTGGTCGTCGCGATCGGCGGTGTTGGTCGGGTCGGGCACCATCCGGGGTGATGCTACAGCGCCTGAGCGCGCGCATGCGGATCGGCGTGCCGCGGGTGGGGTGCGGGGCTGGGCGTGGTGAGATGATGTTGTTGGGGAGGCGCGCTGGGGCTCGAGGGATGGCGGTCAGTCGAGCATGAGCATGGGGGCGGCGGTGAAGCCGGTCCAGATGGTCTCGAAGGCGATGCGGTCGATGGCGCTGCCCATGTAGTAGATGCAGTCATCGGTGATGATGGGGCGTGCGGAGCGGGCGTGGGGGTCTGCGTGGGCGAGGGCGAGGGGGTGGTCGTGCGCGGCTTCGGTGTGATCGGCGGTGTGGGCGATGGGTCGGCCATCGAACATGAGGATGGAGGAGGGGTGGTCGCTGTTGTTGATCGGTTCGAAGGTGGGGAGGGTGGTCTCGGTGAGCAGATGGGCACCGAGGGCGACGAGTTCCATCGGCGCGGGGGCGGCGGGCGCGGGGGTGTGGAAGGCTGTGTTGGTGGCGTCGCGGCGGGTGAGGGTCTGGATCTGGTCGTTGCTGGCCTGGACTTCGCTGGCTGCCGCTGCGGCGCTGCGGGCGGCGAGGGCGGCGCGCGCGTCGTTGGCGGCGGCGTTCATGTCGAAGACCATGCCCGCGGCGCGGGATTGGGTGGTTGATGCGGCGTCGGGCGCTGTGCTGTTGGTTGTCAGGGCGGAGTCGAGCCCGAGGGCGAGGGGAAGGGGTGTGGGCTGCGGGCGAGCGGCGGAGGCGTTGAAGAACCGGCCGCGCGCCGGCGCGGTGTCGGCGGGGATGGCGCCTGCGAGGTCGCCGATGGGCGTGGGGCGTCCGAAGTTGGCGAGCGAGGAGGACATGGCGTGGAGCGCGAAGATGCCGCCCATGGCCATGAGCAGCCCGGCGGCGATGGCGACACGACCGACGACGATTCGGTTGATCCACGGGGCGGAGAGGAGGCCCTTGCGGCGGTCGACGCGGCGGAGGATGCTGGCCGAGAAGTCGGGGCAGTGCGGCGTGGCGCGGAGCGCATCGATGGCCCGCTGGGTTGTGAGGACTTCGCGGGCCATGGAGAGGTCGCGGCGGATGTGCTCGTAGAGGATCTCGGTCTCGTCTTCGGGCATCTCGTTGTCGAAGTAGGCGTCGATGTCCGGGGTGTGGCCCTGCGGGCGATCGTTTCGGGCCATCTTGAAGAGTCGGTCGATGCTCTGGGCGTCGTCGTCGTTGTTTTCGTTGTTGGCGTTGTGGTTGGGACCGGAGGGGCGGGCGTTGCGCGCGGAACCTGTCCTGCCGGCGTCGCGCCAGTCGAAGTCGGGTCGGATTGAGTCGTTGGGATCGGTCATTGGCGGTGCGGTCGCGGGCGGTTGGGTCGTTGGGCTGGTGCGGGTGATCTGATCGCCCGCCTCCCCCTTTGTGTACCGGTCACTCCTGTGCGGGTGCCGGCCCTCCGGGCCGGGTTCCTGATCGGTCGGTTGTGCTGTTCAGCGCAGGGCGTCGAGGACGGCCGGGGAGAGGGTGCCTTCCTGCTCGCAGCGCTCGAAGTAGGTCTTCATCTTGCGGCGGCCGCGGTGCAGGTGGCTCTTGATGGTGCCTTCTGGCATGTCCATGTAGTCGGCGATCTGGGAGATGGGCCAGTCCTGCTGATGGAAGAGGATGATGATCTCGCGCTGCTCGGGGGAGAGCATGGCGAGGGCGCGGTCGATGGCGGTGCGGGCGTTGGTGGCGGTCTCTCGTTCTGAGACGAGTCCTTCGGGCTCGGCCCATCCGCCGCCGGCGCTGTCGACGACGCCGGTGTCGTAGACGGGCTTGTGCTTCTGCATCGCGTTGACATAGAGGCGCTTCGCGATGGTGAAGAGCCATGTGGAGAATCGGAAGCGTGGATCGAATCGATCCAGGTTGGTCAGGACGCGGACGAACGCGTCCTGAACGATGTCCTCGGCGATCTCAGGCTTTCCGGACATGCGGAGCATGTACGCGAACAGCGATCGCTGGTGGGCGCGGATGAGGTCTCCGGCCGCGGCCTGATCGCCTGCGGCGGCGCGCTCGATGATGGCCTGCTCCTCTTGGCGTGTCATGACACAGAACAGTACCCGCGCCCAGGGGTGGATGTTGCAGTTGGAGCGGTCGTTCGGGCGCGCGGGCGCCGGAACGGGGTGGTGCGGAGGGGGTGATTGTTTTATCGGGCGATATTTCGGAGATAGTTTGGTGAGTGTTTGGTTTTCGGGGTGTGGCGGTGGTGGTGTGGGGCGCCGGGCCTGGTGGGAGGTGGGGACGGTACATTTGCGGGATGGGGACTGGATTCCACACTCACGAGCAGGGTTATGGGTCGGCGCCGCGCTGGCTGACGGTGTTCGTTCCGAGCATCGTGTACCCGGTGCTGTTCGTGGCCGCGTTCGTGGCGCTTCCGTTCTACTTGTTCATGCAGAACAAGGAGGGGGCGATCGAGTACCTGGCGGTGCTGGTGCTGGTGTACGGGATCGTGCACGCGGTGGTGCTGCTGGCGCGGTACCGGCGGGCGTTGCCGGCGCGGTGGCTGGTGGCGTGGTTCGGGATCGCGACGGCGGGGATGATCGCGTTCGCGGGTGAGGAGATCAGCTGGGGGCAGCACCTCGGGCTGTTCGATTCGGAGGACCTGCCGGAGGCGGTGCTGAGCGTGAACGACCAGCAGGAGCTGAATTTCCACAACATGACCAACGCGCTGGACCAGGGGCCGACGAACGCGGTGGTGGTCGGGGTGTTCGTGGCGTTCGTGCTGCTGCCGCTGTACCAGAGGCGGAAGGGTCAGACGATGGGGATCGATGATCCCGGGTACTGGTTCTGGCCGACGCGGGCGGGGTTCATCGCGGCGCTGGGGGTCTTGATCATCCCGTTCCCGAAGCGGATCTACGAGTGGACGACGGGCGAGGATGGGCCGAACACGCTGCGGCACTCGGAGATCCATGAGTTCTACATCGCGCTGCTGATGACGATCTACATGGTCGATGCGTGCGTGCGGGCGCGGGCGGTTGTGAGGCGGGCATCCGCGGGCGATGCGGGTGCGAATACCATCCCCGCCTGACCCCCCCCAACCCCCCCAACCCCCCCCAACCTCCCCCCAGGCCTTCCA
>JBQLZO010000031.1:0-1876 GCA_052168315.1 Phycisphaerales bacterium | reverse complement strand
CCCCCCCGGGCTACCACTTCTCATCTTCACTCCTCCTCCTACACAGGGCGGGTGGGCAAACCGCCAAGGCACACCCGCTGCCCCGTTCCCCGCTCTTCTCCATCCACCCAACACCCCACTCCCCAATAGCACCACATCCCTGCGCACAACCGCGCCCCACCCCAAACCCAAATCCCAAAACTCCCCAACATTTTCTCCACTCATCCCAACCCCCCACCCACCAACACCTTCCACACTCCCACACCACCCACTCCACCAACTCAACACCCCACACCAACCACATCCGTGCGCACAAACCCGCCCCCCAACCCCAAAGGTCAGACAGGCCCTGTCCGCTATGGACTCGGCGCCAGCGTGATCGCAACCGACGCCATGGGTGAGGCCGCAAACCAACCCCAAGGCCAACGAGCGGTGGAGACCATGGACTCCGGACGCCAAGGCAAAACCGATCAACCGATCAACTGACAACTGATCGCGAGACCGGCAGCGCCAAAGCAACAGCGCCCCACCCACGAATGGCACCGGCAACCGGCGCGACACATCCTGCTCGGCAACCGCGCTCTGCGTCCGGGTCATGTGTTGGTGGAGAGGGCGCGCACTCTCCAACCGCAACCGCCCGCCACACCACGGCGACCGCTGGGACGACACCCCAGCAAAGGGCAAGAGCCACCCTCCCCAACGGCACGAACCGGGCTGGCCAGCCCTTTCCAAACTTCCCACCGTTCCTGTCACCCCCATCCCACCGCAACCCCCCGCCCCGCACCGCGAATAAACTCCCGCAGTGCACCCCCAGGACCCACAACCGCCCATCCACATCACCCTCGGCGCGCGCCTCTACACCACCGGCGATCTCTTCCTCGGAGCCCTCGCGCTCCTCGTCCTCGATGCCATCGTCGGATGGATCGTCTGGAGCGCCTTCAGCAGCGCGGTCTACCTCATCGCCGCCATCTTCACCATCATCGGCATCGCCCTCGCCATCCTCGGCCTCACCATCAAGCGCCGAGCAAAGGCCGATGGCAAACGCCGACACCAGGCCCGACTCCTCCTCGAATCCACAGACCACCACGCCGAAGACGACCAGCTCGCCGACATCATCAGCGCATGGCTGATCCATCGCAACGCCACCCGCGATGATCCCAAGATCCTCCACACGCACGACGCCGAACAACTCGAAGCCCGCCTCGCCCGCCCCATCCCACGCCTCTGGATCATCAACGAGGCCCACGCGCTCCCACAAAGAAACCACACCACCCTCCCCGCCGGCCAGCCCACCACCCCGCGCCGCGCCATCTTCACCAGCCGCGCTCGCACCATCCCACCCCAACCCCTCCCCGCCGACCACTTCGCCTGCCGCCCCACCCGCCACGGGCAACAGATCACCAAGGCCAGCCGAGAAGGCGACCTCAGCGCCGTCATCATCGCATCCATCCTTCTCACATTCTTCGGATTCGCCTTCATCACCAATATCCCCCTCATCGGCATCGCCCTCTTCTTCCTCGCCGGCGCGATCGGCGTGGTCGGCATCGCCGCCACCTACTCCGACGCACCACCCAGACACTGGGCCATCGCCACCGCCAACAACCAAGGCTGGATCGTCCGCATCCAGCGCGCCCGCATCACCGAGGCCTACCCCATCGACGACCGCGCCCTCATCATCACCTACCCCGCCCGCCACCCCGGAACATCAGCTCCCGCACGCACCCACCGCACCCGAGTCATCATGCCCCCGGCGCTGGGCATCCCCATCACCGTCTTCGAGGCCGACGGCGTCGACCTCGCCACCATCGCCAACCCCCTCAACATCGACCCCCACGCCCCCGCCCCCCCCCCCCCCCCCCCACCCACACCCCCCCCCAGCGGAAGGGCGCCGGGGAGG
>JBQLZO010000030.1:0-3216 GCA_052168315.1 Phycisphaerales bacterium | reverse complement strand
AGTTTTGGGATTTGGGTTTGGGGTGGGGCGCGGTTGTGCGCAGGGATGTGGTGCTCTAGGGGAGAGGGGAAGAGCGGGGCACGGGGCCGCGGGTGTGCCTTGGCGGCTTGCCCACCCGCCCTAGGTAGGAGGAGTAGTG
Organism: Phycisphaerales bacterium; assembly: GCA_052168315.1. GTDB lineage: Bacteria > Planctomycetota > Phycisphaerae > Phycisphaerales > UBA1924 > JBQLZO01. The sequence goes on along the minus strand of JBQLZO010000030.1, from coordinate 3,077 downwards.
AAGAAGAGGAGTGGCAGCCCGGGGGCTGGCTCGATGGCGGTTGGGGGTGGGAGGGGTATTGGGGGTACGCGGGTCGTTGGGGCGTGTGGGTTGTGCGCGCGGAGGGGGTGTTGTTGGGGTGGGGGAGATGGGTGAGGTTGAGGTGCGCATGAACGGACCATTGCTTGGGCGCATGTGGGGAAGTACCTTTCTGGTGCGCGCTCCGACGCGGGGGGATACCCGCGTTGCATTTTGAGCCACCGCCCGGACAAGGAACGCCAGCGATGACGATCACTCTCAAGCAGGCCCGCCCGTTGTGCACGAAGAGCGAGATTGAGCTTGTGGAATGGAGCACGCCTCGGCGGATCAAGGAACTGGATGCGTCGCGGCTGCGGCAGAAACTCGCCCGCGCGCGGAAGCTTCGGGACAAGTTTCGTGATCTTGGCGACAGCCAGAAGCGGCAGATCCGCGGCAAGGAGTCTCGCGCTTCGAGGGGTGGGCCTGCGCAGGACAACCGGAACACGCGGTTGAAGCAGGAGTTGTTTGAGGAGACGGCCGAGCGGTTCGAGGCGGCGCTGACCAAGCGCGAAGCGGCCGCCGGATCGGGCGCGGGCAAGAAGGTGAGCAAGAAGACGGGCTCCGGGAAGGGCGAGGGGGACGGACAGAAGTTGTCGAAGAAGACCGGGAAGAAGGTGGCGAAGAAGGTCGGGACAAAGGTCGGGAAGAAGAAGGCTGCGAAAAAGAAGGGTGCCAAGCGGGCTCTTGCGCAGCAGGAGATGCGGCAGACCAATGCCTCGATGGTGGGGATGTCGAACGAGATCCGCTCGAAGACGAAGGGGATGGCGTTCGATCGGAGCGGCGCGAAGGCTCACCAGGGGCATGTGGCATCGCGTGGCCGGCGGAGGCAGGCGAAGCGCGATTCGCGGTGATGGCGTTGTTGAGGGGGGTGCGCCGCGGGCCCGTACTTTCCGAGTCGGCGCTTTGCGTGTGCGCATGAACGCAACGGGCCCGCCGATGTGCGGCGGGCCCTGGGGTGGGGGTCTGTCTGTTGGTTGGAGGGTGGGTCAGCGGCGACGGCGCTGGAGGAGCAGGAGGCCGGCGGCGAGGAGCGCGCCGGTTCCGGGCGCGGGGATTTCGCCGAAGTTGCCCTGGAAGTTGTCGATGATGTAGCGGCCGAGCTGGCTCTCGAAGTCGAATGTGGCGTAGGCCGCCGTGCCTGCGAAGGGCAGGAAGACTTCTCCCTCGGGGAAGCTGCTGAACATGCCGCCGCCGAGATCGAAGAACGCACCGGCGACGGTCTGGCTGGCGATTTCGATGTCGTCGGCATCGAAGAGTGTGAAGGTCACATCGCCGAGCGGCTGGGATTCATCGAAGGAGTTCAGGGCGAAGCCGAAGCGGATGAAGTCGATCGCTCCGACCTCGAAGTCGACGCGCAGGTCGACGGGCAGGAGGCTGGTGCCTTCGAGCCCGGGCTCGTCGATGTAGAGCTGGTTCGGGCCGGGGCCGACGGTGTTGAAACCGAAGGGATCGTCGGTGCTGAAGACGACATCGCCGAAGGCGTACATCGTTTCGCCGACGATGACATCGTCGAAGGTGATGGTTTCGATATCGCCGGCTTGCACGGTTCCGGCCAACACCGACAGGGCCAGGGCGGCGATGCTCATTCTCTTTGTCATGACATCACTCTCTTTCCAGTGCGCTTGGGGTCGGGCGCTGGGAACGGGGCCTACCGGAGTGAACTTTGTGACACCCAAACGGCGGGTGCTTCTCGCGGTGGGCTGGTCGCTCTCTGTACAGCGCCGACGGATTTGGGCGAGCGCGGCACCGACTGAGATTGTCGAGGGCGGGATGGCCGAATGCAAGAGAAATTGGGAGTTGTGCCGGCGCTTCGGGATTGGACTGACGGGGCGTTGTTCATCTGGTGGCGCTTGGCTTGTTGCACCTTCAACAGGTTTGCCATGTCGTGTTCCCAGTTCCCTCGTTTGCACCAGTTGCGAAGCCCATCGGCGCTTGCGTTTGAACGAGCGTGCGGTGGCGGGTGAGTCGGCTTCGGGTTCGCGGGGCGGCACGGTGGTGCGTGGCAGGCGAGGGCTCTCCGTGCGGTGGCGCGGGACTTCCCTCTGTGCGAAGAAACGGAGTTGCGTGTGTGGGGTGGTTAGTGTCGATTCCGTGCTGGGTGGGTGATCGGATCCTAGAGGAGGTGTTGAGTGAGCGCGATCGTCCGGATGGTTGGGTTTGGTGTGCTCTTGTGTGGCGTTGCGGCGTTGATGGGCTCGTGCTCACGGCCGGCCGCGCCGAGCGGGAGTTACCAGATTGATACGGCTCGGTTTGTGCTTTCGAGCCCGAATCCCAACCCGGGGAACAGCGGAACGGCGCCCGGGATCTCGATCGACACGAACACTGCGGTGAGCGGGCTGAGCGGGGGGACGGTCAAGAGCCACAAGCCGTATGACATCGCGTTCGATTACACCGACAACGGCGGGGGCTTTGCGCGGTTGACATTCACGGGCATCGAGGTGGTGTATGACGATGGCGCGCGTGAGGGGAGCGTTGATGGGCTGGCGATGCCGTGGAGCGTGGAGGCGCGGGACTATGAGACGGTGAACAGCATGAGCGGGGGCCAGGTGGTGCGCTCGACGGTGAGCCTTCTGTCCGGTCAGATCGAAGGGGTGATCGCGCGTGATGAGTCGTTTGCGCTGCGGATGGAGGGGTACTTCACGCGGAAGGATGGTGGGGTGGAGGCGTTTGTGATCGATGAGCGGTGGGTGGTTGAGGTGGAGCGGGGGACGAAGCCTGCGGGGGAGGTTTTGCAGGATCGGTGAGTGGGGCGGGCGGGTTCAGGTTGGGGGTTGGCGGGCGCGGTAGTAGGCCGCGGCGGCGTGCCAGACGATGTGGCGGGTCATCATGTTGAGGAATTCGGGGAGGGTGAACGGGCGGCCGTGCTCGATGGTGGTGTTGGCGATGCGGCCTGCGGGTTGGCTGGCGAGCCAGTCGCAGAAGTCGTTGACATTGCGGGAGAGTTCGGCGTGGAGGGCGGCGGGGGACCAGGGGGCGTTGAGGGGGATGGGAGCGTCGGTTGGGGGGATGCGGGTGAGGAT
>JBQLZO010000029.1:0-17404 GCA_052168315.1 Phycisphaerales bacterium | reverse complement strand
GAGTTGGGGGGGGCGAGCGGGGGGAGCACGCGGAGGTGGGCGTGGACATCTTCGGAGTGGGCGCGGTAGCGGACGATGGCGGGGATCCAGTCGGCGTGGGGCGGCGGCGGGGTGTCGAGCCAGTTGGCCTCGGCGATGCGTGCGGCTGTGATGGCCAGGTGCTCGCGGGGGCCGACGGTGACGGTGTTGGTGGCGGGGTCCTTGTCGACGACATAGATGGGGTAGCCGAGGGCGACGCCGACGCCGCGGCGCTGGCCGATGGTGAAGCGGTGCTGGCCTTCGTGTTGGCCGATGGTGTTGCCATCCGGGTCGCGGAGCTGGCCGGCGCGGCGGAGTTCGGGGCGCCTGCGTTCGACGAGGGCGGCGTAGTCGTTGTCGGGGACGAAGCAGATTTCCTGGGAGTCGGGCTTGTCGAAGACCGGGAGTTTGAGCTGTTCGGCGATGCGGCGGATGGTGGGCTTGGTGAAGTGTCCGACGGGGAGGAGCATGTGCTCGAGGCGCTGTCGCGGGGCGCCGAAGAGGACATAGGACTGGTCCTTGGCGTGGTCGATGCCGCGGAGGAGGGCGGGGGTGGGCGAGGGATGGGAGGGAGACTCACCACAGAGGGCCACAGAGGGGCGCAGAGGGGGAGAGGAGATGGGGGCGCGGGGGTGGACGGTCTGGGGGGTGGGGCTGGGGGGGTGGTCGGGGGTGATGCCCTGGCGCTGCCATTCGGCGAGCATGCGCTGGGTTTCGGGGTTTTCGACGCGTGCGTAGTGGCCGCTGGCGACGAATTGGGCGCCGATCTGGCGGGCGTACTCGTGGAGCTTGCCGAACTTGAGCCAGTCGTTGCACCGGACGCAGGGGTTGGGCGTGCGGCCGGCGGCGTATTCGTCGACGAAGTAGTCGATGATGCGGGCGAAGTCCTTCTTGAAGTTGACGACATAGAGGGGGATGTTGAGGAGGTCGGCGACTTCCCGGGCATCGGCGGCGTCGTTGATGGAGCAGCAGCCCTGGTGGCCGATCTTGATCTTGGCGGGGTCGCAGGCGACGGCGCCCCCGGCGGGCGCTCCGTCGTGGGGGCGCAGCTCATCGAGTGATTCGCCCGGCGAGCCGAGGCGCATGAAGACGCCGACGACCTCGTAGCCGGCGCGCTGGAGGAGCGCGGCGGCGACGGAGGAGTCGACGCCGCCGGACATGGCGAGGAGGACCCTGGTCTTGTGGTTGTTTTCGGCGTGTGCCGCTTGCGGCATGTGGTGAGGGTAGGCGCGGGTGTTTGGGGGGCGGCAGGGTGGTGGGGTGCGGGGTTTGGGATCACGAGACCCGGGAGGACGGATACGGGGATCCGAACAGCGCGATCCAGAGCGTCCAGCAGACCGCAACGAGTCCGGCGGCGGCGGCGGCGATGGACAGCGGAACTGTCACAACGCCGACGAAGAGGAGTGGAAGCGGGTTGGGATCTCCCCAGCGTCGGAACGCAAGATCCGCAGCGCCGGGCATCTGCGCGGCGCCATCGAAGTGGATCGTGACTTCGTGGGTCCCGCGGCCCAGTCGAAGTTCTGCCAAGTTCACCTCGCCTTCGCGAGGCTGGGGCGCATCATCCGGCGGGTCCAATCGTGCGGCCTCGCCGGGGATGTTCGACGCAAATTCCAATCGAACGAGTGGGTCCTGGACGAGCGGGTTGTGCAGGCCGGCCAAGGCCCGTTCCGGGTCAGGGCCACGGTACCTCACGGTCCAGCTGCTGGGCCCGTTGATCTTGATCGTCCCTGCGCCGGCGCGGAAGTCGCTCCGGACGGCCGCCGTTCGTTCTATTTGGTCCGAGCCGACCATCGCAAAGACATAGCTCACGATCGCGAGCAGCGTGAGACCCATCGCGATGGACCCGAGGCGTCTGGGCCAGCGCCATGGACTGACGGTTTGCCGCTCCGAAGCGATCACGGGTGAATCCTACGCTCGCTCCCAGGCTCGCCCAGATCTCGGGGCACTGCCGCTGGCGGCGTTTCCGTCGTTGTTCCACCATGTGCCGCGGACGGCGAGATTGGCACTTTGGACCTCACAATTGGGGTCCTTGGGTCGCGGCGATTCGGCGTACCATGTGCGATCGTGCCCTCGTGTGTTGGGGGTGGACGCACTGTCTTTCCGGGGTTGTTCCGATGCCACTGTTTTCCCGCAAGAAGTCCCGGCCTGCACGCATCGAGTCTCCGGCACCGGGGGGGCAGGGTGAGGGGGTGGGCGCGCGGGGCGGCGCGGGAGCGGGCGCGGGCGGGGTGGTGTCGAAGGATCTTCCGTGGCGTGAGGATCGGGTGCGGGTGATTGGGTCGGAGATTCTTGAGCGTGCGAACAAGAACCGGGCGGGGGTGCTCTCGGCGGCGTTCTGGTCGGACAAGCTGATGGACTGGTCGATGAAGGACCAGGCGTTCAAGGTTCAGTTGTTCCGGTTCGTGGATGCGTTCCCGACGCTGCGGAGCGGGGATGCGGTGCACGAGCACCTGGTGGATTACCTGACGCAGCCGGGAGTGTCGCTGCCGCCGGGGATGGGGCTGGGGGTGCAGGCGGGGGGGCTCGCCAAGGGGCTGATGACGAAGACGATCTCGGGGCAGATCAAGGGGATGGGCGAGAAGTTCATCGCGGGGACGGATGCGGCGAGCGCGCTGCCGAACCTGCAGAAACTCTGGAAGAACGGGATCGCGTTCTCGGTGGACCTGCTGGGCGAGGCGTGTGTTTCTGATGCGGAGGCGGATGGGTACGCGCAGAAGTACCTGGACCTGGTGTCGAACCTGCCGGAGACGGTGGCGGGTTGGGCGGCCAGCGAGCGGCTGGAGCGGGACCACCTGGGGGTGGTGCCGCGGACGAATGTGTCGATCAAGATCTCCTCGCTGAGCGCGAAGGCGGATGCGATCGACACGGAGGGCGCGATCGGGGACCTGATGGGACGGATCGTGCCGATCCTTGAGCTCGCGAAGTCGAAGGGTGTGTTCATCAACTTCGACATGGAGCAGTTCGCGCTGAAGGACCTGACGATGGAGCTGTTCATGCGCTGCTGCGAGCGCGTGGACTTCCACGCGGGGCTGGCGATGCAGGCGTATCTGAAGTCGGGCGATGCGGATGCGCGGCGGATCATCGAGTGGTCGAAGCGGCGCGGTCGGGTGGTGACGGTGCGGCTGGTGAAGGGGGCGTACTGGGACTACGAGACGATCCACGCGGAGCAGATGGGGTGGGCCTGCCCGGTGTGGAACACGAAGCGTGAGACGGATGCGTGCTTCGAGCGGATGAGCGAGCTGTTCCTGTCGTCGACGCCGCGGAGCGCGGGCGAGGGCGGGGTGAAGCTGGCGCTGGGGTCGCACAACGCGCGTTCGATCGCGGCGGCGCTGGATGGGCTGGAGCGGCGGGAGCTGCCGCGCGAGGCGATCGAGCTTCAGATGCTGCACGGGATGGCGGATCAGCTGAAGGCGGCGGCCGCGGAGATGGGGCTGCGGGTGCGGGAGTATGTGCCGGTTGGGGAGATGATCCCGGGGATGGCGTACCTGGTGCGGCGGCTGCTGGAGAACACCTCGAACGAGTCGTGGCTGAAGGCGGGGTTCCTGGACAACGCGGACACGGGGCTGCTGCTGCGTTCGCCGCACGCGGATCCTTCGAGCAACGGCGCGGGTGCGAAGCGGGATCTGTATCTGATGGCCGCGGAGCGGCATGGGTTGTCGCCGGCGGTGGAGGGTGTGGGCGATGGCAAGGCGTTCGTGAACGAGGCGATGCACGATTTCGCGGATGCGGGCGTGCGCGAGCGGTTCGCGCGGGCGGTTGGGAGCGCGAGTGTGCCGCGTGTGGAGAACAGCGGGAGCGTGGCGGATGCGGATCGGATGATCGCCAGCGCTGCGGGCGCGTTCCCACGGTGGCGTGACACGGATCCGAAGGAGCGGGCGAACGCGCTGGTGCGGGCGGCGGCGCTGATGCGTCGGCGGCGGGATGAGCTTTCGGCGGTGATGATCAAGGAGGCGGGCAAGACCTGGCGGGAGGCGGATGCGGACACCTGCGAGGCGATCGACTTCTGCGAGTACTACGCGCGGTGCGCCCCCCCACTGTTCGCGCGGGAGCGGATGGGTCGTTTCATCGGGGAGCTGGATGAGCAGTGGTACCAGGCGCGCGGGGTGGCGGCGGTGATCTCGCCTTGGAACTTCCCGCTGGCGATCTGCACGGGGATGACCACGGCGGCGCTGGTGACGGGGAACACGGTGGTGGTGAAGCCGGCGGAGCAGACGCCGGGGATCGCGAAGCTGATGGCCGAGATTCTGTGGGAGGCGGGGATCCCGCGGGATGTGCTGCACTTCCTGCCGGGGGCGGGCGAGACGGTGGGGGCGCACCTGGTGCGTGATGAGCGGGTGTCGCTGATCGCGTTCACGGGGTCGAAGGCGGTGGGGCTGGACATCATTAAGGCGGCGGGGGTGACGACGGAGCGGCAGGAGTCGGTGAAGAAGGTCGTGTGCGAGATGGGCGGGAAGAACGCGGCGATCATCGATACTTCGGCGGATCTGGATGAGGCGGTGCTGGGGATCCGGCACTCGGCGTTCGGGTTCCAGGGTCAGAAGTGTTCGGCGTGCTCGCGGTGCATCGTGGTGGATCCGGAGGGGCCGGAGGGGTCGCAGATCGGGCTGTTCACGGAGCGGCTGGCGGAGGCGACGCGTTCGCTGGTGCTGGGCGATCCGACGCGGCCTGGAACGGATGTGGGGCCGGTGATCGATGATGAGGCGGCGGGGAAGATCCGGTCGTACATCGAGAAGGCGAAGGGTGAGGGGTGCCGGCTGGTGCTGGGGATGGACCATCGGACGCTGGACGGGGCGTCGGGCACGCAGCCTCGCAATATCGTCGGGCCGCACATCTTCGGCGGGGTTCGGCCGGAGCACACGATCGCGAAAGAGGAGATCTTCGGGCCGGTGCTGGCGATCATGCACGCGAAGGATTTTGATGAGGCGCTGCGGATCGCGAACGACTCGCCGTACAAGCTGACGGGGGGCGTGTTCAGCCGGAAGCCCTCGCACCTGGAGCGTGCCAAGCGTGAGCTTCGGGTGGGGAACCTGTATCTGAACCGGGGGATCACGGGGGCGCTGGTGGCGCGGCAGCCGTTCGGCGGTTTCGGGATGTCGGGCGTGGGGTCGAAGGCGGGCGGGAAGGACTACCTGCTGCAGTTCGTGGAGCCGCGGGCGAGTTGTGAGAACACGATGCGTCGGGGGTTTGCGCCGGAGCTTTGAGAGGTGACTCAGCCAAGGCTCAATTGAGGATCAACAGACGATGCCAAACGACATTCGAGAGTGTTACTGCATCTTCCTCGACATCCTTGGATTCCGGCAACTTGTGAAGAAATCAATGGCCGACCACGCCACTCTCGAAAAGATTGTTGCACTATTCTCCACACTTGACACGCTGCGTCTAGTTGATGTCAAAAACACATCCTTGGGAGAATGCCCTATACAAATTCGCACACTATCCGATTCGATCGTGCTATTTTCTCCATGCAATGCGAACGATGCGACCACGCATCCGAACCCGCTCGCCCAACTCCTCTTTGTCGCTCGATACATCCATGATCGAGCGGTGCGTATCGGATACTGCATCCGTGGCGGGATCGCGAAGGGCCACATGTACTGGCCCACAAGCTACGGCAATGGGCACCAGCAACCGGATCCGAAGCCGCATTTTATCTTTGGAACGGCCCTCAACACAGCGTATGACCTCGAGAGCAAATCTGCCTTCTTTCCACGGATCGTCGTAGATGAGAGTGTGATAAAATCCATCGCTCGAATGAGGGCCTATCCACTTGCTGGTCCCGAATATGACGAAGACTTACTCATCGATTATTTCACGAACGACGGTGATGGCGGTGTTCGCTTTGTCGACATGTTGCATCGCAATGTCAACCGCAGCAGTTCAGAGTGTATCGACAGCGACAATCAAACAATGAGCATCCCGATTGACGGGAATGGGCGAAGTCGCGCGCACCAAGACATCGTGAGACAGTGCATCGAGATTGCCTCTTGCCATCTCCGTGGCAATTTCGAGCCAGGAATTCACTGCAAGCACATCTGGCTCAAGCAGCATGCTGAATCTCGGCAGCAATAGCCAAGTACCGTCGCATTCACGCTACAAACCGGTGCCCGCCTCGATCCCGAGAAGGGACGAGGCCGATCTTCCTCCCCATATGCTCCCCCATGTACATCGCCCCCACCTCACGCCCCGCCGACCCCGCTTTCGCGCGTCGCATCATCGAGGGCAGTCCCTTTGCGCTCGTCGTCACGGGGCACGGGGGGCTTCAGGGGACGCACTTGCCGGTGCTCGGGGAGTGGGATGGGGATGGGCAACTGGTGCGGCTGGTTTCGCATATGGCTCGGGTGAATCCGCAGTGGCGGGGGTTTGAGGGCGATGGGGAGGGAGCGGCGGGGGAGGGGGTTGGGCGAGAGGCGTTGTGTGTGTTTTCGGGGGCGCATGCGTATGTGTCGCCTCGGTGGTATCGGGCGACGGGGTCGGGCGCGGTGGCGGGGGCTGCTTCGACGGTTCCGACCTGGAACTATGCGAGCGTGCATGTGCTTGGGCGGGTTGAGCTGCTGGATGCGGCGGCGACGCGGGCGCATGTGATCGCGCTGACGGAGCGGTTCGAGGGGGCGGGGACGCTGGACATGGCGACGGTGGATCGGCTGGTTCCGGCGATCGTGGGGTTTGCGATCACGCCGGTGCGTGTCGATGCGGCGGCGAAGATGAGCATGAACAAGGATGCGGCGAGCTTTGTGGGGGTGATCGCGGGGCTGGAGGCGCGCGGGGAGGGCGATGATCATCGCGTGGCGGCGATGATGCGGGGGTTGCGGGGGATGGGTGGCGATGAGGAAGCGCGGGCTGAGAAGTGATCAGCCGAGGCATTCCTTGACGGCGGGGTGGGTGGCGAGTTGTTCGGGGGTGGTTTTCATGAGTTCGTGCTGGTGGACGCGGAAGCGGGTGTGGTTGTTGTGCTTGTTGTCTTCGAGGGACTGGCGGAGCTGGGGGAACATGGTTGAGGCGGCGAAGATGTCGAAGCGGTCGGCCTTGTGGGATTGGGCGATGCGTTCGATGGTGGTGATGACCTCCTTGCCGAAGCGGTGGTTCATCTCGCGGTCTTCTTCTTTGCGGGCGATGGTGTGGACGGCCTGCTGGGTGCCGGTGAGGTGTGGCCTTGCGGTGTCGATGCGGTCTTTCCAGGTGTTGTGCTCGTCTGCGATTTCGGAGATCCACCAGCCGCGGTCGGGGGTTTTCTGGGCCGTGAAGAGGCGGATGTGCTCGGAGTCGACGGTGGCGAGGAGCCTGGTGGAGGCGTTGTTGGTTGGCATGGGAGTTGGTCCTTTGGTTGATGGGTGCTGCGCCCATCGGCGGGACCGGTGCTGAGACGAGCCGGCCCTGCGGAGCGGAGCGCGTGTCGTTCGCTGGATGGTTCGGGGTTTGGGGGTGGAAGTCCAGTGTGGCGGGTGGGGGGCGGTCGGGTGGGCGTGCGCGCGAGATAGGGGGTGCTTTGCGCCTTGGGGCTCGTTTCAGAACCAGAAGGAGTGACGGATGAGGAGACGGGCCGGAGGCCCATCCCACCGAGATGAGGAGGGTTCTGAAACGAGGTCCCGGTCGCGGGCGGGTGGGTTTGGAAGGGGGTTGGAGGGTTGGGGGGTTAGCGTCCGGCGGCGAAGAAGGTTCGGAGGGCATCGAGGATCTCATCGCGGGCGTTGATTCTGGCGGTGATGAGGGGGACTTCGGGGTTCTCGGCGGCGGTGGCGCCATCGGACTCTGGGAAGGCCTTGTGCAGGACATTGATGAACGAGCCGGAGCCGTAGGAGCTGGCGACCTGGCAGTAGCCGACCATGTTGCACTTGGGGATGAGTCGTTCGTTGAGGATTTTGACGCAGAGGTGGTTGTCGGATTCGGAGGAGTTGTCTCCATCGGAGAAGTGGAAGCAGTAGATGTTCCACTCGTTGGGCGGGTAATGGTTGTCGATGAGGTCGGCGGCGCAGTTGTAGGCCGAGGAGATGCGGGTGCCGCCATCCTCGCGGATAGTGAAGAAGGTTTCCTTGTCGACCTCTGCGGCGGTGATGTCGTGGACGATGAAGCGGGTGGCGATGCCGTCGTAGTTCCGGCGGAGCCATGTGTCGATCCAGAAGGCGGCGAGGCGGACGATCTCCTTCTGCTGGTTTCCCATGGAGCCGGAGACATCCATCATGGCGATGATGACGGCGTTGTTCTGCGGCTTGGCGACCTCGTTCCATGAGCGGTAGCGCATGTCGCGCTTGATGGGGATGATGACGGGGTCTGAGGGGTCGTAGTCGCCGAGCATCATCTGGCGCTTGAGGGCTTCGCGGTAGGTTCGTTTGAAGTGGCGGAGGGCGGCGGGTCCGGTCTGGCGGATGCCGGTGTACTTGTCCTTGATGGCGACGATGCGTGAGGAGCCGCGGGGTTCGATGCGGGGGAGCTTGAGTTCGTCGGCGAGCATGTCGGCGAGTTCTTCGAGGGTGATGTCGACCTCGAGGACATGGTTGCCCTGTTCCTCGCCGCCCTGGGCGCCGGATCCGGGCTGTCCCTCGCCCTCGCCCATGCCGACGCCGGAGGAGTTGTCGCCGTATCGGAAGGTGGGGGTGTCGATGTCGTGCATCGGGATCGAGACGATGCGCTTTCCTTCGCGCGCGAGGATGTCGCGTCGCTGGATGAACTTCCTGAGGTCGTCGCGGATCTTGCCCTTGACGATGTTCCGGAAGCGCTGGTGGGATTGCTCGATCCGTGCGGCCATGCTTTTGCCCGTGCGCCCGAGTGGTCGGGGTCTTCCGTACTATCGGCCCTTGGCGGGCGCTGCATTCCCCCAATCCATTCGTGTGAACGAAGTGAGGCGATGCCATGGCGTGGAGCGAGGACCAGGAGCGGGCGGCCGCGATGCGGCGTCAGATGTGGCGGATCAGCACGCTTGGCATGGAACTGTTCGGCTCGATCGTGGGGATGTTCCTGCTGGGGTGGCTGCTGGATGTGTGGATCGGGACGGAGAACCACGCGTTCAAGCTGACGGGGCTGGTGCTGGGGCTGCTGGGGGGGTCATGGAATTTCTACAAGGAAATCAAGAAACTGCGGGCGAACCCGATCAAGGGGTCTTGGATGAATCCTCGCGCCCCCACCCTCCCTGAATCCCCCCGAGCCTCCCAAACCTCCCAGATCTCCCAGACCTCCCGGGCCCCCCACTCTTCGGGGGGCGCGTCTGGGGATGGCGGTGGCGGGCCGGGGGCGGGCGGGTTCAAGGGGAGCCCTTTGAACACGCCGGGTGATCCGGAGCGGGTGGGGGAGCAGAAGCGGCGGTTCCGGGATCCGCGGATGTTCGCGAGCGAGCACTTCAGCGAGGAGCGACTGGCGGAGATCGAGGCGGAGTTGGAGGCGGAGGGGGTGGATTTCGGGGATGTTGATGGGGATGAGTTCGGGGCTGGGGATGGACGGGCGGAGGGGCCAGAGGAAGGGCGCGATCGATGAACGAGCCGTCGGCGGATATGGCGAGCGGGGCGGGTGGGGAGATGGGGCTGCCTTGGGCGGGGATGTTGCTGGCGGGGGGGCTGGGGTGCGGCGGGGTGGCGGCGGCGGCGTCTTTGATGGGGGTGGTGTCGGGGCGGGTGGATATTCCCTCTGCGTGGTGGGGGTTTGCGGCGGCGTGGGGCGGGTTGCTGGTGGGTTTGGTGGTGATGGGGCCTTGGAGGCGCGGGACGGTTCAGTCGTTGTCGGTGCGGGTGTTCGCGGGGCAGGGTGTGTCGATGTTCGCGGTGCTGGTGTGCGGGGGTGTGGTGTGGTTTATGGTGGGGCCCGAGCCGGTTGTGGCGGGTCTGGTGGCGTCGGCGGGGTTTATGGCGGGGCTGATGGGGCAGATTCTGGTGTTCGCTCGCCGGGTTCGGTCGGCGGAGGGTGGTTGAGGGTCTGTGGGGGATGGAATGGCGTGTTTTGGTGGTGTGATGGTGGCGGGGATGGGTGAGTGGTCGCTATGCTGGGCTCCCCGTTTGTCCGGCTTGGCGAGACATGCTCCGGCCGGGCGAGAACGCGGGCTCTGAGACGGGCCTGAGCGTTTGTGTTTCCGTTTCATTTCCCAGCCCCCTTTGCCCGGAGCCGTTGAGACCATGGCCGATCTGTCGTTGATCCTCGCGGCGGGCTTCGATCCGCTCGGGCACGTGCTGGACAAGCCGATGCTCGGGCCGTTCACGATGAACACGCTGACGCTTTTCCTGGCGTTCGGCGTGTTCTGGGGTCTGATGACGCTCGCGGCAAACGCGATCGCGGTGGGGCCTGAGAGCGAGGGGAACGAGCGGTACATCACGAAGGGGCACCTGGGACGGATCATCGAGGTGCTGGTTCTGACGCTCCGGGACAAGGTGGTGCGTCCGCAGCTCGGGAGCGACACGAACCGGTTTATGCCGTTCCTGATGACGATTTTCTTCCTGATCCTGACCTGCAACCTGATCGGTCTGGTTCCGCTGATCGACATCCAGTATCTGATCTTCGGGTACGGGAACAAGGTGATCGGCGGTACGCCGACGGGTCGTCTTGGTGTGACGGCGGCGCTGGCGACGGTGGCGTTCTTCGTGTGGAACGCGCACGGGATCCGGTCGAACGGGGTGAAGGGTTGGCTGGCTCACTTCACGGCGGGGGCGCCGGTGTTCATCTGGCCGATCATCATCGTGGTCGAGGTGATGGGCGCGTTCGTGAAGCCCGCAGCGCTGATGATTCGTCTGTTCGCGAACATGACTGCGGGGCATGTGCTTCTGGGGGCGCTGATCGGGTTCACGGGGTTCTTCCTGACGATGCTGACGGGGGCGTTCGGGATGGGCGGGGGACTTGCGGCGGGGATCCCGATCTCGATCGTGGCGATCGTGGTGGCGGTGGCGATCTTCTTCCTCGAGTTGTTCGTGGCGTTCCTGCAGGCGTTCATCTTCATGTTCCTGACGACGATCTTCATCGCGCAGATGTCGCACCATCACCACGATGACCATGCGGGGGCGGAGGACTATGGGCATGAGGGCCATTCGGCCGCGACGGATGAGGCGGCGCCGGTGACGGCGTGAGTTTGGAAGGGGAGGGGGAGAGAAGACACCGGTCGGAGACCGGTGCCACCTTTGGGGACGGGAGGGTTGAGGGGGTTTGCCTTGGTGGGCTTTGCGGCTTGCTGAGGGGTTTGAAATCGTCGCTTGCCGGGGTGTTCCCGGCGGGCTGTGACCGAGCTGGTGTGGCGAGAAGCCCTGCCGGCGTGGATCGTGCAACGCGTCGGGCCCGGAGCGGCCGCCCTCGCGATCGATGGAGATGGTGAAGACCATGAAGAAGAAGAACTATGTCGGTATGAGCGCCGCGGCGTGCGCGGTCCTGCTGGTCCTTGCGAACCCCGCGCTGGCGCAGGACGCGGCGGCGGGCGGTCTGGGCGAGGGCCTGGGGAACCTGGGCAAGGGCCTGGGCGCCGGCCTGGCCGCGGGCCTGGCGGTGATCGGTGGCGGGATCGGCATCGGTCGGATCGGTGGTTCGGCTGTTGAGGCGATGGCCCGCCAGCCGGAGGCGTCGGGCACGATCGGCACGAACATGCTGATCGCGGCGGCGCTGGTCGAGGGCGCGACGCTGTTCGCGGTCGTCGTCGGCCTGATGTGCATGATCCTCATCTGAGTGATCGTGCGGATGGACAGATTCCCCGTGTTCCGGCACGGGGGCCCTGGCACGGCTCGCGCGATGGAGCGTTGGTGCCTGGGCCCCCAGGCCGGAGTTCGAGTTCCGGTTATTGCAGACCCCGAAGTGAGTCGAGGCGATCCCATGAGACTTCGCGTGCCCGAGTGGATGATGATCGTTGCGGGAGGCGTTGCGACGCTGTCGATGCCGGCGTTGTGCTTCGCGGCTGATGCGGCGGACGCTCACGGCGGCGGTGGCGGCGGCGGGCAGAACCCTGCGAACTTCGACTGGGTGACCTACCTGTCGGCGATCATCGTGGTGATCGTGGCGGTGGTGGTGCTTGGTCAGACGGCTTGGCCGAAGATCCTGCACGCTCTGGATGCTCGGGACGAGAAGATCCGTTCGGAGATCGCGGGTGCGGAGGAGGCTCGCCGGCAGGCCGACGAGGCGATGAAGGAGTATCAGGCTCGCCTGGCGGAGGCGAAGGCCGAGGCGATGGCGATGCTGGAGAAGACGAAGGCCGAGCAGTCTCGACTTGCGGCGGATCTTCGGAGCAAGGCTGAGGCGGAGCTGACGGAGCTGCGTCAGACGGCCCGGCAGCAGATCGACATGGCGAAGAAGGCGGCGCTGAACGAGATCTACGCGGAGGCGGTTTCGCTTTCGACGGCGATCGCGGCGAAGATCTTGCAGCGTGAGGTGAACGCGGAGGACCAGCGGAGGCTGGTTGAGGAGACGGTCGCGGAGTTCACGCGTGATCGGGAGACGGCGGGGGTGTGAGGGGAAGGCATCCGGGATCGGGGATCCGGGATCCGGTGAAGAACAAGACAGTGCGGTGCAGAGCAGGATGAGTGGAGAAGATGTAGCGGACGGGCGGGACGCCCGTCCCACCGAGGTGAAGTAGAGAAGAGCTATTGCCCGTTTGGAAGGGTTTGACGCATGCCGCTGTATGAATCGCCGCCCGAGGCGGTGGACAAGGTGTACGCGAAGAGCCTGTTCGAGCTTGCCGAGGGCGAGGGCGGACGGGAGCGGCTTGAGTCGCTGAACGGCGAGCTTGATGAGCTCGTCGAGCTGACGCGTTCGCACGCGGACCTTTCGGAGTTTCTCTCTTCGCGGATCATCGGGACGGAGGAGCGTCGCGGGTCTCTGGACACGATTTTCGGCGGCGGGCGTGTGTCGCCGCTGCTGCTCCGGTTCCTGCAGGTGCTCAACTCGAAGGATCGTCTGAACCGGTTGCTGTCGATCATCGCGGCGTACGACCAGATGGTTCAGGAGCGGTTTGGGCGGATCGAGATCAATGTGTACACGCGGCATCCGCTCGCGGAGGACCAGAAGTCTTCGCTGGCCCAGCGGCTGCAGCGGGCGGTCGGGCGGGAGCCGGTGCTGTACGCGTACACGGACGAGACGATGATCGGCGGGATGAAGATGCAGGTGGGCGACCGGCTGATCGATGCGAGCATCCGGACGCAGCTGCGTGCGATGAAGGAGCTGATGTCGGGCGAGGGGTCGACGCTGATGCGTGAGCGGTTCGACCGGGCGGTGGAGGATGGGGAATAGGGCGGGACCAGGGACCAGGGAAGAGCACGGCTTGGTGGGGTGGGGTTCGAAGACGAATGGCCATACCGGCGGTTGCCGGGACGACTCAAGAGAGGCAGCGATGAAGATCAAGACCGACGAGATCGCCAGCGTGATCAAGCAGGAGATCCAGCAGTACACGGGCGAGCTGCAGGTTTCGGATGTCGGGCGCGTGATCGAGGTCGGCGACGGCATCGCTCGTGTGTACGGGCTTTCGAACGCGATGGCCGGCGAACTGCTCGAGTTCCAGACCTCCGAGGGCGTGGTCATGGGCCAGGCGATGAACCTCGAGCTCGACACCGTCGGCGCGGTCATCTATGGCGACTACCTCTCCGTGAAGGAGAACGACACGGTGGTGTCGACGGGGCGTCTGCTGGATGTGCCCGTGGGCCCGGAGATGCTGGGGCGCGTGGTGGATGCGCTGGGGCGGCCTGTTGACGGTGGTCCCGAGATCAAGACCAAGCACCGGCGGCCGGTGGACATCATCGCGCCGGGGATCGCCGAGCGTCAGCCGGTGAAGGAGCCGCTGCAGACGGGGATCAAGGCGATCGACGCGATGATCCCGATCGGGCGTGGTCAGCGCGAGCTGATCATCGGCGACCGGAAGACGGGCAAGACGGCGGTGGCGGTGGACGCGATCATCAACCAGAAGCAGTACTGGGGCACGGAAGAGGCCGTGGTGTGCGTGTATGTGGCGGTGGGTCAGAAGGAATCGACCGTCGCGGGCGTGGTGAACACGCTGCGTGAGAACGGCGCGATGGAGTACACGATCGTGGTGACGGCGGGTTCTTCGGACCCCGCGCCGATGCAGTATGTGGCGCCGTACGCCGGTTGCGCGATGGGCGAGTACTTCATGTGGCAGGGCAAGGACGGCGCGACGCCGAAGCACGCGCTGGTGATTTATGACGATCTTTCGAAGCAGGCCGTGGCGTACCGCCAGCTGTCGCTGCTGCTGCGTCGTCCGCCGGGTCGCGAGGCGTATCCGGGCGACGTGTTCTATCTGCACTCCCGCCTGCTGGAGCGCGCGACGAAGCTCTCGAACGAGAACGGCGGCGGCTCGCTGACGGCGCTGCCGGTGATCGAGACGCAAGAGGGCGACGTTTCGGCGTACATCCCGACGAATGTGATTTCGATTACCGACGGGCAGATCTACCTGGAGCCGGAGCTGTTCTTCGCGGGCGTTCGTCCGGCGATCAATGTCGGTATCTCGGTGTCCCGCGTGGGCGGCAACGCGCAGATCAAGGCGATGAAGCAGATCGCGGGCTCGCTGCGTCTGGACCTTGCGGCGTTCCGCGAGCTGGAGGCGTTCGCGCAGCTGGGCACGGAGCTCGACAAGGCGACGCAGCGTCAGCTGGACCGCGGGGCGCGCATGGTGGAGCTGCTGAAGCAGCCGCAGTATGTGCCGCAGAATGTGATCGACCAGGTCATCTCGATCTTCGCGGGCACGAAGGGGTACCTCGACGATGTGGCGCTGGACAAGGTCGATGCGTTCGAGCGCGGGCTGCTGAAGCACATGAGCGAGGGTCCGGGCAAGCCGGTCCGCGATGAGATTTCGCAGTTGCGGAAATTCGACGGGGAGCTGGAGAAGAAGCTCGGCGCGCAGATCGAGGCGTACAAGGCCGAGTTCCTGAAGGCCTGACCCACCCCCCCCACCACTGCCCCACGGTTTCCCATCGTTGTGGGTGGCTGGATTGGTGGGCGATCGGGCGATGACTCCGTTGAGCCCTCCGCGCGAGCGGGGGCTTTTGCGTTGGTGGGGTGGGATGGAATGGGGGCGCCTGCGCGGCGGGGCGCGGGGGCGTGTGGTGGGTTATGGGGAGCCGTAGGGGGCGTGCTCGGGCGGATCGAGCAGGGCGGGGGGGTCGATGAGGCGGCCGGTGGTGTCTGAGTCCTGGGCGAGGAGGTTGAGGGCGTCGATGAGGCGCTGGGTGGGTGGCGTGGGGTCGCCCTTGAAGTGATAGGTTTCGACGGCGGGGAGTCCTCGCGCGCGGATTCGGAACCGGTGGCGCTTTGAGGCCGTCGCGACGGAGACGGAGTGGAGGGGGACATTGAGGAGCGGCGGCTTGCGTGTGATGGACTTGGCGTCGGCGCCGGTGTCGATCATGAGGAGTCTTGCGTCGGTGAGGACGATGAATCGCTTGAATCTTCCGGCGTAGAAGGCGGTGATGACGCTCCCGACGATGGGGATCATGGAGAGGAAGATGATGAGCGCGATGTCGGCGGAGCGTGCCTGGCGGTTGGCGACGCCCCATCCGATGACGCGTTCGCCGATGAGCAGACGCTGCCTGAGGAGGCGGCGGAGGGCGAGCGGTCCGAACTGGCAGCTGTCGAAATTGGGCATCGCGCTGGGCGTGGGCTCGCGTGGTGAGGGGTTGTGCGGGGCGCGCCAATGGGAGGGTATGCTTGGCAGATGGCGAAGAAGTCGGGCACACGGCGTGGCGCGGGCGGGGGCTCGGGGGCGGGCTCGATGGGGCCCGAGACGCGGCTCGCGCTGTTCCATGGGGATGAGCATTACCTGGCGACGGCGTACACGGAGGAGCTTCGGCGCGCGCTGGAGGGTGCGTTCGGCGAGGTGGAGGTGGTGCGTTTCGACGGGGCTTCGGCTTCGGTGGCGCAGGTGCTGGACGAGTGCCGGTCGTTCGGGCTGATGACGACGCACAAGATGGTGGTGGTGGACAACGCGGCGGCGTGGCTGAGCGAGTCGGGCGATGATGGGGATGGCGGCGATGAGGGGGATGGGGATGCCGAGGACGATGATGGTGGTGGTGATGGGGATGAGGCGGTGGGATCGGGGAGTGACGAAGGGGATGCGGATGGGGCGGGTGGCTCGGCGGAGGAAGACACAGCGACGATGGCGCTGTTCGGTGGTGGTGGTGGTTCGGAGGGAGCGGGTGGGAAGGGTGGCGAGCGCGGGGGTGGTTCGGGTGGTGGATCTGCTGCCGGGGGCGTGAGCGTGGTGAGCACGAAGAAGGGCGGGTCGCGCCCGAGGCGGGCGCTGGGGAAGCGCGAGCTGGTGCTGCGGTATGCGGCGGAGCCGGTGGAGAGCGCGACGCTGGTGGTGCGCGGGAAGGGGCTGATGCCCGGGAAGCTGGAGCAGGCGTTTTCGGAGCGGGGTGTGGTGATCAAGTGCTCGACGCCGACGGAGTCCGCGGCGGTGACGGCGGTGGCGCGTCGGATGCGGGACCGGCATGGGCGGGTGTTGACGGCGGAGGCGGCCGAGGCGCTGGTCGAGCGTGTGGGGCTGGATGTGGGGCGGCTGGTGCAGGAGGTCGACAAGCTGGCGATCGGTGTGGAGGGGGATGGTGCGATCGATGAGTCGGATGTGGCGCGGATGGTGGGTCTGACGCGTGAGCAGCAGAACTGGGAGATGAAGAAGGCGCTGCTTTCGGGGGATGCTGAGCGGGCGATCGGGCTGCTGCACGAGCTGCTGACGGTGTCCCGTGTTCCGGTGCAGCTGGTGCGTTGGAACTTCCTGGATCTTGCCAAGGCGTTGTACGCGCTGGCGGAGTCGGCGGCGGGGAAGGGTGCGGGGGTGTCGGCGCGGGGGCTGCGGCTGTGGGGCGAGGAGGAGCGCCGGGCGATGGCGATCGTTCGGGGCGCATCGCTTGCGCGGATCCGGGGGGTGCTGGAGGCGAGCGTGGAGGCGGACCACCGGGCCAAGACGGGTCGGGGCAACGAGATCAGGGCGTTGGAGCTGCTGGCGGTGGAGTTCGCGTCGCTGTCGCGGTGAAGTGGGCGATGGAGTGAAAGTTGCGCGTGTGCGCAGCGCGGCGGGCGCTGTGTCGAGGGGGCGGTGCGCGTCCGGAGGATGCGGGGCGTTTCGGGGTTGTTGGGGTGCGCAGGAGGCGCTGTTGTGATGATGCACGGACGAGCTGCGGGTTGGATTCTGCGTGGTCGGATGGGTCTGGGGCGGGGCGGGCGGCTGTCGACAGCGAGCGGGATCGGGGTGTTGGGGCTCGGGCTTGGGCTGGGGTTGGGGGGAGTGTTGGGGTGTTCGGCGGGTGGGGAACCGCGTTCGGACGCGGCTGGTGGTGCGCGGCACGCACCGGTGCTGCTTCGCGACGATGTGGGCGTTGCGGATGGTGGACTGGGGTCGCGGGATGTGTTTGAGGGAGATGATGGGGAGATGGCGGCGGTGACGGATGCGTACGCGGCGCTGGGGGATGGGGCGCTGCGGGCGGGGCACGGCGGG
>JBQLZO010000028.1:0-148351 GCA_052168315.1 Phycisphaerales bacterium | reverse complement strand
AGCACGAGATCCGGACCGATCTCGAGTACGGCACGGCCCCGGCGGCGACGGGGATCGTGGAGAAGCAGTTCCGCGACTTGCTGCTGGGGGCCGGGCAGGACCTTGCCCGGAAGGCGGTGCGTTCGGTGCTGGGGAGTGTTTTCCCGGCGCGGGTGCTGCATGTGGAGGGGAACCAGGTGACGCTGAGCTGGGGCGAGGGCACGACGATCGAGCCGGGGCAGGTGTGGCGGATCTCGCGGGTGACGAAGGTGGAGGACTTTGATTTCCCGGGCGAGTTCATCGAGATCGAGCACCAGATCGCGCGGGTTCGGATCACGAGCGTGGCGGGGCGTTCCTCGACGGCGCTTGTGCTGGAGGGATCGAGCCTCGAGCGTGGGCAGATCGCTCGGCTCGATGATGGAAGCGGGGATCGAGCGCGGAAGGGGTCATGATCCGGGTGGCGCCGGGCAGCACGGGGCGCGCGCGGGTGCGGGCGCGGTTGGCGGGGCGTCGTCGCTCGGCGGCGGTTTGCGTGCTGGTGGCGCTGTGCGGGTGGCTCTCGGGCGGGGGCGTGCTGGGGGGGTGCGCGAGCACGGTGCGTCCTGCGCAGGAGGCGCTGGCGAGCGGCGATGTGGATGGGGCGCTGGCGCTGATCGAGCGGGATCCGGGGAACCAGAAGTCCGGGTCCGATGCGGTGCTGTACTGGCTTGAGTATGGCTCGGTGCTGCACCACGCGGGGCGGTTCGATCGGAGCACGGAGGCGCTGCTTGAGGCCGAGCGGCTGATGATCGAGCGTGACAACGCGCCTGAGACGCGGTTGTCGGAGGAGGCGGCGGCGCTGGTGACGAATCCGGGGGCGGTGGCGTATCGGGGCAAGTCGTACGACCGGGTGATGTCGCCGGTGCTGCGGGGGCTGAACGCGCTGCTGAGTGGTGATGCGGAGTCGCCGCGGCAGGCGTTCAATGAGGCGGCGCTGCGGCTGGCGGATGTGGTGGCGGCGCGTCAGGGGTTGATCGATGCCGAGAACGCGGCGCGGGCGGGCGAGGCGGCGCGTTCGCGGGAGTTCGCGGCCGCGGACCGGACGCTGGCGGATCCTCGGGTGCGATCGCGGCTGGACGAGTCCTACGGCGACCTGGAGCGGTTCAGCGCGTACGGGGCGTTCGGGAATCCGTTCGCCGAGTTGCTGCACGCCGTGTACCTGATGGCGCGGAGCGTGGATGGGGGGGATCTGGACCGGGCGCGGACGATGCTCCGGCGTGTGGCGGGGATGGTGCCGGAGAACAAGTTCGTGCTGGAGGATCTTGCGGCGGCGGAGGGCGCGGTGAGCGGGGCGACGGGCGGTGCGGTGGCGGATGGCCCGGTGGCGGGCGTGACCTACCTGTTCTATGCGACGGGCGTGGCGCCGCGCCGCGTCAGCGAGCGGATCGATCTCCCGCTGTTCCTGTTCAACGACACGGTGGACTACGTGGGAGTGGCGGTGCCGCGGCTGGTGTTCGACCATCGGGCGGAGGGGTCGCTGGTGCTGGTCGCCGGGGATCGCTCGGCGTCGACGGAACTGGTGAGCGATATGGACCGGATCGTGGCCAGCGAGTTCCGGCTCGAGCTGCCGGGGCTGCTGCGGCAGTCGATCGCATCGGCGATCGTGAAGGCGGCCAGCGCGTGGGCGATCAACGAGACCGTGCGGTCTTCGACGAGCGATCAGGACGACTGGATCGCGCTGGGGACGCGGATCGCGCTGATCGGGTACCAGTACGCCCAGAACACGACGGATCTGCGGACCTGGGCGACGCTTCCGAAGCGGTTCGAGTACGCGCGGCTTCCCACGCCGTCGAGCGGGCGGGTGGTGGTGCAACGCCCGGACGGGACGACCATTGAATTCGAGGTGGACCCATCGCGGACCACTATCATCTACGCGCGGTCGGTGGGTGCGTGGCGTCCGCTGCTGTGCCGTGCGGTGGGGGTGGATTGAGCGTTGGCGGGATGGAGGGTCGCATTGGCGGGCGGCGCGGGGTGGATTGTGCCGGCGGAGGGTTGATCGGGCGAACAAATCACCTGTGTGATCGGATGGTGTTGGATGGAGATTCAGTCTGAGCGGAGGCCCGAGATGGCGCAGGATCGAGCGAAGCGGGGCGGCGTGATGGGGGCGAGCGGCGGCGGGGGGTTCGCGCTGGCGTTGGTGCTGATCGCGGGTCTTGGCGTGAGCCTGGGCGTGGTTCCGGGGTGCGAGACGCCGCCTTCGGTGAACACGGTCGGGAACAAGGACCTGGCGGGCACGCCGGTGGTGGTTCCCGATGAGCGGGTGATCACGGATGCGGAGTTCGCGAAGCGGGTCCGGATCGGGCCGATCATCGAGGCGACGGCCCCGGGGGGGAACCGGATCGTCGAGGCGGAGTTGTACAACGACACGCGGGCGATCCAGTACTACCGGCATCGGTTCACATGGTTCGATGAGAACGGGCTGTCCGTGCATTCCGGGAACACGCTCTGGACCGATGCGTTCATCCAGCCGGGCGCTGCGGCGCGGATCCGGTCGGTGGCGCCCAGCGCCCGTGCGAAGGACTTCCGGCTGGAGCTGCTGCACGAGCGTTGATCGCTGTTCCTGCGAACCGGGCGATCGTCGCCCGGTGATCGCCGGATCGGTGACACTTCGATTTGACCACTCCCCCACTGCTTTGCGAGGATCACGGTCTATGGCACTGAGCGGAATTCGATCGATCGGCGGCGTGCTGGTGCTCGCGGCGAGCGGGATGCTGGGCGCGATGGGCATGGTTTCGATGGGCGGGTGCGCGGGCTCGACCGGGTATTCGGGGCCTCCATCGCCGCCGCCGCCGCAGGTTCGCGATGTGTACCAGCTGGCGCGGGAGCTTTCGGAGGAGATGATCGCGGCGGGGGTGATCACCTCCGACGATGGGCAGCCGGCGGACATCATCATCCGGCAGTACAAGAACGACACGACGAACGCGAGCATCACGCGCGAGCGGGTGGTGATTCCGATCATGCAGTCGCTGCTGCGTTCGGGGGTTGCCCGCCCGTTCGACATCGATGATCCGGATGTGGCCGATGCGATCGACCGGGCGCAGTTCGAGGGTCGGACGCTGGAGCGGTTGTACGACTACTCGCTGTTTGTGCGGCTGTACGAGGACCGCGTGACGGCGGGGGTGGACCGGGAGATGGTGCTGACGATCCAGCTGGAGCTTCAGGACAACCGCCCGGCGGTGCCGCGGCGGGTGTGGATCGACCAGCGGGAGTTCTCGCGGACCGCGACGCGGCAGCGGATCGGGACCTGAGCGGGGCGCGCCCGGGTCGCCCGGGGCACGGCCGATATGTGTTTCGGGTGGGGCCGGGGGCGCGGCATCGCGCCCGGGACGGCGCGGGGGAGGTGATCGGGGGGAGGATTGGCCGTACACTCTGGCGGCAGTGATGGCGATGCGTCACATACCGGAGCGGGTGTATCGGCAGTACGCCGGGATGGCGGTGGCCATCACGGGCGGCGCCGGGTTCATCGGTTCGCACCTGACGCAGGCGCTGCTGAGCGCCGGGGCGCGGGTGCGGGTGATCGACGATCTTTCGACCTCCGAGGGTGATGTGATCACCGCGCTGATCGAGCGGTATCCGGGGTGCGTGCGGTTCAACTACGCGTCGATCCTGGAGCCGGATGCGCTGGACGACACGCTCGCGGGATGCCGCGTGGTGTTCCACCAGGCGGCGCTGGCTTCGGTGCCCCGATCGATCGCGGAGCCGACCCGGACGCACGAGGTCAACGACCTCGGGACGCTGCGGGTGCTGGAATCGGCGCGTCGGATGGGGGTGCGTCGGATCGTGAACGCGTCATCGTCGTCGGTGTACGGCGATGCTCCGGAGCTTCCCAAGCACGAGGGGATGCGTCTTGATCCGCTGTCGCCGTACGCGGCGAGCAAGGCGGCGGCGGAGCACACGCTGCGGTCGTGGGCGTCCTCGCTGGATGTCGATTGCGTGTCGCTGCGGTACTTCAATGTGTTCGGCCCAAGGCAGCGACCGGGCGGGGCGTACGCGGCGGTGATCCCGGCGTTTATCAACGCGCTTTCGAATAACCAGTCGCCGACGGTGTACGGGGATGGGCGTCAGTCGCGCGACTTCACCCATGTGACGAATGTGGTGCTGGCGAACCTGCTGGCGGGGGTGACGCCGAAGCGGCTTTGCGGGCAGGGGCTGAATGTCGGCTCGGGTTCGCGGGTGACGCTGCTTGAGCTGCTGGACGCTCTGAAGGCGCTGCTCGATCGGCCCGGGGTCAACCCGCGGTTCGAGCCGACGCGCGAGGGGGATGTGGCGCACTCGCACGCGAGCATCGATGAGGCGCGGCGGACGATCGGGTACGAGCCGGTCGTCGATCTTCGGACGGGGCTGGACGAGACGGTGGCGTGGTTCAACGATCCGAGCCGCGACGGGCTGGGTGGCGGGGAGGGCGGCGGTGGCGGGGATCCGAACGACAGCGACCAGCCGCACCGGGCGCAGGCGAGCGGCGTGGACGGGTGAGGCGGGCCGGGGCAGCGGGCGCGTTCCGCCGGAGTCGAGGCCGGTGAGATGGCGAGCGCATCGCCGGCGGGTCGGGATCGCTTACTTGGAAGCCAGCCGCTCTTCCAGGGCGGGCAGGATGGCCCGCGCCCGATCGAGCGCATCGATGGCTTCGGCTTCGACATTGTCGGCGGCGGCCGACCAGGCGCGGTTGATCTGGCGCTCGGCGGCGGCGAAGACATCCATGATCTCGGCGAACCCGCCGAGCCCGAAGCGGGTGATGAGGACCGGGCGTGCGGCTGCGAAGGCGGGGACATCGTCGCGCTGGATCGCTCCGAGCCGCTCGACGATGAGCAGGACGCGCTCGCCCGGGCGGGGGGTGCGCTGCAGCTCGGCCATGAGGGCGCGGACGGTGGAGGAGATGTTCTCGGCGATGACGCGCGGGTCTGCGGGGGAACGGTGCTCGCGCTCTTCGGCGGCCTCGCGCCGGTGGGCGCGGGCATCGACCGTGCGGATGACCAGCGCCGAGGCGGTGAGCATGACGATCGAGGCGAGGAACAGCCACGACTGCCACATGGTGAGCCAGATTCCGGGGTTGAAGGTAGTGACCTTGACCAGCCCGACTTCTGCTCGGTCACGGAGGAGCGCGATCATCTGCTCATCGAGGAGATCGCCCTTGCGGGCGACGGGCCTGAGGGCCTCGCTCTCGGCGATGCGTTCCTGGGCGCTGGGTTCGCCCTCGACGGTCGGCACCTCGGGGAGGTCGACGCTGACGGGATCGCGGCGGACGAGGGGCTCATGGGTTTCGTCGGCGGCGCGGCGCTCGGCCTGGGCATCGCGGATGTTGGCGATGCGGGTCTCGAGCTGCTCAAGGGCCCGCCCGTCGAGTTGGGCGGGGTCGTAAACGCCGGCGTTGGCGGCGAGTTCGAGCGGTTTCTCGGTGGGCAGGTTGTTGGCGTCGATGGGCACGAAGTAGGCCGTGGCGGCGGAGATGGCGCCGAGTGCGACGGAGAGGGCCATGATGAGGTACGCGATGGGTTTCATGGTTCGACGGCTCCGGGCGGACTGTTGGGAGGTCGGGGTCTTGGGTCGGATCGGGTCGTGCGGGATGCGTGGGTGCGGTGAAGAGGGCGGGGGTCAGCCGAGCAGGAGGACGGCGGCGTTGACGCCGAGCGAGAGCAGGGCATCGCCGACGATGAATCCGGCGGCGAGGGGGACGCCCCACTCCTCGGCCCACTTTGGCCCCTTGAGCTTGGAGACGCCCATGTTGATGAGGCACCCGATGCCGTATGTGGAGATGTAGAGCATCGGGAGGTAGATGGAGAGCCCGACGAGGACGCCGAGGCCGGCGAAGGCGCCGAGCCCGAGCAGCGCGCCGATGAGGGCGCCGAACCCGTAGAGGGCGTATGGCATGGCTCCGCCCTGGACGCCGGTGATCACGGCCTGGAGAGCCTGTGCCTGTGGGGCGACGGTGTCGGTGCCCGGGCCGATGGGGGCGCCGAACTTCTGGAGGTTGGTGGCGACGATGACGAGCAGGACGCCCATGGTGATGAGCGGTCCGACGCCGGTGGCGATGAGTTCGACGGTCTGCTGTTTCTTGGGCGAGGCGCCGACGAGGTATCCGGTCTTGAGGTCGGCCATCATGTCGGCGGCGCATGTGATGGCGACGCAGAGCGCGGCGCCGATGAGCACCGCGCCGATGACGCCGCCGGGGCCGCCGAGCAGCATGATGAGCACCACGGTGAGCAGGGCCATGCCGGAGATGGGTGACCAGTCGGTCATTCCGGTGCATTGGGCGATGATGATGCCTGCGAACCAGATCCAGAGCGCTCCGACGATGGCGATGATGGCTGCGCGGAGGTGTGGGTCCATCCCGGCGAGGAGCCCGGGCTTGTTGGCGGCGAACTCCTTGACCTCGGCGTTCCTCCGCTCGGGCGTGGCGTTCTCGAAGGCTTCGAGGGTGTCGGGCGCTGCGAAGGCGATGGTGTAGCCATTGTGCGTGGTGGTGAACTCGGTGGACTCGATGCGTTCCTGGGTGATTGGGTCGACGGTATTGATGGGCTTTGAGCCGGTGAAGTCGGCGGCGATGAAGAGGAGGACGAGGGCGGCGAGGACGGCGACGATGAGGACGCGCATGCCCAGCTCGTCCTTGGCGACAGGGATTCCGCGGGTGGCGCCTGCGGCGGCGATGGACTTGAATGCCGACTTGATGGCCGGGAGGGACGAGACGACGCCCATGAGCGCGCCACCGAGGAGGAGGCCGATGCCCAGCGGTCTGTTGATGGATCCGAAGACGAAGTCCGGTACCTCGTGGGCCCGGACGGTGCCCGGGAGCCATCCCATGCCGTAGAGGGTGGGATTGATCACGAGGTATGCGAGCACGCCGCCGGCGAGGACGAAGAGCCCGGCGCGGCCCGTCAGGTACCCGGCTCCGAGGGCGAAGGGCGCGATGGCGAAGATGAGCTGCATCTGCGCGGGGAGCCCCAGGAGCCGTCCGACATCGATGCGATCGTCCTGGACGATGAGGTCCGGGACGCCGCTGCGGTCACGATCGACACCGATCTCAAGGACCGGGTTGGGGGTTCCCAGCCCGTCGAATTCGAAGTCGGCAGGCAGCGCGCCTTCCAGCACACGCTTGCCGAGTCTGATTTGAAGGTCCGCGTATCCGAATGGTCGATCGGCGGCCCAGCCGGCGTTGACGCTGCGCAGTTCGTTCCATTCCGCCTCGCCGGCCGAGGCTGCGTGGGCCCGCTTGGCGAGTTCGAGCGGATATCCGAGCGCTTCGAGGCGGGCGCGGTCGGAGGGGATCTCCTCGGCGTTGGCGATGGCGGCGACGGCGCGGGCGTTCGCGTTGGCGATCAGCAGTTCGAGTTCCTTGACCCGGCGGGTGCGGGCGGCCGCATCCTCGGCGGAGAGGCCCTGCTTGGCTTCGGGCTGGTTCTCGGCGCGGGCCCGGACGAGTTCGCCGGCGAGCCGCCCGTGTTCCACGAGTTCGGGCGGGGCGGATTCGGCGATGATCCACTCATCGATCTGCCTGGTGAGCAGCATGTCGGCGCGTGTGATGCGTTCGCGTTCGACGAGGTCTTCGAGGGCATCGACGCTGGCGGGCCGGGTGAGTGCGGGGAACTGGGCGGGGATCGCGATCAGCGCGGAGACGATGATGCCCACGAGCAGGACGATGGACTTCTTGGCGCCGGCGCCGGGTGACTTGAGGATGGCGGCGACGGCGGTGGCGCTGGGGAATCGGAGGCGCTCGATGTCGAGCATCTGCTTTCGGAGGGGGACGATGAACGCTCCGCCGAGGACCGCGCCCGCGACGCAGGCGAGCGTGATGAGCCAGAAGTTGGCGCTGTCGATGGAGAGGTTGTATCCGAGCAGGAGGAGGACGGGCACGGTGAAGATGACGCCGGAGTTGGGCGTGTTGACGGCCGAGGCGACGGTCTGGGCGATGTTGATCTCGAGGATCGAACCCCTGCGGAGCACGCCGCGGAGCACGCCGAAGCCGAGCACCGCGGCGATGGCCGAGCCGACGATGGTGAATCCGATCTTCAGGCCGGCGTAGGTGATCGCGGCGTTCATGATGGCGCCGACGACGACGCCGAAGACGATCGAGGCGACGGTGACCTCGCGGTATCGGACGGCGAAGCTGCCGGAGGCGCCGCTCGGGGCCGGGGGCGGCCCGGCGGGGGTGCGGGGTGGGCTGGCAGAGCTGGAATCGTCGGGGCGACCCGGGCCGTTGGGTGTGGGCGTCTGAGACATCGTGTCGGTGCTCCCGGAATGAAGACTTCCGGGACATCCTGACGACTGACGGCGTTTCAGACAAGCCGGGGCTGGGGCGCTTACTGGCCGGCGAGCAGCGCCGCGGCGAGCGCTGCGACATCCTCATCCTCATCGGCGGCGCCCGCGTCGCGCGAGGCGGCCTGGGGATCGGCGAGGGCGTTCAGGCGCTCGCGCTCGTCTCCGATGGCGGCGATGCGGAGCCCGAAGTTCTCGCCGACCTTCACCGCCCGCCCGACGCCGATGGGCGTGTTGTTGACGAGCAGGTCCAGCGGTTCCTCGGCGCCCTTGGGGAGCTCGATGATCATGCCGGGCATGAGCGAGGTGACGGCGGCGACCGTCAGCGTTTTCTCGCCGAGCCGGACGATGACGGGGACTTCGAGCTTTCTGAGGCGTTCGATCCGGTCCATCGTCCGGGATCATCGGAGCCGGGGGCGGACGGGATGACCGCGCGCGGCCTTGGGAGCGCGGGCGGGGCCCGCGGGTGCGGGCTGGGCGGGATGGATGGTCCGGAAACGGGCGGTGTGGGTGGCGGGGTGCGTTGGACGAGTGCCCGGGGATCAGTCGTCGAGTTCGGTCTTGAGGATCGGCGCTTCGGTGAGCACGCGGTCGATGAGCCCGAATTCGAGCATCTCCTCGTCGTCGAACCAGCGGTTGCGGTCGCAGGTCTTCTCGATCTCGGCGGCGGTCTTTCCGGTCGCCTCGGAGTAGATGGCGTAGAGCCGGTCCCGGAGGCGGAGCATCTCGCGGGCCTCGATCTCGAGGTCTGTGGCCTGGCCTTCGAGGACGCCGCCGATGAGCGGCTGGTGCATGAGGTTGCGGGCGTTGCGGAGGGCGAAGCGCTTGCCCTTGGTTCCGGCGCAGGCGAGCACGGAGCCCATGGAGGCGGCCTGCCCGACGATGTAGGTGGCGACATCGCATCCGACGAAGCGCA
The DNA here is from genome assembly GCA_052168315.1 of Phycisphaerales bacterium. Taxonomy (GTDB): domain Bacteria; phylum Planctomycetota; class Phycisphaerae; order Phycisphaerales; family UBA1924; genus JBQLZO01. Next base: position 139,170 of record JBQLZO010000028.1, on the reverse strand, counting down.
TGGTGTCGAGCATGGCGAGCCCGGCGGTGACGGATCCGCCCGGGGAGTTGATGTAGAAGTGGATGTCGGACTTGGGGTCGGCGTTGAAGAGGAAGAGGAACTGAGCGACGATGAGGTTGGCGACCTCATCGCCGACGGGGCCGCCGAGGAAGATGATGCGGTCCTTGAGGAGGCGAGAGTAGATGTCGTAGGAGCGCTCGCCGCGTCCGGTGTTCTCGATGACGATGGGGACGAGGTAGGACATGTTCGCGTTTCTCCTGTGCCGGTGGGGCTCGGCGGGATGGCGGGTGTGGTGGGTGCTGTGAGCGTGGGACTGGGGGGATTGGCGACGGCGTGGGGATGGTCGGCCGGCGGGGGTCAGCCCGCGGTCTTTGCGACCTCTGGGAGTTCGAGGATCTCGTCGACGAGCCCGTACTCCTTGGCCTCGCCGGCGGAGAAGTACTTGTCGCGCTCGCCATCCTCGGCGACGCGTTCGATGGTCTGCCCGGTGTGGTTGGCGAGGATCTGGTTGAGCGTTTTCTTGGCCTTGATGATCTCGGTGGCCTGGATCTGGATGTCCGAGGTCTGGCCGTAGACGCCGCCGTAGGGCTGGTGGATCATGACGCGTGCGTGGGGGAGGATGAAGCGCTTGCCCTTTTCGCCGGCGGCGAGGAGCAGCGCGGCGCCCGAGTAGGCCCGCCCGACGCAGTAGGTCTGGACCTTGGAATTGAGGAACCGCATGGTGTCGTAGATGGCCAGGGTGTCGTCGACAGCGCCTCCGGGGGAGTTGATGTAGAAGTTGATGTCCTGCCCCTTTTTCTGGTGCTCGAGGTAGAGCATCTGCATCATGATCCTGGCGGCGGAGCTGTGGTTGATTTCTCCGAAGAGGAAGATGACGCGGTTCTCGAGCAGGAGCTCGTCGATGGTCATCTCGCGGGTGCGCTGGTAGTGGACCTGGGACATGGATTCCTCTTCCGGTGTCGGGCGAGCGTGCCGGCGGGCGGTTTCGCCTGCGGCGCGGCGGTGTGGTGGCGGTTGGTCTGAGACGGCGGCGGAGCGGGGTGGTGCTGGCTCGGAGCCTTCGGGAATGGGGATGGGGCGGGGTGCGAACGGGCCCGGGCGTGCCCCGATGGGGAGTGATGGGTCACGATCGGGCCTGGGGGTGCCCGATGTCGGCCCGTTGCCGGACACGAACGCACAGCGCGATCGTTCACACCGGGTCATCGGCATCCGGCGATTGAGAATCGTAGACCTCGGGGTCGGAACGACAACTTTCCAGACGGATTGATCGCGACTCGGCGCCGGATGATGGGGCCGGAGGTTGGTGCCCGGGACTCGGGGGGTGGGGTGGACCCGTTGCGGCGCGCCGGGGTCCGGGATAGCATCGTCCCTTATATTCACCGGACGCCCCGTGTCGCTGGCGACGCGGACCCCGCATTGGGTGGTACGGCCCGCCGGCGAATCTGTGAGGTGCGTGCTGCGTGGACGCGAATCCGCGCGAGACCGTCGATCGAGGACCCGCGTGGCAATCGCAGTGATCTCCGACATCCACGGGAACGCCGCCGCACTCCGGGCCACGCTCGCGGACATCGAGTCGCGCGGGATCACGCGGATCATCTGCCTCGGTGACATCATCGGGTACGGCCCGGAGCCGCTGGAGTGCATCGACCTGGTCGAGAAGCACTGCGAGTGGTCGCTGCTGGGGAATCACGATTTCGGGGTTCTTTACGAGCCGACGAATTTCAACCAGTCGGCCGAGGCGGCGGCGTACTGGACCCGGGCGCAGTTCGATGCGGTCGAGGACCAGGGCGAGCGGGCCCGTCGATACGAGTTTCTCGGCAAGCTGCGTGTCCGGGTGAGCCAGCCGCTGCCCGAGCCGCCCGAGGGGAGCGAGACGGTCGCGGCGCCGGCGGATGCGCCGGGGCGATCGATCCTGGCGGTGCACGGCTCGCCGCGCCGCCCGATCAACGAATATGTGTTCCCCGACGATGTGATCAACGCGCAGGACAAGATGCGCTCGATCTTCGATGTCGTGGACTGGCTGGTGATGTGCGGGCACACGCATGTGCCCGGCGTGTTCACGAACGAGCCGGACTTCTACCCGCCGTCGGAGGCGGGAGGGGATTCGACCTATCGCTTCAACACGGACGAGAAGGCGATCATCAATGTGGGATCGGTGGGGCAGCCGCGGGACTTTGACCCGAGGGCGAGCTACGGCGTGCTGCACCACGACCGGATCGAGTTCCGGCGGGTCGAGTACGACATCGAGGAGACGGCCCGGAAGATCCGGGCGATCCCGGAGCTGACGGACTGGCTGGCCGAGCGGTTGTTCGAGGGGCGCTGAGGGTTCGCCCCCGCGGGTCCGGGTGCTCCGGTGCGGGGCGGATGATGCCGGCCCGCGGGCATGGCTGACGGGGCCGATTCGTCCCCGTTGATCGGAGTTCGACGGCGATGATCAGTTCGATGCTGCTTGTGGGCGCTGAGGCCGGCGGGGCGGGCACGCCCGAGGCGATCGCGTTCTTCTCGGCCGCGGGACTGGCGGCGCTGGCGACGCTGACGCTGCTGGAGATCGTGCTCGGGATCGACAATGTGGTGTTCATCTCGATCCTGGCGGGGCGGCTGCCGGAGTCGCAGCAGGCGCGGGCCCGGACGATCGGGCTGCTGCTGGCGATGGTGATGCGACTGGTGCTTCTGGGCGCGGCGTTCTGGATCATGAAGCTGACGGTGCCGTTCGCGACGGTACTGGGCGTCGAATTGTCGGGCAAGGCGTTGATCCTGCTGCTGGGCGGGCTGTTCCTGATCGCGAAGGCGACGAAGGAGCTGCACCATCTCGTGGAGGAGGGCGGGGCGCACGAGCACGACCCGGAGACCCGCCCGGGGATCGCGCGGCGGGTGACCTCGTTCGGTTCGGTGATCGCGCAGATCCTGCTGCTGGACCTGGTGTTCTCGCTCGATTCGGTCATCACGGCGGTGGGGATGACGAGCAACTTCTGGATCATGGCGACGGCGGTGGTGATCTCCATCGGCGTGATGCTGGGGTTCGCGGGTGTGATCGCGCGGTTCGTGCAGAAGCACCCGACGATGAAGACGCTGGCGCTGGCGTTCCTGGTGCTGATCGGCGTGCTGCTGGTGGCCGATGGGGCGGGGCAGCACCTGCCGCGCGGGTACATCTACTTCGCGATGGCGTTCGCGCTGGGTGTTGAACTGATCAACATGAAGGCGGGGCACCGGCGGCGCGCGGGGGGTGGCGGCGGCAAGGGGTCGAAGCAGCGCAGCGCGGACGCCGGGGGCGCCTGAGCGGGGGCCGGTTCACTTGGCCAGGAGCCGCTCGAGGAAGTGGATGTCCACCCCGCCCTTCTTGAACGATTCGTTCTGCATGAGTTCCAGGTGCAGGCCGATGGTGGTCTTCGTCGGCTCGATGACGAACTCGCGGAGCGCCCGCTCGGCGCGGCGGATGGCCTGGGCCCGGTCGGGCGCGTGGACGATGAGCTTGCCGATCATGGAGTCGTAGTTCGTGGGGACGGTGTATCCCGTGACGACATGGGTGTCCATGCGAACGCCGGGGCCGCCGGGTGCCTGGAAGGTCTCGATCCTGCCGGCGGAGGGGATGAAGCCTTTTTCCCAGTCTTCGGCGTTGATGCGGCACTCGATGGCGTGGCCGTTGATGCGGATGTCCTTCTGCTTGAACGGGAGGGGATCGCCCATCGCGGCGCGGATGCCGGTCTGGACGATGTCGACGCCGGTGATCATCTCGGTGATCGGGTGCTCGACCTGGACGCGGGTGTTGACCTCGAGGAGGTAGAAGTTCTGCTTCTCGTCCATGAGGAACTCGACGGTGGCGGCGCCTGAGTAGTCGGCGGCCTTGATGAGCCGCGCGGCGGACTTGCAGACCTCATCGCGGCGCTTGGGGTCAATTCCCGGGCCGGGCGCCTCTTCGATGAGTTTCTGGTGCCGGCGCTGGATCGAGCAGTCGCGCTCGAAGAGGTGGATGGCGTTTCCGTGCTTGTCGCCGATGCACTGCACCTCGACATGCCGGGCGCGTTCGAGGAATTTCTCGACATAGACCGCGCCGTTGCCGAAGGCCGCCTCGGCCTCCTGGCGGGCCTGCTTGATGGCGGCCTTGAGCTGGGCCTCGTCGCGGGCGATCCGCATGCCGCGTCCGCCGCCGCCGGCCGCGGCCTTGACGATGACCGGGAAGCCGATTTTCTTGCCGACCTCGATGGCTTCCTCGGGATCGGTGATCTCGCCATCGGAGCCGGGGAAGACGGGGACCTTGCTCTTGCGGGCCAGGTTTTTGCACGAGATCTTGTCGCCCAGGGCGGCCATGGCCTCGGGGGATGGGCCGATGAACTCGATCTTGCAGTCGCGGCAGACCTCCGCGAAGTGCGCGTTCTCGGCGAGGAACCCGTAGCCGGGATGGATGGCATCGCATCCGGTGACCTCGGCCGCGGCGATGAGGCGGGGGATGTCGAGGTAGGACTCCTTGGCGGGGCCGGGGCCGATGCAGATCGCACTGTCTGCCAGCCGAAGGTATGGCGCGTTCCGGTCCGCCTGCGAGTACACCACAGCGCATCCCAGGTTGAGTTCCCGGCACGCGCGGATGATTCGGAGGGCGATCTCGCCTCGGTTGGCAATCAGGACCTTGGAGAACATGGGCGGCTCGTCTGGGGTGGTTCGGCGGGGAGGGGCTCGGCGGGAAGGAAGCGATCGGCGATGGTCCTTCGGAGTCGCGGAAGCGAAGCGGAGTGGCGGCGCCCGGTCGGTGACCGGTGCGACCCTTGGGGAGAAGGCTCAGTCCGGGCGGACGAGATACAGGGTCTGGCCGAACTCGACGGGCTCGGCGTTCTTGACCAGCACCTTCTCCACGGTGCCGGACACTTCCGACTTGATCTCCGAGAAGACTTTCATCGCCTCGACGATGCAGACGACCGATCCGGGCGAGACCCTGCCGCCGACGGATGCGTAGGGCGGGCTCTCGGGATCGGGAGCGGAGTAGAAGGTGCCGACCATGGGCGAGACGATGGGGACGAGCCCATCGTCGTCGTCGCCGTCGGGCGGCTGCGCCCCCGAGGCGCCGGCGCCGGGCGCGTGCGACCCGGCGGGCGCGGGGTGGTACTGGGGCGCTGCGGCGTGCTGCGGCATCATGACGACGCCGCCGCCGGGGTTCGGCCGCTTGAGCGTGACCGTCTCGTTCTCGTCCCGGAGATCGAGTTCGACGAGGTCGTTCTCGACCATGAGCTTGACGAGTTCCTTGAGCTTCCTGATATCGATCATCTTGTGGCCCAGTCGATGTCTTTGGGGAGTCTGGAGAGGTTCTTGCCGCCGCGCTCGGTGACGAGCACATCGTCTTCGATCCGCACCCCCCCCACTCCCGGAAGGTAGATCCCGGGCTCGATCGTCACGATCATGCCGGGTTCGAGGATGTCCTTCGAGGTTCTTGCGAGGCGCGGGAGTTCGTGCACATCGAGCCCGATGCCGTGCCCGAGCGAGTGCCCGAATCGGTCGCCGTACCCGGCGTTGTCGATGATGTCGCGGGCGATGGAGTCGAGCTGTGCGCCGGTGATTCCGGGGGCGACGGCGTCGCACGCGGCGATCTGCGCTTCGAGCACGACCTCGTAGATCTCGCGCATGACCTTCGGCCAGCGGGCGAAGCTGAATGTCCGGGTCATGTCCGAGCAGTACCCATCGACGCGGGCGCCCCAGTCGATCAGGAGTGGTCTGGACGCGGCGGCGCGGGTGGCGCCCGGGCGGGCGTGGGGCTTGGAGCCGTTGGCGCGGGCCGCGGCGATGGTCTGGAAGGAGGGCGCATCGGCGCCGCGGGAACGCATCTCGAATTCGAGGATGGCGGCGATCTGGGTCTCGGTCTGGCCGGGGGCCCATTGGGTCAGCGCGGCCTCGATGGCCTCTTCCTGGATCTTGACGGCCCGTCGGATGGTGCGGACCTCGTGATCATCCTTGACGGCGCGGAGGCGCGAGAGCACGCCGGTGGTGTTGACGAGGCGCGGCGGTGTGCGCTTGGCGGCGGCGCGAATCGACTTGCCGTATTCCGAGCGCGTCTGCACCGAGATGTGCTCGCTCTGGATGCCCAGGCGGGCGGGCTTGATCCTGGCGATGACGCCGGCGATGGCGTGCGACATCGAGTTGGCGCGCATCTCCACGCTCACGCCGGGCTTGACGGCCTCGAGATCTTCCTCGAAGCGGAAATCGGAGACGATGGTCATGCCCGAGGGGGCGAGCACGCCGACGGAATCCTCGCCGGAGAAGGGGGCGAGGTAGCGGATGTCGTTGGGGTTGGTGATCAGGAGGGCATCGAGATCCCGCTCTGCGAGCACGGCGAGGGCCCGATCGCGCCGCGCGGCGTAGTGGTCGCCCATGGCGGATGCGGATCGCTGGGATTGGTCGCCTGCTGCGGCTCGTGCGGACATAGGGGGTCGAGTATATCGACGCGCTGGCACGCCGCCCGCCGACGGATCCGAGCCCCGGCGCGGGTCAGGCGATGCGGTTCCACGGCGACTGGGCGTCATCGCGGAACGCGGCGGGGGTTCCGATGACCTCGGCGGCGGCCAGGAGGGCGCGCTGGCGGCGCAACCGCTGGTGGGGGTCAGCGCCCGGGGCGCGCCCGAGCAGGGCGCGGACATCGGCGCTGACGGTGGAGACGGCGCGTCGGGCCTTGCGGGGCCTGCCTTCGCCGATCGCGGTCGACTCGATCATGCTGAGCGCGCTGGTGTCGATCTCCTGGCGCTGGATCGGGGTGCTCGGTGCTTCTTCGGATCGATCGGCGATGGGCGGCGCCTGCCTGAGGGCGGCCTCCTCGCGCTGCCGGGGCGTCGGGACCGGTTCGGGGCGCGTCGAGGGGGTCGGGCGCTGCGGGGCGGATCGTCCGGGCGTGCGTCCGGGGATGGAGACCGGCGGTCGTTGCGGGGCCCGCGTTGTGGGCTGGCGCTGCGCTCCGGGGATGGGGCGCGGCCCGGGCCTGGTGGGGGTTGGCGCGCCAGCGCGTCCGCCCGGCAGGAGAACGCCCGGCTGGCGGGCGCCGCCCTGGCGCTGCTGCTGGGCCTCGCGGGCCTGTCGCTCGCGGAGTTCGCGGAGCTGGGCCTGGCGCCGCGCGGCCAGTTCTTCCATTCTGACCTGCATGGGCGTCTTGGCGCCCTGGGCGACGGCGGCGTCGGCCTCCTCGCGTCGCATGACATTGGTCGAGCGGAGGGCTTCTTCTTCGCGGCGGCGCATCTCATCACGGATGCGCTTGATCTCTGCCTGCTCACGCAGCTTGTTGGCGATCCACGAGATGGCCGTGATCCCGAAGAACAGCGCCAAGATGATGAGCTGGCCGGTCGGCATGAGGCCCGATGATAGGGGCGGGGACACCGGCGGCGCGAGGATGGCGGGCGTCAGGCGGCGGCGCGGGCTGGCTGGGCAGCGCCGATGGGGCGGGCCGTGACCGTGGGCGTGGGCGTGGGCGGATCGTGCGTGGCTGGGGCGGGCTGCTCAGCCGAGTCGAGGTCGGCGGAGACCTCGATGGGCTCCCCTGCCAATTCCGCGATCCGCCGGGCGTATTCGAGGCGGAGCGTGTGGGCATCCACGCGGAGGGTGTGGATCTCGATGGCCCGGATGAGCGAGCTGCCGGCGGTCCACAGGTAGATCAGGACCCCGAAGGCGGCGATCCCGAGCGTGAGCAGGATTGGCAGGAGTTCGTTGGACATCGCTGATACCGCTGATCGGCGAGGTTCGCCCGCCCGTTGACCCTGGGAGCGGGATTCGGGCCGAGGGCGCGGACGCCCATATCATGGTTCGGACACCGGTTCGGGGCATCGCCCCCGGAGACCGGGTGCGGCGGGCGAATCGAACCACGGGTCCGGAGCGAGCATGGGCGAACGCGACGCATGGACGGACACAACTTCTTCGGCGGCTCGGCGATGGCTTCGGGCTCGTGTTGAGGGGCGGCGGTTGTGTCTCATCGCGGCGGGGCTGGCGCTGGTGCTATGCCTCGGATTGGCTTTGCCGACCGCGCGTGCGCAGGCGGGCCCGCAAGGCGCATCCGCGGGTGATGCGGATTCGTCCGAGGGTGGGAGCGCTGGGCGCTCGGACGAGGTGCTGATCGGTGTGGACAGCTTCGGCGTGGGCGAGACCGCTCGCCAGGGATCCTGGGCGGGCATCCGGCTGCGGCTGACGAATCGGCAGGATGTGGTCCGCGCGGTGGCGGTGCAGCTGCATCTTCGCGATGACGATGGCGACACAGCGCTCTACACGCGGGGGATCCTGCTGAACGCTCGGGCGACGGAGGCGACCTGGATCTACGCGCCGATGCCATGGAACCTGACGCCGGAGTCTCGGTTCGTGGTGACGGTGCACGAGTTCGATGAGTCGGCGGCGACGCTTGAGGGTGCGGTGGGGCGACGGATCGCGGCGACGCGGATCGGGCCATCCTCGCGGGGCGTGACGGACGCGACCCGGTCGCTCATCGGGGTGATCGGCCAGCGTCCGCTGGGTCTGACCCAGTACGAGCTGCTGGACACGCAGGCCCGGCTCGTGCCCACGGCCCACGAGTCGACGGATGTGCGGACGAACCTGCTGCCCGCGCTGATGCCGGACTCCTGGCTCGGGCTGCAGGCGTTCGAGACTCTGGTGTGGACCGACGCGGAGTTCCGCGAGCTGGGCACGCGCGAGGACCCGCGGGTGCGGGCGCTGATCGAGTGGGTGCACCGCGGCGGGCACCTTGTGGTGGTGATGCCGCCGCTGGGCGGCGATGTGCTCACGGGCTCGAACCCGCTGCTGGATCCGGAGTCGACGGATCCCCTGCGGAACATCATGCCGATCGTCCGCGCGGAGCGCGTGGAGGATGTGGACCTGGAGTCCTACCGGGGGCTGCTGACAACCGCGGCGTTCGACGACCGCCCGCTGCCCTCGCGCACGGCGATCCACGTGTTCGAGCCGATCGATCGCGAGCGACCCCTGCAGGCGATTCCGCTGCTGCGCGGCGCGGACGGCACGGTCGTTGTCCGGCGGATCGTGGGCGCGGGGATGGTGACGCTGATCGGGCTGGACCTGTACGACGCGGACCTGGCGATGCAGGGCACGCTCCGCGCGGACGCGTTCTGGAACCGTGTGCTGGGCAGGCGCGTGGACATCCCGCTCAAGCGGCCGGATTCGTTGTTCGGGGGGCGCGAGTCGTTCAAGCCCGACGGTTACATCGCGGTGATGATCTCCAGGCCGGCCGCGGCGGGCGTTGGGGTGATCCTGGCGCTGGTGGTCTTCGGGCTGTACTGGCTGCTGGCGGGCCCGGGCGGATTCGGGCTGCTGAAGCTTGCCAACAAGACGAAGCTGGCGTGGCTTGCGTTCGTGGTGACCGCGGCGCTGTTCACCGGGATCGGGTGGGTCGGCGCGACGGCGATCAAGCAGACCAGCACGACGGGCCAGCATGTGACCTTTTTCGACCATGTGTACGGGTCGAACGCCCAGCGGGCCCGGATGTGGACGAGCGTGATGCTGCCTGAGTACGGAGAGCAGGCCATCGCGGTCGGCGATCCGGACGCGGAGGAGGTCTGGAACAACGCGCTGACGACCTGGTCGGCGCCGAACCGCGGCGCGGCGCTGGAGTTCCCTGATGCGCGCGGGTACGCGGTTTCGGTGCGGGCGCTGGACGAGCGGCGGCTCCCGGTGCGTTCGACGACCAAGGACCTGCAGATCGACTGGGCGGGTCGTTCGTCGTGGAAGATGCCGGCGCCGATCGGTGCGGGGTGGGAGCCGCGGCTCGAGTGGCCGGCGGGGGCGCTGGTGCGCGGGGTGCGGGATGTTCCGACGATCTCCGGGCGGCTTGCGCACGATCTTCCCGGATCGCTGCGCCGGGTGATCGTGATCCTCGTGACGGACCAGGTCTCCGAGTCCGAGGAGCGCGACCTGCGGGAGCGGGGCGTTCGGGGCCCGATCCTGTCCAACGCGTACATCGCGCAGTTGAGCGAATGGGCGCCGGGCGCGACGCTGGACCTGGCGCAGGTGTTCGCGGGGCTCTCGCCGCAGGCCGCGCCCTCGGCGCGTGATGACCTGCGGCTGGACACGGCTTCGCGGACTCGGTTCCGGCGGACCACGCCGCCCGGTCTGAACCTGGGCGGGCTGCAGATGGAGCCGGATCGGCGGGATGGGGATGAGTATCTGGCGTGGCAGATGCTCTCGCTGTTCGGGATGCTCCCCCCGCTGCCGGATCCGCAGCCCGGGAGCGCGAACAACGAGATGCGGATCATCCGGCGCGCGGCGCACGGGCTTGATGTGAGCGCCTGGCTGACGCAGCCGAGCGTGATCGTGATCGGCGTGCTCGAGGATGAGGAGGCGCCCGTGCCGGTCAGCGAGCGATCCGGTGGGGCGTACCGCCCGATCCCGATGGAGGGGACGACGGTGGTCCGCTGGATCTTCCCGCTCGAGGCGCGGGCGACGCGGTTCTCCGGCGTGGAGCGTGATCCGGAGCGGGCCGAGCGGCTGCGGACCGGCGAGGAGCGGCCGGACCGCGAGGGACAATGAAGCGATTCGATGTGTCGGGGCGTCCCCCGAGAGACTGGCAACCGCACCCGAGTGCGAGCCGCGAGCATGGAGTGCCCCGACGATGCCGATGATCGAGACGATCAACCTCTGCAAGCAGTACGGCGAGCTGATGGCGCTGAACAATCTGAACCTCGTGATCAACGAGGGTGATTGCTTCGGCTTCATCGGCCCGAACGGCGCGGGCAAGACCACGACGATCAAGATCCTCGCGACGCTGCTGAAGCCGACGCGCGGTCAGGCGATGATCGACGGGCTGACGATCGGGTACCAGAACCGCCAGATCCGCCCGGTGATCGGGTATGTGCCCGACTTCATGGGCGCGTACGAGGACATGGTGGTGCTGGAGTACCTGGAGTTCTTCGCGGCCGCGTACGGGATCCACGGCTCGGAGCGGAAGCGCGTGGTGCACGATGTGCTGGAGCTGACGGACCTGGGGTACAAGGCGCAGGCCGAGGTGAATTCGCTGTCGCGCGGGATGCAGCAGCGGCTGTCTGTGGCGCGGGTGCTGCTGCACGACCCGAAGGTGCTGCTGATGGACGAGCCGGCGTCGGGGCTGGACCCGCGGGCGAGGATCGAGATCCGCGAGCTGCTGAAAGAACTGCGGAACATGGGCAAGACGATCCTGATCTCGAGCCACATCCTGCACGAGCTGGCGGAGCTGTGCAATGTGGTGGGGATCATCGAGCGTGGGAACCTGCTGTTCAGCGGCTCGGTGTCGGACATCATGAAGAAGGCGCGTCTGGAGCGGGCGATGCACATCGCGGTGGCCGACCGGACCGACCAGGCCGCGGAGCTGCTGGCGCGGACGCCGGGGGTGAAGAAGGTGTCGATCGGTCAGGAGGATCTGGAGACGGCCGGGCTGGGGGTGGGTCGGCGTCCGGTGCTGAATGTGATCTTCGAGGAGTCCTCGGTGCACGATGTGTCGGATGTGCCGAACCGCCTGATCAACGAGGGGTACCGGCTGGTGCACTTCTCTGAGGAGCGGGTGAACCTGGAGACGGCGTTCATGCGGCTGACGCAGGGGCTCGTGCAGTAGGGAGAAGGCATCGGGGATCGGGCATCAGGATGCGGGGGAGGGACCGGGCGGGCGACATCACGCTTGCAGCGCAGCGCCGCACTGGTCGCAGAAGCGTGCATCGTGGTCGTTCGGATGGTCGCATTGCCGGCACCGGAGCGCGATCGACGCCCCGCACGCATCGCAGAACCTGGCATCGTGGTCGTTGGGCTGGGCGCACGCCGGGCAGGCGAGGCTCTGAGCGCCGGATGCGAGCCCATCGCGGAACGCGCCGCCGGCGGCGGTGATTCCGGGGGCGGCGGCGCTGCCCATGTAGTTGATGGTCTCAGCGCCGACCGGCGCGAGTTCGCTGGCGTGGTAGCGCGCGATGTCCCGCTGGTAGCCGACGGCGGTCATCCCGATCCCGACGAACAGCATGGGCAGGCCGATGAACCCGAGGAAGAACAGTCTGGGCGGCCCGGCGCTGGCCCCGAACGCCATGAAGAAGTCAATGAGCGAGACGATCAGGCAGAGCAGCCCGATGGCGAGGACCACGGGACCGATCCGCCTGAGCCGGCGACGCGTGTGTGCGTAGCGCTCGGAGTCGAGGCGCCCTGGTGCGGGGGGTGGGACGCTGCTGTTCATCGATCGGTTCTTTCGGGACAGGCGGCGTGGGATTCCGTCGGGCGTCTTCGATCGTCGTTTCGTGCCCGTGCGCGGGGGCGATGCCAGGGAGCGCCGGGGTGGTAGCATCTGCGCTGCCCGGCGGGAGATGCCCGCGGGGGCAGCGCATCCGTTCCTATCCAGCGTAGAGGAAATCCGATGATCAGCCAGAACAATCCGGCGGGCGTGCGGTGGGTCAATCGTTGGGGCGTGTCGATGCTGGCGCTGCTGGTCGGCGCCTCGATCGCCGGTGGCCAGATCAACTACCCGGCCACCCGCACCGATGGCACGACCGACACGCTGCACGGCGTTGTCGTCGCGGATCCGTTCCGATGGCTGGAGCAGGATGTGCGGAAGGCCGAGGAGGTCGCGGACTGGGTCGAGCGGCAGAACCGGGTGACGGATGCGTTCCTCGGTTCGATCCCGGAGCGTGCGGCGATCCGGTCGCGGCTGACGGAGCTGTGGGACTACGAGCGGTTCTCCACGCCGTCGCGGCACGGTGGGTGGTACTACATGTCCGTGAATGACGGGCTCCAGAACCAGTCGGTCGTCGTGCGGATGCGGGAGCTGGGCGGCGAGCACGAGGTGTTCCTGGATCCGAACACCTGGTCCGAGGATGGGACGGTGGCGCTTTCGGGAACGGAGTTCTCCGACGATGGACGGTATGTGGCGTACGCCAAGTCAGAGGCGGGTTCGGACTGGCGGACCTGGCATGTGCTGGACACGCAGACGATGGAGCACCTGCCCGAGCGGATCCGTTGGACGAAGTTCGGCGGGCTGAGCTGGACTCCGGATGGGAAGGGGTTCTTCTACTCGCGGTATCCATCGCAGGAGGGCGGGACCGACTTCGTGACGCTGAACGAGAACCAGATGGTGTACTACCACCGCCTGTTCACGCCGCAGGAGTCCGATGTGCTGGTGTACGAGCGTCCGGACGAGCCGCGATGGGGCTTCGCGCCCGGCGTCACGGACGATGGGCGGTACCTGATCCTGACGGTGTACCAGGGGACGGACGACAAGTACCGCGTGTTCTACCGCGACCTGTCGGAGCCGTACGCCGGGTTCGTGCGGCTGATCGATGCGTTCGAGAACGAGTGGTCGTTCATCGCGAACGATGGGCCGGTGTTCTACTTCAAGACGGACCTGGAGGCACCGCTGGGTCGGGTGGTTTCGCTGGACATCTCGGGTGATGCGGGCGTGCCGGTGCGCGAGCGCATCGGGGAGGTCATCGGGGAGTCGCGCGACACGCTGCGCGGGGTGGGGATGGTCAATAACCTGTTCGTCGCCAGCTACCTGCAGGATGCGAAGACCGCGGTGCGGCTGTTCGATACGGACGGGCGGCTGGTGCGGGAGGTGTCGCTGCCGGGGATCGGTTCGGCCGACGGGTTCGGCGGGGAGCGGGCCGACACGGAGACTTTCTACTCGTTCTCATCGTTCGCGACGCCGCCCTCGAACTATCGGTATGACATGTTTACGGGCGAGAGCACGCTGCTGCAGCGCGCGGAGGTCGACTTCGACCCGGATAAGTATGAAGTGAAACAGGTGTTCTTCACCTCCAGGGATGGCACGCGGGTGCCGATGTTCCTGGCGCACCGGAAGGGCATCGAACTCGACGGGAGCAATCCGACGCTGCTGTACGGGTACGGCGGGTTCAACATCCCGTTGACTCCGGGCTTCTCCGTCACGCGGCTGGCGTGGATGGAGATGGGCGGGGTGGTCGCCGTGGCCAACCTGCGCGGCGGCGGGGAGTACGGCAAGGACTGGCACATGGCCGGGACGAAGCTGGAGAAGCAGAATGTGTTCGACGATTTCATCGCGGCCGCCGAGTGGCTGATCGACAACAAGTACACCCGTCCGGACCGGCTGGCGATCCAGGGCGGGTCGAACGGCGGGCTGCTGGTGGGCGCGGTGATGACGCAGCGCCCGGACCTGTTCGGCGCGGCGCTCCCGGCGGTGGGCGTGATGGACATGCTGCGGTTCCACAAATTCACGATCGGCTGGGCGTGGATCGACGACTACGGCTCGGCCGACGACCCCGACGAGTTCAGGGCGCTGTACGCGTACTCGCCGTACCACCAGCTGCTGCGGCAGGGCGATGAGGGCGTGGCGTACCCGGCGACGCTGGTGACGACGGCGGACACGGACGACCGCGTGGTGCCGGGGCACTCGTTCAAGTTCGCGGCGGCGCTGCAGGCGGCGCAGTCGGGTGAGGATCCGGTGCTGATCCGGATCGAGACGCGGGCCGGGCACGGGGCCGGCAAGCCGACGAGCAAGCGGATCGAGGAGGCGGCCGACCTGTGGGCGTTCCTCGTGAAGACGCTGGACTTTGATCCGGAGATGAACCGGTAACGGCGCGCGGGCGCGACGGTGGGTATGGACAGCGCTGTTCAGACGAAGGCGGGCTGGTGGTTCGGGCGATCGGCGTGGGCGCCGGCGCGGCCATCGCCCGCCATGTCTTCATCATCATCGAGATCGTCGTCGTCCTCGTCGAGGTCGAAGGCATTGAACGCCGGGACCGGGACGAGGCGTTCTTCGCCGGGTCCGGCGGCGTCATCGGGTGATCCGGGGCCCTCGGCCCGGGCATCGCGGCGGGCGCGGAGGTCGGCGATGACGGCCAGGCCATCGACGATCTCCATGGTGCCATCGGCGTGCTCGACAAGGGCGGTGCAGGACTCGACCCAGTCGCCGCAGTTGTAGTACTCGATCCCGCGGGCGGTGGTGGTCTCGGCCTTGTGGATGTGCCCGCAGACCACGCCGCAGAACCCGCGTTCGGCGGCCTCGTGGGCGAGGGCATCCTCGAACTTGGCGATGTAGGTGCAGGCGGACTTGACCTTGAGCTTCAGGAAGTGTGAGAGGGACCAGTAGGTCATGCCGAGTTTGCGGCGGACCCAATTGAGCCGGTTGTTGATGACGACGAGGGTGTCGTAGGCCCAGGCGCCGAGGATGGAGAGGGCGCGGGCGTGCTTGACGATGAGGTCGAACTGGTCGCCGTGGGTGATGAGCAGGGTTCGCCCGTCGGCCGTGGTGTGCTCGGCCTCTCGGGCGACCTCGACGCCGCCGAAGGTGTACCCGACGAACCGGCGGGCGTGCTCGTCATGGTTGCCGGGGATGAAGACGACGCGGGTGCCGCGTTTGGAGAGTTTGAGGATGCGTGTGATGGCACGGTTGTGGCGTTCGGGCCAGTACCAGCGCTGGCGGAGGCGCCACATGTCGATGACATCGCCGACGAGGTAGAGGGTTTCGCAATCGAGGTGCTTGAGGAAGGAGCAGAGTTCGGCGGCTCGGCAGCCGGAGGATCCGAGGTGGAGATCGGAGAGGAAGACGGTCCGATATCGAAGTTTCTTGGTGCCCATGGGTCCGCTCCGCGTCCGTGGATGGTTCCAGCGTGCCTGCCCGCTGGCGTGGGCCGCCTCGAATTCCTGTAGAAGTGTATCACTCCACAGGCTGTCCCCAAGTGAAGGTTCGGCTCAACCTCCGTTCGGTGCCCCTCGGCGTCGGGCATTGAGCGGCGCGCTGCGACCGGATGCGTCCAATTGGGCATCGCGGGTCATGGCGGGGCATCACCGAGTGGGACAGGGGCCGGGAGCGCCGGAGCCATAGACTGTCCGACCCATGGAGATCGCCGGCGTTTCCATCCTCGATCCGATGTCGCTGACTCACAGCGCGTTTGCCCAGCGGGCGGCGGCCTGGGGCGTGCCGCGGGAGCGGGCGCTGGGGGTGTATGCGGGGTTCTACAGGGATGGGGTGGGTGCACAGGGTGATGGAGCACACCGGTCAGAGACCGGTGCCACCAGAGAGGATGCCGGTTCTTTGCCGTTCGCCCTGCCCGCCCCGCCGGTGCCGGTGAAGGTGCATGCGAGCGAGTCGGCGGAGGGGGAGGTTCGGAAGTTCCTGCTGCGGGTGCCTCGGCACGCGGAGAACATCAATCGGCGGGCGCCGGGCGCGCCGGGCGATGCGCGGCTCCCGGATGATCTTGAGACGGAATCGGTGATCATCCCGATGGCGCACCGGGGCGGGCGGTCGTTCACGCTGTGCGTGTCATCGCAGGTCGGGTGCGCGATGGGGTGCGAGTTCTGCGAGACGGCCCAGATGGGGCTGATCCGCTCGCTGCAGCCGCGGGAGATCGTCGCGCAGTGGCACGCGGCCCGGCACGCGCTGGGGGCGGAGATCAAGAACATTGTGTTCATGGGGATGGGCGAGCCGCTGGACAACGCCGAGGCCGTGCTTGAGGCGATCGCGATCCTGACGGATCATCGCGGGCCGGCGATCGCGATGAAGAACATCACGATCTCGACCGTGGGTCGGCTGGACGGGCTGGCGCTGCTGGGCGAGCGGATCCGGCAGGATGGGTGGAAGCGGCTGAACCTGGCCGTGTCGATCAACGCGCCGAACGATGCCATCCGGTCGCGGATCATGCCGATCAACCGGGGGATGCCGCTGGGCGAGCTGATCCCGATGCTGGTGGACTGGCCGATGCGCTCCTCGTCGGCGATCTGCTGCGAGTATGTGCTGATCCCGGGCGTGAACGATGCGCCGGAGCACGCGGATGAGCTGGCGGCGCTGCTCAGGCCCGTGCGGTGCTGCGTGAATGTGATCCCATACAACCCGCGGCGGGATTCGCCGTGGCCCGCGCCGACGGAGGAGGCGACCTGGTCGTTCCTGCGCCGCCTGGAATCGCACGGCCAGTTCTGCAAGTACCGGCGGACGAAGGGTCGTGAGACGATGGCCGCGTGCGGGCAGCTTGGCAACGAGCGGATCCGCGGGCGGAAGCTGGTGGGCCTGACGATCGATGCCGGGTGAGCGGGCGGTGCGGGCGCCCGCCGGCTTGCAAGATGCGATGCGATGCGCAGCGCGTGGGGGTGTCGGGCGCGTGAGGGTGGATGCCAACGCAAAGCACGCCGGCCCCGTCGGGGGGACCGGCGTGCGCTCGATGTTCGGGATGTTCTGGATGTCATCCCCGCCCCGCTCTGGCTCCCCCACTCGCTCTCGCTCCGGTCTCTTCTCCCTCCGATCTCACTTCTCTCCGGCTCTGTCTCTCTCACTGTTCCAGAGCCGCGGAGGGGCGCATCGATCAGCGCCGTCGGCGCATCGCGATCAGTCCGCCGCCCGCCAGCAGGCCCCAGGCGCCCGGGGTGGGGATCTGGACGAAGGTCTGGCGGATGAGCGATGTGCCCACGGTGTCGTTCGGGCCCGCGAAGATCTGGAAGTCCTTGACGATGTTCAGGTCCTGGAAACCGTTGTCGAACATCGGCTCCTCCACGCCGAACTGGTCCTGGAGCACCCATCCGTCTTCCGGCGTGTCGGCCGCGGCGGAGACGGCGAGGTTGTCGATCAGATCGCCGGAGTCCGGTTCGAACACGGTTTCGCTGACAGAGGCGAACGCGTTCTCGCCGGTGGCGAAGCCATTGAACGACAGGCCGAGCCCGACGATCCGCTTCTCCGGATCCATCGCGGTCACATTGAACTGGAAGTTAAATCCGGAGGCATCCTCATCCCCGGGGAGATCGGTCCACTCGCCGAGCAGATCGAAGCCGTAGATCGGCTTCGACTCGGTGCCGAGCAGCACGGGGGCGACCGTGATCTGGTCCTCCTCGATGCTCGTCGGGACGAAGGACTTGATGTCGACGATCTTGTCACCGACCTGGAACTGTCCGCTCCCTGTGTCGTCGATGATCACATTCAGTGGCAGCCCGCCCTCGGGCAGCACGAGCACCCCTCCCGAGGCCGTGCCGACGGCCGTCATGAGCGTTCCGATCGCCATCGATCGCGTTAAGCGCATCATGTTGCAACTCCAATCGCATTCTCTCGAACCAGAGATTCTGACTGATTCCGACTGTTCCGGAATCCCTG
Source organism: Phycisphaerales bacterium (assembly GCA_052168315.1). Lineage (GTDB taxonomy): Bacteria > Planctomycetota > Phycisphaerae > Phycisphaerales > UBA1924 > JBQLZO01. Next base: position 121,154 of record JBQLZO010000028.1, on the reverse strand, counting down.
CGCGCGCAGGCTATGCGCTGGGTTCGATGGTCTCGACCGGAATCTCAGAATTCGTCCGGGACCCGGTGAGGACGACTGGCATCACATCGCGATCATGCGGCGATGGGAGGGGTGAGCCCAAACAGCGCCCTTGAATCGCCGGGCATGGAGCGTTCGCGGATGTCCGGATCGGGGCGCGCGGATCAACGGCGCGTCGACGAATCCAGCCATGGAACCGCGGTTCTCCCGGCGGGATTCTGTTTGAATCGGCGGGCAACGGTGGTACGCTGGATCGCTCAGAGTGAGGAGATCAGCATGCGGTTATTCCGGACCTTGGGGCGGAGCGCCCCGCTTGGCATGGCGGGTCGCGCGCCGGCGCATCGCCCGACGCGGCACGAACCGTCCGACAATCAGTCGCGCCCGAGCGTCCGGAGGCGGGATCGGTGCGCGCTCGGCGTTGTGCTGGCCATCGCGCCGGGGATCTGCGGCATGGCCTTTGGCGGGCCAGACTGGGAAGAGCCACCCATCGGCGACGCGGGTCCGTTGCCCGCGAGTGCGGGGATCCCGACCGGGAGCGGCCCGATGGCCCAGATCCGCGGCTCGCTGACCGGCGTTGGCGCGGCCGCGGGGATCGAGGGCGACTTTCAGGACATGTTCCTGATCCTCATCAAGGAGCCGCAGGAGTTCATCGCCAGCACTTCGCCGGAATTCGGGGGTTCGGCGGCGTTCCCGAGCGCTTTGTGGCTCTTCAAGGCCGACGGACGGGGGCTGCTGGCGAATCGCGAGCCTTTCGGCGGCGGTGGCGCCACGCTGTTCAGCGAGTCCAGCGATGGCACGGGCGTGTTTCTGAACGAGCCGGGGCTGTATTACCTTGCCATCTCCGGCGCCAGTTCACAGCCGCTGTCGGGTGGGGCTTCGGCGCCGCTTCCGATCTTCCAATTCGATGCGCCCGATGAGGTCTCCGGCCCGGATGGACCCGGCGGGGACCTGCCGATCTTCGATTGGGTGGTGCCCTCGGAGACGGGCGAGTTCTACGAGATCATCCTCCACGGCGTCTCGTTCCCCGCGCCCAAGTGCCCGGGCGATCTGAACTTCGATGGTGTGGTCGATTCGGACGACCTGAGCATCCTTCTCAGCGACTTTGGATGCACGGTGCACCCGTGCGTCGGGGATGCGAACGGGGATGGCGTCACGGATTCGGATGATCTCGGCCTGCTGCTCAGCGCCTTCGGCACCAAGTGCGGCCCGTTCGGCGCCTGCTGCTTCGATGACGGCGCCTGCGAGGATGGGCTTTCGATCTACACCTGCCAGGCGATCGGCGGCGTGTTCCAGGGCGAGGGCAGCGCGTGCGAAGCGGGGCTGTGCCCGAGCGGGGTGGTGAGTTCGTGCTGCGAGCCTCAGAATTCTCCGGGATGCGACAACCCGGTGTGCCAGGCGATCGTGTGCGGCGACGATCCATTCTGCTGCGAGGTCGTGTGGGATGCGCTGTGCGCGAAGCGGGCCACGGGCATCGACAAGTGCGGCTGCAACTGACGGGATGATGCGCCCGGGGGGATCAGCGCGGCTGGGTGGCCTGCGGGTACAGCAGCATGCGATCGTGCACGATCACGAGGATGTCCTCGCGCGCATCGCCGGTGAGGTCGTGGACGATCACGGCGCGCGGCTCCTGCGGGCCGCGCCCGCCGAATCCGCTCTGGAACAGTCGCGACTCGAAGACCTTGAATTCGGTCGCGTCGTGGAGGCGGCGCGACTCGGAGAATGACATGATCGAGATGAAGTTCTCGCCCGCGTCGAGCACCACGAGATCGACGAATCCATCGCCGTTGACATCGCCGCTGGCCAGTTCGTGCTCGAAGCGGCGTTCGTCGTCCGATCGGTAGGCATCGACCTCCGAGAGCGCGACGCGCTGCCCGGCCAGTTTCACCAGCGCGTACCCCTGCTCCCCGAAGGCGAGGATCGAGGGCTCGTTGTCTCCCGCGAAGGCGCCGGCGTTGATCGAGTCGACCTGGAACCCGCCGAGCCGGAGGCGGTCGGCGATCGACCAATCCTCGGGCGTCGGATCGATGAGCACGAGGCGGCCGTTCTGGCGATCCGCGGCGATCAGGCGCTTCGTCTCGTCGTCGCCCCGGGTGAGCACGCCGAGACCGGTGAAGTTCGCGTTCGCATCCTCGAGCGCGATCTGCTCGATGAACGACCAGCCCTTCTCGACATCGAACGCGCAGGCGCGGATCGTGTTCTTGTTGGCGATCAGCAGCTCGTCGTACCCATCGCCATCGGCATCGAACAGCGCGGTGTTGAACGGGCCGGCGGCCTGGACGATGCCGAAGTTCCGCATGGTGCGGTCGTTGAGCACCTCCGGATCGGCATCGGGGTTGTCCACGGAGCGGACCATGATCATCGGCTCGTTCGGGGTGAACAGCGCGAGGTCGGTGAAGCCGTCGTGGTCGAAGTCGCCGGAGATGATCGACTGCGGCGGTCGGCGGACATCGGCCAGCGGGATCGTGCGCACCGTCGAACCCTCGCCCGGGCGGTGCAGCTCGAGCACATGGTCGCGACGGTCCTGCACAACGACTGCGACGGCGGGCCCATCGTTCAGCCGCGCGTAATTCATCGCCACGGGCGTGGCGCCGGCGGTCTCGATGGGGAGGGGCACGGGCACGCTCATCGATCCGGTCGATGGGTCGAAGTTGCACACGCCCACCGTCCGCTCGTCCTCGGAGAGCACGAACACCTCGAGGGGCAGGTCGGTGTCCCACTGCCCGGCGGCGAGGGTCTTGGGGTTCTGCAGGGCCGCGTAGGAGCGCCCATCCCCGAGCCCGACGCCCGGGCGCTGGCGGTGGAGGACCATGGAATTGGCGGCGCGGTGTGTGACGAGCAGGTCGGTCAGCCCGTCGCCGTCGATGTCGGCGACGACGACGGAGCGATCGCGATCGGCGCCGCCGCTGAACGCGCCGACGACCATGGGCGCATCGCGCTCGGTCCGCTCGGTCGGGTCCAGCTCGATCGTCTGCCTCTCGAAGTCGTAGACGACGACCCGCCGGCTGGCGCGCTCGATCACGGCGACGGACGAGGCGGCGCGTCCGGGGAAGGCCATGGGTTCGGCCTCGATGATCGGCGCCATCTCGAGACGGACCTCCGAACCGAGGAAGCCACGCTTGCCGCCGGAGTCGGCGCTCTCGGGCGGGCGCTGCTGGAGCCACAGCCGGAGGGGCGCGGTGTCCTCCGGGTATGCGCCGAGCAGATCGGTCAGCCCATCGCCGTCGAAGTCACGCGCGTAGATCGCCGCGAGCCCGGAGGAGGAGCCGAGGATCGTCGGCTCGCCCGTCGGCCCGATCGAGCTGATCCCGTACACATGCACGCGATCGCCGGCGGTCACGCCCAGCTCCGGCCCCGGCCCGCCCATCAGGTCGGCGATGACCATGCCGAACTGCGCGGCCGAGATGTCGCGGACCCGGTGCGTGCCGGCCTGCTCGAACGACAACGGCTCGGTCTGCACCATGGTGATCAGCTCGCTGGGCTGGCGTCCCGCGAGGATGAGATCCACCCGGGAGTCGGCGTTGACATCGAAGGCCTGGATGGCCGAGACGCGGTTCGCGAGCGACACATTCGACCGGTCGAAGTACCGGGACGGCGGGAGTTCGTTGATCCGAAAGTCGGACTCCATCTCCGCGTCGGACTTCGGCTCGGATCGCTGGCGGAAGATTTCGATCCTTGACTTGCGGTTGTTGACCGCGAGGATGTCGCTCAGGCCATCCCCGTCGATGTCCACCGCGATGACGGGTCCGAACTCGGGGTCCACGACGATGGCCCGGGTGTCCTCGAATCCGAAGTACTGCGCCAGAGATTCCCCGGACTGGGCCGGGGCGTGGGCGGCGAGGGCGAGCGGGACGATCGCGGCCAGCGCGACTGCATGGATGTTCCTGGGCATCGGGCACACTCCGGATTCGGGTGTCGGCGGGAGGAGAGCCGGGCGTTGCGGCGCGGTTCGGGCGGCCGGGATGGGCGCATGGGCGAGATTCCCATGCGGGCCCTCGGTGATGCCGCCGGGCGCGGCGTACTGTATACCGGCAGGCGGGGGCGCCGTCTGGGGAGGCGACTCGAGCGGTTTCGGCCGCGGAAGGGAATGAGCGAAGCATGGCACGACACATCCTTTGGAAGGCGGGACCGCTCGGCGGCGGGCTCGCTCCGGCACTCGCAGCGTCGCTGCTCTTCCTCGGCGGTGCCCCTCGGGCGCACTCGGACACCCCCGCCCCGGAGCGCGCGGGCGTCCCGTCCGGGTCCGGCGGCACCGATTCTTCCGATGCCGCGGCCCCCGTGGTCCATGATGCGATCACCCTCAACGACGGGTCGGTGGTGACGGGAGCGATCCTGAAGGAGACCGCCGAGACGATCTGGCTGGACATCGGGTTCGAGGTTCTGGCCGTGCCGCGCAATCGCGTGAGCGAGATCGTCCGGGCCGATGAGAGCGCCGCGCTGGCGAGCCAGACCGAGGATGTGTTCTTCCGCACGGCGACGGGGTTGCCCGAGTCGACGCCGAGGGAGCTTGCCAAGCGGATCGGGGAGGCGGTGATCAAGGTCTCGACGCCTTCCGGGCTCGGATCCGGGTTCATCATCGATCCGGAGGGGTACGCGATCACGAATGCGCATGTGATCCAGGGCGAGCAGGACATCGCGGTGACGGTGTTCCAGCGGCGGGAGCGGGACTTCTCGCGTCTGGAGATCCGGGATGTGGAGATCATCGCGACCAACGACCATCTCGATCTGGCGCTGATCAAGTTCAAGCACCCCGAGGGGCTTCCGTTCTCCTGGGTGTATGTGCAGGGCGAGGAGAGCCTGACGGCCGGCGAGGTGACCTTCGCGATCGGGAGCCCGCTGGGACTGGAGCGGACGCTCTCGCAGGGCGTGATCGCGACGACGCAGCGGAACTTCGAGGGACTGACCTTCATCCAGACCACGGCGGAGATCAACCCGGGGAACTCGGGCGGGCCGCTGTTCAACCTGCGGGGCGAGGCGATCGGGGTGACGAACATGAAGATCCCGCTGGGCGAGGGCATGGGCTTCGCGATCCCGGCGCGGTATGTCCGCGACTTCCTGCGGAACCACGAGGCGTTCGCGTACTCGAAGGAGAACCCGAATTCCGGGCACAACTACAAGCGGGCGCCGCTCAGGTCTCAGTTTGGGGCCCCGCCCATGCTCAAAGATGGGACGGCCGATGGCGCGGAACCGAGCGCCGCGCCGGGCGGGGGCGATGCGGAGGGTCGGGGCGAAAATTCGGGATCCTGATCCCGAACACAAGTCCATGCGGGGGCGTGCTTTGGGCACCGGGGGGCGCGGGGCACGGGGGCCGGGGCGGGGTGTGAGTTCCGTTGTGGGCGTGGCGCCGATCGGCGCTGCGCCGTCGGCGGAGCGATGCGGGGCGTGCGGCGCGGCAGCGTCGATGATCGCCCATTCGTATGTGTCATCAGGCCGGGTAGCGGTGATTCCGGATCCACCGCGCGCCGGAACGCAGGGTGGATCCGGGATGAGCAAGCTTCGCAAGGGAGTGTTCCATGCAGCGTATGTTGTCGTTCGTTGCGGCCGGGGGTGTGTGCCTGGCCGTGTCCGGTGGGGTGATCGCCAAGCCCTCTTCGTTCGCGGAGATCGCTCCCAGCGATACCGCGGTTCTCGTGAACATCCCGAACTTCTCGGCGGTCAAGGCGTCGTTCGAGCGGACGGGGCTGATGGACCTCTGGAACGATCCCTCGCTCCGCCAGTGGTTCGAGAACTTCGCGGCCGATGCGCTCGAGGACATCGAGTCCGGGCTCGAGGAATTCAATGTGACCATGGACGACCTGAGGGCCCCGCAGGGGATGGCCGGGTCGGCGGTGTGGATCAGCGCGCCGGAGGGCGATCCGGAGGCGGGGGTGATCAACTTCATGATGGCCGGCGACTTCGGCGACGATGCGGACACGATGGCCGAGACCGTCGCCACGATGATCGAGCGCATAGAGGATGAGGGCAACTTCACGATCTCGTACGACGACTTCGGCGATCACGAGATCACCGTGCTGACCCGCGTCGACGCGGGAGATGATGATGGCTGGGAGAACCCCGCCGATTCGATGGAGCCGGACGCGTTGCACTATGTCCGCTCGGGCAGCGTGCTCATGATGGGCACCTCGCTGACGGCGATCGAGAACGCGCTGGATGCGCTGGGCGGTCGGGACATCGACTCGGCCGCGGACTCGGCCGATCTGGCGGCCACGCTGGCGCAGCACCCGGGCGGCGTGCAGGCGTACGCGGCGCTGTTGAACAAGCCGCTGTTCTCGCTCACCCAGCGCCTCGCGGACATGGACGAGTCGATGATCCCGCTGGACATGCTCGAGAAGCTGGGCCTGCTCGAGGTCCGGGCCGCGTCGATCGGGCTGAACATGGAGCCGCGGGCCGGGATGATGGAGCAGACCTTCGGTGTGCTGGTGGGCCAGAAGAAGGGCCTGCTCACGCTGATCGATGTGCCTCCCGCGCGGTTCCAGCCGCCGGCGTTCGCGAACGCGGATGCGGCGTCTGTGGGCATGTACCAGTTCAACATCTCCGGGCTGCTCCCGCTGCTGCGGCAGGTCGTGGAGGGCTCGGAGGATCCGAACATGCAGATGATGGCCGGGCAGCTGCCGATGATCGAGCAGACCGTCGGGCCGATCCTGAACTCGCTGGGCACGCGGATCTACGCGGTGCAGTCGTTCACCCGCCCGCTCTCGGCGACCTCGGAGCGGAACCTCGTGGCGATCGATCTGAAGAGCCGCGATGAGTTCATGGGAGCGCTGGCCGGATTCGCGCCGATGCTCGGCATGGAGGCCCGCGACTTCCAGGGCAACCAGATCTGGGCGATGCCCGACGGGGGCGGGATGATGCTCCCGATCGACATCGCGATCGCCGCGGCCGGGAACTTCGCGTACTTCGGCTCGCCCCAGGCGATCGAGGATGCGCTCCGCCAGGCCGACCGGGCAGGCGGGCTGGCCCAGGAGGAGGCGTTCACCAGCGCGATGTCCGCGGTGGCCAACGAGGGTCTCTCCTTCGGGTGGACGGACATGCGCCAGACGCTCCGGCACGCGGAGTGGATGTGGAAGAACCAGGAGGCGATCATCCGCGAGCGCGTGACGGCGATGTTCGGCGATGACCCCGAATTCGACGACTGGCGCAAGGAGATGATCGAGGAGGAGCTGGCGAACATGCCGGAATGGATGAAGAATCCGCCGAACATCGATGCGATCCTGAAGCATGTCGGCAACACGGTGTTTGAGTTCGAGATCACGGATGACGGCATCCGCGGGCGGAGCGTCTGGCTGAAGCCGGCCAACTGATCCGGTCCCGGACGCGCAGCGCCCGGTTCGATGACAGAGCGCGCCCGCTTCCATTCGGGGCGTGGGCAGACCCCCGGGCGGGACGCGAGGTCGATCGCGTCCCGCCCGCTTTCTTTGGACGGGTTCATGTACCATCGCGCCCGCGGGTGCCGTCGCGGGCGCCCGTTGGCGTGCGCCCGCCCTGGAGCCACGCCTCCGAGGCGGGGCACGCTTGGGCCGCATGCAATCGGGGCGGCGCGTTTCCGAAAGCGTTTGCCCGCGGGTCCCGTGCGGCGGCGCCCGGCGCCGGGCGGTGTCGCGAGTCCGACTGGGCGAGGCAGAAGCCCGCCGCGAGCGTTCGAGGAGAAGATCGTGCGGAAGCTGCTGCGGATCGTGCGTTGGGTGGTTGGCGTGGCGGTGGTGCTTGGTCTGATCTGCGGGGGCGGCGCGGCGTTCATTTATCCGAAGGTCAAGCAGGCGATCGATGCGCAGGCCGAGGCGGCACGGGGGGAACTGGTCGCGATCACGCCCGCGGAGCGGGGGCGGATCGTCCGGGTTGTTTCTGCACCCGGGACGCTGCGCGCCACGACTTCGGTGAACATCTCCTCCCGCGTCTCGGCCCAGATCGCGAGCATCCCGAAGCGCGATGGCGAGATGGTTTCCGTCGGCGAGATGGTCGTGACGCTGGACGACAAGGAGATCCAGGCGCAGGTCGAGGCCGCGGAGGCGCGGCTCGCGGCCGACCGGGCCGGGCTCGCGGCCGCCGAAGCCGGGCTGGCGATCGAACGAGCGTCGATCCTCGGAACCCAGGCGTCGCTGGACAAGGCTTCGGCCGACTTCGAGCGTCTCAGCGCGCTGTACGAATCCGGCGACATCGCGAAGTCCGAACTCGACGGGGTCCGTGCGGAATACGACCGCCAGCGGGCGAACCTCGCGGCCCAGGAGGCATCGCTGGAACGAATCCGGGCGAATGTCGAGTCGGCCCGGGCCGCGATCCGGATCGCCGAGGCCGACCTCTCCCGCGCCAATGAGAACCTCGGGTACACCATCATCCGCTCGCCCATCGCGGGCACGATCACGCGGGTCAACATGAAGGAGGGCGAGGTCGCGCTGGGCACGATCTCGAACCTCGGCTCGACGATCATGACCATCGCGGACCTGGCCGACATGCGCGTGGTGGCCTCGCTCAATGAGGTCGATGTCTCCCGGGTCCGCGAGGGGATGCCGGTGCGGATCTACATCAACGGGTACGGCGATCGTCGGTTCACCGGGTCGCTGGTCCGCGTCGCCCGGGAGGGGGTGACCAGCTCCGACGGCACGAAGGTGTTCGACGCCGAGGTGGTGTTCGACACGGAGGGCGAGCGGATGTTCGCCGGGCTGACGGCCAACATCGACATCGAGACGGACACGCTCGAGGATGTGATCGTCGTGCCCTCGCAGGCCGTGCAGGACATCCGCGTGGAGGACCTGCCGGCGTCGGTGCGCGAGAACGATCCGAACATCGATCGCAACCGCACCTTCGCGTCAATCGTCTATCTCTACGAGTCCGGACAAGCGGTCGCTCACGCGGTTCAGACCGGAGCCTCGTCCATCCGCGAGACGGCGATCCTCGCGGGGCTCGAGGGCGGGGAGCGGGTGATCACCGGCCCGTTCAGCGTGCTCCGGGGGCTGAGGCACAACGCGACCGTCCGGCTGGAAGAGCAAGCCGCGGGCGATGGTCGGGGCCCCGACGGCGTGGATCCAAATGCCGCCGATCAGGGCCAAACGCCGGGCGATTCGGAGGCTCGGGGCGAGGATGGGGACGAGCGCGAAAACGAGCCGGTGGGCGAAGCGCCGGAGGCGGGCGATCCGAGCGGCGGGACCGACGGAGAAACCGCCCCATGAGCCTCGAGCTGCACGACATCCGCAAGACCTACAAGCTCGGCGGCGAGGCCGTGCACGCGCTGGCCGGCGTGTCGATGGAGATCCGCGACAACGAGTTCGTGGCGATCATGGGCGCCTCGGGCTCGGGCAAGTCGACGCTGATGAACATCCTCGGCGCGCTGGATCAGCCCACGAGCGGGCGGTACCTCATCGACGGCAAGGGCGTGCAGTCGATGGGCGCGTTCGAGCTCGCCCGGTTCCGCAACGAGAAGCTCGGGTTCGTGTTCCAATCGTTCGAGCTGCTCGGGCGTTCGACCGCGCTGGCCAATGTCCAGCTCCCGCTGATGTATTCGCGCCGGAACTGGCTGGGAGCCCGGCGGCGCGCGAAGAGGGCGCTTGAGCGCGTCGGGCTGGGCAACCGGATGGGGCACCGCCCGAACCAGCTCTCGGGCGGGCAGCGGCAGCGGGTGGCAATCGCCCGGGCGCTGGTGAATGAGCCCTCGCTCATCCTCGCGGACGAGCCGACGGGCAACCTTGATTCGGCGACCTCCGAGGAGATCCTCGAGCTGTTCAAGCGGCTGCACGAGGAAGGGCAGACGATCGTGATGGTCACCCACGAGGAGGACATCGCGGGGTGGGCGAAGCGCATCGTGCGGCTCCGGGATGGGCTGATCGTCTCCGACTGCGCGACGAAGGACGATCCGGTGCACAACGCGTGGCTCGCGCAGGCCGCGGCCGTGGCGCAGCAGCGGGCGCACGGCGAGGCCCCCATCGCCACTGGCATCGGCGTTCCAGCCGGGACTGCGCCCGGGCGAGAGGGGGACCGCCCATGATGCCCATCCGGTTCCTGCTCCAGACCGTGTTCTCGGCGATCGCGCAGATCTGGAACAACAAGGCTCGCGCGATGCTCACGACGCTGGGCATCGTCATCGGCGTGTGGGCGATCACGACGGTCATCGCGGCGGTGTCTTCGCTGAACACCTGGGTGCTCTCGGAGTTCGAGTCGCTGGGCGCCCGCCGGCTGAACCTCTGGGGCGATGTGCCCGACTCGATGCGCGGCAAGGTCTCGTGGCAGGATGTGCGGATTGGGCTCGACGATGTCGCGGTCCTGCGCACGCACGCGACGACCATCGAGTCCATCGCCCTGCAGGCGTACCTCCGGTGCACCGTGACCCACGCGGACCGGCGGTTCGACGGCGTGCGTGTGACCGGCATCGAGCCGGACCTGTTCGACATCGAGAACCGAAAGATCCTGAGCGGTCGTCCGCTCACGATGACCGACTCGGACAACCGCCGGCAGGTCGCGGTGATCAACGACTTCGCGGTCGATGAGCTCAGGCTCGAGGGCGGCGGCGTGGGCGAGCACATCCTGATCAACAACCGGAGGTTCCTGGTCGTCGGCGTCGTGGAGACGCAGCAGCTGCCGGCGATGTTCGGGGCCAACGAGTCGCGGGTCGAGGCGTTCATCCCGTTCGACACGACGCGGTCGATGGTCGTTTCGCCATGGACCGAGGCGGTCGTCCGGCTTGCCGAGGCGGGGCAGGCAGAGGAGGCGCGCGAGGAGATCCGGTTCGTTCTGCGGAAGCACCGCCAGCTTGAGCCCGAGGATGAGGACACCTTCGAGATGTTCATCCTCGAGAGCGCGCTGGACCAGCTCCGCTCGCTCGGCGCGGGGCTCACGGCGGGGGCCGGGGTGCTGGTGGGGATCTCGCTGCTGGTCGGGGGCATTGGGATCATGAACATCATGCTGGTGTCGGTCTCGGAGCGGACGCGTGAGATCGGGCTGCGGAAGGCCCTGGGCGCGAACCCGCTGGTGGTGCTGACCCAGTTCCTCGTCGAGGCGATCATGCTCTGCGTGATGGGCGGTGTGGTCGGTCTGATCCTCGGACAGGCGACGACGCTGGGGCTGCGCGCGATCCCGGACTTTCCGTTCTCGCAGGCCGAGATCCCGGCGTGGGCGATCGCGCTGGCCTTCGGCTTCTCCGCGGGTGTGGGCGTTGTGTTCGGCATGTACCCGGCCATCAAGGCCGCCCGCCTCGATCCGATCGTCGCCCTGCGCCACGAATGACCCGCGCGATCCGCGCCCCGCGCATGGCGCATTGCAAGCCACCCGCCAGCCACGAGGAGACCGATGTGAACCGAGCGAGAGAAGCGAATCGCGGAGGACTCCTGCGCCCCGCCATGAGCGGGCTGGCTCCCGCGCTGATGCTGCTCGCCACCGCCGGGTGCGCCTCTCCGTTTCATCCCCTCGATTCGGACCGGGGTATCCGGATCGCGCCCGAGCGACGGCGCACGATCGATGTGATGGACTTCGCGGGCGCTTCCACGCCGGGCGCTGCGCCGCAGCGTTACTCGGACATGGTGGAGGCGATCCAGAACGAACCGCCGGCCGAGAAGCCGCCGCAGCCGTTCGAGGGATTGGAGCGCTACGCGCTGAGCGTCGAGGAAGCCCGCGCGATCGCGCTGGAGCGGAACCTCGACCTGCGGGTCGCGCTGGTGAATCCGACGATCGCCGATCAGCGTCTGCAGGAAGAGGAAGCGGCGTTCGAGTGGACCCTGTTCGCCAACGCGCGGCGCATCGATACCGAGCAGCCCACCGCCACCCAGCTCGAAGGCAGCGAGGTCGAACAGGACTCGCTGGAGGCCGGCGTCCGCATCCCGCTTCGCACCGGCGGCACCGCCCAGGTCTCGATCCCGCTTTCCCGCACGAGTACGAACAACCAGTTCTCGCTGCTCGATCCTTCGTATACCGCCGACGCCCGCGTTTCCTTGTCGGTTCCGCTCCTGCGGAACGCCGGGCGATGGACGAACACGAGGGCGATCCGCATCCAGGCCCTCGAGGGCCAGATCGTCGGCGCGCAGACCAAGCTCGCGATCATCAGGGAATTGTCGGAGGTCGAGCGATCGTACTGGCGGCTGTACGCGGCGCATCAGGCGCTCGATGTGGCGCAGCAGCAGTACGAGCTGGCGATGGAGCAGTATCGCCGTGCGGAGCGCCGCGTGCTTGCGGAGGTGGCGCCGGAGCTGGAGGTCATCCGTGCCGAGGCGGGGGTGGCCGAACGGCTGGAGCAGATCATCATCGCGCAGAACGAGGTCCTGCTCCGCCAGCGGGAGCTCAAGCGCCTGGTCAATGCGCCGGGCATCGGCATCGCCTCCGGCACGATGCTCGAACTGGCGACCGAGCCGGACCCGGTGCGGTACGAGCTGAACCCCGCGCGGCTCCGCGAGCAGGCCATCGCCAACCGGATGGAGCTGCTCGAGATCGAGCTGAGGCTCGCGCAGGACGCGACGAACATCGACTTCGCGAAGAACCAGATGCTCCCCGCGCTGGATGTGGACGGGAGCTACGCGCTGCAGGGGCTCGGCGGCAGCGTCTCCGAGGCCGCGGGCGTCGTCCGCGACGCGGAATTCCCCGAGTGGACCCTGGGGCTGCGATTCGAGACGCCGATCGGGAACGAGGCGGCCGAGTCTCGCGTCGCCCAGGCGATCCTGGCACGCCTGCAGCGCCTTTCGAGCAAGGCCTCCCGCGAGCAGCTCATCGAGCAGGAGGTGCTCAACGCCGTGGACAATCTTGAGTCGAGCTGGCAGCGGATCCTGGCGTCCAGGCAATCGATCGTGGCCGCGGAGCGCACGCTCAGGGGCGAGCAGAACCAGTTCGACGCGGGCGTGCGGACATCGACCGATGTGCTCGACGCCGCGACGCGGCTGGCAGAGGCCCAGCTCGCCGAGATCCGCGCTCTGGCCGAGTATCAGATCGCACAGATCGATCTCGCCCAGTCCACCGGGACGCTGCTGGGCGCCGCGCGCATCCGATTCGAACCGACCGATCCTCGCACACCCGGCGAGCGGCATGGCGACCGCATCAACCCCAGTGGTCCCACGGGCTGGTGAAGCGCCTGAAAGAACAACGAAGCGGCCCTGGGGCCGCTTCGAGAGGGGCGAGCGTGATGCTGTCGGGGGACGACGATCCGGGGCCCGCCGCGAGGTCCGGTTCAGATCTTTTCGATCTTGAGGTACCGCTCCACGGACTTGAAGTCCGGCGCGATCTGCGGGAAGTAGCGCATGGTCCACGACTCGTTGAGATTCACATTCGCGTACCGCGTCGCCTTCGGGGCGCGGGTTTTGAGGCGTCCGCCCCATCGCTGGACGGGGTTGGTGCGGCGCCGGTGCTCCTGCGCGCCCTTGAGCTTGCGCTTGATGTCGGGATCCTGGCGCATGAGGCGGGCGATGGTGTCGGCGTGATCGCCCGGATTCACATGCTTGATGACGGTGCAGCGGATCTGGTCGCCTGGCTTGATGTTCTCGAACATGGTGTTGGCCTTCGTGGGGTGTCCGCGTGCAACTGGCCGGGCGGAGCGTCGGGGGCGCGATGGGTCACTCGATCCTGGCCGGGCGCGGCGCGCTGGGAGCGGGCCGGATCGGCGGGGCCGAGAGTGTATCGCCCGCATCCCGGGTGTCGAGCGTCGGCGCTCGGGAATCGCCGCGCCCGGTCCGGTTCGCCGGACGCCGGGCGACCGCTAGACTGACGGCTCCCGCCCTCGTCGAAGGGCCCGGAAGATCCGATCAAGTTCCAAACATTCTTCGGTCCATGCACTCGGTGGCCGAACATCATCTCAGTGCGGCGCCCCGCCGGAGCATCATCGCCGGCCCGCCGCGGAGGAAGCGCATGAGCGATCAGCACCCCGCCGGAGAGACCCCCCAGCCGCCCGGGTACGACCCGACGGCCCCGCACCACGCGCATCCGAAGCTCCGTCCGGTCAGGGGGTTCGCGCAGGAGGTGGAGGGCCAGCAGCTGCTGGGGCTGGCCGACGCCCAGCAGATTTCATCCAAGGTCGTGATGACGAGCCCGGCGTTCCAGCTCGTGCTTCCGCACCTGAATGGCCAGAACGACCTGGAAGCGGTCATCGAGAAGGTCGGACGGGGGCTCCAGCGGACCATGCTGGAGGAGTTCGTAGCCCGGCTTGATGCGGCGGCGCTGATCGAGGGCCCCAATTTCGACGCCCTGCTGCTCGAGATGCGCCGCGCGTTCGACGCCAGCGACACGCTCCCGCCGGGGCCGACGGCCGACTTCGCCGATGCGCTGGTCATGCAGGAGAAGGGCCAGGATGCCAGCGACGACGAGAAGCGCTCGCTGGGGCCGGAGAAGCTCACGGAGATCCTCGATCAGTGGATCAACGAGCTGATGGGCAAGGTCAAGGACCCATCGTTCGACACGCTTCCTCGTGCGGTGATCGTGCCGGGGGTGGACTACGGACGCGGATGGCTGAACTACGCTTCGGTCTACGGGCGGATGCGCGTCGTCGATCGCCCCGATCGGATCGTGCTGCTGGGCACCAACCACTTCGGGATGGCCACCGGCGTCGCGGGGTGCGACAAGGGATTCAGCTCGCCGATCGGTGAGTCGCCCTACGACACCGCGATGGGTGATGCCCTGAAGGATGCCCTCGGGTCGGCGAACGCCGAGCGGCTGTTCAACGATCGGTACGACCACGAGCGCGAGCACTGCATCGAGCTCCAGATGCCGTGGATCCACCATGTCTTCGCGGACACGAACACCGGTGAGCACCCGCCGGTGTTCGCGGCGCTCATCCACGACCCGATGCGGAACTCCGGCAAGTCGTACGATGGCAACGGCCTGGACCTTGATGTGTTCGTCGAGGGGCTGGGCAAGGCCATCGGCTCTCTCCCGGGTCGCACGCTTCTCATCTGCGTCGCGGACCTCTCCCATGTCGGGCCCGCGTTTGGCGACCAGGTCAAGCTGCTCGGCGACGAGGAGCAGACCAAGCAGTTCCGCAACGAGGTCATCCAGCACGATCGCGCCATGACCCAGATCATGGAGAAGGGCGCGGTCGACGAGTTGATGGCATCGATGATGTGGCAGCAGAACAAGACCCGGTGGGGCGGGCTCGGGCCGCTGATCGCCACGATGAGCCTGTTCAAGGGAGAGCCCGTGAAGCTGCTCAACTACGCGGCCGCGGCCGATCCCAGCGGCACGACGATGGTCTCGACCATCGCCGCGTCGATCGAGTGAGCCCCGGCGGGGGCGGGCGGAGCGCACGAGTGTCCGGAAACAGGCCCTTGGGTCCCCCGGCAGGTTCCGGGCGGGAACATCCGGGCCCGCCCCCGCGTTCTTGCCGGACAACCGGCGGGTGATCGGCGTGGCGGGCTTCGTTGGGCAGCCGCGGGCGATGGATCCGGTAGATTCGGGTGGGGTGCGGGGCGGCGAGGATTCCCAGATCAATACCATTCCGGCCGGGCGCTCAGCAGTTGGGCGCGACCATCCCACCGGCTGGGCAACAGGAGCGAGGTACGCGATGCGACGGACGATTCTCTCGGGCGTGACGGCGGGTGTTCTGGCGTGCGGGCTGATCGGCGGCGGCTTCGGCGGCGTGGCCATGGCCCAGGACGCCGAGAACGAGGGGATGTCCTTCAGCCCCGCGCTGCGGGTGGGCCAGGCGATGTCCTACGACGCCGAATGGTCCGCGGTCGTGAGCCAGACCGTGGGTGCCGATGCATCGGCGCGGCGCCAGGCCGAGCGGATCACCAGCAAGGCCTCGCTGCGGCTTGAGGTGCTCGAGGTCGGCCCGGAGGGGCAGGCGCGGGTCCGGGCCACCGTGCCGAGCGTGGAGCTGGTTCACCGCGCCGGCGATGAGACCCGCCAGTACCAGCATCCGCTCCCCGAGGACACGGCCGTCATCGCCGTGGCGTGGTCCGGGCTTGGCGAGATCCTCTCGCGCCAGCAGATCACCTTCGAGGTGGACGCGACCGGGGCCGTGGGCAAGGTCGCCGGGCTCGAGCCGTTCGTGAACGCGGCCCGCGAGGCATCCCCCGAGCTCGACCTGACGGGCATGTTCACGCCATCGCAGTTCGTGGCGGTCGTTCAGCCGATCTTCGATGCGGATGGCGCCCGCGATGAGTCGCGTTCGAAGGGCAGCTCGTGGGAGTCGACCGACACCGTGCCGCTCGGCGCTGCCGGCGTGCTGGACATCAGCAACACATGGCGGTTCGTGGTGGTCGAGGAAGGCATCGCCACGGTCGTCGGCACGCCGACGATCAGCGTGCGCCGCCCGGTGAACCCCGAGCCCAACACGCCGACCATCAGCCTGGGCGATCACTCCGGGTACACGCGGCTCGGCTGGAATGTCGAGAAGTCGATGCTGCAGGCCCGGGAGAGCATGCTCCGGATGACCATGACCTTCGGGGTCGGCGATGTCAGCGTCGAGCAGACTCAGACGGTGACGACCAAGCTGACCGCGAGCGGCGAGTGACCGATCGGTGGTCGGTGCCCGCCCCGGCGGGCATGCGTTGCAATTCGATAGCCCGAACTTCGAGCGCACCCCCGCCGCCGCGGGGGTGTTTGCTGCGCGGGGTGTCCGCGCAGGAAGCCGACGCCCGGCGGCGGCTCAGGGCGAGTCGGCGACCTGCCATGTGAGCATCGGCACCGCATCGCCGCGCAGGTGGAACAGCAGCATCGCGAGCGCCGTCATGGCCGAGCGTTCGCGCACATCCTCGCGATCGCCCGCGATGAGGAACCGGCGGGCCTCGGACTCGGAGCCAGCGCGCCCGCCCGCGGACGCATCCCGCGACGCCCGGGCGATCCAGACCGTGCCCACGGGCTTGTCGGGCGTGCCGCCATCGGGCCCGGCGACACCGGTGATCGCCAATGCGTGGTGCGCGCCCCCGTCGCCGGCGCCGGCCCGCGCCGAGGCTTCCAGGGCCCCCACCGCCATCGCGATCGCGGTCTCGCGCGAGACCGCGCCGCGGAAGCCGGGCGACGATGGATCGTCGATCAGCGCCCCCGGCACGCCGAGCTGCGACTTCTTCATCGCGTTCGAATAGGTCTGCCATCCGCCGAGGAACGAATCGGAGGAACCGGGCACGCCGGTGATCATGGCCCCCAGCAGCCCGCCGGTGCATGACTCGGCGACGACGAGCGATTCGCTTCGCTCGCGGAGGTGTCGGAGCGTCACCTCCGCGAGCGAAGCATGCTCGCCTGCGCCGACGCGGCGATCGGCGGGCGGATGCCCGAAGCCGTGCGGCGATAACAGATCATGCACGCGCTTCGCCGCGTTGTCGAGTTCGATCTCCGCGTTGCCGGCATTTCCCTCGTACCGGATCCTGACGCTGACGATGCCGCCGGACGCCGTCGTGCCGACGGTGGGGTTCGCGTCGCGCCGCATCATCGCGCCGAGTCGCTCTGCGGCAACGGACTCCGGGATCCCGAAGTGTCGCAGCAATCGCGTACGGATCACATCCCCGGACTGCGGACGGAGCATCGGGACCACCGCGTCGCGGAACATGGGCTGGTTCTCGCGCGGCGGCCCGGGCAGGCACACGATCAGGGTGTGCCCCTCGCGATCGAGTTCCGGATCGGGAGCGATGACCGCGGCGATCCCCGGCGCGGTGCCATTGGGATTGGGGATGGTGATCGCCGAGGATGGGCGCATCGCCTGCCGCCGGTTCAATTCATTGAGTTCGCGCCCGCGGGCCGCGCTCCACGCCTCGAGCGCGCGCTGCGCACCCTCGTCGATCACGAGCGGGCGGTCGAGCACCTCGCCGAGGGACTCGCGCGTCAGATCGTCGAGGGTGGGACCGAGCCCGCCGGTCACGAGGATGAGGTCGTGGTCGTACGCGAGCGACTCGATCGCCTCGATGATCGCGTCCAGAGAATCCTCGACCGTCATGTGCGCGGCCGGGCGCACCCCCAGCTCGACCAGCTGCTCGGAGAGCCAGCGGGAGTTCGTGTCCAGGGTCTGCCCGAGCACCAGCTCGTCGCCGATCGACAGGATGGCCGCGTTCCGATGGAACCGTGGGGAGCCGAACTCCTTGGGGAGCACTTGCATGCCGCGGTCGATCTCCTCAGGAAGCCGCGAGATCGCCCGCGTACCGGATCGCGACGGTGTTGACGGACGCCGCGTTGTCCAGCGGCTTCCCGCCCAGCAGCAGCAGCGGCTCGCCCTTTCGGACCCAGCCCTTGGCCAGGGCGAACTGGTCGACGAACCGGGCGAAGTCCGAGCGGTGCTGGGGGACATGGTCCATGTAGACCGGGAAGGTCGCGTAGAGGATGTTCATTCTCCGCACGGCCCTCCGATCCGAGCTGAACGCGATGATCGGGATGTTGAACGCGTTGCGCGACAGGAATCGGGCGGCGCCGCCGTGCTGCGACCATACGACGATGAGCCTGGCGCCCACATCCCGGGCCATGTGCCACGCGCCGTGGGCCAATGCGGGGATGAGTTCCCGCTTGGCCCGCAGCCGCTCCGGCGGTGCCGCGTCCAGTTCCGCCTCGCGGAGGGCCGACTCCGTGGCCAGCGCGACGCGGCGCATCGTCTCCACCGCGAGCACGGGGTACTTGCCCACCGCGGTCTCGCCGGAGAGCATCACCGCGTCGGCGCCATCGAGGATCGCGTTGGCGACATCGGACACCTCGGCGCGCGTGGCGGTGGCGTTGGTGATCATCGACTCGAGCATCTGCGTCGCGACGATGCACGGCTTGCCGTGGGCGTGGGCCGTGCGGACCAGCCGCTTCTGGATGACCGGGAGGGTCGCCAGGTCCATCTCGACGCCGAGGTCGCCACGCGCGACCATGATCGCGTCGGCCTCCTCGACGATCGACTCGATGTCGGCGACCGCCTGCGGCGTCTCGATCTTGGCCACGAGCGGGATCATCGGGTCCGAGTCGCCCGCGTTGAGCCCGGTGCCGACCTTGTCGAAGTCCACGACCTGGCGCATGCGGGCGTGCAGCCGCAGGATGTCCTCGCCGCGCCGGACGAACGACACGCCGAGGAAGTCCAGCTCGTGCTCGATCGCCCAGAGGGCGCACTCCCAGTCGAACTCGGTCACCGCGGGCACGGACAGCGTGGAGTCGGGGAGGTTGATCCCCTTCTTCGAGGTCACGAGGCCGCCGACCGTCACACGGCACCGCAGCGCGCCGCCCTCTCTCCCCACCGCGAGCATGCGGATCTGCCCGTCGTTGATCAGCACGCGGTGCCCCGGATCGACCTCCTCGCTGATCTGCGGGTAGGTCGCCGAGAGGCGCGGAACGGATCCGTCGACCGAGACCTCGAGGGTGGGATCGATCAGCACATCCTGCCCGGTCTCAAGCAGGATGCCTGGCTTCTCGACCATGCCGACGCGGATCTTGGGGCCCGGCATGTCGCCGAGGATCGTCAGCGGGGTCTTGAGCTTGCGGGCGACCGAGCGGACGAGGTCGACCCGGCGCTTGTGCTCCTCGAAGGTGCCGTGCGAGAAATTGAGCCGGAACAGCGTGGCCCCGGCCGCGACCATTTTGCCGAGCACCTTTTCGTCATCGGTGGATGGGCCGAGGGTGCACAGGATCTTCGTGAACTGCGGCTGCTCCGGCGCGTGCAGCGTCTCGCCGATCGTGTTCTCGAGCGGGTCGTCGACCATCGACGGCAGGTCCTGCAGATCGCGCACGGTGTCGCGCTTCGGGGGCGCGGCGCCGCCCGGTTCCGTGCCGGTCGTCTTGCCCGTGGTGGTCATAGGGAGGCGGCTCCGGGGTTGCGGACCTCTTCCACGATCCCGTCGTAGAGATCGCGGAAAAAATGCTGGTACTCGATCAGCGTCTCGCCCATGCGTCCGATGCGCTCGCGTTCCCGCCAGTCGCCGCGGATCGCGCGGTAGTTCTGCTCGTCGAACGGTAGCGTGGTTCCATCGAGCATGGTGTGCGTGGGCATCGCGAACAGGCGGTCCATCAGCTCCGCGCGGCGCTCCGGACGCAGCGCCCGCCCCGCCTCCGAATGCAGGGCCCGCCATGCGACGACGAGCCGCTCGTGGGAATCGATCCCGAACGATGACATCATCGGCTTGATCGCCGACCGCCACCCCTTGTACCCCACGGTGGATGCGGTCTGGTACGGATCCACGCGGTCGATCAACCGATCGAACAGCGGGGGCTCGTAGAACGCCCGGTGCACGGGCATCCGGCGCAGCTCGTGCTGGAGCGGGCCCAGCCCATCGCCCGGAACCTCCTCGGCGAGCCCCTCGCGCGCCGGAAGCTGCCACAGCGCCTGCCCCTCCACGCTGAGCACGAACCGAATGAACCTCCTGGCCAGCTCCGGGTGCGGCGCGCCGCGGAGCAGCGTGACCGGGTCCGGGTCGATGAAGGTCACGCCGGGCGGATCGACATACCCCACCCGCGCCGTCTCGGGCGTCTCGCCCTCGCGCATCATCGCCTGGGCCTGGAAGCGCCCGTAGAAGTCGATCGCCACGCCCGCGGCCGCCTCGCCGCGGGCCACATCGATGGGCGGCTTCGTTGCCGAGTTGGCGAAGTACCGCGCGTTCGCGCTCATCGCCCTGAGGATTCGCCAGCCCTCATCCCAGCCGAAGTTGTTCAGGATCGAGTCGTAGGTGGTCTCGACCGAGCCGGAGTGCCTCGGGTCGGCCAGCGCGAGCCAGCCGGAGTACTCCGGGGCCGTCAGGTCGTTCCATGATGACGGGTCCGACAGCCCGAGGGAATCGAGCACATCGCGGTTGTACACGATCCCGAACCCCGACAGCGCCGTGCCGAGCCAGTGCTGCTCGGGGTCGTAGACCACCGCCGCACCGATGAGGTTCTCATCGCCGTAGACCGCCCGGAGCTCGTCTTCGCTGAGCCCGATCGGCTCGCTCATCGTCACCGAGATTGCCTCGTCGGCGCCCTCGGGAACGAACGACACGCCGTTCTTGACCTGCGTGTGGTCGTACGACCCGCCGCCGAAGAACAGATCGGCCGACATCGTCCCGGGCGGGGTTGGCTCGTCCGGGGCGATCCGCCCCTGCTCGAGCGCTGCGCGGAACTCCGACTCCAGCTGCCTGCGGATGACGCTCGTGCCCCCGGGCGTGCGCCAGTCGATCACGACGGGCTCGCCGTATTCCCGCTCGTGCCACGCGCGGAAGGCCCGGGCGAACTCCGAACGGATCTGGTCGTTGTGCGGGGTGAGCACGATGAGCGTGCGCGCGCCCGGCGGGATCTCCGCGGAAGGGGGGCGGACCAGCCACGGGATCCCCAGCACCAGGGCCAGCGCCACGAGAATGATGATCTGGCTCGCACGCATGGGCATAGCGTAGTGCCTGCCGCACCGCCGCCGTGGAGGAATCCCCTGGCGCGTGCGAATCGGCATCTCCCTCCCGCCATCAGCCGCCCGCCGGAGCGACCGCATGACCGTACACCCCCATGAACACCCCGTCGCGCTGATCACGGGCGCCTCGGCCGGGATCGGCAGGGGCATCGCGCACGCCCTCGCGCAGCGCGGCTGGGGGCTCGCGCTGGTCGCCCGAGACCGATCCCGGCTCGAATCCCTGGGCGGCGAAATAGAGAGTCAGACGCCGGTTCGTTCGGAAGGGGCGCGGGGCGGTCGCGCGGGCGGGATCCTCATCCACCCCGCGGACATGGGCGATCCCGCGGCCCCACAGCGCATGGTCGACGCCTGCCTGGAACGGTTTGGTCGCCTGGATGCGTTGATCAACAACGCGGGCATCGCCCCACTGCTCCCCATACCCGACACTTCAAACGAAGCGATCGACTCCTGCCTCGCGGTCAATCTGCGTGCCCCATTGCTGGCGATCCGCGCCGCGTGGACAGCGCTCGCCGCGGGCGCGAAGCTCCCGAACTCACCGGCGGGGGGATCGGTGGTCATCAACATCTCGACGATGGGCACCCGCGACCCGTTCCCCGGTTTCTTCGCGTACGCGGCGTCGAAGGCGGGGGTGAACCTGGCGGCCCGATCGGTCGCCAACGAGGGCGCTGCGCATCGCATCCGGGGATTCGCGATCGCGCCGGGCGCGGTCGAGACGGCGATGCTCCGGTCGTTGTTCGATGAGCACGCCCTGCCCGCCGATGCCTGCCTGAGACCCGAGGAGGTCGCGAGCCTCGCCATGGACTGCATCGAGGGGCGGCACGACGGGCACAACGGCGGCACGCTGTTCATCCGGCGCTCCGAGGGCGGGAAACCGGGTCGGGTCGCTCTCGAGATCGGCTGAGCCCGGCGCACCGCGCGGTGGGTCAGCCGGCGTGGTTGAGCGCGAACGCCCCCGCTTCGATCAGCCGGACGATCGCCTCGATGTCGGGCGTCGGCGAGCGGTCTTCGGTCAGGTCGGGCACGGCCTCTCGGATCGCGGCGTGCCCGCGTTCGACCAGGTCGCCGGACCGGAGCGGCCGGTGGTACTCGATCGCCTCGGCGGCGCAGAGCAGCTCGATGGCGACGACCTGGCGGGCGAGTTCCAGCGCCCGCCGCGCCTTGGCCGCGGCCCGCGGGCCGAACGAGTTGTAGTCCTCCATGCCCGCGCAGGTGGTGATGTTCGACACCGAGGCGGGCGTCGAGAGGGTGATCAGTTCGTTGCAGAGCGCCGCGGCGGTGTACTGCGTGATCATCAGCCCCGACTGCAGCCCCGGGTTGGGCGAGAGGTGCGCGTGCAGGTGCGCCTCGGGATCCGATGCGGCGAGCATGAAGAACACGCGGCGCTCGGCGATGCCCGCGATGTGCGCCAGCGCGATCGGGACCGTGTCCAGCGGGAGGGCGATGGGCATGCCGTGGAAGTTGCCCGCCGAGACGATCAGCGGCGGCCGGTCGCCATCGTCGCGGGGATCGGAGGTTCGCTGCTCCCCGGCGTGCTCGGGCGCGAAGACCAGCGGGTTGTCGGTCACAGCGCCGAGCTCGTCGTCGATGATCCCCCGGACATGGTTGAGCATGTCCATCGCCGCGCCGAGCACATACGGCGAGCAGCGGAGCGAGTACGGATCCTGCACGCGCGGGTCGTCGACGCGGTGGGAGGTGACGATGGTCGAGCCGCGGAGCATCTGCCGCAGCCGCCACGCGATCAGCGCCGGGCCCTGCTGGTTCCGCGCGTGGTACACCCGCTCATCGAGGAACGAATCCGTCGCCCGGCAGGCGTCGATGGACATCGCCGTGCCGAGCGTCGCCGCGTCGAGCACCCGATCGGCATCCTCCATGAGCAGCGCGCCCTGGGCGGCCATCAGGTGCGTGCCGTTGATCAGCGCCAGCCCCTCCTTCGCGTGCAGTTCGATCGGCGTGATCCCCGCCTCGCGCAGCGCATCCGATGCGGGGCGGTGCCGCCCGCCCTTCGTCACCACCGCGCCCTCGCCCAGCAGGGCCAGGCACGCGTGCGCGAGCGGGGCGAGGTCGCCCGAGGCGCCGACCGATCCGGACTCGGGCACGATCGGCGTGAGGTTTGCGTTGAGCAGCCCCGCGATCGCCTGGGCCACCACCGGACGCACGCCCGAGCGCCCTCGGCACAGCGAGCCCAGCAGGAGCAGCATCATCGCCCGGACGGTCTCGACCGGGAGCGGCGCGCCCACGCCCGCCGCGTGCGAGCGGAGCAGGTTCCGCTGGAGCGTCGGGAGCGCATCGTCGGCGATCCGCTTCCGCGCGAGCGAACCGAACCCCGTGTTCACCCCGTAGATGGCACCGCCGCCGGCGATCGCCTGTCCGAGTGTCCGGTTCGATGCCTCCAGCCGCTCCAGCGCCTGTGGGCCGAGCCGCACGGTCGCGCCGCCCCGCGCTACCGCCCCTACCTGCTCGATCGTCAGCGGGCCGCCATCGATGATCACGGAGTGCGAGTCGTCGGTCACGGATGAGTCGTGTGGTGTGGTCATGGCGGTCCGAGAGTGGCACATTCGGGGGGGGCACCGACGAACGATCGAGCCCGGTCCCGCTCCTCGCGTACTCATGCTCCTTCGGGCTCAGAATAGGGCAATTCGCAGCCGCCAATCCGGATGCGTCCGCCGCGCCCGCCCGCCCGCCGCTAGGCTCTTCCGGATTCGGTGCGGGAACGCCCGCCACGACGCTCGGAGGCGCCACTCGATGCTCAACACCGTTCGACAGGGCGTGCTGTTCGCGATCGTCATGCTCGTGCTGGGCCCGATCGCCGGGCGGCTCGCCGCCGGCATCAGGCTCGGCGACGGCGGCGCGGGCGGGCTCATCTTTGATGCCCCGGGCGGCGCCGGGGACATCCTCAAAGCGCTGGGCATCATCGTTCTGGCCACGATCGCGTGCGGGCTGGGTGCCTGGCTGCGCGGGCCACGCCACGCGATGGCCGCCGCCGGGCTCACGCTCGCGTGGGCCGCATGGGCCACGCCCAATGTCGATGATCTGCTCCGCAGAACCCGCGATGGCGGCGTGATGTTCACGCTCCTGCTGGACACCGTGTTCGTCACGGTGCTGACGCTCGCCGGCGTCGTTGCGGCACTGCGGCTCTCGCGCCCCGTCCGCCATCGCACCCACGACATCACCGAGTCCACCCGATCCATGCTCGGGGAACTCGCGACCGGCAAGGCGCTGGCGCCGCTCGCCGCGTTCGTCATCGCGGGCTCGTTGGCGGGATCGCTGCTCGCACGCTCGCCGATGGACGGGCAGGTCTTCGCGGCCGCGTGCGCTGCGGGGCTCGCCGGGGGCGTGCTCGCGCGGATCATTGCGCATCCCGTCTCGCTTGCCCCGATCCTGCTCGGCGCTGCGCTGGTCGCGATCACCACGAGAATCTGGGGCCTGGCCACGGGCGGTACGGGCGATCGAAGCGTCGAGATGGCTCTGGGCGGCACGCTCCCGGGGCTGGCATGGATCGGGGCGTGGGCGGGCATCGCCGGGATGCTCGTGGGGATTCCGCTCGGGATCACCTGGGCCGAGGACCTGGCGACCCGCCAGCAGCACCCCGCGTCTGGCGCGCAGAGTGACGCGAAGGCCAGCGCATCGGGAGTCCGGATCAAGCGCGCCGCACCCGGCGCCGGCGGGAACGCCGATCGATCTGTCTGACGCGGCGCCCCAGTGCCCCGCTCGGGCAAGACCCGTGCCGGGATCGGGGAACTCCGGCGCTCGATCGGAGCATCGCGCACACCACATGCGACAAATCGACACCTGGAGATGCCCCGAATCGGGGCCGATCGCGGGGCATCGGGCTCCTACGATCCGTCCAGCAGCGCCGGGGCGAGTCCCCCCCAGCAGGAAGCCCCAGCGAATGGCGGTCAACTCGATGCAGAGCCAGAGTTCCCACTCGATCCCCGATGTCCAGGCCACCGCCGATCCACGCCGGATCGCGATCGACAAGGTCGGGGTGAAGAATGTCACCTACCCACTGACGCTCAAGACCCCCGACGGCGGCGAGCAGACCACCGTCGCGGAGATCAACATGTATGTGTCGCTGCCCCACCACCAGAAGGGCACGCACATGTCTCGCTTCCTCCAAGTGCTCAATGAGCACGCCCGCCCGCTCACGCCCGCGCAGATCCCGGTCGTCGCCTCGGCGATCCGCGAGCGCCTCAACGCCGAGGATGCGCACCTCGAGATCGCCTTCACCTACTTCATCGAGAAGCAGGCCCCGGTCACCAAGTCCCCGGGGTTGATGGACTACAAGGTGACTTTCCAGGCCGTTTCCAACCATCACGACGACTTCGTGATGGTTGTCAAGGCCCCCGCCGCGAGCCTGTGCCCGTGCTCGAAGGAGATCTCGGAGTACGGCGCCCACAACCAGCGCTGCGAGATCGAGGCCGCGGTGCGCTTCAAGGGTGCGCTCTGGATCGAGGACCTCGTGAAGCACCTGGAAGACGCGGCTTCGTGCCCGGTGTACCCGGTGCTGAAGCGCCCCGACGAGAAGTTCGTCACCGAGGCCGCTTACGACAATCCCAAGTTCGTCGAGGACATCGTCCGCGACCTGGCCATCACGCTGAACGCCGACGACCGGATCACCTGGTACCGCATCACCAGCGAGAACTTCGAGTCGATCCACAACCACAACGCCTACGCGCAGATCACGCGGGACAAGACCGCTGGGTGAGCGACCCGTCGAGTCTCCCCTGCTGTCCGCCGGCTCGCGGGCGAGCGACGCGAGATTGCGGCCCGATTCCCCGCCGATGGCCGATCAACCCTGCTGGGCGGCGGCACCCCGATACGATTCCGGGTGATCGACCTCCGAGCGCGATCAGGAAGGGACTCCTGGGTTGTTCGTTCGTCGTTTGGTGTTGCTGCTGGTGCTGATGGCGCTGGTCCTGGCCGGGCTGGCCGCCCAGGCCGCGCGCGTCACGATCGTGCAGGGCGACCGCTGGCTGGCCGAGTCCGAAGCGGCCCTCGAGGGGCGTGAGTGGATCCCCACCACGCGCGGGCGCATCCTCGACCGGCACGGGCGCGTGCTCGCGATCGACGCCCCATCCTTCGACCTGCTGGTCGGGTACCCGGTGATCTCGGGTCAGTGGGCGGTCGCCGAGGGCGAGCGCCGGGCCCGCTGGTCGGCCGGGGATCGCTGGGCCACCCTGGGCAAATCGCAGCGCGATGCCCTGATCCGTGAGCACCTGGCCGACACCGACGCCCGGGTCGAGGCCATGTGGGCCGCGATCGGCGAGACGCTGGAGATCTCGCACGAGACGCTCGAAGAGCGATGCGAGGCGATCCGCGCCCGCGTGGACGCGCTGGCCGGGCACATGAAGAACCGGTGGCTCGAGGAACTCCGCGTCGCGTGGGAAGAGACCGGGCGGCGGGGATCGGCGCCGACGATCGACGATGTGGACCGCCGCATCCGCGAGCAGGTCGATGCCCATCTGATCGCCGACAACATTGATGAGCGCCGCGCGTTCGCGCTCCGGCGCCTCGCGCTGGAGTTCCCGGGCATGGAGGTCCGCCCGCACGCCCACCGCGACTATCCGCACGAGACCGTCACCGTCGACATCGACCGGTCCTCCTTCCCCGCCCCCCTCCGCACCGAGCACGGCGACTCTTCGGTCAGCATGACCGTACCCGGCGTGGCGACGCATCTGCTGGGCTGGATGCGCGAGGTGCAGCGCGAACAGATCGAGGCTCGCCCGGCGGTGCACCCGGGCACCGCGAAGGTGATCGACCTCGCCGGGTATCTCGTCGGGGACCAGTACGGCGCCGCCGGGATCGAGGCCTCCCTCGAGGACACCCTGCGCGGGCAGCGCGGGCGCCGCGTGTACCGCAAGGACACCGGGCAGACCACCGAAGAGCCGCCGGTGCCGGGCGATGATGTCCAGCTCACCATCGACATCATGCTGCAGGCGCGCATACAGGCGCTGCTGGATCCGGCGCTGGGGCTCACCTCGGTGCAGGGCTGGCACGCGGGGTCGCAGGGGCTGAGCATGCCGATCGGCACAGCGCTGAACGCGGGCGTGGCCGTCATCGACATCGACTCGGCGGAGGTGCTGGCGCTCGTCTCCTCGCCCACCTTCACACGCGACATGCTCGACACCCCGGAGGGCGTGGACTGGATCTACAACAACCAGGTCGATGCGCCGTGGGCTAACCGGGCGATCGCCAAGCCCTACCAGCCCGGCTCGATCCTGAAGCCACTCGTCTTCGCGGCCGCCGTGACCGACGGCGTGCACCGGTGCTCCAACCACATCGCCTGCACCGGGCACTACCTGCCGAACCGGACGGATGTCTACCGCTGCTGGATCTACAAGCAGAACCCCGGCGTCGTGCATGTCGGCGAGCATCCCGACGGGCTCACGCCCGAAGAGGCCATGGCGTGGTCGTGCAACATCTACTTCTACACGCTCGGCGAACGCCTCGGCCCGCGGCGCATGGAACGATGGCTCGGGCGATTCGGCGTCGCTCAGGACCAGGACCTGCCACTGGCCGATGCGTTCGACGGCTGGATCGGACGCTCCGGCTCGGGAACCCTCGAGCCCTCCGAGGCGATCTTCACGGGGATCGGGCAGGGACCGGTCTCGATCACCCCGCTCATCGCGGCCGACATCTACGCCACGCTGGGGCGCGATGGCGTGCACATCGCGCCGCGCCTGACGACGGACTCACCCGTGGTCGCGGAGGACCTCCGGCTCGACCGCGAGAGCGTGCGCCGCGGGATCGAGGGGCTCCGCCAGTCGCTGCTCGCCGAGCACCGTGGCACCGGGTCGTTGCTCCGCTTCCCCGATGGATCATCGGCGCCGATCATCCAGATGGACGGTGTCGGCGTCGCCGGCAAGACCGGCACCGCCCAGGCATCGCCGATCGTCGGCACCGATGAGAGCGGGCAACGCACCACGCTCCGGGACGGCGACCATTCGTGGTTCGTCATCCTCGCCACGCCCGAGGGCGCCGATCGTCCGCGGTACGCGATCTCGGTCGTGATCGAGTACGGCGGATCGGGCGGGCGCGTCGCGGGCCCCGTGGCCAATCAGATCCTCAGGGCCCTCCGCGCGGAGGGCTACCTGTGAGCCCCGCGACCACCGGGCACCCGGGCGCACCGGACCGGGCCGCACGCGCTGCGCTGCGGCAGGCCCCTTCCACACCCCCTCGCACGACATCCGAGGACCCCGCACCGGCGACGCCCGGCGCGCGTTCCCGGGCGCTCGATGAGCGGGCCAAGGCCAGAACGAAGTCTCCCATCGCGTGGCTCAATCCGGCGTGGCTGTCGGTGGTCGCCGCGGGGGCGCTGACCGCCATCGGCATCTCGACGATCAGCCTGGCGACGGGCGGCGCGGAGGAGCCGGGCGCCCGGTTCGGGCTCTCGCCGCTCGCGCTCCGGCAACTGGCCTACCTCATCGTCGGGCTGATCGCCGCGGGGATCGCCGTGATCCCGCACCCGCGGCGGATCCAGCGGCTCACCTGGGTCATCGGGCTGGGCACCATCGCGCTGCTGGTCTTCGTGCTGATCCCGTTCGTGCCGGAGGAGATCGTCAAGCCGCGCAAGGGCGCCCGCCGGTGGATCTCGCTCGGCGTGGCCGACTTCCAGCCGAGCGAGCTCGCCAAGGTCGCGTATGTGCTCGCGCTGGCGTCGTACCTCCGGCTGCGCTCCAACCACCGGACGCTGCTCGGGCTGATCCCGCCGGCCGCGATGGCGTTCGTCCCGATGGCGCTGATCCTCGTCGAGCCGGACCTGGGCACCTCGCTGCTGTTCATCCCGGTGCTCGTGGTGATGCTCATCGCGGCCGGCGCACGCCTGTGGCACCTGATCGCGACCGGGCTCGCCGGGGCGGGGTTCGCCGCGGCGATCGTGGTCATCTCGCTCGTCGCGGCGGAGCGTG
Source organism: Phycisphaerales bacterium (assembly GCA_052168315.1). Taxonomy (GTDB): domain Bacteria; phylum Planctomycetota; class Phycisphaerae; order Phycisphaerales; family UBA1924; genus JBQLZO01. The sequence goes on along the minus strand of JBQLZO010000028.1, from coordinate 92,009 downwards.
ATGCCTATCCGCTCCTTCGCCCGCACCAGGTCAACCGGATCCTCGCGGTGATGGACCTGTACGCGGGCGACACCCGCTTCCTCGACGATCGCGCGTTCCAGGGACGACAGGCCGTCAAGATCGCGGGCGCCGGCGGGCTCTCGGGGCATGATGCCGAACGGACCGATGCGCTGATCACCTTCAACCCGCTGCCCGAGAAGCACAACGACATGATCTTTCCGGTCATCCTCAACCGGTGGGGGTTCTTTGGCGGGCTCACCGTCATCGGGCTGTACGCGGTCTGGCTCCTCGGGGCGCTGTGGACCGCCGCGCTGAGCAAGGACCCGTTCGGGCGCCTCGTGTGCGTGGGGCTCGGCGGCACCATCGTGATCCAGGCATCGATCAACATCGGGATGACCCTCGGCGTCCTTCCCATCACCGGCATCACGCTTCCGATGGTGAGCTTCGGCGGTTCGAGCCTGCTCATCGCGTGGGCGATGGTCGGGCTGATCCTCGGCGTCGGGCTCCGCAGGCCGGAGTACTTCTGGCGGGAATCGTTCGAATTCTCTCGGTGAGATCCGCCCGCCCCCCCACTCCCCATCGCCGCCCCCGCCACGACAGGATTCGAGACCTACCCTCGCGCCTCCCGGTGTCCCGCCGCCACGCCCCGAAAGGCCACGCCCCCTTGCCCAAGCCCTCCCGGAACACGCCTCGCCACCTGCGCGGAGACCGCTCCTCGTCGAGCGCGCGCCAGACGCCCCCGCCGCGCCAGAAGATCGAGTTCACCAAGGCCGTCCCGAGGCTCGCTCCTCCCGCCGATTTCCTGGAGCAGGCCGCGGCGTACGGGATCGACTTCGAGCCGGGCGAGATCGAGCGTTACGGGCACTACCTCGCCCTGCTGCTGGCGAACAACGCGCTGCTCAACCTGACCGCGATCACCGAACCCGGCGAGGCATGGCGGCGGCACATCCTCGATTCGCTGACGCTCCTCCCGCTGCTCGAAGCCGACGAGACGCCGCGTGAGACGCCGTCCGACGGGGGCGAGGCCGGGACGCTCACGGAGCCGCCCGATGAGCCCCCGCCCTCCGAGATCCGGCGGGTCTGCGACATCGGGTCCGGCGGCGGCGCTCCCGGGCTCGTGCTCGCGATCGCGCGACCGGACATCGAGTTCACCCTTGTGGAGTCGACCGCGAAGAAGGCCGAGTTCCTCGAAGCGGCCATCGGCGAGCTGGCCCTGACCAACGCGCGGGTCATCAACGCACGGGCCGAAGAGGTCGGCGCGCATGTCCCGGGGCAGGGCCCGGTCCAGCGGCGCGGGGCCCCCTCCGCGCCCACCCAACTCGGCCTGCTTCACCGGGGGTTCTACGACCTTGTCACCGCCCGGGCCGTGGGGAGGATCGCGATCATCGCCGAATGGTGCATCCCGCTGCTCCGCATCGCCGGGCGGGCGGCGCTGATCAAGGGCGAGAAGGCCTCCGAGGAACTCGCCGAGGCCAAGCAGGCGCTGCACCTCCTGCACGCCCACCACATCGCGACCATCGACACGCCGACCGGGAAGATCGTCGTCCTGGAGAAAATGCGGAAGACCCCGGCTCTCTACCCGCGCAAGCCCGGCGAGGCCCGCCGGCGCCCGCTCGGCGTCGATGAACGCTGACCGATCCCACAACGCCACGCCACCCCCCGCTACCCTGCTCCCGTGCTGCGAACCCGGCTCATCCTCGGACCATTTCTGATCCTCGGGGTGCTCCTCGTGGTGTGGGGCGATCAGGCGCTCGAAGAGGGCGGCTTCATGCCCGGGCTGCTCCTGATGCCGGCGTTCGTGATCGTCGGGATCCTCGCGGCCCGTGAGCTCGTCGCGATCACCCGCCTGCGCCGGATCGTCGCCTCGACCTGGCTCACGCCCGCGGCGGTGCTGCTCGGGCTGGCGGTGTCGGGCGCCATCGCGGGCCAGGGCTGGATCGTGGGCGTGCTCAACCTGCTCCCGGCCGTGCCGGACGAGGACGCGGCGGCCCGCCTGGGCGGGGCGGTGGTCGCCACCGCGGCGGCCGTGGTGCTCTGCGCCTCCCTTGCGTACTACGCGCGGCACAAGTCCGCCGAGGGCGTGCTCGCGGCCACCAGTGTGACGCTCTTCGCGTTCGTCTACCTCGGGCTCATGGGCGGATTTTTACTGCTGATCCGGCGCGAGCACACCGCCTGGATGCTCCTGGGCGTCCTGCTGGTCACCAAGTCGTACGACATCGGGGCGTTCTTCGTGGGACGATGGCTCGGACGCACCAAGCTCATCGCGTGGCTCAGCCCGGGCAAGACCTGGGAAGGCTTCTACGGCGGCCTGCTCCTCTCGCTCGTCGTGGGGGCGCTGGCCGCCCTGCTCGGGCGAGCCTCGGGCGTGACCCCAGGGCTCGCCTGGTGGCACGGAGCCCTGCTCGGGGCCCTGTTCGGAGCGATCGGTCAAGGTGGCGACCTGATCGCCAGCCTGCTGAAGCGCGATGCCGGGGTCAAGGACGCTTCCCGCGCGCTCCCGGGGTTCGGCGGGGTGCTGGATGTGATCGATTCGCCCCTGCTGGTCGCGCCGGTCGCCTACTGGCTGCTCGCGGCCGCCGCCCCCGGCATTCCCCCGGCGACGCCGTGACCGCACCCTCCCGGTCGGCCTGGCCCGCGCATCCCGGCACCGCGGATCGGACCGCCGGGCATGGGGGATCGTTCCGGGACGCGATTGCGGACCCGGGCATGGCACATTGCCTCATCGGAGTCAAGCCAAATTGCCCCAATTTCAACAAAATTCTGACGATCGCCCCGGACACGCGATATACTGAGGGTGGACGCGTAGTGAAAGGACGGCGGCGCACATGGGTGTTACGGGAAAGCTTCTGAAACTCTACCGGGTCGATCAGCAACTCCGTGGTCTCAAGGCACGCCTCCGTCAATCGGAGGCGTATTTGCGTACGCAGGTCGCCACGATCGACGATCTGCAGAAGCAGAAAGCCTCGATCGACGGGCAGATCCGCCAGCTCAAGGCCTCGATCGCCAACGATGAGAACGAGGTTGCCGCCAAGGACGAGCGCATCGCCGGGCTCCGCGAGCGAATGACCCAGGCCAGCACCTCCAAGGAACACACGGCCCTGCTCACCGAGTCCAGCACCCTGAAGGCCGATAAAGCCGAGGTCGAGCGACGGATCCTCGACATGATGGGCAAGGTCGAGGCGCTGGAAGCCACCGCGGCGAGCCTGGTGGCGCAGATGGGCGAGCGGGAGAAGGTCAAGGGCGTCGCCGAGGGGGACCGGAACAAGAAGGCCGAGGAGATCAAGGACCGGGTCAATGAACTCGAGTCCGAGCGGGCCGAGGCCGCCAAGGAGGTTCCCACCTCCGCGATGGCGCTCTACGAGGAGGCGCTCTCGCGCGGGATCGATGAGGTCATGGCGCCCATCGAGGAAGCCGATCGGCGCAACCTCGAGTACACCTGCGGCTCCTGCTTCACGCACCTGCCGATCGAGCGCGTCAGCGTGCTGCTGAACAAGGGCGACATCACCACCTGCCCCGCCTGCGACACCATCCTCTACATCGAAGAAACGCTCCGGACGGAGATCTCCGACGGCGGGATCAAGAAAACCAAGGCCACTCCCCGCAGGAAGAAGGCCACCATCGCCGACGGCGAGTGATCCAGCGGCGCTCGCCCCGCCGACCGTCCGTCGCGACTCCGAACAACCCAAACGCGGTCACCGCCGGCTGCGCCGCTTCCGGCGCTTGGGCTTGCGCGTTTCCCGCGGGTCCACGATCTGCTGGGCCATGCTCTCGTGATTGGTTTCGCCCGAGGCCCGGCGTTCGATCAACGCGGCCTCCAGCGCGACCCGATCCGCCTCGGGCAGCGTGAATCGCTCCATCCCCGCCGCCCGGCGCTGGCGCGTCATCTCGTGGAGGCAGATCGCCACGGTCACCGAGAGGTTGAGCGACTGCACCACGCCCCGCATCGGCACCATGATCCGCGCATCGGCCCCTTGTCGCGCGGGCTCGCTCAGCCCATCCAGCTCATTCCCGAAGACCAGCGCGATGTCGGCGTGGGCGGCGAAGTCGAACCGATCGATCGGCACCGCATCCTCGCCCAGCGCCGTCGCGACGATCAGGTACCCGCGGGCGCGGAGGGCCGCGTAGCACGGCTCGATCCCCGCGTGCCGATGGAAATCGAGCCACTGGTTGGCCGACCCGGAGGCGACCCGCCCCGCCGCCGTGGGGCTGAACCCCGCCGATCCGGTCCGCTCGCGGTCGAACACGAGGTGGACCGCCTGGATCCCGAACGCATCGCACGAGCGATACACGGCCGCCGCGTTGTACCGGTCGTGGATGTCCTCGAGCACCACGACCCCCCGCTGGCGCTGCGCCACGAGGCGCTGGATCCGCTCGATTCGCTCCGGTGTGGGCATGATGCTCCCTCTGATGAGTTGACTCCCGGCCCCGGGGTGGGCACGATTGCCGGTCAGGCCCGATCAGGCAACCCGCTCCGCGGGCTCATCCTGATCCGGGACGGACAGGTGGCCGAGCGGCTGAAGGCACCGCTTTGCTAAAGCGGCATACCTGGAAACAGGTATCGCGGGTTCGAATCCCGCCCTGTCCGCTTTTCCAACCCCCGCGCTCCCCCACTCCCGCGCGCGATCCGGGTGCCTCAACGCCACCCCGGGCGCGATCCGTGCGATCGCGTGGCACCCCACCGCGCCGTCCGCCGCGCGTGGAACGCCCCGCCCCGCAGAGCGAGGGCCCCACAGAAGCGGTCGGGCGCTGGGGAACTGCCGGGGGGGTCAGAAGTCGCGCCGGGAGAAGATCCCGCAGGCGATGCCGAGCACCACGAACTGGAACGCGAGCGAGGTGCCGAGGACCCACCACACGCTCCGCGCGTCGTAGCGCTCGCGCACGGCCTCATTGAATTCAGATGAACTGGTATCGACTTCGAGCGAACCTGGGCTGCGCATCCCGCCGAACAACGCCTGCTCGTTCATGTCGGGCCCGCCGCCTTCGCCCTGTTCATCGAAGGTCGGCAGTTCGGCCGCGGAGACCACCCATCGCCGGAGCAACTCGATCGTTTCGGAGGTCTTCGGGAGCGCGGTCTTGCTCGCGAAGATGATGCCCTGCCAGCGCGACCAGTCCTCGGCCGACCGGCGTGCGGCCTCGAGGCCGGGCTCGACGGTGTTCTCGATGTACCGCTGGCTGCGCGCCCACCGGTTCTGCATCGACTCGGCCTCGCGCTGCAGCCTGCGGAGCTCCGCGTTGTCGCTCGGTGCGGCGGGGATCCAGACCCCCTCGACGAACGCGCCTCGCTCATCGACGCTGCCATCTGAGGGCTCGGATTCGCCCTCCACCGGCGGCTCGGACGCCTGTTCCGCTGGCAGTGGTGGCGCTTCGAAGGCATCGCCGAGACCCGCGCTCGCCATCGCATCCCGGTACGCGTTCAGCGCTGCATCGCGCTGCGGTCCGAGTTCGCGGAACCGCTCGATCCGTTCTTCGTGCCGCTGCACCGTCATCTGCGCCCGCGTGTCGAAGGTCAGCATGATCCCGTCGGTTGTGTTGACCGCGAAGAGCAGCAGCCAGAAGAGCATCGTCAGGAGGAGCGCCGCGATCGTCGATCGTGTCAGCAGCCCCACCAGCGCGCACACGCAGAACAGGTACGAGAAGAACACGGTGATGAGCGGCACCGCCAGAAACAGCCCGGGCTCCCAGGCCCCGCCCCGGAGCCCGATGACCAGGAACGCTCCGAGCGAGAACACGCCCACCTGGAGCACGACGAACAGCAGCCCACACAGGTACTTCGTGAGGAACAACCGGATCCGGCCGATCGGCTTGGCCAGCGAGAGTTCGATCGAACCGCCGGAGACAAAGTCCGGGATCATGCTCGCGGTCGAGATCAGCGCGAGGATCGTCGCGCCCCACGCGAGCCAGACGGGGATCGCGAAGCTCACGAAGGTGAGCTTGTAGAACACCTCCGGCGGCATCGTGACGGCGTTGATGACCGGGTTGTCGAACTTCCACCACAGGACGGACATCCCGCCCTCGTACACGCCCAGGCACGCGATCGCGCCCATGATCAGCGCGGAGATGACCATCACGATCCAGAACATCTTCTTCGCGTTGAGCTCGCGGTAGGCATCAACGAGCAGGGCGCGGGTCTGGAGCAGCCACATGGCGGGAACCTCCGAAGTCGGTGGAAGCCGGCGATCCGGCGCGGCGGCGGGATCGGCGGGAGTCGTCGGGCGGCGAACGGATCAGGGCTTGTCGCGCCGCGCGCCGGGCTGGAGCGTCTGCCCCGTGGTCGGGTCGGTCACGGCCTGCATGAACAGATCCTCCAGCGACGGGCGGATCGGGCGGACCGCGCGGATGCTCAGCCCAGCGCTGCGGATCGCATCGATCAGCGGCTGGACCGCCTCCGGATCCTCGGTCTTGACCGTCAGCACCGAGCCCTGCACGCGGGCCTCGATGCCGCCCGCGAGGCGTCCGGGGATCACAAGGTCGGCGCCGCTGCTCGGGCCGGAGGATTCGCCGACCAGACCCTGTCGCGAGGGCGGGCTCGGCGCGAACCCCGGGAGCACCCGCGCGACCCGCTCGGCCACCAAAGACGATTCGTTTGAACCACCTTCGCTCCCGGCGGTCGGCGGCACGATCTCGAGCTGGTACGCCCGCTTGTCGGCCGTCAATTCATCGATGGTCCCCTGCGAGGCGACCACGCCCTGCACCAGAATCGCCACGCGATCGCACACCATCTCCAGTTCGGAGAGCAGGTGCGAGTTGAGGAACACGGTCTTTCCATCGTCCCGCAGGCGGTTGATGATATCGCGGATGTCGCGCCGCCCCACGGGGTCCACCCCGTCCGTCGGCTCATCCAGGATGACCAGGTCCGGCTCGTTGACCAGCGCCTGCGCGATCCCCAGCCGCTGGCGCATGCCCTTCGAGAAGGTCCCCACCCGCTTGTCGTGCCACCCGGAGAGCCCGACCAGATCGAGCAGGGCCGGTGCCCGCCGACGCCGGTCGTTCGGATCGACACCGGTCATGCACGCGGCGTGGTCGATCACCTGGCGGGCGGTGAGATACTCCGGAAACCGGTGGTGCTCCGGGAGATACCCGACCCGCCGTAACGCTTCGCGGTCGCCGATCCGGCTCCCGAGCAGGTGCCCTTCGGCCCGGCTCGGGCGGATCACCGTGAGCAGGATCTTCACGAGCGTGGACTTGCCCGCCCCGTTGGGTCCCAGGAGCCCGAAGACCGCGCCGCGCGCCACCCCCAGGTCGATCCCCCGCAGCGCCTTGACCTTTCCGCGGTAGGTCTTCGCGATCCCGCGCAGGTCCAGCGCGAGATCGTCCACAAAGGCGCCGGCGCCCCGGTGGGACACGGGGGCCGTGGGTTGCGTGGGCTGGATCGTGCTCGACATGATCATGCCGCCTCTTTGGTGGTTCGAGCCTGCGTGTTTCAGCCATGCTACCAGCCCCCACGCCCCAGTGGCCCCACCGGTTGAGCGGCCCGCGGCGGTGTAGCATCGCCAGATGTTTGCAAGCACGAGCGCGTTCATCGAAGCGCTGGAACGGTGCGGCGAGCTGGTCCGCATCTCCGAGCCCGTCTCGCCGCTGCTGGAGGTCTCGCGGATCGCGGACCTAGTCAGCAAGTCGCGGGCCCCGCACGCGCCCTCCGGCGGCGCGCAGCGCAACGACCCCCGGTTCTTCGCCTCCGGCGGGCCCGCCCTGCTCTTCGAACGCGTCGAGGGGTCGGACTTCCCCCTGCTCATCAACGCGTGGGGGTCCTACCGACGCACCGAGCTCGCACTCGGATGCCACGAACCCTTGCCCGGCATCCCGTCGCCCAGGTGGACCCCCGACCGCGCCCGACACGGGAATGGACCACCCGCTTCCGGATTCGATGCGATCGGCGCTGCCATCGGCGAACTCGTCAAGCCGCAGCCGCCGCGTTCGCTGTCCGAAGCGCTGAGCAAGGCGAGGCAGTTCGCCCCGCTGCTGAAGATCGGGCCGAGGCGGCTCCGATCCAACGCGCCCGTTCAGCAGGTGGTGCGGACCGGCGATCAGATCGATCTGACTCGGCTCCCGATCATCCGTTGCTGGCCGCACGATGCCGATTTCGCCGCGCTGGGGTACCCGCCGGATGCCAACGATGGCATCCCCGGGATCGACGCCGCCGATGCGCGCCTCCGCGGGCGGTACATCACGCTGGCCGGTATTCACACGATCCACGCCGACGATGCGGATGCGGACAAGCCCGCCTCGCACAACATCGGCATGTACCGGGTGCAGCTGCTGGGACCGGACCGCGTGGCGATGCACTGGCACATGCACCACGACGGCGCATCGCACTGGCGATCGTGGAAGAAGCGGGGCGAGCCCATGCCCGTCGCGATCGCGCTGGGCGGGCCCTCGCCCCTTCCCTACGCCGCGACCGCGCCCCTGCCGCCGGGCATCTCGGAACTGCTCATGTTCGGATTCCTCAACGGCAACGGGCTCCGCATGGTGCGCGCCAAGACCGTGCCCCTGTGGGTCCCCGCCGACGCGGACTTCATCATCGAGGGCTGGGTCTCGCACGAAGCCGGCCCGATCGGATGGGACCCGCGCGACCCCGAAGCGGGCCCCCTCGGGCCAGACGCCGTGTTCGAAGGCCCGTTCGGCGACCACACCGGCTTCTACTCCATGCCCGACAGGTACCCGATCGTCCGCATCTCCGCGCTGACGCACCGACGCGATGCGGTCTACCCCACGACCATCGTCGGGCTCCCGCCGCAGGAGGACTACTACCTCGGCAAGGCGACCGAGCGCATCTTCTTCCCTTTGCTCAAGACGCTCATCCACGACATCGAAGACTACGACCTCCCGATGTTCGGCGCGTTCCACAACTGCGCCTGCGTGCGCATCAAGAAGGCCTACCCGCTCCAGGCGCGCCGCGTCATGCACGCGATCTGGGGCGCGGGGCAGATGGCGTGGACCAAGACCCTGTTCATCGTCGATGAGAGCGTCGATGTGCACGACCTCGGCGCGGTCATGCGCGCCTGCGCTCAGCACTGCGACCCGGCCCGCGACCTCGAGCTGGCCAACGGCCCACTGGACATCCTCGACCACGCCGCGCCGCGCCTCGGCGCGGGGCTCAAGGTCGGATTCGACTGCACGCCGAAGTGGCCCGGCGAGCAGGCCAACGGCGTGCCCATCGAGCAGCGCGCGCTGCCCATCCTCGATGCCCGGGATGCGGCGCGCTACCTCGACGCCGTGCGCCGGCTCGACGGCGTCACCGACGCGGCGATGCCCGGCCTGACCGCCGGCGCCTGGCTCTTCATCGCCCTCCACAAGACACGCCCCGGCCAGGGATACAACCTCGCCCAGCGCACGCTCGAGTCGGGTGACTTCGATCTCGGGCTCGATCTCAGAGCGCTGCCCAGGTTCATCGTCGTGCTGGATTCGGGCATCCCGCTCGCCAACGCGGACGAGGCGCTGTTCCACTGGGTCGCCAATTCCGACGCCTCCCGCGACGCGGTGTTCCACCGCCCGGCCGACGCCGCCGGGCTCCCCGCGCCAGGCGGGCGGGTCGCGTTCGATGCGACCCCGAAGGACGGGCGGGAGGCCAACAACGGTCAACCGGTGCGCGCCTGGCCGCCCGTGCTCGCGATGGACGAGGACACCACCGATCTGGTAGCGGGCCGCTGGGAGGCCTACGCCGGCGGAAAGCTCGCCCGGCTCGTGCCCAAGGGCACCGTCGCGCGGGCGCCGCGCGGCCCGTTCGGGCCCCTCGAAACGCCGTGATCAAGGCGCCACGAACCGCGACCGCATTCCCGACGCGCATGGGGGCACCGGTTAGAATCGACGGCCGGCACCCCGCGACGCCCGAACCCTCCGGCGCCGCACGCCGTTCAATTCCAGACCGATCACGCAGGATCGAGCGACCCTCGCCCCGTGCCCGGCCCATTCCGTCCGATCCCACCGACCCACGCGATGCAGGGGAATCCGCATGCCAGTGTCGTCCATCATCATTCGCCCGCTCCGCCCGCTGCTCATCGCCCTCATCGCCATCGTCGGCGCCGGCGCGATCATCCCCGCCGCCGAGGCGCAGCCCCGCGGGCGCCAGGCCCTCGAATTCATCGACGAGATCAACAAGGCCTTCGGCCCGCGCGCGGGCGTCGAATCCGCCGACGCCCTGCTCTTCCCCGCCATCGTCGGGATGGACCCGATGCCCGCCGCGCTGGCGGACCTCGAGATCGCTTCGCTCATCGTCCCCGGCAACCCCCGGTGGGACGAGATCGAGGCGTGGGCCGAGGCCCCCGCGCAGCAGGCGGTGATCGAGGCGCTCAAGACCATCGCCGACGACGACCGCCGCTTCCAATTCACGCACCCCTACAACACCGAGGGCGTCGCGCCCGAGTTCATCGACAACGGGCTGTACATCGACATCGAGCCGCTCAATCTGCTCGTGACCGCCCGGTACGAGTACCTGAACCGGCTCGATGATGTGGCGATCCTCCTGACGGCCGAGGCCACCCGACTCGCCGAGCGCGGCGACGCCGAGGAAGCGCTCGAGGTGCTCTACGCCTGGGTCAGGCTCGGACGGATCGTCGCCGACCGGGGCATGTCGCTGGAGAAATACTGGGGCTTCGGCACGATGCTGGTCGCGTTCGAACGGCTCCGCGATGTCGTGTACCTCTACGACTTCAACTTCACCATCGAGCACATCGCCGAACTGCTTGAGCGGCTCTCCGATCGCTCGCTCCGCCTGGATCTGATCGCGCTGCCCGAGGGCGACCGCATCGCCGCCAAGCAGCTCGTGGCCCGCACCATGGTCGACCGCGGCCCCGTCGCCGTGCCACAGTTCACCGCGACGATGGCGTTCATCGAGTCCGAGGGACGCGAGCTGACCATCTACGACAAGGCCGCGTTCTACCGCGACATCGCCTCGGCCCACGCCGGATTCCAGCGCACCAATCAGAAGATCGACGATGTGTTCGGCTCGTGGGACCAGCGCTGGAAGATCCTCAACCCCCACGACGACCTGCTCAAGCTCCCGTCCGACTACATGCTGATGGACCGCGGCGAGTTCTACCAGCTCATGGTCGTGCTCTCGGACATCGAGTGGCTCTACACGCTCAGGCTCGTGACCGCGCAGGACCTGTACGGCACACGCACCGCCCTCGGGCTCGCCGGGTACCGCGCGCGATTCCGCGAGTGGCCGAAGAACATCGCCGCGATCTCGCCCAATCCGCTGCCCAGACCCGGCGGCGAGATCCCCGCGTGGGTCGACCTCTTCAGGTACCTGCCCCGGTTCGACCGGTTCATGGACCTCTCGTTCTTCGTTCCCATCCGCGACACCCCGCCTCCGGCGATCGGCGATCCGGAGCCGCACGAGATCACCGTCATCGGCGGCTCGCTGCTCGAGTTGTTCTCCCGCGGGCGCCCGTCCGACATCGGGCTCGCGGCCGCTCAGCTCGGCTCCGTCAGCCGCGTCGGCGTCGTCGACTTCGCGGGCTCCCGGGCCGTCAGTTCCACCGCGATCGGGTCCGACGCGTTCGCGAACGCCGAGGGGCTCGGCGGTTTCGGGCTCATGGGGCTCTCGCCCGATTCGCTCCCCGGGTTCGATGCGCTCGACCTCTCGGAGATCGAGATCCCCGACGACCTGTTCGATCTCGAGAACCTCACCATCAACGCGGACAGCCTCCGCCGCTTCCTCGTCGACGCCACCAACGCCGCGCCGGTCACGCAGAGCGACCGCGAGGACTTCGTGGCGATGCTCAACGACTTCTCGAACGAGTTCGGGATCAACCCGCGCAACGCCGGGGAGGAGGCACCCAAGGCCATCCGCGCGGCGCTCACCGAAGAGCCGATGCGCACCATCCTCGCCCAGGCGGGCGTGCAGATCCCCGCCATCTCCCAGGCCCTCGAAGGCATGGCCAGGGCCGCGTTCTCTGGCCAGAAGATGTCCGAGGCGATCACCATGGCCATGGACACCGGCTCCGTTTCGCCGGAGCTGCTCAAGGAAGCGTCGGTCGAGGCCGTCAACGCGGCGGTCCGCGCCGAGTACATCGACCCCCTCGTCAACGCGGGCGTCGAGGCGCTGTCCAAGCAGCTGGGCGGGCGCGATGAGGTCCGGTCGATGTTCTCGCAGATGCAGCAGGCCCTGTCGATGCTCGCCACCTCGGGGATCAACCAGGTCACCGGCACCACCCTCGAGCGCTTCACCGCGAAGATCGGGCAGTCCCAGTTCATCCTCTACTCCTACGGCGCCGATGCGGTGAACAACCAGGCCCGCCAGGTCGGGCTCGGCGGCAACGACATCCTGTACTGGCCGCCGATCATCTCGCTGAAGCGCGAGCACCTCGAACGCTCCGGCGGGCTGTAACCTCCGACCGGCGCGCCCCCGCGCGATCCGCCCGGGCCCATTCCCCACGCCGCTCGCACGGGAATACCCGCGCGGGCACACCGGTTCACGCTCGGAGCCCGCTCCGCGGCGCGAACCACTCCCAGCACCTCGCACCACCCAAGAACCAACCCCGGATCGAGACCCATGGCAAGCACCGACTCTGGCAACGGGCACGCACGCACCGAGAAACTCGTGATCATCGGCTCTGGCCCCGCGGGCTGGACCGCGGCCATCTACGCCTCCCGCGCCAACCTCGATCCGCTGGTGATCGAGGGCGTGCCCAAGCAGAACCCCTCCATCGTGCTCCCCGGCGGGCAGCTCATGCTCACCACGGAGGTCGAGAACTATCCGGGCTTCCCGGAGGGCATCACCGGCCCGGAGATGATGAGCGAGTTCAAGAAGCAGGCCGAGCGCTTCGGCACGCGCATCGAGACCAAGGATGTCATTCGCTGCGACTTCGCCTCCCGCCCGTTCACGCTGACTATCGACGATGGCTCGGGCAAGCACGAGGTCATCCGCGCCCACGCCGTGATCATCGCCACCGGCGCCACCGCCAACTGGCTCGGGCTCCCGAACGAGATGCGCCTGGCGACCTCGGGCGGCGGCGTCTCGGCGTGCGCTGTCTGCGATGGCGCGCTCCCCACCTTCCGCAACAAGCCACTCGCGGTCGTCGGCGGCGGCGACACCGCGATGGAAGAGGCCACCTACCTCACCAAGTTCGCCTCGACCGTCTATGTCATCCACCGGCGCGATGCGCTCCGCGCCTCGAAGGTCATGCAGGAGCGGTTCATGTCCAAGCCCAACGCCAAGGTCGTCTGGAACAAGGTCGTCGTCGATGTGCTCGGCAAGGACCACATCACCGGCGTCCGGCTCAAGGACACCGTCACCGGCGAGGAGTCGGACCTCGAGGTCGGCGGGCTCTTCATGGCCATCGGTCACACGCCCGCGACGAAGTTCCTGGAGGGCGCCGGGATCGACACCGACGCCAAGGGGTACATCAGCCTGAAGACGCGGCACAGCAACACGAACATCGAGGGCGTGTTCGCCGCCGGCGATGTCGCCGATGCGGAGTATCGTCAGGCCGTGACCGCCGCCGGCATGGGCTGCCAGGCGGCGCTGGACGCCGAGCGCTGGCTGGGCGCCAAGGGCTTGGCCTGACTGACCCTGTCGGATCCCCCCCGACCGCACAGCGCCTACGACCGCCCGCCGCTCGCCAGGCGCGAGACCGGGAACGGCCCGGCCTCGTCGTCGACCCGCTCCGCGTCCAGCATCGCGCGCACCGTCAGCCGCGCGGTCCTGAAACCCAGCGACATCCCGTGCCCGGTGAATCCGCCGCACACCCACACGCGTCCGCCTCCCACCCCCGGTGCCGGGCCGGTCAACGGCAGGTGGTCGGGCGTGAACGCCATCGTCCCGGCCCACCGCGCCCCCACCGGGAACGATCGCCCGAACACCCGCTCGCCGAACCGCTCCAGCTCCGCCTGCACTGCGGGCGTGGGCTCGTCCGAGTCCGTCCGCTCTTCATCTTCCCGATGCCGGCGGCATCCGCCCAGGATCACCGTGCGTTCATTCACGCGCCGGAAGTACTCACCGCCGTGGTTCGCGTAGTAGGCGTGGTCGATCCGCAGTGCCTCTGCGGGCGCTTCCAGCGCCAGCATCTGCCCGCGATTGGGCACGACCACCCCGCGCAGCGCGGGGATGAGCCGCGCGATCCACGCGTTCGCGCACACCAGCGCCCGCGCGGCCCGCACCTCGAGCCGATCGGTCCGGACGACGAGGCCATCTGATCCGGCACCCGAGCCGGAAACGGGCACGATCTCGTGCACCTGTCCACCGTCCGCGCCGGTGCGCAGGACGCCGTGCGGGAGCATGGATGCGATCCACTCGATCAGCCGCACCGGGTGGCACACCGCATCGTCCGGATTGATCAGCCCGCAGACCACGCCGGGCGCTCGCGCCACATCGTCGCCCGCCTCAGCGCCCACCCGCAGGTCCTCGCCCGCGAACCCATCGGCGCGCAGCAGGGCCAGCGATTCGCGCAGCTCTTCGCCCTCATCCGCCTCCAGCGCCAGAAGGCACGAGCCCCGCGCGGCGTACCCCGGAACCCGCTCCAGGCCCTCCGACCGCAGGTCCGCCAGATTCTGCTCGGTGAATCGCCACAGTTCGCGCGCCCGCTCGCGACCCAGTTCGCGAACCGCCCGCGCGTAGTTGTCCGCCGCGCCGCGCATCAGAAACCCGGCGTTCCGCCCCGACGCACCAGCACCAGGTCCGGCCCCACGCTCCAGCACCACCACCCGCTGCCCGAGCCGCGATGCCTCCAGCGCGCCCGACAGCCCCGCGATCCCAGCCCCCACGATCGCCAGATCGGCCTCGACCACCTCAGGGCGCTCGGCCCGCTGCCACAGGCTCACGCTCATCGCGGCCGCTCTCCTTCCGCGCCGCCCTCCGCACCCCCGGCGACCCCGAGCACCGCGGGGACCACCTCATCCTCGCTCCGCGACGCATCGACCACCGCATCCGCGAGCGAGCGGTACACACCATCGCGCCGCTGGTACACCGACCGCATCTCATCCTCCACGCCCGCCGCCCCTCCGAGCCGCGGGCGGTTCGGATCGCCGGCATCGATCCGATTGGCCAGCACTTCCGGCGGCGCGTGCAGGTACACGATCCACACGAAGCCCCGCTCCCGCGCCCGCTGCAGCGCCGCCGCGGCCTCGGGCACCATCGGCGTCCCGCCCCCCAGCGCGATCACCCGCCCCCGCGAGCGATCCCGATCCTCGCCCAGCAATACCGCCAGCGCCCGGCCCTCGCCCGCGCGGAACGCGCTTTCGCCGAATCGCTCCCACGCCTCGCGCACCGTCGCGCATCCCATCGCCCCGAGCACGCGCTCGTCGAGATCGACGAACTCGAACCCGAGGCGCTCGCTCACGCGGCGACCGATGGTCGACTTTCCCGAGCCGCGCAGCCCCATCAGCACCAGATCGCGCATCGGAGCATCCTCGCGAACGGGGAAACACAACCCGCACCCACCCACGCGATCCTACCGCGCCCCCCGGCGCACACCGCCGGGCGGAACGAGCCAGCCCGGCAGCGCCCGCGGGCGGCCGTCGGGCCCCAGGCACCCGAGCGTCGAGCCCGCCGTGGCGATCAACGCGCCGTCGTCCTTGCCATCCGCGCCCACCCGATGGATCTCGTAGGCGTGATCGATCCGCGCACGCCCCCCACCTGAAACGATCGTCCGGATCCTCAGCACATCGTCATACCGCGCCGGCCCGAGATACCGGATCTCCATCCGAACCACCGCCAGCAGCACGCCGGTCCGTTCGAGCATCGCGTAGCTGACCCCGCACTCGCGCAGCAGTTCGGTCCGCCCGTGCTCCAGCCATTCGACATACGCGCTGTGGTGCGCCACCCCCATCGGGTCGCACTGGTTGTACCTGACCCGCACGGTTGAGACGCCCTCGCCGGGCACCGCGCGCGACGGCTCGGGCGCGATCAGATCCGCTTCCATCATGTGCCCGTCATGACCCGCGCCACCCATCGCGTTCACCCGCCCGTTTCCGCCGGGAGCAGGTGCAGCGCCAGCAGATCGTCGATCGGCTCGGTGAACGAGCAGGAGCCGAACGACAGCGCGAACGACTCCCGCGCCACCGCGAGCTTCGCCACATCGATCGTGTGCTCGCGCCACCCGATCCGCTCGTTCGTGAACACGAAGTCCGAACGCTCCGGATCCTCCAGGATCTGCACCAGCGTCTCCGCGTCCAGCCGCAGCACCCGCGCCAGCGCCGCGGCCACAAAGACATTCAGGAATCCGTGCATGGTGCCCCGGGGCGCATCGGGCTCATAACTGAGCGGGTGCTCGGCCCGAACCGGATGGTGGAGCCCCGCCGTGCCCTTGAACGCGACCTCCGCGGCCGCGCACCGCGCGATGAACAACGCCACCGCCTCGGACGGCGGGATCAGGTTCGGCGTGATCCCGCCGGTGCGGATCTTCGCCCGCGCCCCGGTGCCGGCCAGCGCCGCGATCAGCCCACGGTTGTCCGTGTCCCACGGGATCTCGAAGAACGGATCCAGCTCCTCCGGGATCGCGCCCATCGACGCGTCGATCCCCGCCGCGCTGCTGGCCCGAAGCTCGATCGAGTCGATCCGCACCGCCGGGAACTGGCTGTCATCGCCGTCGTGCGTCGAGTTGAACGCGAAGATCCGCTCGAGGTCGCTCTCCAGGTGCTCCCCGATCAGCGCCGACACGCCCCAGGTCTCGCCCGGATCCGATCGCAGCGTCTCTTCGAGCTCGCGCTCGAACTCGTTCAGACGCGACACCGGCACCACGAACCGCCCGAGCATCCACTCGTGCGGGCCCCGCTGGTACTCCGCGTAGTTCCGGACGGCCTCGCGCATCCCGAGCCCCGCCGGCGGGAACAGACCCGCGTAGTCGATCAGGCCGGCCATCAATGTGCGGATGGTGCTCAGTTCCATCTTCGGCTCCGGCTCGCGCTGGCCCCGCCGGTGCGGCGTGCGACTCGCTGGCACCGCCCAGTCTACAGGCTCGTCCCGGGCGTGCCCCCGCGCTCAGTCTTCGCCCAGCGCATCACGCTGGATCGGCGCGACGATCGACAGCGTCCGCGCCAGCACCTCCGCCACCGTCCCCAGCGCATCCACTTTGTGCACCAGCGACGACGGGTAGTGCTTGAGCACCGGCGCGGTCTGCTCCTCGTACACCGACCAGCGGCGGCGCACCACCTCTTCCTTCGCGTCGTCGGGGCGACCCTGCTTCGCCGCACGCTCGCGCAGGCGGGCGAAAATCGGCTCCGGATCGTCGCAGGTCAGGTGCACGATCCCCAGCACCTCGATGTGCTCGTCCATCAGCCCGGCCTGCGGCGCGTTCCGCGGGATCCCATCCAGCAGGAGCAACTGCTCGTCCGGACGGAATCGCCCGACCGTCCGCTGGGCAGTGATGTTCTCAGACCACACCCGGATCGTCAGGTCATCGGGCACCAGCTCGCCCTTGGTCGAGTACGCCAGGAACTCGCGACCCACCGCCGACATCGGCGACAGCGACCGGAACACATCGCCCGACGAATGGTGGAAAAACCCCGGGACCGCACCGATCAACGCGCCCTGCGTCCCCTTGCCCGTGCCGGGGGCGCCGAACAGCAGCACGGACTTGTACCTCGACCCGGTCGGCTCGCTCATCGATCCATGCCCTCGGTCGCGCCGGACACGCGATCGCGTGCGTCCAGCGCTTCGGTCCTTCGCTCAGCTCACGCCCAACGACGATGCCCCCGCGTGCCACCCGAGCACCGCACGCACGCCCGAACCCAAACCGAACTCCGGCGTGAGGGTACGAGGGTAGTTGTCGGCAACTCCGTGGGCAACCTGTCAGCGGGCTGCGAGATCCGCCGTTTCCGGGCATCATGGACGCGTGGTCCGCCCGGTCAACACCCCGAACATCCCCGCCCACGCCTCGCTCCGCGGGCTCACTCGGCGATGGATCATGCCCGCCGAGCCGGCCCCGACGGGCGTCCGGTCCGCCATCGCCGCCGGCATGCCCGCGCTCATCGCCCGCATCCTCGCCGACCGCGGGTTCACGGACGACGAATCGCTCCGCGCCTTCGCCCATCCCACGCTCCGCATGCTCCACGATCCTTCGCTCATGGCGGGCATCGACGAGGCGAGCCAGCGCATCCTCAGCGCTGCCAAAACGGGGCGTCCGATCGTGATCTATGGCGATTACGATGTCGATGGGATCTGCGCCACCGCCATCCTCGTCCGGATCCTTCGATCCCTGATTCCCGATGCCCCGGTGAGCACCTATGTCCCCCACCGGCTCGAAGAGGGGTACGGGCTCTCGACCCAGGCCATGCAGGAACTGGCCGCCGGCGGCGCGGCGCTGGTCGTGTCGGTCGACTGCGGCATCACGGCCCACGCCGCGGCCCACGCCGCCCGCGATGCCGGGCTCGAACTCATCATCACCGACCACCACAACTTCGACCGCGACGAGCACGCCAACCCCATCCTCCCGCCCGCCGTGACCATCGTCCATCCACGCCTCCGCGCTGCCTCGGGGATCGCCTATCCATGCGAAGACCTGTGCGGCGCCGGCGTCGCGTTCAAGCTCGCGTGGCGGCTGGCCAGCATGCACCACGACTCCGAGCGCGTCGATGAGGCGACCCGGACGGTGCTACTCGACCTGCTCGCGCTGGCGGGGCTGGCGACAATCGCCGACATCGTGCCGCTTATCGATGAGAATCGGGTGATCGCACGGTTCGGGCTCGAACGCATCCGCTCGACCGGGCTCCTCGGGCTCCGCGCGCTGCTCGAAGCCAGCAACCTGCTCGGGGAGAACATCACCGCCACCGAGGCCGGCTTCATCCTCGGGCCGCGCCTCAACGCGTGCGGGCGGATGGGACACGCCCGCGAGGCCATCGAGCTGCTCACCACCGCCGATCCGCGCCGGGCCGGCGACATCGCCCGGCAACTCAACACGCAGAACCAGCAGCGCCGCGACACCGAGCGCCGCATCTTCGAGCAGGCCTGCGGGCTGGCCGAGGATGCGGGCATGACCGACCGGCACCGCGCCATCATTCTCGCCGACCCGGAATGGCATCCCGGCGTCGTCGGGATCGTCTGCTCGCGGCTCGTCGCTCGCTACGCCCGCCCCACGATCCTGATGCAGCGCGCCGACGGGATCTGCAAGGGCTCGGGCCGGAGCATCGACGGCTTCAACCTCCACGCAGCGCTGCACGGGTGCGCGCACCACCTGAGCACCTTCGGCGGGCACGACATGGCCGCGGGACTCTCGCTCACGCCCGATGCGCTCGACCGCTTCACCGAAGAGTTCCTCGCGCTGGCCGCACAACAGATCACCGACGACATGCTCGTGCCATCGCTCCGGATCGACGCCGAGGCCCGCATCGAGGAACTCGACCTGACCGCCGCCCGGGCGCTGGCGAACCTTGGGCCGTTCGGGCGCGCCAACCCGGACCCCGTCATCGCCCTGCGCGGCGTGCGCCTGCTGGGCCGCCCCGAGCCGCTGGGCAAGGATGGCAAGCACCTCAGGCTCCGCGTCGGCGATGCGAGGCACGCCCTGATCATCAAGGCATGGAACTACGCCGAGCACGCCGACTCGCTCCACGCCGGGGCGACGATCGACGCCGCACTCCGCCTGGAAGTGAATACCTTCCGCGGCAGCACCAACGCCGAGGGCACGCTCGCCGATGTGCGCGTGCACTGATCGACGCGATCACTCCCCGGATGCGGCCCGTTCGCCATCGGCATTGGCGTCGCGTTCACGCCGCTCCCGGACGCGCTCCAGCAGCCGCTCGATCGCCGCCCAGACCACCGGATCTTCCACGAAGATGTCGTTGTGCCCGGCGCCGGCGATGATGACGAGTTCGCCATCGATCGCCGCCGCGGCGTTCGCGTGCGCGTGCGACACCGGAATGACCCCGTCCGCATCGCCGTGGACGAACAGCATCGGCACATCGAGCGTCCGGATCAACGCCCCGGTGTCCATGTGGTTCCGCGCGATCCACCGCGGCACGAGGTAGCGCCCCATCATCGACCGGAGCGAGGTGAACGACGACTCGATGATCATTCCATCCGGCGGCCGCTCCGCGCCCACCGATCCCGCGATCCCGCCGCCGATCGAGCGCCCGTGGTAGACCACCGGCACGCCCGACAACGCCTCGCGTTCCAGGGCCAGATCGATGAACCGCAGCACATCCTGCGTGATCGCCGCCTGCGAGGGACGCCCGGTGCTCCGTCCGTAGTCCCGATACTCCGGCATCAGCACCGCCACCCCGTGCCGGAGGTAGTGGTCCATCAGCGATGCGTTGTGGTCGATCACCTCCCCGTTCCCGTGGGTGAACACGACCAGCGCCCGCGCCCGCTCGCCATCCTCCGACGCGGGAATCCCCAGCCACGCCTCGACGCGCACGCCCGGCTCCGGCTCGATCCAGATCGACTCCACCCGCGCCGGCGGGCGCGCGGCCTCATCGACCGGCCCCACCATGTACCGCGGGAAGTAGAAGGTCTCCTGCATCGCCACCGCGACCAGCAGATACACCGCGTACAGCACGAACAGCACGATCACGATCCTCCGCGCCCGCGCCAGCGGCGAGCGCGACACGGACCGAGCTTTCCCCGCGCCGCCGCGCGCGCCCCCCGAACCATCCGCGGTTCCCGCCGAGCCCGACGCGTTGTTCACTCCGGATTCATCCATACGCATTCATTGGGAAAAGCCCGGCGCGCATGCCGCCGACGAGCCACGGGAGGACCACCCGCCGGGTGCTCACCAGGGCAGCTCCGATCCGTCGTACTGAAGGAAACGCCCGTTGTCGGGCGTGCCAAGCCCTTCCATCACCGCCACAATCCCCCGGACCGACTCCTCCGGCGTCAGCGGCGCCCGCTCGCCGCCCATCCGCGTGCGGACCCAGCCCGGGTGCATCACGACACAGGTGAACCCCTCCTTGCCGAGCTCCTCGGACAGCACCGCGTTGAGCATGTTCAGCGCCGCCTTGCCCGTGCGATACTGGTAATGCCCCCCCTGCTCCACCGCCTGCGCGATCGACCCCATCCCGGACGAGATCGACACGATCTGCCTGCCCCGCCCCGCCCGCAGGTTCGGGAGCACGCGCTGGATCACCCGCATCGGGCCCACCGCGTTGATGTTCAGGTGCTCCAGCAGATCGCCGGGATCCAGCGCTGCGATCCCGCTCTCGCTCGGCCCCGAAGCGCCGTTGTTGATCAGGCGATCGATCGGCTCATCCCCCAGGGCTTTCCCAAACGATGCCACGCTCGCATCGCTCGACAGGTCCAGCGGGATCACGCGCTGCGCGACCTTGTGCAGCGCATCGCCGGGCTCCGGCGTCCGGGCCGTGCCGATGATGGTGTGCCCCGCATCGCTCAGTTGCCGGGCCATCTCGAGCCCCAGTCCGCGATTCGCTCCCGTGATCAGGATCGTTGCCATGCCCGGACACTAGCCCCGCCCGCCCACGCCCACCGCCGCCGCCCGCCCGTCTCCGCCCAACCGGTTCCGCCTCTCCCCGGGCCATCTCGGGCCTTCGAGGGCGGCTCACCTATACTCGTCAATCCGGCGCGGCCCCCCGCCTTCCCCCTTTCCCGCGGGGAGCGCAAGGCCCCGCCGCCGGCACGCACCCCTTCCCCCATCCACGAACGAACGCCAGAGGAGACGCCCATGAGCACCACCACCACACAGTCGACCGCGGAACTCAAGTCATCCGGGCTCGAGGGCATGATCGCCGGCAAGACCGCCATCTGCGCCGTCTCGCAGACCTCGCTGATCTACCGCGGGTACGAGATCGCCGACCTGGCCGCCAACGCCACCTTCGAGCAGGTCGCCTTCCTCCTGCTCGAAGGGCACAAGCCGTCCGACGCCGAGCTCAAGCGCTTCTCCGATGAGCTCAAGGGCGAGCGATCGATCCCCGACTTCGTCGCGCGCTTCCTCGTCGAGGCCAAGCCGATGCTCGAAGCCGGCACCGCGGTCCCCATGGATGTGCTCCGCACCGCCGTCTCCATGCTCGGGCATGTCGATCCGCAGTGCCAGGACAGCTCGCCTGCGGCCAACCTCGCCAAGGCCAAGCGCCTCACCGCCAAGATCCCCACCATCATCGGGCACATGCAGAACGCGCTCGACGGGCGCAAGGCCATCCAGCCGGATCCCGCGCTGTCCCACTCGGCCAACCTCATGCACATGATGCTCGGCGAGAAGCCATCGCCCGAGGCCGAAAAAGTCATGGATGTCTCGCTCATCCTCTACGCCGAGCACGATTACAACGCCTCGACCTTCGCCTCCCGCGTCATCTCGGCGACCCTCTCAGACATGCACGGCGCCGTCACCGGCGCCATCGCCGCGCTCCGCGGCCCGCTCCACGGCGGCGCGAACGAGGCCGCCATGGACATGCTTCGCGACATTAAGGCCGATACCGCCAAGGGCGAATCCGTTGAAGAGTGGATGCACCGCGCGTTCGCCGAGAAGCGCAAGCTCATGGGCTTCGGGCACCGCGTCTACAAGAACGGCGACCACCGCGCCGGCATCCTCCACGCGCTGGGGCGCAAGATGGCCGACGCCAAGGGCGGCGATGCCACGCAGTGGTTCGAACTCGGCGAGCGCGTCCAGAAGATCATGGCCGACGAGAAGAAGATCTTCCCCAATGTCGACTTCCCCTGCGGCATGACCTACTACACGATGGGCATCCCCGTGCCCCAGTACACCCCCATCTTCGTCGCATCCCGCATCACCGGCTGGTGCGCCCACATCATGGAGCAGCACGCCAACAACCGGCTCATCCGCCCCATCGCCGAGTATGTCGGGCCCGAACTGAAGAAGTGGAACGAGCGCTGATCATCTCCAGCGCTCCGCATCCGGGCTCATGATCCCTGTTCGCCGCGCCCTGCTGCGGAGTCGCCCGGTGCTGGTTCGTGGGTCCGCGCCCGCGCACGCGATGCCCACGCCCACAGCAAGGCGCCCGCGACGATCATCCCCACCGACAGCCACTGGCCGCGCGAGAGCCCGAGCACCCGGGCCACCTGCAGGTGCGCATCGGGCAGCCGGAAGAACTCGGTCGCGATCCGCCCGATCCCGTACGAGGCCATGAACACCGCGCCGCACTGGCCCGGCGACCGCGAACCGGCCAGCCAGCACCCCCACACCGCCGAGAGCACGAACGGCCCCTCCACGCCCGCCTGATACAACTGCGATGGATGCCGCGCGGTCAGCAGCGGCCCCAGCTCCTGCGCCAGCCGATCGTGCCCGCGCTGGATCGCCTCGATCAGCACCGGATACGCGCCCAGGATCTCGACATTCGGATCGCTCAGCGTCTGCGCGACCAGCCGGTCGGCCGCGGCGCCGTACGCGCCGCCGGCGATGCCCTGCATCGCCGCATCGGCGCGCACGATCAATTCCTCGATCGCTGCGGCCTCGCCCGCCGACAGAGGCGGAAGCTCGCTCCCACGCTCCAGCAGCTCCTGCGGATACCGCACGCTCCACCACGGGCCGGGTTCCCCGCGCCCCGCGACGATCCGCCCCAGCAGCTCGCCGTTGATGAAGTTCGCGATCCGCCCGAGCATCAGCCCGATCGGCGCCACCAGCGCCAGGCAGTCCAGGATGTGCAGCGGGTGCACGCCCTGCCGCCGCCCGTACCACCACGCCGCCGCGATCACGCCGATCAGCCCGCCGTGCGAGGCCATCCCGCCCTGGTTCAGTCGCAGCACGCCCCAGAACGGGAACCCGCCCGAGACCGACCACAGCAGCGATGGCTGGTACACCACGCAGTATCCCAGCCGCCCGCCCACGATCACCCCCACCACGAGCCAGAGCATCAGGTCGGTCACCCGCTCGGGCTCGATCCGCAGCGCCCCGCGCCGCGCCAGCAGCTTCAGCACCCACCACGCGATCACGAATCCCAGGAGGTACGAGAGCCCGTACCACCGGAGCCCGAAATCCCCGGAGATCCGCAGGGCGAACGGGCTCAGGTTGTGCACCCAGTCGGCGAGCGTGAGCATCGTCCAGAGCGTACCGCGCGCCCCGCGCCATCGCCCCTCGTCGCCCCGCCATGCCGCCGCGGACGGGCAACGCCCGCCCGGCGCGCCGCACCGGGTATCCTCCGGTCATGCGGATCGTGATCATCGTCTTCGCGCTGCTCATCGCGGGCCTGGCCGCCACGGTCGTCTCCGACCGCGGGTCCGGCCCCGCCGAACTGACCTACATCGAGGTCTTCGACCTGAACACGCTCGATCCGCAGCGGATGTCCTACCTCCAGGACAACCGCGTGTGCTACGCCGTGTACGAGGCCCTGCTCCGCTGGAACAATGAGAGCCCGGACTTCGAGCCCGAGCCCGCCATCGCCACCCACTGGGACACCTCGCCCGACAAGCTCGTCTACACCTTCCACCTCCGCCCCGAGGCCCGCTGGTCCAACGGCGATCCCGTCACCGCGCACGACTTCGCCTACTCATGGCAGCGCGGCATGCTCCCGGACACCGCCGCCGACTACGCGCAGATGTACTTCGTCATCAAGGGCGCCGAGGACTACTTCAACTGGCGCGTCGAGCAGACCGACGCCTACAGCCGCCTGACCGACGCCGAACGCATCGCGATGTTCGACCTCGGCTCGGCCACAGACGAGAGCGGTCGCGCCCTCTCCCAGACCGCCAAGCTCCGACGCGCCGCCGAGGCGCTCCGCGAGCAATCGAACCAGCGCTTCCGCGACACCGTCGGCATCGAGATCGTCGACGATCACACCATCCGCGTGACGCTCGCGCAGCCCACCCCATACTTTCTCGACCTGATGTGCTACTCGCCGTTCCACCCGGTGCACGAGCCCACCGTCGAGCGCTTCGTGACCATCGACCCGCAGACCGGCGTGATCAGGCAGGACCACGGGTGGACCAAGCCGGGCCAGATCGTCTCCAACGGCCCGTACATCGTCGCCAACTGGGAGTTCCGGCGCGAGGTCCGCATGGAGCGCAACCCGCACTACTGGCGGCCCGAGGCCGTCAAGTCCGACTCCGTCAAGCTCATCCCCATCGACGATCCGAACACCGCGGTGCTCGCGTTCAAGTCCGGCGCCGCCGACTGGCTCGCCGATGTCACCGCCGACTACACCGGCGACATGCTCGAGCTCAAGGCCCAGGGCGGGCTCGACTCCATCCACGCCTTCTCGACCTTTGGCACCTACTTCTGGTCGTTCAACTGCAATCCCCGCTTCAACGACGGCCGGCCCAACCCCCTCTCCGACGCCCGCGTGCGCCGGGCGCTGGCCTACGGGCTCGACAAGGAGCGCCTCTGCAACGACATCCGTCGCTCCGGCGAGCGGGCCGCGTATGTCCTGATCCCGCCCGGCTCGCTCCCGGGCTTCGAATCGCCCGAGGGCCTCCGCTTCGATCCGGCCAAGGCCAGGTCCGAACTCGCCTCCGCGGGGTGGCAGGACCGCGATGGCGATGGCATCCCGGAGAACGAGAACGGCGAGCCGTTCCCCGCCATCGAACTGCTCTGCTCATCAGGCTCGTACCATGTCACCATCGCCCAGGCCATGGCGGCGATGTGGGAGCAGACCCTCGGCATCCGCTGCCAGATCGTCGTCAAGGAAACCAAGGTCTACCGCGACAACCTCAAGAAGCAGGACTACCACATGGCCCGCGGCGGGTGGTACGGCGACTACGCCGACCCCACGACCTTCCACAACCTCCACAAGACCGGCGATGGCAACAACGACCGCAACTTCTCCGACCCGTACTTCGACGAACTGCTCGACAAGGCCGCGAGAACGCTCGACGACGAGCAGCGCACCGATCTCTACGAAGAGGCCGAGCGCTATGTGATGGAAGAGGCCCTGCCCATCCTGCCCATCTGGCACTACAACGAGTACTACATGTACCACCCGCCCACCAAGCCCGACGGCTCGCCGAACCCCGGCGGGCTCAGAGGGCTCTCGTCGCACCCCAGGCTCGTGCAGTACCTCTGGAAGCTGGAGGTCGTGGAATGATCGGGCTGATCCTCCGCAGGCTCCTGCAGCTGCCCATTATCCTGTTCGTGATCTATACGATCACCTTCCTGCTCGCGTGGGCGCTGCCCGGGTCGGCCGTGATCAACGATGAGGGCCGCCAGCCGCCCGCCGCCGTGCTCGAGGCCATGGAGCGCCAGTACAACCTCGACGACCCCGTCCGCTTCTATGTCCAGTACCTGACCAATGTCACCGGCGTCGAATGGGCCACCGAGAAGCTCAAGGGCGCGGAGGGTCAACCGCCCAAGTACATCTTCAACTTTGGCCCCTCGTTCCGATACGAGGACTGGAATGTCAACCAGCTCATCGCCTCATCCTTGCCCGTCTCCATCACCCTGGGGCTCGCGGCCATCCTCATCGCCCTCGCGCTCGGCCTGCTCGCCGGCGTGCTCGGCGCGGTCAAACCGAACTCCATCGTCGACTACGCGACCCTCGTCGTCGCGCTCGTGGGCATCTCGCTGCCCAGCTTCGTGATCGGAACCCTCCTGCTCGTCGCGTTCCCCGTCTGGCTCGGGATCGGCGGCGTGGGATCCTGGGGCCGACCGCAGGATGCCATCCTCCCGGCGCTCACGCTCTCGCTCCCCTTCGCGGCCTACATCGCACGCCTGACCCGCATGGGCATGATCGAGGCGCTCAACACCGACTATGTCCGCACCGCCCGCGCCAAGGGGCTCCCCGAATCCCGCATCATCCTCAAGCACGCGCTCAAGAACGCGTTCCTCCCCGTGCTCTCCTACCTCGGCCCCGCCGCCGCCTTCGCCATGACGGGCTCCTTCGTCGTCGAGACCGTCTTCAATGTCCCCGGCATCGGCCAGCACTTCGTCAACGGCGTCCAGAACAAGGACCTGTTCGTCATCATGGGCGTCACCCTCATATTCGCCGGCATGCTCGTCGTGTTCAATCTCATCGTCGATGTGCTCTACCGATTCGTCGATCCGAGAATCACCTGACAAAGGTGATACCATCCGGTGCCGAAACGCACACCACACACCCCCACCACACACCAACCACTCTTCTCCGCGCCTCCGCGCCTCCGCGGTGATCTCAGATCCCAAGCCCGGGCCCCGATAGACTCAGCGCCATGCGCGACCCCGCCCGCATCATCGACGCCAACGCCAACCGCGCCCGCGAGGCGCTGCGTGTCATGGAGGATGCCGCACGCTTCCTCCTCGACCTCGGAGACCTCTCCAAGCAGGCCAAGGAACTCCGGCACACGCTGGGCGACACCCTCGCCAGGCTCCCCCACCCGGGACGCGAGATCATGCTCCGCGACACCCCGGGCGATGTCGGGACCGCCCACACCACCCCGGGCGAGTCCACCCGCCACTCAGTCCGCGAGGTCGTCATCGCCGCCGGCAAGCGGCTCGGCGAAGCCCTGCGATCGCTTGAGGAGTTCTCGAAGGTCCTCGCGCCCACCGACCCCGGCATCGCCCAGCGCCTCGAAGAACTCCGGTACCACGCCTACGACCTCGAGATGAAACTCGTCGCCGCCATGGGCACCGGCAGGGCGACCCAGTGGACGCTCTGCGTCATCATCACCGAAGAGCTGTGCACCCACCACAACTGGCTCACCGTCGCCCAGCTCGCGATCATGGGCGGCGCCGACTGCCTCCAGCTCCGCGAGAAGCACGCCGATGGCGGCGACCTGCTCGCCCGCGCACGCCTCCTCGTGCGCCTCGCCGAGGAAGAATCCACGGACCACAAGATCTCCGTCGTCATCAACGACCGCCCCGACATCGCCCTGCTCGCCGGCGCCGATGGCGTGCACCTCGGCCAGGCCGACCTCGCCGTCTCGTCCGTCCGCAAGCTCATCGGGTTCGACCTGCTCGTCGGCGTCTCGACCTCGAACCTCATCCAGGCCAAGTGGGCGCTCCAGGCGGGCGCTGACTACTGCGGCGTCGGCCCCATGTTCCCCACGAGCACCAAGCAGAAGGACACCATCGCCACCCCCGCCTACCTGGCGAAGTACCTCAAGTTCAAGCCCACCCTTCCGCCGCACCTGGCCATCGGCGGCATCACCAAGGACACGATCAAGGAGGTCGTCGCCGCCGGCGCCCGCGGCGTGGCCGTCTCCTCGGCCGTGTGCTCCGCCAAGGACCCCATGGCCGTGTGCGAGGCCCTCAGGAGCGCCATCGATCCGTCATCCGGCGCCGCGGACGAGGACAACACGCCCTGACATCGCCCCCGGAGCCCGCCCGGGCCGCACACCCACACCCTCCCGCCAATCCCTCGCGCACCGCGCATCAAGCCTCCGCGCTCGCGCCCCGATCACACCAGCGCATACGCTTGCCGGTCAGCGCCGAACCCCCGATCCGGGGCGATCGCCGCGCCACACGGAACCCACGCGGAACGATCCCATGACCCTCCCAAGCCTCCTGCTCATCGGCGCGATGAAATCGGGCACCACCAGCCTGTACGCCGATCTCGACACCCAGCCCGGCATCCAGTTCTGCGACCCAAAGGAGCCCGGCGACCTCGCGCGGGACGCCGTGCTCACGCCCGCCGGACGGGCGTCCTACGAGCGCTACTTCCGATCATGCCCCCCGGGGACCATCGCCGGCGACGCCTCGACCATCTACGCCAAGCTCCCCGAGTTCCCCGGCGTGCCCGAGCGCGCCTGCCAGCTCCTGCCCGACGACTTCAAGGTGCTCTACATCGTCCGCGACCCCGTCTCCCGCGCCATCTCCCAGCACTTCCACGAGCTCAGCGACAAACCCCGCGCCATCCCGCACGATCCCGACGAGGCCCTCCGCACAATCCCGCGATTCACGGACTACTCGCGCTACTTCATGCAGATCCAGCCATGGCGCGCCGCCATCGGCGATGCGCGCATCCGCATCGTCATCTTCGAGGAGTTCATCAAGTCGCGCCGCGACACCATCGCCGAGCTCTCCCGCTGGCTCGGGATCGAGCCCCGCCCGGAGCTCATCGATGAGGGCCTGGTCCACAACAAGGGCGAGGCCCGCGTCGTGGCGCCGGGCCCGCTCAAGAAGTTCCAGCAGTCCCAGGCCTACATCCGCTACATCAGGCCGATGCTCGCGCCCGAGACCCGGCGCCGCGTGCTCTCCTGGTTCTCCCCGACCCCACCACCACGCCCCGCGCCACCCAGCGCCGAGACCATCGACCGCCTGATCGACGCCCTACGCCCGGATGCCGACCGCCTCGCGGAGTATCTCGGGCGCTCCGAGCCCATCTGGGACTTCGAGGGCGTCCGCGCCAAGCACGCCCAGCAGCGCCCATCTTCGAGCAGCGCAACGGATCCCGGCGCACCCGCCGCGTCCACCCGCGCCGCCACCTGAGCGCCAGGCATCCGCCTCAATCCAAGTCTTCGCACCACCGCGCGAACGCCTCGCCGCGCTGTTCGTAATTCGCGAACTGGTCCCACGAGGCGCACCCCGGCGAGAGCAGCAGCACCCCGCCGCCGGCCATCACGGATCGCAACGCCCGCGCCCGCGACATCGCCGCCTCCAGCGTCCCGGCGTGCTCCGCACGTCCGCCCGCGCTGCGGACCAGTTCCGCCAGCCGCTCACCCGTCGCGCCGATCGTCAGCACCGCCCCGCACGATGCCGCCGCACCCACCATCGGATCCAGCGGCACACCCTTCTCGGCCCCGCCGCAGACCAGCACCACGCGACCCGCCCCGCACTCACCCGCGCCTTCGAAGGCGCCCACCGCCAGCGCCGCCCCTTCGGGCGTCGTGCACTTCGAATCGTTGATGCACCGGATCCCGCCGGCCGTCACCCGCACCAGTTCAAGCCGGTGCGGCAGCCCGCGAAAGGCGTTCACCGACGCGATCGCCTTCGATCGCTCCACGCCCGCCAACGCCTCGCAGGCCGCGATCGCCGCGCACGCGTTCATCCGGTTGTGCCCCCCCACCACCGACAACGACAGCGCCCCGCCCATCTCCCGCGCCGCCTCCGCGATCCCCTCGACCCGGGCCACGCACTCCTGTGCCACCCACCGATCACGCTCGCCGATCGCCGGCACCAGCGCCACATCGCCAGCCTGCTGATGCGCGAAGATCACCCGCTTGCTCGCCGCGTAGTGCTCCACGCTCCCGTGCCAGTCGAGGTGGTTGGGCGCGAAGTTCGTCAGCACCGCCACGCCCGGAGACAGACCCGCCGGCGCGTACCCAAGCGCTTCGGACCCGCCCGCGCCCGCATCGAGCCAGTGCAGCTGCGCGCTGGACAACTCCAGCACCACGAAGTCATCGCCCCCGATCCCATCGATTCGTCCGAGCAGCGATCCGCCGATGTTCCCTCCCAGGTGCACTCGCGCGGCCCCGAACGCGCCCGACAGGATCGCCGCGCCCATCGCGCTGGTGGTCGACTTGCCCGCCGTGCCGGTGATCCCGAGCACGCGCGAGCGATCCGGGAGCCGCTCGAACGCCAGCCGGATCTCCGTCGTGATCGGGACGCCCGCCGCCCGCGCCGCGTTCAGATACGCATCCTCCCACGCCCTCGGCACCGCCGGATTAGCCACCACCAGATCCGCATCCGTGAAATCCCGCTCCCGGTGCTCCCCCAGCCGGAGCGAGACCGCTCCATCCCTTACAAGATCCCCGATTTCGTCCAGCGCCCCCCGCAGCGCCCGCTCATCGCCCCGATCCGTCACCAGCACCCGCGCCCCGCGCGAAGCAAGAAACCGCGTCACACCCACCCCGCCCCCGAACCGACCCAGCCCCATCACCACAGCGCGCCGCCCGGCGAGCCACGCATCCGTGATGGCGATCCCGATCGCGCCGATGCCCATCCGCGCACTGTACTCGCTCCGCGCCCGCGCGTTCGCTCACCCATCCGCCCGGTAGGCCGCAACCACCGTGTATTCGCCATCGCCCTCGGGCAGCACATGGTAGTGGGCACACCGAGAGTCCGACTGCAACTCGGACAGCATCGCATTCAGTTCATCGCCCCGAACATTCTCGATCACCCAGGCTTCGAATGATCGCTTATTCGTTGCTCCACCGCCCTGACCGCTGCGCCTCGCCATATCGGAACTCCTTCCGCCCCCACATGCCTGCGCCTATCGATGTCATACGCAATATCCGTCCAGCCCGACCGATCATCGTCACACAATCACGACAACCCGATTTTCAACGCCTCCATCAGGCAGCGCAGGTCGTCGACCCCAGCGCTCTGCAGCCACGGGCTGTACGGCATCGATGCGCGTTCCGGGAACAGCCGCTTTCGTTCCGCGTCCGCGCGCTGTTGGTTCGACGGGTTCTGGCTCGTCCACTCGCGGATCGCCGCCCGTCGCGCTGTCGCCTCCGGCGTGGGGTTGGTTTGGACCATGCGATCCGCGGGCAGCGGCGGGTTCAGCGCCCGCTCCGATTCACGATCCAGGCGCGCGTGCGTGGGAATCGGCGGCCCCAGCGCACCGCCCTCCAGAATCTCCAGATCGAACGCCAGGTACCCGATCACCAGCGGTGGATCGAACTCCTGCTTCAGCGCGATAAACCGCGACGACGCGGCCGCCACCCGTACGCTCCCTCCCGGTGCCAGCCGCGTCAGCTCATCCACTCCGAGCTTGGCAACCTCGAGCCGCCCAAGCGCCTGCGCCCGCTCAGTGATCTTCGGATCCTGTCGTGCCGTCTCCAGCTCCTGACGCCTCGCGCCCAGCGCGGCCTCCGCTTCGGCCACCGCCTTCAGCGCCGCCACCCGCTCCGGAGCCTCTGGCGGCAGCCCTACCGTCGCCGCCGCCACCGCCCGCGCGTCCGCCAACGTCTGCTCCGCCGCGGCGACCTCGCTCTCCTTTGTCTTGACCAGCTTGAGAGCCGGCCCCGCCGCAGTGTTCGCGTTGTTGAATGCCGTCTGAGACTCCTCGAGCACCGTCGCCCGCCGGGCGCGCTCTTCCGCCAGCGCCAGCTGCTCCTCCTCCGTCTTCGCTCGCACCTCCGCGGCGCTCAAGCCCGCATTCGATCCCGACCGGCGGACCGGCGTGCCCGCCCCCGCCAGCATCGCGTTTGTCGATGCGATCGCCGACCGATAGTTCGCAAGCCCGGCCGCGCGATCGTCCAGGCTCGTTGGAGTGGAAGGCACGAGCAGGTCCACCGGCCGCGCCAGCCCCGCGTCCCCGCCGCCGCCGAACGACCGCGCGTCGCTCAGCGCAATGTCCACAGCGCCTGTCAGGTACACCCTCGATATCACACGGATGTAATTCGTCGCGGGCGGCCGCCCGTATCCGGCCACCCCCCGAGACGAACCATCCCTCGGCGCGAATTGACTTAAGAATGCCCGATTGTCTCGCGCCCAGCATTCCACATCCTCGTGCAGCGAGACCACATCCAGCCCAATGGTCCGCGCCCCCTCGATCGTCACAGATCCGTTGGCCGATTGCGAGCCAAGCAGGCTCAGGCCTATCGGGATGCCGCTGATCGGAACCGCCATGCTCAGGCCCGCGCCCCGCGATGTCGAGAACGAGTACGAAGGAAACCCCGCACGCGGTCCTTCCTCCCAGTTGCTCGTCCCGTCGGCCTTCCGTTGCAGATGCCGCGGCATCGTTGGCACCGGCTGCGCACCTGGCTTCAGGAATGTGTTCTTGTAGAACTCCTCGTAACCGCCCGGTGAAATGCGCGCGATGTGGTTGTCCAGTGGCAGGAACCCTCGCCGACGGTAGACCTGCTGCTGCCTGTCCACCGTCGTCTGCACCAGGAACACATCGCCCGGCTGGATGTCCTCCGTCAGTGGATACACCGGGATCACCTGGCTCGCCCGGATGGTCATGCACCAGTCGCGTGCCACCGCCTCGAGCTGATCCTGCCGGCTCGTCCCGCACGCAACCAGTGCGCCGGCGACGCTCAGGAGAGCCCCAGCCACGACCTTACGGGAAAGATCCTCGAAAACACAAAGGGCACTCGACATCGCCATGACCTTTCGCTCAGCGCTTCGATCCTTCACATCACGATCGAACGCAGCGGCCGCGTCATGGCACCCGCATGCCGATCACTTATAACACATTCAACCATCTGGTGCAACGCAAGTTTGGACGCGTAAGCGCCCAGACGCGCCGCCATCGGCAAGAACGGACGCCGCGAACTCACCCGTGCGTCGGGCAGCGCGGCAGGTCCGCCTCGCCGAGCAGACGGAACCCCTTCCGGCGCAGGATCTGGCCCGCCAGCGTCAGATCGTCGACCGAGATCGCGATCGTCGGCGTCCCGTTCGGACGCAGCAGCACCGGGTACGCGAAGCGGATGTTCAGCTCCGCACCCAGCAGCACAAGACACATGCTCGAAACCGTGTGGTCGTTCGTCAGCTCGACCACCAGGATGTTCCCCTCCGAGAACGCCGATCCGTTCTCCTTCAGCACCCGCTTCGCCCGGTTCGCATGGTTCGTGATCATGCGAACCACCGCGTGGTCCGCGGCCTCGTGCACCGAGATCGCGCACACCATGCAGTCATCCAGGTTGTCGAAGATCTTCAGCAGGTCCAGAAGGCGACCGACCCGGTTGTCCAGGAACACGCTGAACTGCGTGACCGTCGGCGGCGCATATCCGTAGGCAAGCTCAAGTGGAGCGCTCTGGCTCATCGTCGTCCTCCCGCGTTCCCCGACGGACACGCCGATCCGTCGCGCTCCGAGCCCAGCATCACCCCGCCGGCATCCGGCGCGAGCCCGCGCCGACCCCGCACCCCAGCGGGCGATCCACCGACCGCACAAGCCAACATCGATGCATGCTTCGACACGCGACTGAATCCACTCCCGACTTCAGGCCTGCCCACGCGGCACCACGCCACACCAATCCACGCCGGCCCGCACAGGCCCGCGACCCACCCGCTCCCCGCTCACCCCACCCCCCTGCACCCGACGCCCCCGCAGCCACCCACCCGCATCGTCTATCGGCAGGCCCCTACATGCAACGGGAGAGCATTCCCCGAAACAGGGGATCGCACACCCGGAACGCCCGGCCGCCTCTGCGGCCACAATGAACGCCCCCATCTCCTCCTGACTCCGGATCCCACCCCCAGCCACCCGACCGAATCCCGGCCACGCCCGCCATCCGGTTCTGAACCGCTCATTCCACCGGCATTCGGATCCACCGAAACGCCCGCCGCCCCCGAACCACGCTACCGATAACCAGCGTTCCGCCGGTCCGAGCGGCATCAAACCACATATTCCCCACCACCGATCCCTCAAACTTTACGGACATTCGCACCCATGTCCAACAAAACCGCGTTCCGCACGCAGAAACCCCAACTCCCCCCGCAAGCGGTTCCGCACCGCTAGCCTCGCACCATGCCACTCGGCACTCTTGACATCGTGTTGCTGGTGATCATCGGACTGACCGCGGGAATCCTCGGCGGCATGCTCGGGATCGGCGGCTCTGTCGTCATGGTCCCCGCGCTCGTCATCCTCACAGTCGGGCGGTCCTGGCACTCGCAGCACCTCTTCCAGGCCGCCGCGATGTGCGTCAATGTCATCATCGCCATCCCCGCAGCGCTCAAACACCGCGCCAAAGGCGCGATCCGCCCCGACCTGTTCAAGATCATGCTCCCGGCCACCCTCGTGGCCATACTCGTGGGCGTCGCCGTCTCAAATCTCCTGTCTTCCGAATTACTCAAACGCCTCTTTGGGCTGTTCATGCTCTTCATCGCCGGGACCGAGGCCTGGCGGTTCTTCCGGCGCCCGACGCAGCACGCCGAGCCGCTGCCAATCGTCACCGTCCCTCGGGCCGGGACCGTCGGGGGCGTCATGGGGTTCTTCGCCGGTCTCCTCGGCATCGGCGGCGGGCTGATCGCGGTCCCCCTCGCACAGTGGCTCTGCCGCGTCCCCGTCCGGCAGGCCATCGGGGCCTCCGCTGCGGTCATGGGATTCACCGCCGCCATTGGCGCGGCCTTCAAGGTCGCAACCCTCCCTACCCACAATGCATCCCCGACCCACGCGCTTACCCTCGCCGCGCTGCTCGGGCTCGGAGCCGTCGCGGGCGCTCGGTTCGGAGCTTCGATGACCCACCGCGCCCCGGTCAATCTCATCCGTGGCATCTTCCTCGTGGTGCTCGTGATCGCCGCCCTCCGCCTCATCCTTCACTGACCCCGCTCCCACGCTCCCTCCACTCCTGATCCACAACGCCGAGTGTGGACACAACCCAATCCACACCCACCATGCGCCCCGCCGGTGGATGAACGGTGGACAGGGTCTTTCCGGACCACCCCGTTGATCCCACACATCGCCGTCGACGCCCCGCAACGCCGCAAGTGTTGATTTTTCTCGCCATCGCCTTCAGTCCCGGTCCTGGGGTGTCGATCCCAAGCATCGGGTGGCCCATCCCACGGAAGTGTGGGCCGCTTCACGGAGAGCGAGGTACGGAGAGCGGCTGGCAGGGATGTGCCACGCCGTCAACGCAGTCAGGACGCGACTCGCCCTGAGTCGCCGGCACGCATGGAAGCACCGGCGACTCCGGGATTCCAACCAATCGCCCTTTCCAGCGAAAGGACACGCCCCGCCCGCCCATTGTCTGGGTGCCGGCGGCCGTGCCCACGCTGTCGGTGCGTCCGGTGCGCCCGCGCCCACCGCACGCCCGCGGGAGTCCCGCCATGCACTCGGTGATCCATCGCTCGACCAACGCACCCGTGTCCTCCCACCGCGCCCAGCGCACCCAAGGCGAGGCAACGATGAAACAGGGCAACAACAACATGTCCGCCGACGATGCGGCGCCGCAACACGCCCGTCGCACCGACGGACCCGCGCCGTCGACCCAGCCCGACGCGACCTCCCAGCGCCCAAGGCCCAAGGCGCGGCTCCTCGTCGCCGACGCCGACCCCATCGCCGGCGAGTCCCTGGCAGAGTTCCTCCGCGCCGATGGGTACGCCGTCACCGTCTGCTACACCGGTGAGGAAGCCGTCGAGACCATCGAGCGCGGCGCCACGCCCGCCGACGCCCGGCGCACCCCGGAGCAGTTCAACCTCGTCATCGCCGATGTCGCGCTCCCGGGAATGACCGGCATCGACCTGCTCGAACGCCTCCGCAGCGAGCACCCGGACATCGTTGTGATCCTCCTGACCGGGTACGGCACCATCGAGGCCGCCGTGGAGTCCATCCGGAAGGGCGCCTTCGACTACCTGTCCAAGCCCATCGTCGATTCGGAGCTCCGCGTCACCCTCGAGCGCGCCCTCCGCCAGCAGGCGCTGCTCGCCGACAACACCAAGCTCCGGCGCGCCCTCGACGAGCGGCACTCGTTCTCGAACATCGTCGGGCACGACGCCAGGATGTCCAAGGCGTTCGAGATCATCGAGGCCGTCGCGCCCACCAAGGCCACCGCGCTCATCTGCGGCGAATCCGGCACCGGCAAGTCCATGATCGCCAAGGCGATCCACCGGCACAGCCCCAGGCGCGACGCCCCATACATCGAGATCCACTGCGGCTCCATCCCGGAGACGCTGCTCGAGTCAGAACTCTTCGGGCACGTCAAGGGAGCCTTCACCGGCGCCGCCGCCGACAAGCCCGGGCGGTTCCTCGCCGCCGATGGCGGCACCATCTTCATCGATGAGATCAACTCCGCCTCGCCCGCGATGCAGCTCAAGCTCCTCCGCATCCTCCAGGAGCGACGCTTCGAGCCCGTCGGATCGACCGAGACCATCGAGGTCGATGTCCGCATGCTCCTCGCGACCAACCAGCCGCTCGAACCGCTCGTCGCTCGTGGCGAGTTCCGCCAGGACCTGTACTACCGCATCAATGTCGTCAAGATCGAGCTCCCCCCGCTCCGCGATCGCCCCAGCGATGTGCCCGTGCTCGTCGAGCGCTTCATCGAGAAGTACGCCAGGGAACACGACAAGATCGTCACCCAGTTCACCCCCGACGCCATGGCCGCCCTCCGCAGGTACGAATTCCCCGGCAATGTCCGCGAACTCGAGAACATCATCGAACGCGCGGTGCTGCTCGCCACACGACCCACCCTCACGATCGACGACCTGCCCACTTATGTCACCGCGGACCCGCACGCCCGCAAACACCAGCCGCTCACCCGCGATGGAGACCATGACTCCGACCTCGAAACGCCGTGGGATCCCACTCCGCTCGCCGAAGCCCTCCGCGACCCCGAGCGACGAATCCTCCTCAAGGCCCTGCGCGCCAACGAGTGGAACCGGCAGGCGACCGCGGACCAGCTCGCGATCAACCGCACCACCCTGTGGAAGAAGATGAAAGAGCACGGGCTCGATGCGCACCCGGGCGGTGAGCCGGCCCGGTGACGAGCGGCCACGAGGGAACGGACGCCGCATCGCACACCGATGAACACAGCTCCAAAATTCGGATCCCCCACGGCGTGCGCCCACTCCATCCCCCGCCCTCGACGGGGGCGATGCGCCCTATTCCCCGCTCCCGCACCACATGTTCGAGGGCTGTCGTACGCCCCGATCATGGCTCACCTGTGGATTTCTTGTATTTCACACCGATCCCACTTGCAACACTCGCCACAATCCGTAGTGTTGTCACGGACGAAACCCTCATCGCCGTCCGTTGGCCTGCGAACGCTCCGCGACGCGCGCTCTCACCATCGGGCGGCGATTTTCACACAGCACCGCATCCCGCGAGACGCCGACGAGCCCGCGCCACGCGGCTCGAACGCTTCCGGTCTGGTGCGTTCTCACCAATTCCACGCAATGCGTGCGACGGCCAAAGCCCGATAGCATCCGCGTGCCCTCCGTCCAGCGCTCCATCCAATCATCCAGCCGCCCGAGGGGCCCAAAGGCTCCATGCTCGCAAGCGCCGCCATCCCCGATCATGCGATGGCTGATTTGCTCCGCCCTCGCATCGGGCGCGATCGGGCTGCTCTTCGCCACCATCCGCGCGAGCGACATCGCACTCCGATCCGTGGTGCCCGAGCCCGACTCCGGCCTCGAGCCCGTCCAGCCATATCTCTGGGCACTCAGCGCCGCCCTCGCCACCATCGCCACAGCACGCCAGCCGACCAACCGAGGGCTCCTGCTCGCGCTCTGGCTCGGGGCGATCAGCACGCTCGCTGGGCTCCGCGAACTCGACCTGCACGCCGTGCTGAATCCCGACAACATCCACCTCATCGGGCTCGACCCCGCGCACGCCGTCCGCTTCAGGCTCGACTGGTGGCTCTCATCCTCTCCGGCGACCATCTCTGCCCGGATCGCCTGGGGCACGATCCTCCTCGCGCTGGGGGCGCTGCTGATCCTCCCCTTCGCGCTCGCTCGCTACCCGTGGCCCAGCGCTCTGCTCGCTCGCCGCGCATTCGCCGTGACGGTCGCGTCGGGATTCGCGCTGCTCGCCGCCGGCTACGCCATCGACGATCTGATCGCGCGAGACATCGAGCGATGGAGCCGCCTCGCCACCCATCTCGAAGAATCGCTCGAATTCCTGGGCCAGCTCGCGCTGCTCTGCGCCATCGCCGCGCTCGCGCTCCAGCGCGTCGACCTCACCGCCCCGGGCATCACCGCGTCGCCAGACGCCCCCCACCGCCCGACTCGACATCCGGCGGAACCCCGAGGTACGACAGCACCCGGTCGATCGTCCGCAGCGCCGCCGGGCCCGCCGTCGCCGAGCCGTAGTGAGCCTCGCGCGCGATCCGGTCCGGACCGGGATCATCGATCGTGATCAGCAGCGCGATCCGCGGGTTCTCGATCGGCGCAGCGCAGATGTACGACGAGATGTACTGACGCTCGAAGTATCCCCGCGTCCCCGGGCGGGCCACCTGCGCGGTGCCGGTCTTCCCGAACGAGGTGTACAACGACGCCGGCTCCTCCGCATCAAGCTGGCGAGCCCGCCTCTGCACATTGACCGC
Organism: Phycisphaerales bacterium; assembly: GCA_052168315.1. Taxonomy (GTDB): domain Bacteria; phylum Planctomycetota; class Phycisphaerae; order Phycisphaerales; family UBA1924; genus JBQLZO01. Next base: position 53,395 of record JBQLZO010000028.1, on the reverse strand, counting down.
GATCTCGCCCATCGCATCGCGCGTCTGGTACACCGTCCACGCGTCGAGCACCGGCTCCGACTCCGCCGGCGGCACGCCCGTATCGTCGCGGGCCACCAGCGTCAGCTCCGGCAGCGTCCCCGCCTGCTCGCCCGACCGCGCGAACGCGCAGAACGCCCGCAGCATCTGCACCGGTGTCACCGCGATCTCCTGCCCGAACGACACCGAGGTCTGCGTGTAGTCGCTCCACCGACGCTCCGGCGTCACCATCCCCGATCGCTCGCCCGAGATGCCGATCCCCGTCGGCGAGCCGAATCCGTATGCCTCGATCGTCCGGCGCAGCTCACGCTTGTCCATCCGCGCCGCCGCCTGCGCCATGCCGATGTTCGAAGACCGCACAAGCACATTCCGCCACGAAAGCTCCTTCGCCGTGTCGACCACATCCCGGATCGGGCGCCCATACGCCGTCCGCCACGAGCCGTAGTTCACCGTGAACATCTCGTCCAACCGCGCGACCCGCCGGGTCGTGGCCGCACCCCACACGAACGGCTTGAAGATCGAGCCCGGCTCGTACTGGTCGTGCACCAGCCGGTTCCGGCGGACCGCCGGATCCAGATCGGGATCCCCCACGCTCGGGATGATCCGGAAACGCGGGCGCTGGCCGGACGCTGGATTCACATGCGCCGGGTTCTTCGCGTCGAACGCGACCAGGTCGTCGCGCTGCTCGACGATGTCGACCATCGCCAGAACCTCGCCGGTCGACGGATCGACGATCACGCACCGCCCGCCCGCCGCATCGCACTCCCGCACCGCCCGGGCCAGTTCCTCCCGCGCGATCTGCTGGATCCGGAGATCGATCGAGGCGCGCACCGGCGCGCCCGGCGATGCGGGATGGATCCCATCCCGCATCGCCCACATCGTCCTGCGGCGTCCATCACGCATCACCTCGATCGAGCCCGCCCGCGGCGCGAGCCGGTCTTCGAACCGCCGCTCGAACCCCAGCGTGTGCTCCGCATCCACCCCGAGCCGCCCGACGATCGATGCCAGCGTGTCATCGCCCATCCGCTCGCGGATCGGGATCGGCTCCAGGTGCACGCCCTGGATCTGCAGCGCCCGCACCGCATCGGCACGCTCCTCCGGCAGCGCATCGGACAACAGCGTGTACCGCCCGAACCGCCCCGTCCGATGGAACTCATCCACCGATCGCCCGATCGCATCCATCATCCGCGCCGCGAGCGCATCGGGGTCCGCGCCGATCGCCTCGCCGATCAGCGCGATCCGCCGCCCCAGGTCCGCATCCACCGGGAACATCACGGGATCGAAGAACACCCGGTCGCCCACCCGCGAGCCCGCGATCATCCGACCCCGCCGATCCACGATGTCACCCCGTGGCGCATCGAACCGTTCGGTCGAGATGTGCTGCCCGCCCGCGGCCACCAGCCGCGCCGACGGCGCGAACTGCAGCATCACCACCCGTGCCAGCACCACGCCGAGCAGCGCGGTCGCCAGCGCCGCCAGCAGCAGGCCAACACGATCCACCCGCGCACGCTCGGCGGCGCGATGGTCTTCCAGCCCTGAGACGATCGGCGAGCGCCGGAGCATGCAACACCACCGATTCAATCGAGCGACAGCCGCCCGCCGCCCATGCCCACGCCGGCGCCAAGCCAGCCGAGCTCACCGCCCGCACCCGCGCCGATCACACGATCCGAACGCAGCAGCCTCCCCGGGGCCGCGTCCAGCACCGCCCCGCCGGGCCCGCGCAGCTCGGGCGACGACTCCGCGCCAAGCGGCTCGAACACCGGGCACCACTCCGACGGCAGCGGCTTCAGCGCGCCCAGGCGCGCCGCGTGCGCCTCGATCCGCTCCGGGTGCAGCGCCCGCGCGATCCGGATCCGCTCATCGAGCAGCTCTCGATCCAGCGCCCGCGCATCGCGCATCGCGTGCGTCATCTCCGCATACACCAGCAGGCGCTGCTGACGAATGACAAGCACCGCCGATCCGATCAGCGAAAGCGAGAGGATCAGGATGATCAACTTCGCCGCCATCAACTCCCGTCGCCGCTCTCTCCGATCGCCCGTCGACCGACTCGCTCACCGGGCCGGCAGGTTCAGCTTCATGCCGACCCACAGGTCGCTGGCCGACTCGAGCCGGTCGCTGTTCAGCTTCAGGATCTCCTCCCACCGCCGGGATGTGCCGAGCTCGCGCTGCGAGATCTCCGACAGCGTGTCGCCCTTCTTGACCACATACACCCGCGCCGCGGTCGCCGCCCCGTTCGGACGCGGTGTCGGCGTGGGCGTCTGAGCGATCTCGCGCTCCGTGCCCGCGCCGGCGCCGCCCAGCAGCACCGCCCGCTCCGGGATCAGGATCGTCGCGCCCGCCCGCGCCTGCCCCGCGCTCGTCAGCCGATCCCGGTTGTACGCCGCCAGCGCCGTGTGCAGCGACGGGTCGCCGTAGTACTCATCCGCGATCCCCCACAGCGTCTGCCCCGGCGCGACCCGGTGGGTCCGCACGCCCGCGAGAACCTGCACGAGGCCGTCGGCATCGACGATCAGCGGCTCGCCCATCTTGATCGAAGGCACATCATCCGACCCCGCCTCTCGATCAACCGTCTGCGATGCCGACTCCGGTCGCGAACGCTCGCGCCACTCGTCGATGTGCTCTTCGACCCCGTTCACCACCGCCGCCCCGCCCTCGGCCAGGCTGCGGGCAGCGCCCTCGACGGTGCTCCGGAACGGATCGGTCGGACCCGGGGCCGACCGCGCCTGATTCGTCGGGAGCACCGAGACCACCAGCCCATTGCTCGCCAGCCGGTCCGCATCCAGCGGGCCCGCCGGGGTCTGGCGGTTCGATCCGCTCAGATGGTCCACGAACAGCACCGCCACACCGAGCACCGCCACGAACCCGACAATGAGAAGGATCTTCGTCTCCCGCGTGAACATCGCTGGCCTCCAATGCCGCCCGATGGGCCGTCCATCCGTCGACGCCCCGGCATCGCCCCACATCGGGACGCGGCGCCGGCACGCCGCCCGTTCAAGTCCATCCCGCGCGATTGTGCCTCAGAGCGCCCCGCAGCGCAAGCGCCCGGACGCAGCAACAACCACACCCGCCGCACGCCCCACCGCGCGCTGCGGACTCGAGAAAGAACACATTGTCCCACCGGTGGCTCCCGCGCCCGTCGGCCAGCGTCGCGCAGGGAGACCCACACAATCTATCGGTCAATCGTCCCCGGGTCGAGCAACAAGCGCCATCGCGCGCAGTTTCGCCGACCGCGAACGCGGATTCTCCGCCATCTCCCCCGCCCCGGGCACGATCGGCTTCCGCGACAACGCCCGCGCCAGCCCGCGACCCACGCAGTCCGCCATCGCGTTCTTCACCGCCCGGTCCTCCAGCGAATGGAACGAGATGATCCCGATCCGCGCGCCCGCCGACACCCACTGCCGACCCCCACCCGATCCCCCGCCGGGCCAACTCCCAGCCCCCCTCGCACCCACCGCCAGCGCCCCCGCCGCCCGCGAGATCGACTCCAGCAGCGACCGCAGCGCTCCCAGCTCATCATTGACCGCGATCCGCAGCGCCTGAAAGGTCCGCGTCGCCGGATCGATCCCCCCCTGCTGCTTCGGCGGGAGCACCCCCCGGACCACCCGCGCCAGCGCCGTCGTCGTGCCGATCGCCCCCTGCTCACGCGCCCGCACGATCGCCGCGGCGATCCGCCGGGCCGCCCGATCTTCCCCGAAATCCCGGATCAACTCGCACAAGTCCTGCTCAGACCAGGTGTTGACGATCGTCTCCGCCGTCAGCCCCCCGCGCCGGTCGTACCGCATGTCGAGCGGCCCATCGTGCCGGAACGCGAAGCCGCGCGCCGCATCGTCCATGTGGGTCGAGGCGAACCCCAGGTCCGCCAGCACCACATCCGCCGACAGCCCCCGCTCGACCAGCAGACGCGGTGCCTCGGCGAAATTCGCGTGCAGCGCCACGATCCGCGGACACCCCTCCGCCCCCAGCGTCCCACGCACGCGAGCCTCCGCGAACGCGAGATTCCGCTCATCGGCATCGCACAAAACCAGCGTCCCGCCCGCCCCGATCAGCGCCGCCATCGCCGCCGCGTGCCCGCCCCGACCAGCGGTGCAATCCACCACCGTCGCCCCGGGGCGCGGCGCCAGCGACTCAAGCACCTCGCGCACCAGCACCGGGACATGCCCGGGATCGGCACCGAGGTCGACAGCGCCAGGCTCACGCTCCATGACTGGGCACTCCACCCCGCCCGCGAGTGATTGTTCGGAGATTCCCCTTCATCGTCACCGATGATACGGCGCAGCATCACGATGACTTTCGATTTTTCCTTGCAACGCCCGCGATGCGCGTCAGTATTTCTGTCACGACGCATCAAGAGCGGCGCACGCCCGACCCGAAGCGGCGGGCCCCCGGGGGTGTTCCCCCGGAAACGCTGGCGTGATGCATCGCCACGAGGCTCCGCGCAACGCGGAGTATCACCCATGGCCGGCTCCAAGCCCGCTCCCACTTCCGCTGCCAAACCGTCCGCACCCGCCAAGCCCGCCCAGGCGCCTGCCAAGCCCGCAGCGCCCGCCAAGCCCGGCGCCAAGCCCAACAAGTAATCGCCCCGCCGACGACCGCGCGGACCGCACCAACACACACCGGTCCGCCGGTCGACCTCCGCGGCCGACACTCGATTGATCGCGTCTCGCTCCAAAGCGTGGATCCGCCAACCACCAACGGTCCACGCCGATGCGAACACGCGCCCGATTCCCGACCGACCGGGCCGCACAGGGACCGGTCGCGGGGATCGGTCCGGGCCCATCGCGTGATGAGAGAGCACGCCTGCGGCCCCACCATGGCGGGACCACCCCGCCACCGGGCATCGCACGCGCGGGCTGCCCATGACGCCACCCCGCGATCCGATCCCCCGGTCGATCGAGCGTCGCCGGACCGCTTCGACTCCGCGCCGGCCTACCCGCCGGCGCGCGGTTTGGGTGCGCGCTGTAGCATCGTGTCATGCCACGGCATGCATGGCGACATTGCTGCATGAGCACGGGACGGGCAGCGCTGGTGGGGGCCTGCCTCTTGGGCGGGCTCGCCCTCAACGCGTGCCTGCCCAGTCGCGTCATCATCGACCTCGCGCCTTCCGACGGCACGCTCGAGCAGCGCATCGTCATGAGCGCAGACGGATCACCCGGCAACGAGCGCGCGCGCGGCCCACGCATCGCGCTCATCGATGTCCGCGGCGTCCTCTCGCACGAATCCGTCGGCCTGCTCATCTCCGGTGGGCCGAACCCCGTCGATGCGCTCGTCGCGCGCCTCTACGAAGCCGAGAAAGACCCCGGCATCGTCGGCGTCGTGCTCCGCATCAACTCGCCCGGCGGAACCGTCGCCGCATCCGAGACCATGTACGAGGAGATCCGCGCCTTCAGGCAGCGCACCGGCAAGCCCGTCGTCGCCTCCATGGCCGAGATCGCCGCCTCCGGCGGGTACTACATCGCGCTCGCCGCCGACACCATCGTCGCCCAGGAATCCTCCACCACCGGCTCCATCGGCGTGATCGTCCAGACCTTCAATGTCTCCGATGGGCTCCGGCGCATCGGCATCACCGCGCGGGCCGTCACCAGCGACGAGCACAAGGACCTCGCCTCGCCCTTCAAGCCCATGGACGAGCGCGACTACGCGATCCTCCGCTCCATGGTCGATCGCTTCCACGCCTCGTTCACCGACCTCGTCGCCGAGCGCAGGCCCGCCCTGAAGCCCGCCGACATGCCCACCGCCACGGACGGACGCGTGTTCACCGGCGCTCAGGCCGCGGAGATCGGGCTCGTCGATGAGCTTGGCGGGCTCCGCGAGGCCTTCGCCCGCGCCCGCACCCTCTCGGGGCACGACAACGCCTCGCTCGTCAAGTTCGTCAGCCACGGCTCCCCCATCAACACCGCCTACGCGATGACCCACATCGACCCCGCCGGCGCATCAAACTCCATGCAGCCCACGCCCACCGCACCGCAGCTCAACCTGCTCCAGCTCAACCTCTCGAACCAGGGCGCGGGACCATCCGCCGGCGCACTCGGCTTCTACTACCTCTGGGCGCCGAACTGGTAGACCGCCCCCGCGCCTATCGGGCCTCAGCGCGCCCGATCGATCATCGCGCCGCCGGCATCCCGGAGATCTTCACATACCCCACGAACCGGAACGACCCGCCGGGGTTCGGCAGCGGGAGCACCAGCGTGTTCTCGATCCGCTCCCCGCGGATCGCATCATCGCCGGTCACGCCCAGCCGCTCGCGCAGCCGCGCCCGCGCCCGCTCGATCGCGCGCTCGCTCGCATCCCGCAGGCTCACCCCGAGCGCCTCATCCGCGAGCACCACCCGACCATCATCATCCGTCACCGGATTGTCCAGCCACCACTCCGGGCGACCATCGCTCCGCAGCCGGAGCGGCATCTCCGCGCCACCGCCGGCCTCGCCCTCAGCCCCATCGCCCCCGCCCGCGCCGCCGTTGGTCGCATCACCATCCGGTCCCGATTCCACATTCCCATCGTCGCCCGCACCTTCGCCACCTCCGGGGGCATCGCCCGCCCTGGCCCCGCCTTCAGCGCCAGCGCCCGCTCCCGCCGCGGGATCCATCGGGTCCCCCTCCGGAAGCGGCGCCACCCCCTCCCGATCCCGCAGCGACACGATGAACGCCACCAGCGCATCCAGTTCAGTCTCGGAGAGCAGTTCCGGCGTGTACCGGATCATCTGGTTCGTGTACCCCGCCACCAACTCGGCCGAGGGCTCGCGGATCGACCGCCGCAGGTACGCCTCATCCGCGACCACCCGCCGCCCGTTCCCCAGCACCCGAGGCTGGCCATACAGCCCGAGAAAGGTCGGCGCGGTCGATTCCCGTCCATCGATCGTGTGGCAGGTCACGCACCCCTGGGCCCGGAACACCCGCGCCCCGAACGCGACCTGCTCCGGATCCGGCGCCACCTCGATCCCCCCGCCGCCGGAGCCATCATCCGGCCCCGTCGGCTGGCTCGACCCGCAGGACCCGCACGCGAACAGCCCGACCGACGCGCACACGATCAGCCCGGCCGATGCGACGATCGGCGCGCGAAAGACCCGTTGCCATGAAGGACCAGCGCTCACCATGCGCCAGATCCTATGGGAGCACGGGCGAACGCTGCCAGCGCATCGCCGCGCCGCCCCCGCGCGGTCACAGGTTCCCCCGCCGCTCCTGCTCCAGCTCCAACGCCTCGAACAGCGCCTTGAAGTTCCCCTTGCCGAACGACTGCGAGCCGCGACGGCAGATGATCTCGAAGAACAGCGTCGGGCGGTCCTGCAGCGGCTTGGTGAACAGCTGCAGCAGGTACCCCTCATCGTCGGCATCAACCAGGATCCCCAGGTCGCGGACCCGCTCGTGGTCCTCCCGCACGGCCTCGTGCCCGTGCGACTTCAGCGTCTTGTTCACGCGCTCCCACACGATCTCGTAGTACGAGTCCGGCAGGCTCAGGAAGTCCACGCCCCGGCGCCGCAGCTCGGCCACCGAGTGCAGCTCATCGTCCGTCCGCAGCGCCAGGTGCTGCACGCCCGGCGTCATGTTGTGCCACTCCAGATACTCCAGGATCTGGCTCTTCTTCTTCCCCTCCGCCGGCTCATTGATCGGCATCTTGATCAGGTGGTTCCCGGAGGCCATGACCTTCGACATCAGCGCCGAGTACTCCGTCGAGATGTCCTTGTCGTCGAAGTGCTTGAACATCTTGAACTCGAGCACATTCTCGTACCACGCCACCCAGTGGTTCATCTTCCCCTCTTCGACATTGCCCACGCAGTGGTCGACATACTTCAGCCCGCAGGGGTGCGCCTTGTTGTAGGCGTTGAGCGCGTGGTCGCCGCCGGGCTTGAACCCCGGCATGAAGGTCCCGCCCCGCTTCACCTCGGGCAGCGCGTAGGCCCCGGTCCGTGAGACGAACGAGTGCACCGCACGCCCGTAGGTCTTGATCCCCGCCATCGTCACGCTGCCGTGCTCATCGGAATAGGTCACCGGCTCGTACGCCGAGGACCCGCCATTGGCGATCGCACGCTCGTAGGCCTTCTCGGCGTCGAACACCGTCAGCGCGATGTCCTTCACCCCATCCCCGTACAGCGCCACCTCCTTGCTGGCCGGGTGCTTCTCGCTCAGCCCGGTCGTCAGCAGCAGGCGGATGTTCCCCTGCGTCAGCAGGTAAGACGCCTGGTCGCGCGAGCCCGTCGTCAGGTCCGCCACCTGCTCGATCTGGAACCCGAACATGTACGCGTAGAAGGTCGCGGCCTGCTTCGCGTTCCCGACGAAGAAGCGGACATGGTCCACATCAATCAACTGCAGCGGGTCGGTGCCGGAGTGCGTCGCCGAGCCGGGCTGGGAGGTCACGGAGGTCATGGTGCTCGTCTCCTTCGTGCGGGTGAAGTTCGTCTGCGGTCTCGCATCAGTGCCTGATCAGCGTGCCGATCCGCTCCGGCATCGCCCCCGCCCACCGATCGCCCCCCAATCCCCCTCCGGTCCCCGTCCGCCAATCACCCCCAAAGCACGCTCCCGGCCCATCCACACCCCCACTCATCCCGGGCGACCCCCGCCCCTCAACCGGGGCACGCCGGAACACGCCCCGCCCGAGGGCTCCCCACGGAGCATCCCGGACGGTTTCCTTGTCCAACTATACCAGCCCGACGATCATTGGAGCAAATATTTTGCCCCGACACCATTTGGCGGAATATTCTTTGTCCAGACCTCGACCTGCCACGCCCCAGACCAGACCCATATTCCGACCCCGCCACGCCATCCACCCCCTCTTCAGGCCCCCACCGCTCCCCCACCCGCAACACCCACCTCCCCGCACGCCGCACTCATCCCGGAGAAGCACAGCCCATGGGCAAGCACCCGAACAACGCCTCCGACAACGGGCACCCCATCGCCCACACCGACGCCGCCGCCGGCTCGACTTCATCCGATCGCCTCGGCCGCGCCGCCGCACGCGCCCGCGTCAAGTTCGACTCCATCGATGTCGCCATCCTCGCCCAGCTCCAGACCGACTCCAAGATCACCAACGCCGCCCTCGCCCAGCGCGTCGGCATCTCCCCTCCCTCCACCCTCGAGCGCGTCAAGAAGCTCGAAGCCGCCGGCGTCATCCGCGGATATGTCGCCCTGCTCGACCCCCTCAGCGTCGGCAAGGGCGTCACCGCCATGGTCATGATCACGCTCCGCGAGCATGGGCTCGAAGCCATCGAGTCCTTCAAGCGTGAGATCGTCGGCTTCCCCGAGGTCCAGGCCGCGTGGCACACCACCGGCGAGGAGGACTTCATCCTCCGCGTCATCGTCTCGGACATGACCGACTACGAGCGCTTCGCCGTCCACAAGCTCAGCAAGGTCTCGAACCTCGGGCGCGTCAAGACCAGCTTCTGCCTCAGCGCCGCCAAGTTCGACACCCGCGTCCCGCTCGACTCCGTCGGCATGGGCTCCACCGACCTCGGCGCCTGATCGCCCACCGCGCGAACCAACCCCGGCACCCGCTGGTCGTTCGCTCAACCAGCGCGCAGCCCACCCGCGCACACCGCTGAACCCAATCTCAACGCGGCGCCTGCAGATCCAACCCGCCCGCCGGGATCTCGGCCACGATCCGGTCGCCCACCGCGATGTACCGGATGTTCACACCCTTCGTCGGACGGAAGAACAGCACCAGCGTCTGGTCACGCTTGGCCACCGAGATCTCCGGGTAGTCGCGCAGCGACTGCAGCGGCCGCCCCGGCGTGAATCGGATCTCGCCGAGGCTCCCATCCTCGTAGAAGAACCCGATCGCCTGGAAACGACGCCCCTCCTCGTCGATCAGGTACAGCGGCTGCGAGGGATCCCCTCGGTCGATCGCCGTCGCGATCGGGTTGAAATTCCCATCCTCGGTCAGCGTGAGCTGCACGAGCGTCGTGTCCGCGGAGGTCATAAAGTCCTGCACGATCAGGTCGCGATCCGTGCCCCGGTTGCGGAAGTCCTGCGGACGGAACTTCTGGCTCCCATCGACGATCCGGTTCCGCTCATTGATCACCAGCGACCCACGGTTCCCGCGGTTCAGCGTCCGCCCGCCCGGCATGTAAGTCGACTCCTCGATGCTCACGAGCCGCCGACCGTCCTCGGTCCGGGCGATCGTGATCGCGCCGGTGCGGTCGAGCTGCGTCACATCGACGCGCGTCGCCCCACCGCCTCCGAACTCCGCGATCAGTTCGCCCGTCGAGATCATCGCATCACGATCCTCGACCGACGCCAGCGGACGGCCCTGCCGCAGATCCCCCTCCAGCTCCACCCGCGCGTTCTTCACCAGCATCGACAGCGGGCGCGCGTTCGGAGGAAGCAGATACTCCGCGATGATCTCCGTGCTCGCCCCGCCGCCCACGGACGCGATGTGGATGTCCGACGCGTCCATCCGGAACCGGTACAGCCCGCCCGCCTGCGCATCCGGCGTCGCCACGATCGCCACAGGGAAGAACCCGTACACCTCGGACCCGACCTGCGCCAGCAGCCGGAGCTGCCCGGGCCCCACCAGCACCTGCCCGGAAGTCTCCTGTGCCCGAGAGTCGAATTGCACCACGAACCCGTGGAGCGCCGCGCCCGATGACGGACGCGTCCCGTCCACATACCGGACCTCCTGACGCCGGTCCGGCTGCGCCGAGTCAGACAGCAACGACTCCAGCGGCCCCTCGATCACATAGTGCCCCGCCACATTCACCGAGTCAGGCGAAACCGTCGTCTTCCCGAGGTAACGCTTCCCGTCATCTTCCTTGTAGAACGCCTGGCGCTGCGCCGCCGCCTGGATGTGCGCGTTGGGCATGTACACCGCCAGCGGCGTCCCCGTCGCGAACGCTCCACGGCTCAGGTGCTCGAACGCGCCCGCCACCACCTCGTCGGCCCGGATCCAGAGCGGACCCTTGACCACGAAGCTCCCCTGCTCCTGCTCCAGCAGCGAGTACCCCAGCGTGCTCGCCGGCATCCGGAAGAACCCGATCGAGAGCACCACGATCCCCGCCGCCACATACCCCGACGCCGCCCCGAACAACAGCCCGCCCACGAAGTTCGTCACATCGTCGAAGTCGAGATTCGCCTTGACCACCTGGTCCACCACCACGCGAAGCACCGCCAGCGAGAGCAGGAACGGCACCAGCAGCCCGAGCCCCCACGCCAGGTTCGGCATCCGCTCGAGCAGCAGGCCGTACACCAGCGGCTCCCACACCGCGAACGCGATCGCGCCCGCCGCCACCGTGCACAGGAACGCCAGGAAGGCCGAGAAGAACCCGCGCCCCTTCCCCTTGGTCGCCCACAGGAACGCGGGCAGCGCGACGATCACGATGGCAAGGATGTTGATCAGTGGCATGTCTGGCTCGCTGGTACTGGGGCTCGCCCCATCAAAGAGAACTGTCTCGAATCCGCCCCGCCGCCCCGCCCGACCTCAGATCACGGACGCCGCCCGCGACCCATCACGACTGGCCCGTCCGCGCCCCGGCGCCCGCCGCGGGCGATGCGCCGCCCGAACGCGACGAGCGCTGCTTCGAACCGCCCTCCATCACGCGGACCACCTCGTCCACCGTCGTGTCGCCGTTGACCACATGCTGCAGCGCCGCGGTCTGCAGCGACTGCTGCTTCTTCTGACGCAGCAGCCCCCGCAGCGAATTCATCTGGCCCGACGCGATCGCCTCGCGCTCCTCCGGCCCGTACAGCTGCACCGCGAACACGCCGATCTGCCCGAAGTACCCCGTCCCGCCGCACACCGGGCAGGTCTCTTCCTTGTCCTTGACCAGCACCTTGCCCGAGGCGCGGAACAACTGCTTCACCTCGCCCGGCAGGCCGAGCTTCTTGAGCATGTCCGGCGTCGGCTGGAACGGCGCCTTGCAGTTGTGGCAGAGCCGCCGCACCAGCCGCTGGGCCACGATCCCGTGCAGCGACTCGGCCGCCTGACGCTCGTTCCCCACCGCCTGCAGGTACTTGCTCATCGCCTCGTTCACATCAGACGCGTTGAACGACAGGTACACCCGCGTCCGGTCGTGATCCGACCGCGCGATCTCCTTCGCCGTGTCGGCATCCGGGAACTCCGCAACGCCGACCACATCCGGATCGCGCCGCAGGATCGATCGCACCGTCGTCGAGAACTCGCCCTCGTTCGCACGCGGGTCGTACTCGTTGCAGCGCACGCCCTCCACCGTCGTCACCGGGTCGGTCTCGAGCGTCTGCACATTGTTCAGGTACGCATCATGCTCGCGGATCAGCGCGTAGAAGGTCGTCGTCCGACCGCCGTGCGGCGGGGCCACCTGCAGAACGACCCCCTTCTCCTCGTCGATCATCGACCGCGCATCCTCGAGCTGGTTCGGATGCAGCCCGAGTTCCTTCAGGCGCAGCTGCACCTGGCTCTCCGGCTCCACGATCATCTCCGCCTTCATCCCCGCCTGGCCACCGATCGTGCTCAGACCCAGCTTCATCGGCTTGGCGCCGGGGGCGCCCACCTGAAGCTCGCCGCTCTGCGGACGCCGACGATCCTCGACATCCAGCCCCGCCGCGGCCTTGAACATCGTCACGATACCCGCGCCACGGTCCGGCGTGAACTTGCCAACCGGCGCGCGGAGCCCATCGACCATCACCGCCGCCACATACGCCCCATCCCGCGCCGGCCCGATCTCCAGCCGCGATCCGCGCTGATCGAGCATCGCCTTGATCAACTCCTCCGCGTTCAGGCGGATCTCGTGCTCGACAGGCTGCGCCTCCGGATCCGGAGGCTCAAGCTCTCCGTTCGGCCCGGAGAACACCAGTTCCGCATCCCCGGCCTTGCGCTTCTTCCGCTTCGATCCCTGCGCCGCCGCGCCCAGAAGCTTCGCCGGATCCAGCGACCACTTGTGGTGCGCCGGCACGCGGTCGTCCGCGTTCCGGAGGAAGTAGTAAAGGAGCAGATCCGCGACCAGCACCACCATCGCCGCGGGCCACATCGCCCAGAAGGTCAGCGCGCCGAAGCTCGGAGCGAGCATCAACACCAGCGCGACCACGCCCGCGAGCATGTGCCCCAGGTTCCATGTCTGACGCTGGAAGTACCAGCGCGCCGCATCCTTGTCGTAGATCGACGAGATGACCCAGCCCCACCCGAGGAACGGCAGGATCATCAGGATCGGCTTGTACCACGACACGAGCACGACGCCCTCGGCCAGCGTCAATGCCCCCGTGTCGGCGAGAATGAAAGAGGTGAGCATGGGTTCGGCCATCGGCGGGGTTCTATGGGTTCGCGCACCGGGTTGGACGCCCGGCGGGGGGACTCGGTTCGGAAATCGCCGCGCTGCGCTTCGCCGCGCTGAGCGCACCAGCATCGCCTTCCGGGCCGACGCCCGCTCGGCGGCACCGCGTGCCCGCACACGCGACGACCCTGCCGCATGCCGAACACGCCGAGACCCGGCGGACCGACAGAATACGCCCACCCATCCCGCCGTGCAGGGCCCCGACCGCCACACTTTCGCCCAACCTTTGCCAACCGATCCGCCCCCGACCCCGCCACTCCGCCGGAACCGAGCCCCGACCGCCTGAATCGCGTCCGCGCGACGGCTCCGCCGACGGTCCGGCACCCGTCCACACCCCGCGCCGCGGCGCTGGCCCCGATCGGGCCGGTGCTCCGACCTCGAACCGCCGACCGCCCCCCCCGGCCCTCAGCTGATGCCCTTCAGACGCATCCGCAGCTCATCCGCGTTCGGCGTCGCCTCCAGCGCGGTCCGCATGTGGATGTACTCCTGCTCCACCAGCGTCACCAGCGAATGGTTGAAGTCCTGCATGCCGATCTGGATCGCCTCCTGAGACTTCAGGATCTCCCGGATCTCGCCCTCGCGCCCCTCCAGGATGTACTTCCGCACCGGCGCGGTGTTGATCAGGATCTCGCACCCGGGGATCCGGTGGATGTCCTTGTGCAGCGTCGGAAGCAGCTTCTGATAGATGATCGCCCGCATCTGGTACGCCAGGATCTTCCGCACCTGCTCCCGCTCCTCGGCCGGGAACAGGTCGTAAATACGACCGAAAGTCTCCGTGGTCGAGGATGCGTGGATCGTGCCGAACACAAGGTGCCCCGTCTCCGCCGCGTGCAGAGCCGCCTCGAAGGTCTCCGAGTCGCGCATCTCGCCCACCAGCACCACATCCGGATTCTCACGCACCAGCGCCCGCAGCCCCGTCCGGAAGTCCAGCACATCGATCCCGATCTCGCGCTGGTGGATCGTCGCCTTCTTGTCCTTGAACAGGTACTCGATCGGATCCTCGAGCGTCACGATGTGCACCGGCTTCCGCTCGTTCACATAGTCGAGCATCGCCGCGATCGTCGTGGACTTACCCGAACCCGTCACGCCCGCCAGCATCACGATCCCCTGCGGCTCCATCGCGATCTTCGAGCAGATGTCCGGCACATACAGCTGCGAGAAGGTCCGGATGTTCGAGGTGATCAATCGGGCCGCGATCGAGAGCTTGCCCTTGGACTGGAACAGGTTCACGCGGAAACGGTTCGTGTCGTCGTAGTCGTACGCGAAGTCGATCGACCCGAACTTCCCGAGATCCTTGAACTGCTCCTCCGTGAGGATGTGCTTGCAGATCTGCTGGAAGTCCTCGAACGACACCGGATCCGTGTCCAGCGGCTTCAGCGCGCCCCGCAGCCGGATCTTCGGCTGCGTGCCCGTCTTCACAATCAGGTCCGAGGCCTCAAACTTGATGCACGCCTGCATGAACTTGCCGAGGCGCGTCGCGTGCGGATCGTGGTGCTTGTCCGGGTCCAGGGTCACATGCCCGGTGATCGACTCGGAGCCGAAGACGGTGTCGCCTGAAAGAGCCATGCCGAAGGGTGTCCTTTCCGAGTCGATGAGAGCCGATGGCGCCACGCCCGCGCCGCGCGCAAACCAAGCATATCGCCGCCGATCCCAACGCCCCACGCACCCGCACACACCGTGTTTGGACACTCCCGCCGACTCGGCCAGCGCCTCCCGGCCCGCCCCGAGACCAGCATTTCCTATCTTAGCATTGGAAATCAACCGCCCGCCTCCCCTTCCACGGGACCACGCAGAATCCCCTTCATCGACCTAAGAGATATACATTATGGGCCATTTGACAGTTTTTTGGAAATTCGCACACCGAATGCGCTTCAGAACAGGTACCATCGCCAGTAATTCCGAGTTTCCACACAGGGAATCGACTCTCAGCACCCCATCTCCGGATTGAGACCCCGACCGCGTCGCCCACCGAATCGCGCGCCCAGACCCGATCGCCGCGGGCGCCCAACCCGAAAGCCGCGATGCCAGATCAACTCCAAGCGCCCGCGCTCACGCGCGACGCTCTGAACCGCAAGATCGACGCGGCCGAGGCCAGAGGCATCAACCGCTCAAGATGCCAAGCCTGGGCGAACTGCCAGGTCATCACACCCGATCCGCCCCTTCCCGATCCCGCCTCGCCGTCCACACCCGCCGAACGACCGCCCCAGGCATGGTTCGTCGCCCCGGCCATCGAGCTCCGCTCCGCCGGGATCACCCTCCTGATCGACGCCGCGCTCGCCGCCGACACCATCATCCGAATCGGCATCATGCGCCCCGACGGATCCATCGCCTCGATGCATCAGGGCATCATCAAGGAACAGAGCCAGGACGAGGCCCAAGGCTGGCACCGGTGCGCCATCGAGTTCCTCCCCAGATCCCGCTGGATCGCCGCCTGACCACCCCCAGCGAATTCGATCAGAAGCTCGCGTTCCCCGGCACACGCGGGAACGGGATCACATCCCGGATGTTCGCCATCCCCGTCGTGAATTGGATCAGCCGCTCGAACCCGAGCCCGAACCCCGCGTGCGGCACCGTGCCGTACCGACGCAGGTCGCGGTACCACCAGTAGTCCGCCGTGTGCAGCCCCATCTCCTCGAGCCGCCGGTCCAGCACATCCAGCCGCTCCTCGCGCTGCGAGCCGCCGATGATCTCGCCGATCCCCGGCGCCAGCACATCCATCGCCGCCACCGTCTCCTGCCCCTCCGGCCCCGCCTTGTCCGCCCCGTTCAGCCGCATGTAGAACGCCTTGATCGACTTCGGGTAGTCGTGCACGATCACCGGCGCCTTGAAGTGCTCCTCGGTCAGGAAACGCTCGTGCTCGGACTGGAGGTCCGCGCCCCAGTGCACCGGGAACTCGAACCGGCTGCGCCCCTTCTTGTCAGCCTTGTTCGCATCCTCCAGGATCCGGATCGCCTCCGTGTACGACACCCGCTGGAACGGGGATGAGACGATGTGCTCGATCCGAGAAATCGCCGCCGGCTCGATCCGCTCCGCGAAGAACGCCATGTCGTCGCCGCGCTCTTCCAGCACCGCCCGGAACACGAACTTCAGAAAGTCCTCAGCCAGCGCCATGTCATCGTTCAGATCCGCGAACGCGATCTCCGGCTCGATCATCCAGAACTCGGCCAGGTGCCGGGCCGTGTTCGAGTTCTCCGCGCGGAAGGTCGGGCCGAAGGTGTACACCTTGCTCAGCGCGCAGCAGTAGGTCTCCACATTCAGCTGCCCCGACACCGTCAGGAACGCCTCCTTGTCGAAGAAGTCCTGCTTCCAGTCCACGCCCCCCTCCGGCGTCCGCGCCGGGTTCAGCGCATCCAGCGTCGAAACCCGGAACATCGCCCCCGCCCCCTCGCAGTCCGAGGCCGTCACGATCGGCGTGTGCACCCAGTAGAACCCGCGCTCGTGGAAATACCGGTGCACCGCCTGCGCCATGCAGTTCCGCACCCGCGCCACCGCTCCGAAGGTGTTCGTCCGGACCCGCAGGTGCGCCTGCTCCCGCAGGAACTCGAAGGTGTGCCGCTTCGCCGACACCGGGTAGGTGTCCGGATCCTCGACGAACCCCAGCACCTCGACCGAATCGGCCTTCAGCTCCACCCGCTGCCCCTTGCCCTGCGACTCCACCAGCGAGCCGCTGGCCACGATCGAGCACCCCGTGCTCAGCCGCTGCACCTCCGACTCGTAGTTCCCCAGCTCCGCCGGCGCCACCACCTGGAGGTCCGCGAAGCACGAGCCGTCGTTCACATTGATGAACGACAGCCCCGCCTTCGAATCACGCCGCGTCCGCACCCAGCCCTTCACCGTCACGCCCCGCCCCGGCTCGCTTCCCAGCGCTTCCCTGATCGACAACCACTCCGACATCGCTCGGCTCCCATCGCGCAGCAGACCCCGCCGAACCGCCCCCGGACACGAACCGCCGAGTGTAGCCCGCGCCCGCCGCCGTCAGTCCGCCGCCTCCTCGCCGCCCGGCAGCGACCGCCCGCCCCGCGACCGCTGATCCGCCAGGATCTGCGCGATCGGATCCGCCGAGCGGATGTGCAGGTCCCGCTGCGGGTACGCGATCTCGATCCCGAGCTCCCGGAACCGTTCCGTGATCCGCATGTACAGCTCCGTCCGCGTGCTCAGGAACGCGTCCAGCGACGGTAGGAAACACCGCAGCTCGAAATTCAGCGTCGAATCGCCGAATCCCGCGAACATCACCACGGGCTTCGGATCCTCCACCACATTCTCATGCCCCGCGGCGATGTCCAGCAGCGTCTGGTACACCTGCCTCACATCAGAGTCGTACGACACCCCCACCGGCATGATGATCCGGATCCGCTGGTCCGAGAGCGTCCAGTTGACCACCTGGTCCGTGATGAACACCTTGTTCGGGATCACCAGCTCCTTGTAGTCCCAGTCGCGCACCGTCGTGGCCCGCATCCGGATCTGCGTCACCGTCCCCGAGATCCCCGTCACCGTCACCGTGTCGCCCACGCGCACCGGACGCTCCGCGAACATGATCAGACCGGAGATGAAGTTCGCGAAGATCTCCTGCAGCCCGAACGCCAGCCCGAAGGTCAGCGCAGCCACCAGCCACTGCACCTTCGACCAGCTCACCCCGATCGCCGCGAACGCCAGCAGCACGCCCACGATCACCAGCAGGTACCGCAGCACCGCCGAGATCGCGAACCGCGCGCCCCCGTCCAGCGGCAGCCGCTTGAGGATCGTGATCTCCAGCAGCCCCGGTAGGTTCCGAGAGAGCACCACCGTAAACACCAGCACAAGCAGCGACACCGCGATGTCGTTCAGGGTGATCACCCCGATCGCCGCGATGCTCTCAGAACCACCATCCGCCCCGCCCGCGCCGCCGCCACTCCCGCTCCCGCTCCCTCCGCCCGATGGCATCCCTGGAATCGGCAGGGGCGCCCCGCCCCCACCACCGCCATCGCCCGATCCCCCGCTGCCCGCCGCGCCGCCGTTCGCACCGGCCCCGTTCGCCGCGCCACTCGCCGCGCCGTTCGCCGACCCTCCGCCGCCGAGCGCCGCGCTCTCCCCCGCCGCCTCTCGAAGCGGATCGAGGCTTCCAAGATCCTGCTCCAGCAGCCCCGCCGTCGGCCAGACCTGCACCCGCTGCATCATCCGCAGCGCGGGAAGCACATCCGCCCACATCGCGTACATCCCCAGCAGCAGCGCCGTCACCACCGCCGCGCTCACGATCCGACGCGTCTGCGCATCGATGTCAGGGACATCCAGCGCCTCGCTCGCTTCGGCCGGCAGCGCCGTCTCCGCGGTCCCGCCCGTGCCCGAAGCCGCCGCGGCGGCCGCCGCCTCTCGACGCTGCTTCGCACGCTGCACCAGAAGGCGGCGCCGCTCCACCAGCAGCCAGCGAAGCCCGAGGCAATACACCAGCGTGATCGCCGCGAGCATCCACATCGTCAGGCGAACCCGCGTGTTCAGCTCCGAAGCCGTGTAGTAAAAACCCGCCAACGCCAGCAGCGCCAGCGCCAGCGGCAGTCCAACCATGCCCGGGTACCACAGCCAGCGCGTCCGCGCCAGCACGCCCGAAGGGTGCTTCTCCAGGTGCGGCCTGGCGAACACGCGCCAGGGCGCCAGCGCGATCCCGTAGAACGCTGACAGCAGCACCATCGAAACGATGAACGCCACGCGACCCAGCGAATCGTTCCACGACTCGTTCGGCTGCGCCGACATCATCACCACCACCAGCAGCACCGGCGTGACCACGATCTCCAGCAGCGTCACCCACCGACGAAAGTCCGCCAGGCCCTCCCGCGCCCACCGGAAGTGCGCATCGGCCAGACCACCGGGACGGATCGCGTGGCGGACGAACTCGATCACCGTCAGCGCCACACCCAACATCATCAGCCCGGAAGACAACGCCGCCGTCAGCGAATGCTCGCCGCCGCGGAGCAACTGCGACAACGCCACCGCCGCCAGCGGGATCGGCGCCGCGATCAGCACCGTCAGCGGCACCGCTTCCAGCGAGTACGCGAACCGATCCGTGCTGAACTTGCGGACCTTCGACGCCAGATCCGCCAGCTTCCGCCGCGACCGCACCGACGCGACCACAGACCCGATCAGCAGCAACACCGTCAGCACCAGCCCGCCGCGCACCCCGACCACATTCCCCCACGCCGTCCGAAGCACATCGGCCCAGCCGCTCGGGCTCGCCAGCCACGCCGCGGCCTCCACCACGCTCCCCAACTGCGGAAGCCTCCGCCCCGGGACCGAACGCGTCCACAGCACCCGCTCCTCGATGAACGATCTGTACTCGCGCGCCAACCGCAGCGAAGACGCAAGCGCCGCGTCCAGATCCGCGCCCACCTCGATGAAGCTCGAGAACTCCGACCGCAGCGAGCGCAGCAACTCGCCCTGCGCCGCGAGCAGCTCCCGACCCACCGTCTCCACCAGCGCCGGGTCCACCTCCGGGTTCGAGGCCCGCACCCGCTCGACCAGCTCCGGCAGCGCCGCCTCCACATCGCGCACATCCGACAGCCGCTCCTCGATGATGATCAACTGGTACTGCGCATCGCCCAGCTCATCCTGCAGCCGCTTCCGCTCCTCGGAGAGGTCATCGATCTCCGGAAGGTTCTTCAGCTCGTTCCGCAGCAGGACGCCGACCGCGTCCGAGAGCCCCGTCGCCTCCACCTTCGCCAGCGTCGAGAGCACCCGCGACCGCAGCCGATCCAATTCGCCCTGCGCCGAACGAAGCCGATCCCGCGCCCCGGCAAGCTCCCGCACGATCCCCGACTCCCCCGTCCGCAGCGATGCCAGCGCCTCGTTCGTCTCAGCGATCTCGCTCAGTGTTGGAGAAAGCAGCGCCGCCTCGCGCTGCAGACGCTGCGCCTCCTGCTGGCGCGCCGACGCCTCGGCCTGCGAACGCTGAGATTCGATCGCCTGCCACTGCTCGAGCGTCCGCGTCGCCGTCTCAACCCGACGCTGAGCCCGGTCCCGGCGCAGCGGCAGCAGGTCCTGACGCGCGCGGTAGCTCGAGAGCTCCGACTCGAGCCGCTGGATCTGCGCCTCCACCAGCGTCCGCTCCGCCCGACGCTTCGCGATCACCCCCTTCTGCTGCAGCGTCGCCGCCGCCAGCGCCGGCGCATCGGCCGGCGGACGAAGATCCTCGAGCCGCGTCCGAAGCTCGGCCACCAGGCGCGGGATCTCATCCAGCCGCGCCGTACGCCGCGCCGCCTCGCCCTGCAATCGCTGGAACTCCGCCCGCGCCGCCTCCAGGTCCGCCGCAGCCTCCTGCACCCGCTGGCGAACCTCCTCCAGCGTCGCACCCTCCGGCGCCGACACCTGCACCGCCGCCGGCGGCTGCGACAACTCCTGCCGGAGCTGCTCGATCCGCTGCGGCGCCTCGCTGGCCTCCTGCGCGAACGCCTGCGCCTCGCCCAGCACCGCCTCTCGACGCTGCGTCGCCTCCAGCGCTGCCCGAAGATCAGACAGCAACGCCTCGCGCGCCGCCGCCTCAAGCCCCGCCTCGCCCGACTCGGTCTCCGTGATCAGCCCGCGGATCTCATCGCTCGTCAGCGGCGGACGATCCACCGTGTCGGATGCGGGCGATGGCGCCTCGGGCTCCGAAACCGGAGGCGCCGGCGGACCGTCCTGGGCCAGCACACCCGGCGCCAGCACCGCAGCACCGAGCAGCGCCGCCAATGCCGCGATGCGTGCCAACAGGCCGCAGCGCCGGCGCACCGGCTCGTTCCCAGCAACACCACGACACGCTCTCTCTGAATCGGCGGGCATGCCGCCAGTGTATGGCCCGAACATCTCGCCGAAATCCCCCCAGCCCCCTCAGGCATTCCCTCCACACCCCCAGCACACCCCAGCACACCCCCGCCCCCGGCACGCCCAAACCTACAGTCCGCCGATGACCAGCCAGCCATGGCCCGAACTCTCCATCCGCCAGCGGTGCGCCTGGTGCGCCCGCTTCCGACGCGCGCTCAGCGCACACGCGGACACGCTCATTCAGACAATGAGCGATGAGATCCACAAGACCCCCTTCGAGGCCCTGGCCGCGGACCTCATGCCCCTGCTCGCGGCCGCACGCTGGCACGAACGAAACGCCCGCCGACTGCTCGGCCCCGAACGCCTGTCAGGCAAACCCATCTGGATGCCCGGCATCCGCGCCACGCTCCACCGCATGCCCGTGGGCCGCGTCGCCATCATCGCGACATGGAACTACCCCGCGCAGCTCCTCGGCATCCAGCTCATCCAGGCGCTGGTCGCCGGGAACACCGTGGTCGTCAAGCCCTCCGAGCACGCCCCGCGCACGCAGCGGCTCCTGCTGGAACTCGCCCGCCAAGCGCTGCCGGATGAATTCACCGACGCCGATCGACGCGCCACCCTCGACTGGACCGAACCGACGCGTGATGCCGGCCCCCGGCTTCTCAACGCCGAACGCTGGGACCATGTGGTCTTCACCGGTTCGACGGGCGTGGGCCGCTCGATCGCCGAATGGGCCGCCGGCACGCTGACGCCGACGACGCTGGAACTCTCCGGCTGCGACAGCGCGTTCGTGCTCGAATCCGCCGATGCGCCCCTCGCCGCCCGCTCCATCTGGAACGCGCTGACCATGAACGCGGGGCAGACCTGCATGGCCCCGCGGCGCGTGCTGGCGCACCGCGGCATCGCGGAGCGCTTCGCCGCCGAGCTCCGCAACCTCGCCGAACACGCCGACCCGCGCCGGCTCATCAACGCCGACGCCCTCGAGCGCGCCCGCGCCTGCCTCGATGAGGCCATCCGCCGCGGCGCCCGCCTGTTCCCCGAGCATCCCATCGCCGAGGATGGCACCATCCGCCCCACCCTCGCGCTCGGCTGCCCGCCCGACACCGCGCTCGCGCGCGGCGAGCACTTCGCCCCGCTGCTGGCGATCATCGCGACCGACACCATCGACGAAGCGATGCGCATCCACCACGCCGTGCCGCAGCACCTGGCCACGTCCATCTTCGCCGCCCGCGCCGAGGCCCAGCAACTGGCCACCCGCCTCCGCACCTCGTCCGTCATCACCATCAACGATGCGCTCGTCCCGACCGGGCACCCCGACCTGCCCATCGCCGGCGTGCACGACTCCGGCTGGCACGCCTCACGCGGCACCGAAGGCCTCCTGGCCCTCACCCGCCCCGTCACCATCACCAGCACCGGCAAACTCATGCGCCCGCCCGTTGCCACCACCGCCGCGCAGCAGAGCAAGCTGCACAAGTCCATGGCGAGATTCATCGGCTTCTGGTATCCGCCCGCCGCATCGAATCCAAGGCCCTCAGCCGCCACGAAGTCCCCCACCCACGATCCTTCCCCCACGCGTGCTCCATCCTCTGCACGGGCCGGGGCGGGGAGCGGGTCTCCCTGACCTCATCCCGCACGCTGCATCCCACGCTTCGCTTCCGTTCGCCTCACCCCCCTCCTTCCCTGCTTCCCATACCATCCCCCACCAACCACACCCTCTGCCGAGAGCACCCACCATGACCACCGCCCCGGCCCGCCCGACCATCAAGACCACCGCCACGCTCAGCCGCGCCCATGACCCATCCTCCGCCGGGCACATCGCCGTTATCGGCGCCGGGCTCGCCGGGCTCTCAGCCGCCACCGACCTCGCCACCCGCGGCTTCCGCGTCACGCTCATCGAGAAAAACGCCCACCTCGGCGGCAAGATGAATGTCCTCTCCGAAGACGGCTACCACTTCGACATGGGCCCGACCATCCTCACCTTCCCGCAGGTCCTCAAGGGCATCATCGAACGCTCGGGGCGAACCCTCACCGACTACATCCAGCTCGTCGAGCTCGATCCGCAGTGGCGCTGCTTCTACGACGATGGCACCATCCTCAACCTCGCCGCCAACCCGCAGAAGTTCGCGCAACAACTCGACCAGCAGTTCCCGAGCGACAAACCCGGCGAGGGTTACCTCAAGTTTCTCGAGTTCTCCCGGCGAATGCTCCGCCTGTCCAACAAGGTCTTTTTCTACAAGGACCTCGGCGGCATCCCCGACCTCATGCGCGAGGGTGTGCCAAACGATCCGCAGGTCATGAAAGACGCCATGGCCATGCGGCTCTATTCCACCATGGCCCGCACCGCGCACAAATCAATCAAGGAACCGCACCTCGCGCAGATGGTCGAGCACTTCCTGCAGTATGTCGGCTCATCCCCGTTCCTCGCGCCGGCCATCCTCTCGCTCATCGCCTCCGTCCAGGTCGATCACGGCTGCTGGTACGCCATGGGCGGCACCCGCATGGTCGCGCGTTCGCTCGAACGCATCCTGCGCGAGTACGAAGCCGAAGGCCGTGTCACCATCCACACCGGCACCAAGGTCAAGGCCATCAACCACGATCCATCCGACGCCTCCCGTGTCATGAGCGTCACGCTGAGCAATGGCGAGACCATCGCCGCCGACGCGTTCGTCTCGAACTGCGATGTGCAGCGGACCTACCGCGACCTCGCCCAGACCCCCGCCGCGAAGGAAGCGCTCGGCAAGGTCGCGTCCAAGTACACCCCCGCCTGCTCCGGCGTCGTGCTCTATCTCGGGCTCGACCGCCAGTACGACCACCTCGCGCACCACAACTTCCTCTTCTCCTCCAACTCCGAATCAGAGTTCGGCGACATCTACCACAAGGGCATCCCCGCCAGAGACCCCACCCTCTACATCGCCGCCCCATCCCGCACCGACCCAGACCAGGCGCCCCCTGGCGGCGAGGCGCTCTACATCCTCATCCACACCGCCTACAAGCGCCCCAACCAGAAATGGCTCGGCAAAGGCGGGCTCATGGAGCAATACCGCCCCATCGTCATGGACAAACTCAAAGCCTGCGGCCGGATGCCCGACATCGAGCAGCACATCAAGGTCGAACGCCACCTCACGCCCGACGACATCGACACGATGTACAACGCCGAGGGCGGCGCGATCTACGGCCTCGCTTCCCACGGCAAACTCGCCGGCGGCTTCAAACCCCGCAACCGCAGCAAGGCCTTCAAGAACCTCTACCTCGCCGGCGGCTCGGCCAACCCCGGCCCCGGAGTCCCCATGGTCCTCATGTCCGGCGTCACCGCCGCCCGATGCGTCTGCCAGGACTTCGGCATCGAAGAACCCGACACCGCCCCCTACATGGGCTCACTCACCACCCTGACCAACGCGTAAGCCCTTCCAACGGTCGGGCGGCAACGCATGCCGCCCGGAACACTTCTGCCGCCCCGATCCCGCCCGACCCGGGGGCACAGCTCACCCCCGCTTTCCATCCCCATCCTTCCCGCCCGGCTTCGCATCGCCAGCTCCCGGCTCCTTCGCGGATGCCGGACGCACACCCGCGCCCGGCGCCTCCTCGTCCACCCGCCCGAGATACCCGGGAAGCTGCACGCCCGCCTGCTGCGCCAGCTCGTGCACCGGCGGCAGCGAGCCGATCAGCCCGGACAGGAAGTCCGCCGTGCTCCCGCGCCCGCCCTGCCCGTTCGCCCCCGCGCCGCCGCCGCCCTTGCCCGAATCCCACACCGTGATCTTGTCGATCCGCAGGTTCTGGATCGCCCGCACCTGCTCCGCGATCAGCGCCGGCAGTTGCTCGATCAGCAGCAGCGTCGGCACCAGCGCCGGATTGTCCGCCGCCGCTTCGACCAGACGCCGGTACCCCTCGGCCTTCGCCTCCAGCACCTTCCGCACGCCCTCGGCCTCGGCCTCGTACCGTGCCAGCTCCGCATCGGCAGCGCCCCGCGCCTCCCGACGACGCTTCTCGGCCTCCGCCTCCGCGGCGATCTCGATCCGCTTCTTCTCGATCTCCTGGGGCGCCAGCTCCTCCTTCGCAAGCCGCGCCAGTTCCTGCTCGCGCTCGGCCCGCAGGATCGCCTCCTGCGCCGTCGCCCCCGCCACATCCGCGCGCCGACGGGCCTCGGCCCGGACCTCCGCCAGCTTCGCGTTCGACTCCGCGATCTCCGCGGCCGATGAGTTCTCACCCGCCACCGCCACCGACTCGGCCTCCGCAACCTGCACGCGCTGCGCCTGCTCCGCACGCTTCTTCGCGGCCACCGTCTCCGCCTGACGCTCCGCGATCGCGATGTCCTGGTTCCGCCGGCTCTCGGCCTCGCCGGTGATCGCCTTCGCCTCGAGCTCCGCCACCGCCACCCGCTGCCGCTGCTCGGCATCCTTCTGGCCCTGCACCGTCGCCGCGCCCTCCTGCGCCACGCTCACCGACTGCTCGCGCTTCGCCACCGCCTCGCCCGTCGCGCCGTCGCGGTCGGCCTGCGCCACCTCCACCCGCGCCGTGTTAATCGCCTCCGCCGCCGCCCGCTGACCTATCGCGCGGATGTACCCCGACTCATCCGTGATGTCGCGGATGTTCACATTGATCAGCTCCAGGCCGACCTTGTTGATCTCCTGCGTCACATTCTCGTTCACAAGCCCCATGAACTTCTCACGGTCCTTGTTGATCTCCTCGATCGAGAGCGTCGCGATCACCAGACGCAACTGGCCGAGGATGATGTCCTGCGCCTGCTCGCGGATCGCCCCGGAGTTCAACCCCAGCAGACGCTCGGCCGCGTTGGACATCAGGATCGGATCCGTCGCGATGCCCACCGTGAAGGTCGAGGGCACATTCACGCGGATATTGTTCAGCGACAGCGCGCCCTCCAGCGGGATGTCGATCACCAGCGGCTCGAGGCTCAGGTACGCGTAGTCCTCGATCACCGGCCACACGAACTGGCCGCCGCCGTGGTAGCACCGCGCGCTCTCCTTCCCGCTCCGACCCCAGATCACCAGCACCCGGTTCGACGGGCACCGCTTGTACCGGCTCGCGAAGAACAGCAGCGCCATGACAAGCACGCCCAGCGCGATCGCCACGCCCACCACGACGAGCATCCCGCCCCGTGAATCGATCCCGCCCGGCGCGCCCAGCACCAGCGACGCATCGACGCCCAACGATCCCAGTGTTCCTTGCATCGCTCGCCTTTCGTCAGTGCCCACCGCCCTCCCCGCCCAGTCTACCGACAGCCCGCTCTCCCCATCCCCCTCTTTCTCACACCACCGCGTCTCACCCCGCCGACCGCCGCGCCCGACCGATCATCACATCGGCACCACCGTCACCGTGTTCGTCTGCCGATCCACGCCCACCACGCGCACCGACGCGTTCGTGCGGATCGGGTCCGATCCACCCTGCACCGCATCGAACTCACGACGCCGACGCCGCACCACGATCGCCACCCGCCCGCGACCCTCGTTCACCGGCGGCACCACCACCGACACCATCCCCGTGCGGTCCACCGCATCGCCGATCGAGATGTTCCCCGAGCTCTGGAGCCCGAACAGCCAGCGCATCACCGCGAAGAACAACCACGCCACGCCGAACCCGGAGAACAAACCCACGAACGCGCTGGGCGTGAAGTCCATGCCCGCCAGGCGCAGCGCCGCCAGCCCCATCCATCCCGCGCCCACGCAGAACGCCGCCGCCGTCTGCAGGCTCAGGATCCGAACCTCGGCGCCCGAGACGCCACCATCACCCCCGCCGACATCCAGGTCCACATCCCCGCCGGTCGTCTGGTCCAGAATCAACGAGACCAGCAGATACCCCGTCCCCAGCAGAGCCGGAACGCTGAACCAGATCGCCCCATCGGAGACGAGCGCGCTGAGCATCGCGAGACCTCCTCACTCAATCACCCACACAACCCGCCCACTGTACCGATCCCCACCAATCCCGGGCCCAATCGACCACTCATACGGAATCCCGCCCCGCCGCTCTCATCCATCCCCGGTCCACCCCGCGCAACCCGCTCCCACCCCGCATCTACACGCATCAACCCGCCCGGACGCCGCCCTACGCTCCACGCCATGCCCCGCGCCGACGCCCCACCACGCCCAGCCCACACCACCACCGGCGACCCACGCGACAACCACCGCTGGTTCCCCGGGTACACCGTCGCCGGCGTCGCGACCCTCGCGCTCATCGCCACCGCGCCCGGCCAGACGATGATCGTCTCCCAGTTCAACGCCCCACTCCGCGACATGCTCGGGCTCACCGATGCCAACGCGGGACAACTCAACCTCGCCTACACCATCGCCACCGTCGCCGCCGGCCTCCCCCTCGTGCTCGTCGGAAGGCTCACCGACCGCCTCGGCCCGCGACGCACCATGGCCCTCGCCGCCGCCGCGTTCGCCCTCGGATGCCTCGCCATGGCCGGCGCCTTCAACCTCATCACCGTCTTCATCGGCTTCTTCCTCATCCGCTTCCTCGGCCAGGGATCGCTCTCACTCGTCGCGCAGCACGCCGTCGCCATGTGGTTCCACCGCAGGCTCGGATCCATCAACGGCCTCAAGATGGTCGTGCTCTTCGGCGCCTGGGTCCCCGCGCCCGCCACCGCCGCTTGGATGATCACCGAACTCGGCTGGCGATGGTCCTACGCCATCTTCGCCGCCGCCATCGCCGCCGTGGTCATCATCCCCACGCTCCTGCTCATCCGCGACACGCCCGAGCAACTCGGGCTCCGCATGGACAACGATCCGCCACGCACCCCACGCACCCCGCCATCAACCCAGCCCGTGCCGAACGACTCAGACACCGAAGACTCCTTCGAAGAACGATTCGGCGAAGAACTCCCCTCCCCCACCGGCGCCGGCCCGCACCCCATCGACCGCGACGAGCCCCGCCCCCGCGCCCATACACCCGCCGACGCCACCGCTGACACCCCCACCGATACCCCCGCTGACACCTACGAACCCGCCTTCACGCTCAAGCAGGCCACACGAACCCGCGCCTACTGGATCATCGCCGGCGCCTTCTTCCTCTCGCCCCTCGTCGGCACCGCCCTGCTCTTCGATCTCCAGCCCATCCTCGCGAGCCTCGGGCTCGACATCTCCGCCAACCCGAAGCAGGCCGCCTGGCCCGCCACCGCCTACCTCGCGACCATGGCGATCATGGCGCTCCCCGCCGGCGTGCTCACCGACCGCGCCAAGCCCGGCACCCTCCTCGCCGCCGGGCTCATCGCCATCGCCGCCTCCCCCGGCGTCTTCCTCACCACCGGCATCGCCGCGGACCACCTCGCGCTCTGGGGCGCCATGCTCGGCATGAGCGTCTTCGCCATCGGACAGTCCATCGTCGGGGCGTGCGGCTCCGCGGCCGTCGCCCGGTACTTCGGGCGCGCCCATCACGGCGCTATCCGCGCTTCCCTCTCACGCATCGGCGTCATCGGCACCGGCATCGGACCCGTCTGCACCGCGGGCCCCGTCGCGCTCGCCGCCGTGATGGGCCACCCCGCCGCCACCGGGCACGCCTGGGCGATGTGGCTCTTCATCGCCATGTCGCTCCCGCTCGCCATCGCCGTGATCGGCATCAGCCCGCCATCCCGCCCTGCCGATGCCGAACGATCCAACGCGTGATCCCGCGCCCATCCCCACCAGCACCACCGCCCCACCGACAACCGCGCCTCACCGTCGCCCGAGCAGCCCCAGCAGCTTCTGAAGCCCCGTCCCCCCCGGGCCCAGCACCTGCTTCGAGAGCATGTCCACCCGCTCGATGAACTCCAGCATCGAGTCCAGCCGCTGGTGGTGCGCCTGGAGCAGTTCCCGATCGTCGCCGCCCGAGCCCTCACCGCCCGACTCCCCGCCCCTGTCCCCGCCAAGCTCACGCTCACGCCGCCGGCGCTCCGGCGTCGTCATGTCGCGGATGTCGAACAGCGCCTGAACCAGCGGATCCAGCTCGCGCTTCTTCCGCTCCCGGGCGATCGTCCGGAACATCGTCCACACATCCGACTCGGCCTGGAAGTACTCCTTCCGATCCCCGCGCCGATGCACACGCTGAACGATCCCCCAGTCCTCCAGCGCGCGCAGCGACATCGACGCGTTCCCACGCGAGATCGACAGACGCTCCATCACATCGTCCGTGCACATCGCCTGACCGGTGATGTACAGCAGCGCGTGCACCTCGGCCATCGTCCGCGAGATCCCCCACGCCGAACCCATCTGCCCCCAGGTCGAAATGAACCGATCCTGCGCCCCCGCGATCGCCGGGTCCGCCGGACGCACCGGCCCGAACACCGCCTCCGCACCCTCACCGCCACCGCCGGCGCCAGACGCCGTCTCATCAAACTCCGGCTGCTCGCGCGGCGTCGGCGTCATATGGCACATGCCTCCTGAACAAGACAGTAGCGCCCCCCAACGCCTCCACCACGCCCAGCCACACACGCCATCCCCGCCCCAAACCGCCCAACCCCAAAAAACACAGAAGGCGGCGAGCCGCTGGTGGTGTCGGCTCGCCGCCCTTCCAGGGTGGTGGTCTGTTTCTGACGGATCCCGCTCCGAACTCCGTCGCCCCTCACACAAACATACCCACAGGAATCGCCAATTCTTCCACCAAGGTCCCGAAATCCACCCTTCCAGCACGGCGAATCCGCCCCATCCACCCGAACTCGCAGCGGCGAAACCCCCAGCCACACCCGCCTCACACCCCCACAAACCCATCAGTCACCGCCAGAACCCCGAAAAGGCACGACACCACGCCGTTGAGCGTGAAGAACGCCAGCGGCAGCCCGGCCACCCCGCGCCGCGCAAGCACCGCATGCTCCCACACCAACAGACACCCCACCGCCGCCCATCCCGCCCACGCCAGGGCCCCCATGCTCGGCTCACGCCACACGAATCCCGCCAGGCACACCAGCGCCCCCGCGTGCAGCCCGCGCGACACCCACAGCGCCCCGCCCACACCCAGCGCTGAGGGCACCGAACGCAACCCCCGCTCACGGTCGAACGCCAGATCCTGCAGCGCATACGCCACATCGAACCCACCCACCCACAGCATCACGAACCCCGACAGCGTCACCAGCGCCGACCCCGTCGCCGTCCAGCCGAACACCACCTCCGGATTCATCGCGATCGCCGCCGCCAACGGCGACAACGCCAGCGCCGACCCCAGGAACAAATGGCACAGCGCGGTGAACCGCTTCGTGTACGAGTACAGCGCGATCCACCCCAGCACCGGCACGCTCAGCGCCAGCGGCCACGCGTTCCCCAGCGCCACCCAGAACCCGCCAGCCAGCACGACGAACAGCCCCGCGCTCACCAGCGCCATCGCCCACCCCTCGCGCACCCCCAGCCGCCCGGACGCCACCGCACGACCCGCCGTCCGCGGATTCGCCGCATCGAAACGATGGTCCGCCAGACGATTGACCAGCATCGCCCAGGTCCGCGCCGCCACCATGCACGCGCACACCAGCACGATCCCGACAAAGAACGACCACCACGCCGTCCCGCCATCGGCGCTGCGAGCCCGCGCCACCACCGCCCCGATCACCGCGAACGGCAGCGCGAACACCGAGTGCGCCAGCTTGATGTCGCCCAGCGCGATCCGCACACGATCCAACCACCCCGCGCCGACCGCGGCACCGCCCGGGCCCGCTCCGGACCCATCCGCGCCCGCACCCTCCCGCGCCGCCGCATCGCCCATTGGAGCCGCCATCCGATCTCCCATCCTCCGCTCGATCCTCCAAAGGTAGGACCATCCACCTCCACGCGCTTCCGCCGCCGCGCCGCCCCGAACCCCTACCATCCCACCGAACGGCGCAGGGGCACGCCACACGCGCCCCGATCCGCGCCCCACACGCACGCCCCACCACCGCCCACCCCCAGCGGAGCCCACCACCATGCAGGAATGGTCCGTCTACCTCGCCGGAGAGATCCACTCCGACTGGCGCGCCCGCATCCTCAAGCACGCCGAGCGCGCCAGGCTCCCCGTCGTCTTCGGCACACCGGTCACCGACCACACCGCCTCGGACAACTGCGGCGTCGACATCCTCGGCCCGGAAGACCGCCCCTTCTGGAAAGACCACAAGGGCGCCTCCATCAACGCCATCCGAACCCGCACCCTCATCGAGAGCGCCGACCTCATCGTCGTCCGCTTCGCCGGCGAGTACCGCGAGTGGAACGCCGCCTTCGACGCCGGCTTCGCCGCCGCACTCAACAAACCCCTCATCACCATCCACGACGAGAACCTCGACCACGCGCTCAAGGAGGTCGACGCGGCCGCCCTCGCCGTCGCCCGAACGCCCGAGCAGGTCGTCGACATCATGCGCTATGTCATGCTCAAGTGACCGCGCCCACCCACCAACCACGGAACCACGCATCACCATGAAAGCCGAGACACTCCTCGCCGAACTCAACAGGCTCCGCAAGGACCTCGATGAAGACCGCTCCGACATCGAGTGGCTCACGCTCCACCATGTCTTCTGCTTCGTCTCCTACAAGATGGGCGACTTCCAGAAGTACATCGACGAGCAGGCCGGCAAGGGCGAGTTCGACGAATTCAGCGGCTGACCATTCCTCCCGACCCCACCCCCACGCCGCCCCCACGCCCACATTTCAGGACGATCGCCGGATTTCGCCGCCGAACCAGCCCTTTCTGTTGACGCGCGCCGAATCCGATCGATACTGAAAGCATCGCGTTGCAGCGCGTCGCAACGGCCTCGCCGGAAAACGGGGCCCGCGGACGCGGCGGACGCGACGACCGACGGCCACACAAACACCGGCCGACGGGCGATGTGCCGCGGATGACGATCCGCGGAGGATCAGGCCGCCGAACGCAACTCGCAAAGCGCTCGACGGTGAGGCCTTGTCTCGAAGGAGGTGATCCGTGACCAATCGCGATTCTTACCAGGGGCTGCAAGGCTAGCGGTCCGACGGGCCCGCTCGCCGCGGTCCCATGCAGCCTCGATCCTCCGAACGGTGATCACCCGACGGGGCACACGCCCATCAAACGGGAACCACGCGAACAGAGGATCGGCACGACAGACGCCGCCTCCCCGCACAGGGGAGGCGGCAGTTTTTTTACCCGCATCCGCGCCCTACACTCTTCCCCGTTCCGATGGCGAGCGGCACGCGTCCGCAGGACCCACACCCCACGGAACCACATGCCCGACACCCAAGCCACCATCGCAATCCGTCGCGCCGGCATCAGCGATGTCCCCGCGCTCGCACCCATGTTCGAGGCCTACTGCCGCTTCTACAAGCGCGATCCCGGACAGGGAAGGGCCGGCATCTACCTCACCGACCGCCTCAACAACCACGATGCCATCGTCTTTATCGCCGAATCAACCGCCGACGCCGACAACAACACCGCCGAGCCCCTCGGCTTCGCCTTGCTCTACCCCAAGTGGCAGTCCACCGCCATGCGCCGCGACTGGACCCTCAACGACCTCTTCGTCGTCCCCCACGCCAGGCGCCGCGGCGTCGCCACATCCCTGCTCGCCACCGTCGACGAGTTCGCCAGGGACTCGGGCGCCAACAACCTCCAGCTCAAGACCCACCACACCAACGAGCCCGCCCACGCCCTCTACCAACGCCTCGGATGGTCGCGCAAGGAAGACTTCTGGACCTTCGAGCGCCCGCTCAACACCAACGCGACGGAAGCCTGATCCCGCCCCCGCGCCCCTTCCCATCCACGCCCACGCCTCAGGCGGCCATGCCCCACGGATTGTCGTCCGCGTGGTCGTCCGGCCCCTCGCCGCCCTCGCCGCGATCCACATCGAACCCGTTCCAGTCCGACTTGGGCTTGTGCCGGTTGTGGATCGAGATGATCCGACCGAGCTGCGATGCGAACACATCGCGCAGCATCCGCAGCTTCGTCACAAGCTCCTCGCCGAACGGGCGGTCATCCTCGCGGAACAGCGCGATCACCGCCACGCACTCGCCCTTGTGATGCCCCGCCATCGCCAGCACCTCGTGCCCGCTCAGCCAGGAGGCATCCTCACCGATCCGCTGCGAGAGCTCGATGTGCGAGGTGATCCGCACCGGCTCGGCCTCGTGCTCGAACGACTGCGGGAAGCAATCGGCCAGATGGTCCAGCAGCACCTCCGCCGCGTCCTTCGGGATGTCGCAGTTCACATACGCGCCCAGCGCGAAGTCCCCGCGACCCGTCGGCAGGAACACCGCCGCGTTCGTCGGGCCCGTCTTCCCGAGTATGAACTCGAGCGACACCCGAAGCAGTGACTCGACATCCAGCTCACGCCGGATCAGAGACGCAAACTCGTTGGCGATCGTCGCGGCGGTCATCTGGTCGGCGAGCTCCCGATACGCGTGGTTCAGATCTTCGCTCAGCTCGTCCACGCGCTCCGCGGCGTCCTGGCGAGCCTGGTTCAGACGACGGCACATCCGCTGCAGACGCTCCACGCGACGAAGATCGTCGCGCAGCGCGCGGGCACGCTGCAGCGCCAGCGGAAGACGCTCGCGGATCTGCTCCGGTGAAGCGTCCGCGCCAATCGCGTCCACCGCGCCGGCACGCATCGCCCGAACGCCCGACTCGCTGTCGCCCGCCGGGCAGCACTGAATCGTCCGGATAGGCCGCCGGCTTTCGTCCAGTTCCACGATCAGGTCCCACCCACGCTCGCCGCACTCGGGCCCCAGAAGAAGGATGTCGTAGTCGCCGTTCAACGCCATCGACCGCCCACGGTCCATCGAACCCGCCCGCTCGCAGATCACCCCAAGCCCCGCCACGCCCTCCTCCACACGCCGCAGCAGCCCCGAGTCCTCGCAGATCAGCAGCACCCGCGACACCGCGATCGCGCCCACGCCCATCGCGCTCCCGCGGACCTCCGCCCCGCCGCCGGTGTCGCCACCGCCAGCGCCCGGCAGACCGCCGCCACCCCGCTCCTCCGGCAACTCTCGATGATCGTGGGGATTCATCACACCTCTCTCAATCGTGCAGCCGTGGCACACCCGATCCGGGGGAGGGGCACGAGACCACGCGCCCTCAACCTTTCCCACCTGCCCCCCGCCGTCGCCGAACTCGCCCGCTCCCGGGGCAAGGCAACCGCCGCTGGATCGACCCGCAAGACCCCGCGCGCCAAGCGCACCACCGCCCTCCAACGCATCACACACGCCGATCGCCACGCCTGGTCGCTCTGTGATGGGCGAGCCTCGTCCGAAATCACGATCCCCAGTCTGAGAACAACCGCGCCGCCACCAGCCCCCCCATGTACCGTCACCCCGTGCACACCACCCAGCACACGATCGCCGACTCCCTCGCCCCAGGGCTCACACCCACCCACCAGCCGCCGCGCACGCTCAGATCCCATGTCATCGACCCGCGCTCACTCGCGCGCGCGGTCACGGACCCGGCCCTGTGGGACCAACCGCACCCGGCAAAGAACGCAGCCGTGCTCAAGGCCCGCCCAGACCGCGCGGTCATCGCCTGCAACATCACCCTCCCCACCGGCTCCAACGCACCCACAGCCAGCCCACCCCACGCCACCAGCACCCCGATCATCATCAAGATCTTCGCACACCGAGCCCTGCGCGATGCGCTGGCCCCACCCCGCGCCCTCCGCGAGTGGCGCGCGCTCTGGAAACTCCACAACGCGCGCATCGACGCCGCGCTCCCCTACATACTCCTCCGAACCACATCGCGGGCAGGCTCCACGATCGATCTCCTCGTCATGCAGCGCATCGAGGGCCAGGACCTGCTCAACGCATGGGCATCCGGGCGGCTCGATGCACCCGCCGCCAACACCGCGCTGGACCGCATCGGACACCAAACCGCCGCCCTCGCCGCAGCCTCCACCCCCCTGTTCAACCGGGACCACAAACCCTCGAACATCATCCTCACCCCGGACCTGACCCCCGTGCTCATCGACGCCGCCGGAATCCGCAACGCACGGTTCCGCAACCCCATCGCCATGCTCGCCAAGCTCTGGATCGAGACCCTCGGCGTCCACACCCTCCACCCCGACATCCCACTCCCATCCCGAACCCAGCGCTGGCGGGTCATCCGCGCCTACTGCCGGCACGCGCTCACCGGATGGGAACTCGCCACGCCGCCCTCGCGCCGCCGCCAGTGCAAGGCCGCGTGGAGAGCCGCCCAGCGCATCATCGAGCGCCACCCCGACCCCATCCCCACCGACGACCCCCTCCGCGCCGACCACACGCCGATCGGCACCCCCTCCGCCGCATCCCCCTACCCTGATCGCGCGTGAACCAATCCCGACCCAACCCCCAATCCACCGACCCCGCCGCCAACCCCCACGACCAGACCCGCGCTGCGCTCCCCCCGACCCCGCTCCCCGCCGATCCACCGCGCGACACCACCATCCCGCCCGCCAACGACCCGCGCAACCGCTCGCCGCGCATCGGATGGACCCTACTCATCGCCATCATCCTCGCGTTCACCCTCTTCCGCCTCGCCTGGCTGCACTCCTTCTCAGGGCTCGAACTCGCCGCCGATGAGGCCCAGTACTGGGACTGGTCCCGTCGCCTCGACCTCTCATACGCCACCAAGGGCCCCGGCATCGCGTGGCTGATCGCCGCATCCACCGCGCTCCTCGGCACATCCGAGTTCGCCATCCGCGCCCCCGCCGTCGTCGCCCACACCCTGACCATCCTCGCCATCGCCCTCCTCGCCGCCGCGGGCATCAACCGCGAACCCCGCGACCGCGCCCGCGCCGCCTGCTACGCCGGCATCGCCGCCCTGCTCATCCCCGCATTCCAGGCCACCGGCTTCCTCATGACCATCGACATGCCCTACATCCTCTGCTGGGCCATCGCCGCGCTGGCCGCATGGCTGGCATGGACCCGCGCCGCCGCCGGGCGCCGCTGCTACCACCACGCCATCATCCTCGGCCTCGCCCTCGGCATCGGGTTCCTCTTCAAGTACACCATCCTCCTCATCATCCCCGGCATCGCCGCGTTCTGGTGGCTCAGAAGAGCATCGCTCCCGCGCCACGCCCGTTGGCAGCGACGGCGCGCGCTCGCCCTGACCACGCTCATCGCCTCCGCCTGCGCCATGCCCATCCTCATCTGGAACGGCACCCACGGGTTCCCCACTGTCCGACACCTGCTCGGGCACGCCGGGCTCCCGGGCGGCGACAAGCCCTCCGACCTCACACCCGCCACCGAGCACGCGCCGCTCCTCGAACGCCTCACCAGCGCCATCGCCGCCGCCGCCGACCGGTACGACCTCCTCTGGACGCTCGAGTACCTCGCCGCGCAGATCGGCATCGTCGGCCCACTCATCATCCTCATGGCCCTGGCCATCGCCCACATCGGGCGACACCCGCGCCTCGAACGCCCGCAGGAACCCGCCCTCTCCCGCACAACGCGTCCCTTCCGACGCGTCGATGCCGATGCCTTCCTCGTCTGGTGCGCGCTCCCCATCTGGTCCTTCTACCTTCTGCTCACCTTCCTCACGCCCGCGCAGGGCAACTGGCCCATCGCCGCCTACACCACCCTCGCCGCGCTCGTCGGACGCGTCGCATCCACCGAGTTCCCGCGCCTCCGCGCCCGCATCAGAACCTGGGAATCGCACTTCCCGCCTCGCCCCAAGCAGGGCTGGCTCAGGCGAAGGCCCGAGTCGCCCTTCCAGATCGCCTGGCACTGGTCCATCGGGTACGGGCTCGTCGCGCTGCTCGCCATGACATTCATCACCCAGACCGCATCGCTCCCGATCATCGCCCGATTCATCCCCATCCACCGCCTCACCGGCGCCCGCGACCTCGCCCAACAGGTCCACGCCATCCGCCAGCGCCTCGCCGAACAGACCTCCAGCACGCCCCTCATCGCCGCCGCCCGGTACCAGCACGCCGCGCTGCTCGCCTTCTACCTCCCCGATCGACCGTCCGTCCGTTCCGCCGCCTCGCTCCTTGGCGACCGCAAGTCCTCATACGACTACTTCCCCGACACCCGCTGGGATGCCATTCCCCCGCACGACATCGACCGACCCATCATCCTCTTCGGCGCCAGCGCCGAACGATGGAACGACATCCTCATCCTCTCCGACTCGACCACACACACCATCCTCGAGCCCCGGCGCGACGAGCCCCGCCCACACGCCGTCCTCACCGCGGAACGCTTCATCGCCGTCCGCACACGCCCGCCCATCACCGAACAAACAAGCGAACCACCGCGCCACGCCGACCAGCGACCATGACCACGCCACGCGATGACCACCGACCCGCACCCCATCGCCCGCGCGCCCCGCTCGCCGCGCGCCCCACGCTCATCGCCATCACCGCCCTCGCCGCGCTCGCCATCGCCCACCCGCTCGACCCCATCATCATGAGCGCCGTCGAGACCAACGACCACGCACGAACCGAATGGGCCCGCGCGCTCCGCGCCCTCGGCTATCTCCCCACATGGTTCACCATCGCCATCGCCTTCCTCCTGATCGACTGGAAGGCGGACCGCTGGCGACGCGCCCTCTTCACCGCCGCAGCCCCCGTCCTCGCCGGCATCGTCGCCGAGATCGCCAAGCTCATCATCCGACGCGCCCGCCCGCCCGAAGACGATGCACTGCGCACACTCGACACCTGGCCCGGGCACATCTTCATCCCCTTCACCGAGACCCCCTTCTCCACCAGCGGCGTCGGCATGCCCTCCGGACACGCCGCCGTCGCCTTCGGCGGCATGCTCATCCTCTGCCACCTCCACCCGCGCGCCACCATCCTCTGGCTCGCTCTCGCTACCGGCACCGCATACACCCGCCTCCTCTCACACGCCCACTACTTCTCCGACACCATCCTCGCCGCGATCCTCGCATGGGCAACCGTCGCCGCCATCACACGCTTCGATCCCGCGCGCCCATCATCGCTCGATCCCATCCGCTGACCCCGCGTCGCCGCCGCCATCACCGCGCGCACCACCGCTTCCGCCACTCCCGACGCTCACATCGTCCTCGTGCCCGCGGTCGCCCGGCCCCTCCTCCTCCGCGATCCCCAGAAGATGCGACGCCGCTCGCCACGCGTGGTACGCGATCCGATCGAGCCGGCGCACCGTGTCCACGCGCACCATCGCGTCCACGGCCCGGATCTCCCCGCTCCCCGCCCCGCGCAGCGTCGCACGCCGATGCCGACGACGCACCTCGCCCAGCTCGCGCGCCACCTCCGTCAACCGGTCGCTCCGCTCGGTCGAACCTCGAACCCCGCTCTCCGCCCCATCCCCAGCCACCTCCCCATCCCCCGCATCCTCATC
Organism: Phycisphaerales bacterium; assembly: GCA_052168315.1. GTDB lineage: Bacteria > Planctomycetota > Phycisphaerae > Phycisphaerales > UBA1924 > JBQLZO01. The sequence goes on along the minus strand of JBQLZO010000028.1, from coordinate 15,199 downwards.
ATCCGGATGCGCCACCCGCCCACCGATCGCAGCCGCCAGCCCCATCGCCTCCACGCACAGCGAACGCGCCCGCGCATCGTCATCACCCTCATCGATGATCCGAAACCCCGGCTCCTCCTTCAGCGTCTCCAGCAGCCGCGCTGTGTGATCCAGCGCGTGCACAGCGCTCGACATCCTCGCGCGCTCCCGATCGCCGCTCGGCGGCTCGGCGACACCGGAAAGAAACACGCGCGTCTGCTCCAACGCCTGCTCCGCCTCCTCGAGATCCCGGCTCCGCATCACGCGCCGCCGCGGCGCCTCGACCGGCCGACGCCCGGACGAGTCGCCATCCGCATCCTCGAGCGTCTCGGAAACGCTCCCCGCCACGCCGCTCAGAACGCTCGCCACCGCGCGCCGCGATGCCTCCACCGCCACCTCCGGAAGCCCCAGCACCGAGCGATCGAGCGTCCGCGTGTACCCCGCGCCGCCATCCCGCACCAGCCACTCGATCAAACGCCCGAACCACCCCAGCATCGGCAGCACCATCGCAACGCCCACGAGCTTGAACGCCGTGTGGAATGCCGCGATCAGCATCGGCCCATCCGCGTACCCCGACGCCCACACCCACGCCCGCCCGATCAATGGAAACAGCAGCATCGCCGCCGCCGCCAGCACCAGGTTGAACACCACATGCGCCGCCGCCGTCCGGCGGCCATCCGTCGTCGTCCCGATCGCCGCCAGCACCGCGCTCGTCGTCGTCCCCACATTCTGCCCGATCACCAGCGCAAGACCCTGCTCGATCCCGATCGCACCCGCCTGCATCGCCGAAAGCGTGATCGCGATCGCCGCGCTCGAAGACTGCATCGCCGTCGTCATCACCGCCCCCGCCAGCACCAGCGCCACCAGCCCCACGATCCCATCAACCATCCCAACCCCCTCCCCGCCGATGACCCCCGGCAGATCGCCCGGCTCGATCATCTCCGCGACACCGCCCATCCCCTCCTGAAGCGTTGTCAGCCCCAACAGGATCAGCCCGAGCCCCGCGATCCCGGACCCCACCCCGGACCAACGCCCACGACCGAACAATCGCCCCAGGGCGCCCGCCAGGATCAACGGCAACGCCACCGAGTCCAGCGAGAACTTCACCCCGAACAACGCGATCAGCCACGCCGTCCCCGTCGTCCCAACATTCGCCCCCAACACCACACCCATCGCCTGATGGAAGGTCAGCAGACCGGATCCCACGAGCCCGATCGTCGTCACCGTCGTCGCGCTCGAAGACTGCACCAGCAGCGTCACCCCCGCGCCCCACGCCGCCCCGCGCAACCGCGTCGAAGCCGCCCGCGCCAGCGCCGAACGCAGCGTCCACCCCGCCGCCGTCTTCAGCCCCTCGATCATCACCCCCATCCCAAGAAGAAACAGCCCCACACCCCCCAGCGTGATGACCACCGACTCGAACATCGCGAAACACGCTCCACACACCCCCGCTGCCAGACCGCACCCCCATCACCACAAACAAGTCCGCAGCATACATCTCCCCCCCGAACCCACACCCCCGCGCTGTGATATGCTCACCACCAGTGACGACCGACCGCGCCGCATCGCGCACGCGGGCGGGTGGGCTCAGCGTCCAGCGGGGACGCGTCCAGTTCCCCGCAAACACCCCGATCGAACCTATTTCCTGTGGGATGCTGGCGGAATGGATCGACCACCGCAGCGCCATCGTGGTCGACATACGCCCACCTCAGCAGTTCGTCGATGCACACATCCCGCACAGCATCGCCCTCCCCCTCTGCCGCCGCTGGGGTGAGTGGGCCGCTGCCTTGCTCCCGAGCGACCGCCCCCTCGTCCTCCTCGCCGCCGAGCCCGCGGACTGCGCCATCGCCGCCGAACTCGCCCAGCGAGCACCCGCCGTCCGCTTCGCCGCATGGCTCGATCCCGACCCCTCCCCGGGATCGCCGATGGACGCATGGCTTTGCCAGAACAGGCCCGCCGACGACCTCCAAACCCGCAAGATCCGCTCAATAAGCGATGAACTCCGGCGAACCAAAGCCATCGCGCCCCTCATCCTCGATGTCAGAGACAACGCCGAACGCGTCCGCCTGAACATCGACCCCAGCGTCCACACCCCCCTGGCCGAACTCCCCGCGGCCTTCAACTTCCTTCCCCGCGATCGCCCCATCGCCACGCTCTGCCAGTCCGGAGTCCGCTCCGTCATCGCCGCCGCCCTGCTCGCCCGTGAGGGTTTCCACCGGGTCACGCCCATCGAGTCCGGGATCGAGCGCTGGGCCGCCCAGTTCCCGGGCGACCCCGCGCTCCGAATCGCGCACTGACGCACCAATTCGCGTCGCTCCCCGGCCGTCCGGCTCCCCCGACGCGCTGCACCAATTCGCTACCCTGTCGCATGACGACTTCCGCGCCACGAGCGCGGCGGCCCACCCCTTCATCCATTCACACCAGCCCACCCCGCAGGAGCACACGCGCGATGATCAAACACACCACCCGCCTCGCGCCCATCGCCGCCGCCGGCGCCATCACCATCGCACTCAGCATCGCCGCGCCCCACGCCCACGCCTCAAGAGCCATCGTCACGCTCACCAACGGCACAACCCTGCACGCCACGATCATCGAGCAATCCAACGACTCGATCACACTCAACGATCCCGTCCTAGGCCAGCTCACCATCAACCGCCAGAACATCGTCTCGATCCTCACCACCCCCGCCGACGGCGTGCCAGGCGAAGCAACCCATCCGCCCCTCCCCGCCGAATCCGCAGAACCAGCGCCCGAAGCCCCCGCCGATGCGCCCGCCGAAGGCCCGGACGCCGAATCGCTCGATGCCACGCCCGACTCACCGCTCAGCCTCTTCCGCGGCTGGGAGTTCGAAGCCGCCGTCGGGCTCAACGGCTCGGAAGGCAACTCCGAATCTTTCAACCTTCGCGCGGGATTCGATGCCCTCCGCGAGACAGACCGCACGAAGACGGCGCTCGCGCTCTCGTACAACTACGAATCCGCCGGCGGCGACAAGACGGCCGACCGATTCCTCTCCACGCTCCGAAACGACTGGAAGTTCCAGGACTCACGCTGGCGCTTCTTCGCCGAGGGTGAGTTCGAGTACGACGCCTTCCAGGACTGGGATTGGAGATGGTCGGCCTTCGCTGGCCCCGGTTACGCGTTCATCGACAATGACAAGACCTTCCTCCTCGGACGAGTCGGCCTCGGCGTCAATCAATTCGTCGGCGGAGAGAACGACGATGTCACCCCCGAAGCGCTCATCGGCCTCGAGTTCGACCACAAGTTCACCGAACGCCAATCCTTCGAGAGCGATGTCACCCTCTTCCCCGACCTCGACGACACCGGCGAATACCGACTCGTCTCGAGCGCTGCATACTCCATCCTCGTCGACCCCGAAACCAACATGTCCCTCAAAGTAGGCGTCGAAGACCGCTACAACTCCAACCCCGGCTCGGGCTCGGAAAAGAACGACCTCGACTACTTCCTCCTCCTCGTCTGGTCCTTCTGACCCCCCGCTCCCATCCCCAACTTCCCTCCGCTCGCCGCCCCCCACCTCCGCGCCGCTCCAGGTCCACGCCGCCCCCGCGCGCCCCGCCCGCGGACCGCTCCAATAATCTCCGGCCAACCCACGAACGCCTTCAACCCGCCCACGCAGGGCGCCGATCCTCACGAACGGGCCGCAGGCCCCCGATCCCGACGCCCCGCCCGCGACCAGCCACACCGGAGCCGCCGCATGCCGACCTATGTCTACGAGATCATCGACGAAACCGACGAATCGAAGCGCTACTTCGAGGTCATCCAGTCCATGCGCGACGAGCCGCTGACGAAGCACCCCGACACCGGACGCCCCGTCCGCCGCGTCATCCTCCCGCCCAACATCGCCGGCAAGTGGTCGGAGAACCGCTCCAAGAACACCTACGACAACAACAAGCGCCTCGGCGAACTCGGCTTCACCAAGTATGTCAAGTCCGGCGATGGGTACTACGAGAAAGCCGCCGGCAAGGGCCCCGACACGCTCCACGCCGACTGACCATCGAACACCGCCCCACCACCGCCCTGCCGGAGCCCCGCGCGCCACCCACACACCACCCGCTCATCCCATCAGCCGCACCGCAAGCGCCGCCAGCCCCTTCGTGTCGCGCCCGTCGATGATCGCGCGCCACCGCTCCTCCGGGAGCTTCGAACCCTTCAGCGCCGTCTCCGCACGCTTCCACAGCGCCCCGCTCTTCTGACGCCCCGATGCTGCGCCATCCCCGTCCTCCGCCGCGCCCGCCTCCACCACGAACAAGTCCGAAGCGATCTCCGACAACCGCCGCGCCACGATCGTGTCCTTGTGCTCGTAATAACGATCAACGATCTTCCGCTGGTGCCGGCTCAGATCCTGGCCCTTCGCCATCCGCTCGCTCCACTCCGCCCGCCGCATCCCGCCCCGCAGAGGCGCTCGCGCCCTCACACCCGAACCGGCTCCAGCACCCGCACACGCACCCCCGCGCCGCCATCGCGCTCGATCAGCACATACACATTCCAGTCCAGCGCCAGCGCACGCTCGATGCCAAGCCCCCCGCGCACCACCAGGTGCAGCGAGACCGCATCCCCACCATCAACACGTTCGCCCAACACCGCCCCGCACGACCGCCGGATCAGCTCCGCGTGCGCCCGCGCCCACCGAGCCGCCGCGTACAGCCGATACGCCCCGCGCTCCGCATCATCGACCAGCACCAGCGCCACACGCCCCGACCCATCCAGCGCCACCTCCACACCCGCATCCACCGCGCACGACACATCCGCCGAGCGCAGCCCGCCGATCAACCCCACCACGGACTCGCCCGCACCCCCGGACCCGCCCGAGCCCGCCACCGACCGCGCCCCGCCGCTCGCTCGCTCGCCAGCCGCCCGCGCCGCGCCCACCGTCCCATCCAACGCCGCACCGGGTCCGCTCCCCGATCCAACGCCCGATCCACCCATCGCCCCACGACCCTCCGCGCCGGGCCCCACCAGCTTCAATCCAACACCCCGATCACCCTCCACCTCCGCTTCGGCACCACCCACGCCCGCGCTCGCACGCTCGCGATGCGAACCGCCCGCGCCGGCGCCATCATCGCCCCGCGTCGAACGCTCGATCGCCCCCAGCACGGCATCCACCGAGTCCGGCGTGTCCGTCCAGAACACCGGCGCTGCCCCCGTCGGCCCCATCCGCTCAACAAACGCGGCCATCTCGAGATCACCATCGAGCAGCGTGCTCGTCGCCTCACGAAGCCGCGTCCACAACGATTCCGCGCCCACCGCGTCTACGCCCAGGCCCGACACCGCAATCGAACGCGGGCGACGATCCCACGCCATCAACTGGCGGATCGTCCGGTATGTCGCCAGCACACCCGAATCCTCGTTCGTGCACAGCAGCGTCACCCGCGAAACTCGCGGATCGAGGCACAACTCCGGCTCACCCAGATCAGACGCCGACACCAGCCACGCCGCGACGCGATCGCCGACCGAGGCCACCGCCTCAGCGAAGCTCCCCGCATCCCCAAGCGATCCATCATCGAGCCCCATCCCGATCACATCCAGCGACAAACGATCGGCCCCCAGCCGAACAAGCCCAACCGCCTCGCCGAGATGCTCGCTCAACGCGCGCGCGTACTGCGCCACCCAGGGCCCGGCACGCGTCGGCAGGTGCCCGACCACCACGGCCTCGACGCCCGTCGACACATCAGACCCGAACTCGTCCTCGTCAGTCCGCTTCAACAATGCCCGTGTCCCGCCGCTCGATCGCGGCAGACCACTCCCTCCAGCGCTCACGCACGAATCATCAGCGCGCCCGCGATCTCCGCCGGGACACACACCCGAAACAACATGCGACTCCAAGTCCTTCACGCGGCACCCCGGGGAAACTCCGCTGGACCGCCCGTCGGCCCCGTCAGCACGCCGCTGGGGGGAAGATGCCCCAATCCGGGCAATCACGCCAACCGGACGAACCGTGATCGGTTTCGCTCCAGACTCCGACACCGATCAACACTCCTACATCATATGGGGTACCAGGCCGCCCCGCACCCCCGATCATGGGAGAAACACCCCCAGGATCCACACACCGACAATGCGCGCTTCTCCGTGATTTCGTCAATTCTTTGAGATCATTCGCCGTCCGAAAACCCCGCCACACCATCCGCCCCCACACCCTCCCCACCACTCCGCCCAATCCCATCGCTCCAGCCCACGCCCATCCGATCACCCCCGAATCGCCACCCACCCCGCCGACAGCACCGCACGATCTGGCGATTCCACCACCCGCGCGGTCCGCTCTCCATCCGGCAAGACCACACGCAAATGACCCCCGCTGGCCTTCTTGTCCTCACCCATCAACGCAATCAACGCCCCATCGTCCGGCAGCCCACCCACACGCGTCCCCAGCCCCACCGACTCCACCATCCCGCGGATCGCCTCCCCGCGCGCCCCATCCACCAGCCCCATCGCCGCCGCCGCGTGCGTCGCCGCCACCAGCCCAAGCAGCACCGCCTCGCCGTGCTGCACCCGATCATCACCCCCCGCCCCGCCCGCCCAACCCAACCCACCCACCCGCGCCCCCACCGACTCCAGCGCGTGCGCATAAGTGTGCCCGAGGTTCAAAAGCATCCGCGAGCGCTGCGCATCGCCCGATGTCTCCCGCTCATCCGCCTCCACGAACCGCTTCTTCACCCCCACATTCCGCGCCACCAGCTCCACCAGCATCGCCCCGCGACCACCCATCCCCCCATCTCCGACCCCACGGCCTTTCCCGCCCAGCAGCGTCCCGAGCCGCCCCACCGTCCATTCCAAAAGGCCATCGTCGATCCCGCCCGCGATCATCCCGTGCTTGAGGCACTCACCAAGCCCCGCACGGAACACCCGCGCACTCAACGAATCCAGCGCCTCCACATCCGCCACCACCAGCAGCGGCTGATGGAACGCCCCGGCTAGGTTCTTCCGCATCCCACCCGACACCGTCAGATTCACGCCCGTCTTCCCGCCCACCGAAGCATCCACCATCGACAGCAGCGTCGTCGGACACTGCACGAACCCGATCCCACGCCGATAGCACGCGCTGGCGAACCCCGCCACATCGCCCACGATCCCGCCGCCCAACGACACCAGCACATCCGAACGCTCCAGCCGCGCCTCCGCAAGCCCATGGATCAACCGCGAGCCCGTCTCAAGGCTCTTCTCATCTTCCCGCGCACGCACCGACATCCGCACCACACCGAACCCCGCCCGCGCCAGCGAACCCTCCGCCCGCGTCACCAGCCGCTCCGGCACACCCTCATCGCACACCAGCATCGCCCGCCGCCCATTCGTCAGCGCCGCGACCCGCTCGCCCAGCCCCGCCAGGATCCCGCCGCCCACCTCCACCGCGTACCGCGAGCCCACCCCCGGCGTGCTCACCTCGATCGTCCGCCGCTCATCCATGCTCATGAAGTCCAGAATACCCCGCCCGCCACGCCAACACTCCCGAGCCAATCCCACGATCGCCCTACCGCACCCCTCACCCACCCCGTCTCGGCAGGAACACCTCCGCGATCATGCACCGCACCGATCCGCCCCCGAGCGCCTCGATCGTCGGGATGTCGATCGCCACCACCTCCGCGTGACGCTCGATCGCCGCGAGCTGCCCCCGCTCAAGCGAAGCCCGCGCAGCGCCCGACATCACCACCACCGCGCCGCCGGACCCCGTCCGAAGCTCCAGCGCGTTCCCCGCGAACCGCTCCACCTGCGCGCTGCCCAGTTCCACCACCTCGCGCCCCCCCGAACGCAGCGCGCCAACCACCTCCCCGCGCTGGCCCTCCGAAACACACCCCGCGCCGATCGCCGCGACCGACCGACCGATCCACATCAGCACATTCGTGTGATACAGCGGCATTCCCCGCCCATCCACCGCATCGAACACCACCGCGCCCATCCCCATCCGCGAAGCCCAATCCCGCACCGCCGCCTCGTCCGTCCGCGCCGACCGGCATGCGAACGCCCACCCACCCGCGCGGTCCAGCACCATCGATCCCGTCCCCTCCAGCGCCCGCCCCTCATCCTCGAGCCCCGTCAGGTCCACCACCTCATCGACCGCGAACCCGCCCGATCGCAGCACCGCCGCCACATCACCCACCCGCCGCTCCGCGCGCCGCATCGGAGTCGCCATCGGATACACCACCATCACACCGCGCTCGCCCCCATCATCGCCGCGCACCACATGCGTCGAGAACCAGTTGTTCGGGAACACCGCATCCGGGCGCACCGGCTCGGGCGTGTCATCCAGCACCAGCACCCGCACCCCGCACCCCTCCAGCGCCGACACCACCCGATCGAACTCCTCCACCCCGAGCGCCCGCGCCTCCGCATCGCCGATCCCCGCATCCGCGCGCTGGAACGCGTTCGACGCCGCCGTCTCGGCGTCGAACCCGAACCGCGCCGGGCGCACCATCAACACCGTGTCGCTCGTCTGCTCGCCCATCCGCACGCAACCCCGCGATCACACCGCCCGCCCCGCCGAGCACACGCACACACCCAGCGAGAGCCGCTTCTGCTCGATGTCCCCGAACCCGGCGCTGCGCATCCGCTCGCCCAGCTCCTCCGGCGTCAGGAAAGTATCCACCGAGCGCGGCAGATACCGGTACGCCCCCGACCGATCCCGAGCGATCAGCGTCGCCGTGATCGGCATGATCCGCTTCGTATAGAAATTCGACACGAACCGCACGACCCCGTTCCGCGGCTCGCCGAACTCCAGCACCACCAGCCGCCCGCCCGGACGCAGCACGCGACGGAACTCGCGCAGCGCACGATCCGGGTCCGACACATTCCGGATCCCGAACGCGATCGACACCACATCCACCGACGCATCCTCGAACTCCAGCGCCATCGCATCACCGCCCACATACCGGATCGGCGCCGAATCCACACCCCCGCCCTCCTCCGCCGCCACGCGCCGATGCTCCGCGATCTCCAGCATCGCCGGCGTGAAATCGACCCCCGTCACCGAACCCGGGCGAGGCGTCGCCGCCCCGAACGCCCGCGTCAGATCGCCCGTCCCGCACGCCACATCCAGCACCACCTCGCCCCCGCGCAGCCCAGCCATCCGAACCGCGCACCGACGCCACACCTGGTCCTGCCAGAAAGAATGCACACGGTTGTTCAGGTCGTACGACCGCGCGATCGCCGAGAACATCCGCCGGACCTTCTCGCCCTTCGCCGCGTGCGCGTGCGGATCCGATGCCAGCTCCGACCCCGTCCACGCCGCAGCGACATCCACACCCTCGACCATCTCGCCTCCAGAATCACGATCTCCAGAAGATCCACCCGGCATGCCCGCGACAATAGGTCCACCGCCCCAACAGGTCCGCCGCCCAAACGGGTTCCGCCGCACCGCGCAAGCCCCCGTACCATCGCCCGTGGAACCCGACCAGCACACATCCCCCGACTCCCCCCACGACCACGCGCTCAACGACCTCGGCGACCGCCTCGCCCAGGCCGCCAAGGACCTCCTCGCCGCCGCCAACGCCCGCACCGCACGCCAGCTCGCCGACACCACCCGCATCGACCCCACCACCGCGCGCCGCGTCATCCGAATGATCGCCGACAACGCCCAAGGCGCCATCGTCCTCACCCGCGCCCCCTCGCACGCCCACCTCCAGCGACTGGCCAACCAGGCCCGCACCCGCGGCGTCGACCCCACCGCCTGCGACCAGCTCCACAACACCGCCGCCGACTTCGCCGCGCTCCTCAAGTCGCGTGGCCTCTCCCGCACCGAACTCACCCGCCTCATCCGCGATGAACGCGATGACAACAACAACGATCCCGACGACGACACCACCAACGACTGACCGCCCACCCAATCACCCAACCCCCCGCCGCGCCCCGCACCGCGCTGTCGCAGCACATCACACCGCGTCAAGCGCTCCCGGGGATCGGCGTCACCGCCTCCTCCCCCCCCAGCACCGCGCGGATGTTCGCAGCGCACAGCGCCGTCATCCGCTCCCGTGATGCCATCGAGGCCGACCCGTAGTGCGGCGTCAGCACCACATTCTCCATCGACAACAGCCTCGGGTCCGGCGTCGGCTCCCGCTCGAACACATCCAGACCCGCCCCCCAGATCCGACCCGCCTCCAGCGCATCGCACAACGCCGACTCATCGATGATCGCCCCCCGCGCTGTGTTCACCAGCACCGCGCTCGACTTCATCAGCGACAATTCCTCCGCCCCGATCAGATGCCGCGTCGATGCGCTCAGCGGCACATGCACCGACACGAAGTCCGCCGTCCGAAGCCCCTCCCGAAGATCCACACGCTCCGCGTTCAGCGGCGCCTGCTCGAACGCCGGCTTCGCCGTCCGCGCCACATACCGGAACCGCATCCCCCACCCCAGCATCCGCAGCGCCGTCGCGTACCCGATCCGCCCCGCCCCCACGATCAACAACTCACGCCCCGCGATCGGCTGACCCAGCATCTCCGTCGGCCCCAGGATCCCGTGCGATCCCCACCCGCCCGAGCGCACGAACCGATCCGCGCCCGCCACCCGCCGCGCCGCCGCCAGCAGCAGCATCGCCGCGCAATCCGCAGTCCCCTCCGTCACCGCGTCGGGCGTGTTCGTCGCCACCACGCCCCGCGCACGGCACGCCTCCAGATCAATGTTGTCATACCCCACCGCGAAGTTCGCCACCACCTTCAACCCATCGCCCGCCGCATCCAGCAGCGCCCCATCCACCCGCTCGGACACCCACGACACGATCGCATCCGCGCCACGCACGAACTCATGCAGCCCCTCGACCGACCCGAACCCGCCCTGCGGCCCGAACCGCACCTCCCCCGGCACATCAAAAACCCCAGGGATCGGCCGCGACACCCGCACCCGCGCACCCGACGACGAACTGTCCGACACCGGTCCTGAACCCATCAGTGCATGCTACCGATCGCCACCCATCCCGCGCCCCCCCCCTTCCAATCCCACACCCACCACCACCCCGTCCGGGAAAAACAGACCAAGCACACAACGCGCCCCATCCACGCCTCCCATCCAGCTTTTGGGGATCACTCCTCACGCGACCCGCTTGCGTCTGCCCTCGTTGTGGGTAATTCTCCCCTTGCCGAAGCCCCGGGGACAAAGAAGGGGCATTGGCACGCGTCGCAATTGGGAACCAAACCCAGAAAAACACAAGGGAAGAACCGCGTCATGTCCATCTCCAACGCCCGTACCGCCGCGTGCTCCGCGGCCGCTGTCCTCGCGCTCGCAGCCAACGCGCTCGCGGGAATCACCACCACCGACCCGGGGCTCTACGAGTCCATCGACGACCGCTTCGAGGCCCGCATGCGCCTCGACGGCGGCAACAGCCAGACCTGGAAAACCGCCTTCTGGGACGACGCGATGATCGCCAACTCCGGCATCGCACAGAATGTCTTCCAGAACGGCATCACCTACCCCTTCTCCTTCACCTACAACGCCGGCACCGGCGATGCCTTCCTCTCCATCGCGGGGCGCAACCTCTCGCAGAACATCCCCCTCACCCCCGGCCTCGCCTTCGCCGGCTTCGACTGGTTCGTCCGCTCGGAGATCAACGCCTCCACCACCGCATCGAACCTCGCCGTCAGCATCGACGCCGGCACGCCCATCGCCATCCCGGGACTCGTTTCCGACAACACCCAGGTCTTCGTCGCGGGCCCCACCTACTTCCTCGATGCCCCCGCCACCACCATCGCCATCACCGGTGACCTCACCTTCGCATGGACCCAGGGCGTCAACCTCAACAACGAGCGATTCAAACTCTCGTTCAAGATCAACGAGGGCACCCTCGTCCCGACGCCCAGCGCCCTCGCCGCCTTCGCGCTCGCGGGCCTCACCGCAGCCCGCCGCCGCCGCAACGCCTGACACCAAATCACCACACGGAACACCTACTCGCCCGCCGTGCACTCAACAGCACCGGCAGGCCACACGACGGCGTCATCGCGGAGGAGCGATGACGCCGTCGCTTTTGCTTCCATCACGCACACACCAACACGCCCGCACCGCCTCAGAACCCGTACCGCCGCACCACCCCCATCACCTGCTCGCCGTACCCGCCGCCGAAGAGCCGCGCATGCACCAGCAGCGGATACAGGTTGTACACATCCCGCCGCCGCGCGAAGAACGAGGGCATCGCCTCCGCCCACTCCGGACGCAGCGCTGCGTACCGCTCGAAGAACGCGCTGCCCAGCGAACCGAACAGCGTCGCGAACGCCAGCTCGATCTCCGCATCCGCGAAGTAGATCGCCGGATCGATCATCCCCACCACCCGGTCCCCATCCAGCAGGATGTTCCCCGACCACGCATCCCCATGGATCAGCGATGACCGCCGCGCCACACCCTTCGGCAACTCCAGCAGCCCATCCAGCTCCGCCGCAAGCCGCTCGATCCGCGCCAGCCCACCGCCCGGCAGCGCCCCACACTCCGCCGCATCCCGCGCAAACCGCAGCAGCCGCCGCTCCCGAAAGAACGCCACCCAGTCACCCATCCACCCGTTCGGCTGATCCAGCGCCCCGATCACCGTATCGAACCCCAGCCCGAACGCCGCACCCCCATCCGACAACTCATCCGGCATCTCATCCAGCGCTCCATCCGGCTCGATCCCATGCAGATCCGCCAGCAGCGCCGCCGCGTGCCGCTCGCACGCATCCCGATCCACCACCCGCCCCGTCTCCACATGCTCCATCACCAGCAGCTCCGCCCCCTCATGAATCACCCGAGGCACCGGCAACCGCGACCGCTCACCCAGATACCGCAGCATCCGAGCCTCGATCGCCAACTCCCCCCCGACCTCACTCCCCCCACCCCGACCACCCCCGCCCACCTTCGCCACCACCACATCCGACCCCACCCCATCCACCACCCGCGACAACCGCACCCGCACCACCTCCGCGATGCACCCCCCGCTCATCGCCTCCAAACCAACAACCTCCGCCGGATCAACACCCAGCGCAGCCCCCAACCGCTTTCTCAGATCTCCCGCGCCCATCCCGCCACAATACCACCCCAACCACACCCCACCGCAGCACACCAACACCCCGCATCACGGCCCGCCCGACCCCCCCGGCACCGGCGCCGGAACCAACGAATCCCCATCCACCCACACAAACGCCCCATCCGTCTCATCCACAAAGCTCGAATCGAACGCCCGACCCAGCGGCACACCCCGATAGAACATCCGCATGTAATCCCGGTCCGGCACCGGCGCACCCGCCACATCGCCATGCACAAAGAGATGGTTCGCCCGATCCGGATGCACCGGAGTCATCAGGAACTGAACACTGCCATCACCGAACCCGACATTCCATCCCCCCACGCCGGCCCCGTATGAACGCGGACGATCAAGCGCTGGCGATTCGGCACCGCGCCGGCGATCACCCTCATGCGGCCGATACCCGCCGGGAATCTCCGGATCCGGCTCAAACCGCGGTCCACGATGGCTCACAATCGGATGGCGTTCCCCGATGCGCAGCACATTCGTGTCCCACATCGGAGCCAGCGCAAAGCTCGCATTCGCAACCCCCGCCCGCGATGAGCCGACCTGAGGGATGTGCTCCTCCACATCCTTGGGAGTCCCCTTGAACATCGGGTCGTACACCGCCTGCGAAGGCTTGAGCGCGTGCACCGGCGCGGGCAGGCTCGGGTCCCAATCAAACCGCTTGAACCGATCCGGATGATCAAAGTAACTGATCAACACGCCAGGGGAAATCATCTCGTGATACAGCAGGACCGAATACACGCTCCCGGTGCGATTCTTGTACTCCGAATCACCCACCGTCGCGTCGTTCGCATCCACGATTGAAGGGATCGGGCCGATCCCATTGTGGTCCTGCCCCCAATAGGCGATCCCTTGCAGGATCCCGCGCATCAGACTCACATCATCCATATGACCCGTCTTCGAGCTGCGCCCGACTGACAAAATCAACGACAGCACAAACGCAACAAACAACGCCCCAAGCCCCAGCAAAATGCTCCAGTGCACCATCCGCACGCATCACCTCCCGGCACATCCGCCGCGCCGCCCCCACCCCCGCGCGCACCCCACCATACGCCCCGCCGCGCCCGCTGTTCCCCCCAATGCACGACCCATCCGCCCCCAGCGCCGCGCTCCGCCCCATCCCGTACCATCCGCAGCCAACGCGAAACCCCTCGCCCCCGGAGCCCCCGCATGTCCCAGAGCGCCCCCCCACGCATCTTCATCAAGCAGCTCGAGCCCAACACACGCTTCGCCGGCGCCTTCGCCATGTCCAACGCGCAGCTCCCCGTCACGCGCAACGGCGACCACTACCTCGCATGCCTCCTCTCGGACAAGACCGGCACCTGCCCCGCCCGCAAGTGGCAGATGTCACCCGAGGACTTCAAGCGGCTCCCCGCCGATGGCTTTGTCTACGCCGAGGGACGCACACAGCCCTTCAAGGGCGAACTCCAGCTCATCATCGAGCACATCGACCCCATCACACCCACGCCCGACCAGCTCATCGACCTCCTCCCCGTCGCGCCCCGACCCATCCCGGAGATGTTCGATGAACTCCTCGCCCTCCTCGAAACACTCCAGCACCCCGCCGCCAAGGCCCTCGCCGCCGAGTACCTCGCCGACGAACCCATGATGGAACTCTTCCGCCAGGCACCGGCCGCGCAGCGACTCCACCACGCCTACCTCGGCGGGCTCCTCGAGCACACCCTCAGCCTCATGAACCTCGCCAGCCTCATCTGCCCCCTCTACCCCGCCATCAACCGCGACCTCGTCCTCCTGGGACTCTTCCTCCACGACCTCGGCAAGACCCGCGAACTCGACTGGTCCGGAGCCTTCACCTACACCGACCGCGGCATGCTCATCGGGCACATCGTCGAAGGTGCCATCATGCTCCACGACAAGGCCCAGAGCGCCATGCGCTCCGCAGGCGTCCGCTTCCCGCCCGGCATGATCACCGTCCTCCAGCACATGATCCTCTCACACCACTCCGTCCCCGAGTTCGGCGCAGCCAAGATCCCATCCACGCCCGAAGCCATCCTCGTCGCACAGCTCGACAACCTCGATGCCAAGGTCGCCATGGCCCTCGCCGCCGCACGCTCCGAAGGCGAACGCGCCGCCGACCTCGGCGGAAACTTCACCGAGAAAAACTGGGCCCTCAACACACGCCTCTACCGCCCCGACCCCCTCTCCTGACCCAACCCCACCCCCCCCCACCCCCCC
>JBQLZO010000027.1:0-11727 GCA_052168315.1 Phycisphaerales bacterium | reverse complement strand
GTGGGATGGGGCGGGAAGGTGGGCGGAAGGCGGAACACGGCCCGGGATGCTTGACTGCGGGGTGGATTGGAGGGATGGTTGGGGCGTGATGATGAAGGATGCGATGGACAATCGGGCGGGCGTGGGTGCGTGCGGGGGAGCGGTGGGCTGGCGATGGCATCGCTGGCATCGCTCGGGCGCGGGGCGCGCCTAAGAAAACGGGCCCGATGGGCCCGTGCGGGGGCTGGGCAATGGGGAATGATGTGTTTCGGACTGTTGGGGGCGGCGTGGCGGGCGATCGGTGGTGCGAGCGCCGCTGAGGCCGCGGATCGCCCCTCCCCCCTGCTGCTGGCGGGGATCGCCTCTGTATCGCCCTCCCGGACTCGAACCAGGTCACCGTTTCCCGGCGTGCGAGTCCCTTTCCCCGAACCGCTTTGTGAGTTTGTGCCGTGCGAGCCCCCTTTGACATCGCGGCGGATCTGGACACTCCGGTGTCGGCGTATCGGAAGCTGGGCGCGTTCGGCGCGTGCTTTCTGCTGGAGTCGGTGGAGGGGGGATCGCGGCTGGCTCGGTACTCGTTTATTGGGTTGGATCCGGCGTTTGTGGTGAGAAGAGAGGCACCAGGCACCGGGCACCAGGCACCAGGGGGAGAAGAGGGGGAGGCGGGGAAGGATGACCTGTTGGGGTTGTTGCGGTCGGCTCGGGATCGGGCGCCGATTTTGTATCCGGTGGTGCCGGAGTTGCCGCTGGCCGGGGGGATTGTGGGGGCGTTGGGGTATGACGCGGTGCGGTCGTTCGAGCGGCTGCCTTCGCCGCCGGGCGCGCATGATCCGGAGCCGGTGGCGTTGTTCGTGGCGCCGCGTTCGATGCTGGTGTTCGATCACCTGACGCGGCGGGTGGCGTTGCTGCACGCGGGGGAGGAGTGGGAGCGGGTGTCGCTGCGGCGGGAGATCATTCATGCGCTGCGGGGTGCGCATCCGCCCGAGCCGGTGCGCGCGGGGCACTCCCCGGCGGTGCACTCGATGACGCGGGATGCGTTCATGGATCGGGTGGGCATCGCGAAGGGGCACATCCGGGAGGGGGATGTGTTCCAGCTGGTGCTCTCGATCCGTTCGGTGGGCGAGGTGAAGACGGATCCGTTCCAGGTGTACCGGGCGCTGCGGCTGCTGAATCCATCGTCGTACATGTACTACCTGGACATCGATGGGATGCAGGTGGTGGGGTCGTCGCCGGAGGCGTTGTTCCGGTTGAACGGGCGGACGGCATCGCTGCGTCCGATCGCGGGGACGCGGGCGCGTGGCGCGGATGAGGCGGGGGATGTGGCGCTGGAGCGCGAGCTGCTGGCGGATCCGAAGGAGGCGGCCGAGCATGTGATGCTGGTGGACCTGGCGCGGAACGATCTGGGTCGTGTGGCGCGGGCGGGGAGCGTGCGGGTGGATCCGTACCGGCTGATCGAGCGGTACTCGCATGTGATGCACCTGGTGTCGGGCGTGACGGGGACGCTGCGGGATGGGGCGGATGCGATGGATCTGCTGGCGGCATCGTTTCCCGCGGGAACGCTGGTGGGGACGCCGAAGGTGCGTGCGATGGAGTTGATCGATGCGTTGGAGCCGTGGAGGCGTGGGCTGTACGCGGGGACGGTGGGGTACTTCGCGCGTGAGCACGATGGGATGCCGGCGAACGCTGACCAGGCGATCTGCATCCGGACGCTGACATTCAAGGATGGTGTGTACGCGTACCAGGCGGGTGCGGGGATCGTGGCGGATTCGGTGGCGGCGTCGGAGTTCGATGAGGTTCGGAACAAGGTGGGCGCGCTGGAGGCGGCGCTGGCGCTGGCGGCGGAGGGGCTTTGAGCCGGATGGGAGTCGGGGTGGTGGATCGGAGCGATGGGCATGGCGCGTGTGCTGATGATCGACAACTATGACTCGTTCACCTTCAACCTGGTGCAGTACATGCAGACGCTGGGCGCGGAGGTGCTGACGCATCGGAACGATGGGTTGTCGGCGGAGGAGGCCGAGGGGCTGGGGGCGACGCATGTGGTGGTGTCGCCGGGGCCGGGGAGGCCGGAGGATGCGGGTCGTTCGATGGAGCTGCTTTCGCACTTCATCGGGCGTGTTCCGGTGCTGGGGGTGTGCCTCGGGCACCAGGCGATCGCGGCGCTGTACGGCGCGCCGGTGCGTCACGCGCGGCGGCTGATGCACGGGAAGTCATCGATGATCGAGCACGATGGGCGGGGCGTGTACGCGGGGCTTTCGAATCCGTGCGAGGTGGGGCGGTATCACTCGCTGGCGGTGCTGGAGGAGGATCTGCACGCGGACTTCGAGGTGTCGGCGCGGGTGGTGGGCGATGGTGAGCTGATGGGGTTCCGGCATCGGACGCTGCCGGTGGAGGGGGTGCAGTTCCATCCGGAGTCGGTGCTGACGCCGGAGGGGTTCTCGATGATGGCGAACTTCCTGGGGGTGACGCGCGGGGCGGTGTCGTTCAGCGTGATGGGCGGCGCGGGGGAAGCGGAGGCGCGGGCGTGATGATGCGGCTTGCGGATGTGCTTGATCGGTTGCTGCGGCGCGAGGACCTGAGCGAGGTCGAGGCGTTCGAGTTGCTGTGCGCGATGGCGGGGCGCGATGGGGATGCGGGGATGGATCCGGCGCTGGCGGGGGCGCTGCTGGCGGCGCTGCGGGGGAAGGGTGAGACGGGCGAGGAGATCCGGGGGTTCGCGCGGGCGATGCGGGAGCTGGCGGTTCCGGCGGGGTTCGAGGTTCCCGCGCTGGCGTGCGACCTGGTGGGGACGGGCGGGGATGGATCGCACACATTCAATCTGTCGACGGGCGGGGCGTTGCTGGCGGCGGCGGCGGGTGTGCCGATTGTGAAGCATGGGAATCGGTCGGTTTCGTCGCGGTCGGGGGCCGCGGACCTGTTGGAGGCGCTGGGGATGCGTGTTCCGGCGAGCGCGGCGGAGCATCGTCGGACGCTGGCTGAGGCGGGTTTCGTGTTTCTGTTTGCGCCGGCGCACCATCCGGCGGCGGCTCGGATCGGGCCGATTCGGAGGGCGCTGGGGGTTCGGACGGTTTTCAATGTGCTCGGGCCTTTGACGAACCCGGCGTCGCCGCGGTTCGGGGTGATCGGGGCGTATTCGGAGGCGATGGCGGGGCTGATGGCGCGGGCGCTGAGCGGGATGGCGATCGAGCGGGTGTTCGTGGTGCATGGTTCGCCGGGGTGGGATGAGGCGACGGCGTGCGGGGAGTTTGTGTTGTTCGATGTGCGCCCGGGGCGTGTGGAGCGGACAGTGCGGGATCCGCGGGATGTGGGTCTGGAACGGAGCGATCCGGCGGCGCTGCGAGGCGGGGATGCCGCGGAGAACGCGGCGGCGCTGCGCCGGGTGTTCGCGGGTGAGCGGGGCGCGCACAGGGATGCTCTGTGCCTTTCGGCGGCGCTGGCGCTGGAGGTGACGGGGATGGAGTCGTCGATGGCGGCGGGGTTGGAACGGGCGGGGGCGGCGATCGATGATGGGTCGGCTGCGCGGGTGGTGGAGTTGATCGTGACGCGCGGCGATGAGGGTGGCGAGGCGGGGGGTGGTGGTGGGTGACTTTCTTGCGGAGATGGGCGCGGCGTCGCGGGCGCGGTGCGCTGCGGCGCGTCGGGCGGTGCCGCTGGAATCGGTGCGCGCGATGTGCGCGGATGCGCTGCCGGTGCGCGGGCTGCGGCTGGATGGGTTCGATGTGATCGCGGAGGTGAAGCGTGTGAGCCCGGCGGAGGGGCGGCTGGCGGGCGCGACGGACGATGGTGATGTGGCGCGGGCAGTGGGGGAGCGTGCGGCGGTGTATGTGGGGGCGGGGGCGGCGGGGGCGGCGATGGTGTCGGTGCTGACGGAGCCGTCGCGGTTTGGTGGGGAACTGTCGCACCTGAGCGCGGCGGCGCGGGCTGTGGGTGTGCCCGTGATGCGGAAGGACTTTTTGGTTGACCCGTACCAGGTGGTGGAGGCTCGGGCGCACGGGGCCTCGTGCGTGCTGCTGATTGTGCGGATGCTGGATGATCTGGCGCTGGGCGCGATGCTGGAGGAGGCGCTGGGGCTGGGGATGCATGTGCTGGTGGAGGCGTTCGATGGGGAGGAGCTGGATCGTGCGGGGCGGGTGGTCGGCGGGGTGATGGGGCGCGCGGGCGCGGGCGGGGGTGATGGGAGCGCGGGGGTGGTGATGGTGGGGTTGAACTGCCGTGATCTTGCGACGCTGGGGATCGATGTGGACCGGCTGGAATCGCTGGCGGGGGCGTTTCCGGCGGGCGTGGTGCGTGTGGCGGAGTCGGGGGTTCGGACGGGGGCGGATGCAGCGCGTGTGGCGCGGCTGGGGTACGGGATGGCGCTGGTGGGGACGGCGCTGATGCGCTCGGCCGATCCGGGGGGGCTGGTGCGTGAGATGGTTCGGTGCGGGCGGGAGGCGCGATGATGATGTCGATGGGCGGTGATCATGTCGGCGCGGGCGGGGGGGCGCTTGGGGATGTGGGGCGGACGATGGTGAAGATCTGCGGTCTGCGGTGCGCGGAGGATGTGGAGGCGGCGGTGCGGAGCGGGGCGGACTTCGTGGGGGTGGTGCTGAGCGAGTCGGTGCGGCGTGTGTCGGTGGAGCGGGCTGCGGAGTTGGTGGGCGGGGTTGGAGAGAGCGGGGTGCGGACGGTGGCGGTGTATCGTCGGCCGGATCGGGGCTTGGTGGGGGCGGCTGTGCGTGGGCTGGGGGTGGATTTCCACCAGTCGGATCACGAGGACTTCGGGGGTGCGCTGGGCGTGGTGGAGCGTGGGCGGCGGCTGCCGGTGGTTCGGATGGATGGGCGGTTCGAAGCTTCGATGGAAGCGCTGGCGGGGTGGGATGGGCTGGTGCTGGTGGAGGGTGCGCGGTCGGGGGCGGGGGAGGCGATCGATTGCGATCGGCTTGGCGCACTGCTGGATGGCGGGGCGTTCGGCGGGCGGGGGGGGCGGGCGCGGATCGTGCTGGCGGGTGGGCTGGATGCGGGGAATGTGGGTGAGGCGATCGCGGCGGTGCGGCCTTGGTGCGTGGATGTGTCGTCGGGGGTTGAGTCTTCGCCGGGGATGAAGGATGCGGGGTTGATCGAGGCGTTCGTGGGCGCGGTGCGCGCGGCGGATGCTGCGTTGTCGGGTGGTGGTGGGCGGGGGCGGAACGGAGCCTGAGGATGATGGCCGGGAAGGATGCGATGGCACGATCGGATGACGGTGGCGGTGGTGGTGGTGGTGGTGGATTGGGCGGTGCGCGCGGGGTGGATGCGGCGGCGGAGCTGGCGCGGCTGTTGTCGGGCGGGTATCCGGATGCGCGGGGGCGGTTCGGCGCGTTCGGCGGTCGGTTCGTTCCGGAGACGCTGATTCCGGCGCTGGAGCGGTTCGAGTCGGCAGCGCGTGCGGCGCTGGCGGATGCGGGGTTCGCGGAGGAGCTGGCGGCGCACCAGCGGGACTGGGTGGGGCGGGTGACGCCGCTGGGGTATGCGGCGGGGTTGTCGCGGGCGTGGGGCGCGGAGGTGTGGCTGAAGCGTGAGGATCTGGCGCACACGGGGGCGCACAAGATCAACAACGCGCTGGGTCAAGCGCTGATCGCGCAGCGGATGGGTGTGCGGCGGATCGTGGCGGAGACGGGCGCGGGGCAGCACGGGGTTGCGACGGCGGCGGCGTGCGCGCGGGTGGGGCTCTCGTGCATCGTGTACATGGGGGCGAAGGATGTGGAGCGGCAGGCGCCGAATGTGGTGCGGATGCGGCGGCTGGGCGCGGAGGTGCGTCCGGTGTCGAGCGGGGATGCGACGCTTCGGAGCGCGATCGATGAGGCGCTGCGTCACTGGGTGGGCGATCCGACGGAGACGCATTACCTGCTGGGATCGGCGGTGGGGCCGCACCCGTTCCCGTGGGTGGTGCGGGAGTTCCAGGCGGTGATCGGGCGTGAGGCTCGGGCGCAGATGCTCGAGCGTGCGGGGCGGCTGCCGGACATCGCGATCGCGTGCGTGGGGGGCGGTTCGAACGCGATCGGGTTCTTTCACGGGTTTTTGGGTGATCCGGAGGTTCGGATTGTTGGGGCCGAGGCGGGGGGCGTGGGTGCTGCGGCGGGCGAGCACGCGGCGACGATGGCATCGGGGTCGGGCGGCGTGCTGCACGGGGCGTACTCGATGCTGCTGCAGACGGACGATGGGCAGGTGATGGGGACCCGTTCGATCTCGGCGGGGCTGGACTATCCGGGGGTGGGGCCGGAGCACGCGTTCCTGCGTTCGATCGGTCGGGTGTCGTACGAGCCGGTGAGGGATGATGAGACGGTGGAGGCGCTGGATGCGTGCTGCCGGCTTGAGGGGATCCTGCCGGCGATCGAGCCATCGCATGCGCTGGCGTGCGCGCGGAAGTGGGCGATGCGCGAGCCGGGGTCGACGATCTTGGTGAACCTGTGCGGGCGGGGTGACAAGGACATGCCGATCTTGATGAGGCTGGAGGAGGAGCGCCGGGGCGGGGGTGGTTGAGGGGTCGCGGTGTTGATGGGAATGCGAACGCCCCCGCGGGCCTTGGGCACGCGGGGGCGGTGTGGTGTCGGGATGGGATTGGTTGGGATGGTGCGCGAGAGGATTACTTGTTGCGGCGGCGGCGGATCATCATGAGGGTGCCGACGGCGGTGAGGGTGGCGGCTCCGGGGGTTGGGACCATCTGGTAGGACAGCTCGACGAAGGTGAAGTCGCCGAAGGTGTGGTTGGGTCCGGCGGATCCGGAGCGGAGGATCAATTCGGTGATGGGCGCGCCGAAGATGTTCTGTCCCTCGATGCGCCACTCGCCGCCGCCGGAGTTGTTGGCCAGCGAGATGTTGCTGGCCAGGCCGAAGCCGTTCCAGTCGGCGGTGGTGGCGGTGTCTGCGATGAGCAGGAATGACCCGGCGGAGGTGTCGAACCGGGCGGCCTCATCGCCGACATCGTTGAAGTTGCCGTCGGTGTAGAGCTGGCCGATCTGGAGGGCGGTGATGTGGACGGGCTGGGCGAAGGTGAAGGTGATGAACTCGGAGCCGTCGATCTCTCCGGTGACATTGCCGCCTTCGATGCCGACGCCGGTGGTGCCGTTGGTGGTCTTGGACTTGAAGTTGCGGATGTTGGCGGCGACGGAGATGCCCATGGAGTCCTTGGCCATGGAGACGCTGGAGACGCCGTTGGGGAGTTCGTGGTGCTGGATGATGGAAGCGGAGGCGGCGCCGGCGATGGTGGTTGATGCGGCGGCGGCGGCGGCGATGGCGATTGCGGTGGGCTTCATGCTCTGGCTCCTCCGTGTCTGGTCGGGCGGGCAGGGCGTCGATGGTTCGGGTGGGTCCCGCTTCGATCGTGCCGGTGCGTTTCGCCGGACGGTGCTGGGGCCCGATGTGCTGCGGGCCGACCCCCCAAGCATGTGGTTCGATCGGGCGGGGTCCAAGGGTTCGGGGCTGGCGCGCGGCGCGGTGGCGTGGATGTGGGAGGGGTGCGCGGTGTGCGCGGGCGGTTGGTGGTGGTTGGGCGCGTGTTTATCGCGCGCCGCGGCGCCGGGTCTTCGGCGCGCGCATGAGAAAGGGGCGTGGGTTTTGGCCACGCCCCTCTTTCCTTGGAATGAACCAAGAGGCTCCGGATGCGGGCACGGACGGGTCCGGGCCGATTGACTGGTTATCGGCGGCGGCGTGTTGCCATGCCGATGCCGGCGACGGCGAGCAGCGCGGTGGCGCCGGGGGTGGGGACGGGGAAGAAGGCGACCTGGATGCCGTAGCCGATCTCGCGGTCGTTCTCGTTGAGGATGGTGAACTTGTACTGGAGCGACTGGAGGAAGTTGTGGGCATCGTTGTCGAAGACGAAGCGGATGAGCTGGTTGTCTTCGAGGTAGAGGAGGTCGAAGTCCTTGATGCCGCCGGGGGCGGGCTGGCCGTTGATGGTGGGCGCGGTGTTGGTGTCGAAGAAGATGTTCTCGAACTCACCGGGGGCGTAGGTCTCGTTGGGATCGGGGATGACTCGGAACTGGACGGCGATCCAGTCGAGGCCGGAGCCGTTGAAGATGGACTGTGTGAAGTTGGCGACGGGCCCGAACTTGACGGGCTCGCCGTCGAGGAAGGGGTCGTTGAGGAAGACGGCCTTGGGCTCGGTGTTCTGGGCTTCGATGTCGGGGAGCGTGTACAGGGCCGCGTTGGCGGCTCCCGCGATCGCGGCGACGGCGGCGGCGGCCGCGAGTGATATTGCCTGTGTTCGGTGCATGTGGGTCTCTCTCCTCATGTCCGGGGCGCCTTCTGGGCGCGTTGTCCGGTGGCGATGCGTGCGGTCTGTTCGTGCGGTGGCGGGTGTTGGTGGTTAGGCGATGCTTCTGCGGCGGCGTGCGGCGAAGCCCATGATCAGGGCGACTCCGGCGAGTGCGCCAGCACCCGGGGTGGGGACCGGGGTGAAGTACTGCTGGATCTTGAAGGGCACGAATTCCTCGATCATGACGCCGAGGGTGAATGTCTCGGTGTCGCCGACTGCGAAGGGGGCGAAGGCCGCGAAGTCGTAGCGGACCTCGAACTCGCTGACGAGGTCGACGGAGGAGAAGGGTTTGGTGGTGGAGAAGTCGGCGGTATCGGGCGAGAAATGGACCTGATCGCCGAATCCGCCTGGGCCGTACTCGACGCCTTCGACGGGGACGATTTTGAACTCGACGGAGCTCCATGGATCAAGGGACGGGTTGTTCATCGTGATGTCGATGAAGAACAGACCCGCCGACGCGGTGCCCGAGCATGCGAGCAAGCCCGCGGCCGCTGTGAACAGCGTGCGCATATCGACTCCTCCTTGAGCGGGGGCCCTTGTGCGCGGCGTGGTCCCTGTGCGAACCCGTGGCCGAGCGGGGTGGTTCCCGCGTGAATTCTCTTTGCACTCTCTCTGCGCCGGACGCTGTGCGGGCGTTCGGCGTGACTCCTTGATCCCCTGGACGGGGACCTGTGGAGCGTACCACAACGGACTGGGTTGAGAAGCGGGAAATGGGATGGAAACCAAGAAATTTACACGAGTTAGCGCTTCCGTTTGGTGGATTCCCCATGCCGGAATCCGGTTCTCGGACCACAGAGTGGGATGGCATACGACACGGAGTGGCGCATTCGCCGGATGGCGCGGGGGCGGTGCGGCGGGGAGTTCTGTTCTTGGGGGCGCAGCGCTCAGGTGGCGGGGCGGTCGAGGGCCCGGCCGTAGGTGCCGCGCTGGCTGGCTTCGAGGGCCTGTATGAGGCGGTGTGCGTCTTCGGAGAGCTGGTTGGTGGCGCGGAGGTTTGCGATGGTCTCGGCCATGGGCGGGGCGTGCTCGTCGGAGGGTCGGAAGAGTTCGCGATAGGTGTCCTTGAGCTGTTCGATGCGTTGGGCATCCCAGCCCCGTCGGTTGAGGGCGGTGGTGTTGAGCTTTCTGACCTCGGCGGGCTGTCCTTCGACGAGGGTGAACGGCGGGACATCGCGGGTCACGCGGGACATGCCGGCGACGAAGGAGAGGGTTCCGACGGTGGAGTAGTGATGGATGCCGACGCCGCCGGCGATGATGGCGCCGAGTTCGACGAGGCAGTGGCCGCCGAGCATGGTGTTGTTGGCGATGACGACCTGGTCTTCGACGGTGCAGTCGTGTGCGATGTGGACAGCGACCATGAAGAGGCAGTCGCTGCCGATGCGTGTGAACGATCCGCCGAGTTCCGTGCCTCGGTGGATGGTGCAGTGCTCGCGGATCTTATTGCGGTCGCCGATGATGAGGCCGGTGTCGAGGCCCTGGTACTTGAGGTCCTGTGGTTCTGCGCCGAGGACGGCGTAGGGGAAGACCTCGTTGTCGCGTCCGAGGGTCATGGGGCCCTGGAGGGTGACATGGTTGTGGAGGATGGTGCCATCGCCGACGGTGACGCCCTGTCCGACGACGGTGTAGGGGCCAACGACCACGCCTTCGCCGAGTTCGGCCTTGGGGTGGATGATGGCGGTTGGATGGATGCTGGATCGGATCATGGGCCGGTTGGAGGCTCAGGGCGGGGAGCCAGCGGCATGATAGCGCCGCGGACGGGGCCCTGCGCGGTGGAACGCGGAGCCGGTGCCGGCGGCGGTGGGCGGTCGGCCCAGCGGGCGATGGGCGTTGGGCGTTCGCGGCGGGTCGCGATCAACCGCATGCGCTGCCGAAGGCGGAGAGCAGCATTCCGAGATCGTCCGAATCGGTCGAGCCATCTTCGTTGATGTCACCGGCGTCGGAGTTGCCGAATGCTCCGAGCAGCACGGCGAGGTCGTCCGAATCGACGACTCCATCGGCGTTCAGGTCTTCATCGCATCCGGTGGTGATGGGTGCGAGTCGGACGATCGCGGATTGTCCGGTCGCGGAGTTTGTCGCGGTCGTGTACACGGCACGATCGTCGTTAATGAAGCCGATGGCGGCGGTCCAGGTTGAGAGCGCCGGATCGATCAGCCCGTTGTAGCCGGGCACGAGGATGTCCTCCTCCCTGAAGAGCACGCCGCCGGCGGCCGACACATCGTTGAGGTTGTTGTTGTCGTAGACGCTGCCGACGAAGGGTGACGGGATCTGGTTGGGGTTCAGCGGGAACCACCCGGTGCCGTCTTCGTAGACATAGGTGAGCCAGCGGTCGTTGGTGGAGGTCGCCCGGCGTGCGGCGGCGACGACCTGGCCGCCGTCGTTGACCGAGTATGCGAACACCACTGTGAACGAGACGCCGCCCGCGGGAGCGGGCACACCGAGGCTCGTGATCTCGCCGGTGTTGAGGTCCATGCGCAGCCCGCCGCCGCAGATCAATCCGGTCTCGCTGAGATCTGTCGGTGTTGCCTGGAAGCCGAGCGCGTTGAGATTTGTGGGGGGTCCGCTGACCTGGAACTGGGTTGCCGGGCCACCTTGGAATCCCTGGTAGCGCGACCAGCCGACGATGGTGCCATCGTCGTTGATTCCGACGGCCATTCCGCCGTTGATGGACAGTTCTCCCAGCGGGCTTGGCAGGGTCTCGAATTGCTCTGGGATCGTGATGGAATAGCCGCCGTTGCCGTCGGGCGTCCAGATCGCGGGCTCGCCGAGGTCGTACGGGAAATTGTTCTGCGCCACGGCGCCGACGACCACTCCGTCTGAGTTCACATCCAGCGCGGTGCTGGAGATGTATCCGGGTGGGAGCGGGAGCAACGACAGCGGCTGGTCGACGCTTGCCACGAATCCGCGGACCTGTCCCGCGATGACCTGCCATCCGCACACATTTCCGGCTGGACCGGCGTTTGTGAGGGTGGTCGTGACGGAGTAGTTGGCGATGGGTTCGACGGTGTAGACCGGGACCTGCCCCATCGTGGATGCCACCGCGAGCATCGGGAAGGCTGTAGCGGCGGCGTAGATTGAGTTTCCGGGTGATCGCATCGGGTTCTCCTCTTGATTTGATTGCGCCCGCATCCCCTGCGAGACGGGGCGCCTCGCACGCTGCGTGCTGCGCCGCGAATCCGCATGGTTCTGGGCATGCACAACGGCAGGAGCGGTCCCGAGCGCGCTTGATACATGGATTGCCACGATCCTGGCCATTTCACCGCGTGGCTCGTCGGAGGGCTCGTTGGATGGCGGGCGCGGGCCTGGACCCCTGGCGGTGGTTTTCGGGCGGTGGTTCGGGGTCAGTGGCTCTCGGCGTCGACCATCATGAACTTGACGCGGGCCTCGGCGGCGAGTTCTCCGGCGACGAAGGCGCGGGCCTGGACATCGCCGAAGCGGGATGATGTTCTGAGGGCCTCGGTCTCCATGACGAGCTGGTCGCCG
>JBQLZO010000026.1:0-4711 GCA_052168315.1 Phycisphaerales bacterium | reverse complement strand
GGTGTTGGGGGGGGCGGGGGTGTTGAGGGAGAGTTCTGGCCTGGGGGCGGGGTCGCCGACGGGGGGGAGGGGTCGGATCTGGAGGAGCCCGGCGGTGGCGATGGGTGCGACGATGGCGGCCAGGAGCCCGAGCGATGCGGCGATGGTGAATCGGAAGGCGCCGAGGGCGAGGATGAGCCCGAGGAGGGCGCCGGCGAGCCCGGCGATCCACGAAGGGATGGGGATGGCCAGGAGGGATGGGAGCATGAGCCCGAGGACGCCGCCGCCCCAGACGCCGAGGGCGGCGAAGGCGAGCTTGAGCGAGCGCCGCCCGAAGAGCCAGAGCAGCAGCCCGAGGATGAGGGTGCCGACGATGATGGTGTGGGTGGACCAGGGGAGGTCGCGGATGAGTTCGGCGATGGACTCGGCGAGGCGCTTGGCCTGCTCGACGCCGTGCTTGGCGCCCTCGGCGATGTCCTCGGAGGACGGCGCGGAGTCGGGGAGGAAGGCCGGGACATCCGGTGGCGGGGATGCGGGGGCGTCGGGCGGCGGGGTGGCGGAAGACTGGGTCGGCATGGAAGTGGTTGGGAGGGATGCGGGCGGGAGGAGCGGCGCCTTCTCGCAGATGATCGACGAATGGGTGAGGGCGTGCACGCCCCGAGATGGGGGTGCGCGCCGGATCGGACAAACCGCGCCCCACAAGGATCCGATACCGTCCATCATACCCCCCCCCAACTCCCCCCCCTTCCCGACGGTTCCGGGCGTTGCCCGCGGCCCGTCACCCCCCGACCTCCCGATGCCCGCCCCACGGCACTCATCACCCATCACCCGTCACCCATTACCCCCCCACTGCCGCCGAAGACACACGACGATGAGCGATGCGAACACTTCATCTGATGAGGGGCGGGGTGCGGAGGGTGGCGGTTCGGGGGCTTCGGAGCGGCACAATCCCCGGCTGGAGGAGCTTCGGGCGCGGATCGATGCGCTGGACCATGAGCTGGTGCGGCTGCTGAACGAGCGGGCATCGGCGGTGGTGGAGGTGGGCGGCCTGAAGCGTGGATCCGGGATTCCGATCTATGCGCCGCATCGCGAGCGGGCGGTGATCGATCGGGTTCTGGAGGCGAACGAGGGGCCGTTGTCCGACCGGACGATCGAGGCGATCTGGCGTGAGATCATGTCGGGGTCGTTCGCGCTGGAGCAGCCGCTGCGGATTGGGTACCTGGGGCCTGCGGGGACTTTCTCGCACCAGGCGGCCGTGAAGCACTTCGGCTCTTCGGTGGAGTATTCGGATGTGCACGATGTGGCGAGCGTGTTCACGGAGGTGATCCGGGGGCATGTGGACTACGGGCTGGCGCCGATCGAGAACTCGATCGGTGGCGGGATCGTGGAGTCGCTCGATGCGCTGCAGGCGACGGCGGGGCAGCTGAGTATTTATGCGGAGGTGCTGCTGAGCGTGCAGCACGCGTTGCTGGCGACCTGCGAGGCGCGGGAGGTGCGACGGATCCATTCGAAGTACGAGGTGTTCGCGCAGTGCCGGAAATTCTTGCAGGCGCAGTACCCGAAGGCGGAGCTTGTGGCAGCGCCCTCGACGGTGCGGGCGGTGCAGACCGCGCGTGCGGAGAACCTGCTGGAGCCGGGGAGCGGGTCGGCGGCGATCGCGTCGGCGCTGGCGGGGCAGCTTGCGGGGATGAACATCTTGTTCGAGGGGATCCAGGACGATCCGAACAACATCACGCGGTTCCTGGTGCTCTCGCGGCAGCGGGCGCGGAAATCCGGGAACGACAAGACCTCGGTGATGTTCGACACGGAGGACAAGCCGGGGGCGCTGGTGAAGGTGCTGACGGTGTTCGATGCGTTCGAGGTGAACCTGTCGCACCTGGACAAGCGCCCGAGCCGTCGGGAGAACTGGACCTACACCTTCTTCGCGGATGCGATCGGGCACGAGGACGATGCGAATGTGCAATCGGCGCTGGGCGAGGCGCGGAAGCATTGCGTGAATCTGAAGGTGCTGGGGTCGTACCCGCGGGCGGAGCGGATTTTGTGAGCGGCCGGGTGCGGGCGCTCGGATTATGATCGCGGGATGGGCAGGCATGGCGCCGGTATCACCGCGCGGGTCTCGCACGCCTCCGGCGCCGGCGTGCCGGTGTGGCGGAGCGTGGGCGGGTTCGCCGCGGCGCTGATCGGGGTGGCGTGCGTCGCTCTGGAGCACGGGTTTGTCGAGAACCCGGTCGCGCCCCCGGGGGTGCTCGGATGGCTGCAGCTGGGATTCGCGTGAACAGCGCTGGTTGTGGGCGCAGATGTCCGGGCGTTGTGGTTGCCGCCCGGGCGGTGGCGCTCGCGGTTCGGCGCCGGCGGCGAGTCGGCGGTGCTGGTCGGCATCGTCGGGGAGCTGCTGGGCGTGCCGCTGCTGGGCGAGTGCGCGGCGGTGCTCGTGTGGCTGATGATCGCGGCGCGGGTGAGCGGGACGCTGACCCGGGCGCTGCGGAATCCGGCGTTGCTGCTGCCGGGGTCGTTTCTGGTGCTGATCGCGATCTCGACGGTGCTGCTGAAGCTCCCGGCGTCGACGCCCGCGGACCGCCCGATCGGGTGGATCGATGCGTTGTTCACCGCGACCTCGGGCGTGTGCGTGACGGGCCTCGTGGTGCGCGACACTGCGAGCGGATTCACGCCGCTGGGGCAGGGGATCATCGCGGGATCGATCCAGCTCGGCGGCCTGGGATTCATGATTTTCGGGACGATGCTGACGCTGCTGTTCGGGCAGCGTCTCTCCGAGCGTGAGCACACGACGCTCTCGAACGCGCTGGCCGAGTATCCGCGGCGGCACATCGCGCGGTTCATCGGGTTCATCGTGCTGACCACCTTGGTGATCGAGGCGGTGGGGGCGGGCGTGCTGTTCGCGCTGTGGCCCGAGGACCTGGCGTCGGGTCCCGGCGACCGCGCGTTCAAGGCGGTGTTCCACAGCATCTCGGCGTTCTGCAACGCCGGGTTCGACATCACGGGCGGGAGCATGGTGCCGCTGCGCTCGACGGTCGTGCCGTACCTCGGGATCATGCCGCTGATCGTGCTGGGGGGGCTGGGGTTCGTGGTGCTTGAGGATCTGGCGCGTCGTTTCGGGCCCGCGGGGCTGCTGGGCGATGGGCGGGCCTCGTCGGGTCGCGCGATGCGTCGGCGGCTGAGCACCCACACGAAGCTGGTGCTGTCGACGACGGCGCTGCTCGTGTCGGTCGGGGCGGCGCTGGCGTTCTTGATGCAACTCGGGTCGGGGGATGCGCCCCTCTGGCAGCGTGCGCTCGATGCTCTGTTCCTCTCCATCACATCCAGGACGGCGGGATTCAACGCGATGCCAATGGAAGAGTTGAGCTCCGGATCGCGGTTCGGCGTGATGCTGCTGATGTTCATCGGGGGGTCGCCGGGTTCGACGGCCGGCGGGATGAAGACGGTGGTCTTCGCGCTGCTCGTGCTGGCGGTCGTGGCGACGGTGCGGGGGCGCGATGAGGTGGAGGTGTTCAAGCGGGCGATCCCGGACACACTGGTGAAGCGCGCGGCGACGATCGCGGTGGGGATGGCGACGCTGATCGCGGGGGCGACGCTCGCGCTCGGGGTGACCGAGCGGATCGAGTTCGAGATGTTGCTGTTCGAGGTGGTGAGCGCCTCGACCACGACCGGGCTGTCTCTGGGCGCGACCGGGGAGCTCTCGGACGCCGGGCGGCTGATCGTCTCCGGCGTGATGTTCCTTGGGCGTCTGGGACCGCTCGCGGCGGTCGCGGCGTTGATCGCGACGCACCAGCCGAAGGCGAGGTATCGGTACGCGACGGACAGCGTGTCGCTTGGATGATCGCGCGGGCGGTCAGACGACCGGAGGCGGCGGGGGCGATTGGGGCTTCTCGTTGTTGGCGAGGCCTTCGTCGGCGGGGGGTCGGGGTGAGTCCGGTCGATCGGGCGCTGGCGCATCGTCACCCGGGGTTCTTCGGACGAGGTACCAGGTGTAGACGAGCCCGGTGTAGTAGACGATGACCTCGCGGAACTCGGACATGCCATCGAAGCCGTAGCCCATGTCGCGGCGGTGGAGGGTGTGGGCGACGGTGCGGACGAGCAGGGCGACGATGAGCAGGAGGGCCATGTAGGGGTCCGGGGTGAAGTAGCGGACCCACTTGTTGCGGACCTTCGCGAGGGCGAAGGGGGCGATGCCGAAGACGAGGATCATGGCGGCGTTGGAGCCGGACTTGAGGATGGTGTTGAAATCGCCCTGGTTGTGGAGGTTGCGGACGGCGGGCTGTTCCTCGCCGGGCCTGCCGGTGATGATGTCGTAGTAGTGCAGGCCGTAGTCGAGCTCTTCGAGCAGCAGGAGCAGCGCGGCCAGCGCGACGAGGGCCATGGTGGCGCGGACGAAGCGGCTGGAATGGGTGAAGGCCGCGCGGGCGGCGAGGATCACCACGGCGAGGATGAAGAGGTGCTGGAGGTTCTCGACGAGCCCGAGTTCGCGGCGTGAGTGCCATCCGACGGGGACATCGTGCCAGGGGACGGAGGTGACATGAGGGGCGGCGATGATGTTCTCGAGGAGGGGGACTCCGGAGAAGTACATCGCGAGCAGCGCTGCGCTGACGGCCGCGGGGAGGGTGAAGTACCAGAAGATCTTGGTGCGGTTGGGTTTCCACTTCATCGTGGCGCTCGCGGGTGGATGGGGGAAGGCGAGGGGAGAGGTTGGGAGGGCTGGGGGGGCTGGGGGGGGCTG
>JBQLZO010000025.1:0-269684 GCA_052168315.1 Phycisphaerales bacterium | reverse complement strand
GGGGAATTGGGGGGGTGGGGGGGGTCAGGCGGCGGCGGCGCGTGGGCCTTGTGTGAGCCACTGGCGGCAGGCTTCGAGGAGTGCGTGCCGGGTGATGGGTTTGGGGAGGTAGTCATCGCATCCAGCGCTGATGCAGCGGTCGCGTTCACCGGCGACGGCGTGGGCCGTGAGGGCGATGATGGGCGCTCGGACGCCGAGCATGCGGAGGGACTGGGTGGCCTGGTATCCATCGACGATGGGCATCTGCATGTCCATGAGGATGAGGTCGAAGGGGAAGCGTTCGTCGGGGCTGTCGGCGCGGTGGTTGAAGCGGTCGAGGGCGAGCTGGCCGTTGGGCGCGAGGGTGACATCAGCGCCGCTGGACTGGAGGAAGTACATGAACAGGCGCTGGTTGTCGGGGCCATCCTCGACGAGGAGGATCCGGGGGGATCCAGAGCGGGCGAGCCCGGCGAGTGAGATGGGTTGGAGGGGGGCGGCGTCGGAGGCGGTGCAGGCATCGCATCTGTGGTGGGCGCCGGCGCTGGGTTCGTCGTGGGATTGGGTCGAGGGGAGGGGTGGGAGGAGGGGGATCTCGAGGCGGAAGTGCGAGCCGTTGCCGGGCTCGGAGCGGATGAGCCGGAGCGTGCCGTTGAAGGCGGTGGCGAGCTGCCTGGAGAGCGCGAGCCCGAGCCCGGTGCCGCCGAACCGGCGGGTGGTGCTGGCGTCGGCCTGGGCGAAGGGTCTGAAGAGCGAGCGCTGCTGCTCCTCGCTGATGCCGATGCCATCGTCGATGACATCGAACGCGATGGTCTCGGCATCGTCGGTGGCGATGGTGCTCTCGGGGTCGGCGAGGAACTCGGAGACAGCGCCGTTGCGGCGTAGTCCGGCGCGGAGCCGGACGCGTCCGCCGATGCTGGTGAACTTGATGGCGTTGGTGAGGAGGTTGACGAGGATCTGGCGGAGGCGGAGCGGGTCGGTGCGGATGGTGCGCTGCGCATCGGGCTCGATGGCGACCTCGAGGTCGACATGGGCGGCATCGGCGCGGACGCGGAGCATGTTCTCGACCTCATCGCACAGGGTCCGGAGCGGGGTCTCGCGGTACTCGAGGGCGATGGCGCCGGCCTCGACTTTGCTGAGGTCGAGGACATCGTCGATGAGTGCGAGCAGGTGCTCGCCGTTGCGGTGGATGGTGTTGATGGCCTGGCGCCTGCGGTCGGCGGTGATGCGTTCGTCCATGAGGACCTCGGAGTATCCGAGGATGGCGGTCATGGGTGTGCGGATCTCGTGGCTCATGTTGGCGAGGAACGAGGACTTGGCGCGGCTGGCGGCGTCGGCCTGGGCGCGGGCGATCTCGAGTTCGCGGTTGCGTTCTTCGAGGAGCCACTGGTAGCGGACGCGTTCGAGCTCGGCCTGCTTCTGCTGCGTGATGAGCTCGCTGCTCATGAGGATGCCGCCGATGTTCTCGGCGTGCTCGTACCAGGGGCCGATCTCCCAGCGGAGCCACTGGGTGTTGCCATCGTTGTCGACGAAGGCATCCTCTTCGCAGGTGATGCGTTCGCCGTTGAGCGCGCGCCGGTGGAGGCCTTCCCAGCGGTTGGGGATGTTGGCGAAGACCTCGTAGTGGGATCGTCCGATGATGGCCTGGCCTTCGAGCCCGTAGTCGCGGAGCCATCGGCGGCTGGCGAGGATGTAGCGCATGTCGCGGTCGACCATGGCGATGGCGGAGGGGGCCTGCTCGATGAATCGGCGGAGCAGATCTTCGTGTGCTCGGCGGACGCGTTCGAACTCGACGCTGCGGGTGATGTCGCGTCCGGACTGGAGCGAGAGGCCATCGGCCTCGTGGAAGTGGAAGCGCCACTCGACCCAGATCATGGAGCCGCCGGAGGCGATCATGCGGAAGCGTGCGGAGCGGAGGTCGTTGTCGGCGCCGGCGGCGCGTCGGCTGGACTTCCACTTGGCGTAGCGGGCGTGCTGCTCCGGATCGATCAGGTCGATGAGCGGCGTGCCGACGAGTTCGGCGGGCGTGCGGGCGAGCAGGTCGCAGGCGGTGCGGTTGATGCGGACGATGAGACCGGCATCGTCGATGGTGAAGTTGAGGTCGGCCGAGTCCTCGAACCAGGCATCGGTGAGTGAGCGGAGCCGGCGGTGGCGGTCGTCGGAGTCGGCGGTGGCGATGAGCAGGCCGGACTCGGCGATGATCTCGAGGGCGATCCATCGTTCCGGGGTTTCGGACGATCGCCAGCGACCGGTGACGACGCCGGGGTGGGCGGAGGCCTCGCCGAGGGCGGCGTGCAGTGCTTCGGTGAGGCTCTCGCGTTCGGCGGGGAGGACGAGTTCGGTGATGTCCCGTCCTGGGAGGGTGGCGGGGTCGGCGGCGAGCAGGCGGGCGGCGGCGGCGTTGGCGTGGATGATGGTGGAGGCGTGCGGGGTCGGTCCGGCGGGCGTTGCGGGCTCGGCGAGCGGGGTTGGCGGGGTGAGCGCGAACATCGCGCGCCCGGTGCGCTCGAACACGGCACGCAAAGTGTGTTCATCCAGCGATGCCGGCATCGATCGCTCCGTCCGTCTCCGGGATGCGCTGCACCCCGGGGACAACCCGCCGCCTCCACGGCTCTCCATCGTGGATCCCTCTCAACGGAATGGGGGAGATCGGCAGATGCCGGCATCGGGTTTGGGGTCGTGCGCGCCGGCGGAGCGTCCGGTTTCGGGGCCGCCCCCGCATTGTGGGAGCCGACTAGGCTTGGCATCGCCGGGACTGGTGATCGGGGCGGGGATGCTCGGCGAGTTCGGGTGCTGCGCCGGCATCGCGTGGCACGGCGTGTTCATGAAAGGAAGGCGATGGGCTCGGCGGCGCTGCTGGTGGACGATCTCGAATTCTCGTATGACCGGGCGGGGCCGCGGGTGCTGTCGATCCCGCGGTTCGAGGTCGGCCGGGGAGAGCTGGTGCTGCTGCGGGGCGCTTCGGGGTGCGGCAAGTCGACGCTGCTGCATGTGGTGGCGGGGCTGATCGATCCGGTTCGCGGGCGGGTGCGGATCGATGGGCGGGACATCCATCAGTTGAAGGGTGGCGATCGCGACCGGTTCCGCGGGCGGTCGATCGGGATGGTGTTCCAGACGCACAACCTGCTGCAGGGGTTCACGAGCGTCGAGAATGTGATGATGCCGATGCACTTTGCCGGGTCCGAGTCTCCTGGCGAGCAGCGTTCGCGGGCGAAGGAGCTGCTCGGGCGGCTCGGGATCGATCGGGTGGATGCGATGGTGGAGACGCTCTCGGTGGGGCAGCAGCAGCGGGTGGCGGTGGCGCGGGCGCTGGCGTGCGGGCCGGCGCTGGTGCTGGGCGACGAGCCGACGGCATCACTGGATCCGGACAACGCGGCGTCGGCGATCGCGCTGCTGCACGAGGCGTGCCGCGACCAGGGCGCTGCGCTGCTGTGCGTGAGCCACGATCCGGCGCTGGGCGCGGGGTTCGACCGGTCGGTGTCGTTTGATGAGATCATGTCCGGCGGATCGGCGCAGGGCGTTGCGGTCGGCGGCGGTGTTGGTGATGGCGCGGAGGGGGTGCTTCGTGGGTGATCTGGCGATCGTGCTGCGCTCGCTGCGTGCGAGGCTGTTCTCGACGACGACGACCACGCTGACGGTGGGGGTGGCGGTGGCGCTGCTGCTGGTGATGCTGGGGGCGCGGGATGCCTCGCGGAGCGCGTTCGCGCGCGGATCGGGGAACATGCACCTGCTGGTGTCGCGTGATTCGAGCGCGATGGTCGCGGTGCTCAACGGGGTGTTCTTCGCCGGGGCGCCGCAGCGCGCGATCGAGTGGGAGGTCTTCGAGTCAATCGGGGCGGGGTTCCCGTGGGAGTACCTGGTTCCGACGCAGATCGGCGATTCGTACCGCGGTCGGCCGGTGGTCGCGACGACGGGCGCGTTCTTCGAGCGGTTCAGGCCGGTCGTGGGCCAGGAGTGGGTGTTCGCGGAGGGTCGGGCGTTCGAGCGTCCGTTCGAGGTGGTGGTGGGCGCCGATGCGGCGAGGGCGACGGGGCTGCGTGTCGGGGATGTGATCGCGCTGACGCACGGCGCGGTGGGGATGTCGGGCCAGACGGGCGACAACATCGCGGGCCCGGCGGTCATCGGCCATGTGCACCGGGAGTATCCGTTCACGGTGGTGGGGATCTTGGCGGCGACGGGCGGGCCGCACGATCGGGCGCTGTTCACGGATCTGATCGGTTCGTGGGTGCTGCACGCGCACGACCGGCGCGTGGTGGAGATGGGCGAGGGGATCCCGCTGGCGACGCCCGATGACCTGGTGGAGGCGGACCGGCTGATCACGGGGATGTACGGGCGGCTGGCGACGCGCCCTGGGCGGGACGCCTCGGCGGTGATCCAGCAGGTATTCGATGAGCTGCGGCGTGATCCGACGATCACGGTGGCTTCGCCGGCGGCGCAGATCGCGCAGTTGTTCGCGATCGTGTCGAATGTCGAGGTGATCCTGATCGGGATGGCGGTGGTGGTGCTGGCGACCTCGGGGATCACGATCATGATCGCGTTGTACGGTTCGATGGAGCAGCGTCGGCGTCAGATCGCGATCATGCGGGTCCTCGGGTGTTCGCGGCGTCGGGTGGTGTCGCTGGTGGTGACCGAGTCGGCGATGATCGGGCTGATGGGGGGCGTGTGCGGGGTGGTGGTGGGGCAGATCGGATCGCTGGTGGTCGCGGAGGTGCTTCGGTCGCGGCTGGGAATCGTGATCGAGCCATGGATCCCGCTGGAGTGGCTGATGCTGGCGCTGTGCGCGACGATCGCGCTGGCGGCGCTGGCCGGTGCGACGCCGGCGGTGCTGGGGTATCGGGTGGCGGTGGTGCGGCGGCTTCGGCCGTCGGCGTGATGTGGGGGTTCGGGCGTGCGCGTGTCCCTTGATCGCGCGGATCGGGGGTTGGTTTGCGTGGCCGGCGCGTGGGCTGGTACCGTTCGATGATGAGCACGAACACGCTGGCGCTGGCGGGCCCGGACGGATCGACCTCTCGGCGTGCGGGGTTCACGCTGGTGGAGTTGCTCGTGGTGGTGGCGATCATCGCGCTGCTGATCGGGATCCTGATCCCGGCGCTGAGCGCAGCGCGGGCCTCGGCGATCGCGACGAAGAGCGTTTCGAACCTGCGTCAACTCGCGCACGGGTGGCATGTGTACGCCGATGAGCATGATGATGTGATGCTCCCGGGTCGGTACGCGAACCTGGGCGGTGGCGCTTCGAATCCGGACAATTGGTATCCGGTGTTGAACGGTCAGAAGACTCGTCCTCGGTGGATCGCGGTGCTGGGCACTTACATCGACTACGCGTCGTTCGACACGCCCGATGTCAACAACGAGCGGCAGGACTATGTGGGCGAGCCGTTCGTGTGCCCGACGGTGCCTGATCGCCTGGACGAGCGGAACGGGGCGTACGGGTACAACTACCAGTTCCTGGGCAATGCTCGTCGGACGAACGGCTCGTTCCGCAATTTCCCCGTGCGGCGTGCGCGGATCTCGGCGTTCGCGGGGACGGTGATGGCGGCGAACAACATGGGGACCGCGGCGCAGTTCGCGGAGGGCGAGCGGGCGGCGTACCAGAACGATGGGACGGACTTCAACGCGCTGGGGAACCACGGGTGGTCGCTGGATCCGCCCCGGCTGACGCCCGACAGCGATCGGGGCACGGGGGATCCGGGGTCGCCGCGGACGGCGGTGGAGGGGGTGCACACGGGGCGGGCCGCGGTGGTGTGGCTGGACGGGCACACGACGCTGAGCACGCCCGGCGAGCTTGGGTACGCGGTGGATGCGGAGGGGCGCTACCTCGATGAGCCGGGTGTCGATGAGCGGTTGCCGACCAATAAGTGGTTCAGCGGGACGCTGGATGACAAGGATCCGCCGAACATCACGGGGCTCTGAGGTGTTGCGGTGGGGGCGCTGGGGCGCTGAACGCACACCGCGGCGGGGCGCGTGGTGTGGCGATGGCGGCGGGGCTCTATCCTGTGCGGATGGCCGCTTCCAAGCTCACGCTGCACAACACGCTGACGAACCGTGATGAGGTCTTTCGCCCGGTGGAGCCGGGTCGGGTCGCGTTCTATTCGTGCGGGCCGACGGTGTATGACTTCGCGCACATCGGGAACTTCCGGTCGTTCCTGGCGGCGGATCTGCTGCGGCGCTGGCTGGAGTCGGCGTTGTGCGAGCGGATGTCGCCCGAGGGCGAGGCGGAGGAGGGGCATGGGTTCGCGGAGGGTGGGTATGTGGTGCTGCATGTGATGAACATCACGGATGTCGGGCACATGACCGACGACGATGCGGCCGACGGCGGGGGCGAGGACAAGATGGAGGCGGCGCGGAAGCGGCTGCTGGAAGACAAGAAGTCGGGCAAGCTGCCGGAGGCTGTGGCGGCGACGATGGACCCGGGCGATCCGTACGCGATCGCGAACTACTACGCGGGGGCGTTCATCGAGGATGCGCACCGGCTCGGGCTGAAGGTGGTGGGCGATGCGGAGCGGCAGCCGGAGCGGTTACCTCGCGCCACGCGGATGATCCGCCCGATGCTCGAGATGATCGAGCGTTTGCTGAAGGGCGGGCACGCGTATATCGCGGCGGATGGGGTGTGTTACTTCGATACGCAGTCGTTCCCGGCGTACGGGCGGCTCTCGGGGAACACGCTGGAGCGGATCCGTTCGGGCGCGGGCGGGCGGGTGGCCGAGACGACGCAGAGCGTGAAGAAGCATCCGGCGGACTTCATGCTTTGGAAGCCGGATCCGAAGCACCTGATGCGCTGGAACCCCGCGGAGGTGCTTGGCAGGGATATCGGTTTGGGCGAGGGGTATCCGGGGTGGCACATCGAGTGTTCGGCGATGGCGTACGAGGTGCTGGGGCGACCGGTCATCGATCTGCATTCGGGCGGCGAGGACAACATCTTCCCGCACCATGAGTGCGAGATCGCACAGTCGTGCTGCGCGCTGCACACAGAGCGGTTCGCCAACTACTGGTTCCACCCGCGGTTCCTGATGGTGGAAGGCGAGAAGATGTCCAAATCAAAGGGCAACTTCTTCACGGTGCGGGATCTGCTGGGCAAGGGCTTCTCGCCGGCGGCGATCCGGTTCGAGTTGATCAAGACGCACTATCGCGCGAACGCGAACTTCACGGAGCAGGGGCTGCGGGATGCGCAGCGGATGATCGAGCGGTGGCATGACTTCGCATCGCGCGGCGAGGCGGCGGGCGCGGACCCGGAGCCGATGGTGTTCGGGCGGGCGAAGCGGTTGCAGCTGGTGGCGAGGCTGGAGGGCACGGCCCGGAAGTTCGCCGACGCGATGAACAACGATCTGTCGGTGGGCGGGGCGATCGGGGTGGTGAACTCGTGGATCAATGCGACGCCGACGCCGAACGCGGCGGATGCGGCGCTGATGCGGGCCTTCGGCGCGGTGCTGGGGGTGCTCGAACTCGACCGGACGGCCCCGGCGGGCGGATCGGGCGGCGGTGCCGGGGCGGGCGGGGGCGGGCTGGACGATGCGGCGATCGAGGCGCTGCTCGGCGAGCGGGCGGCGGCGAAGAAGGCCAAGGATTTCGCCCGGGCCGATGCGATCCGGGACGAACTGGCGGCGGCGGGGATCGTGATCAAGGACGGGGCGACTGGGGCGACCTGGTCGCGGGAAGCGCGGCTGTGATGGTTGGGGGAGGGGGGCTGGAAGCCCGTTCCGGCGCTGGTCATGGGATTGGAAGCACTCCGGTGATGCGGAGTGCGCTTTCTCGCGGTGCTGGTCAGAGCCCGTGGTCGCGGTGGTCGTAGAGGAACAGCAGTTCCTGATCGGGGAGCGGCAGGGCGAGGCGTTGTTCGGGGGTGAGCGGTTCGAGCAGTTCGGCCAGGAGTTGTCGTTCGGTGGCGAGCAGCGCTTCTCGGGCGGCATCGACGCGCTCGTCGCGACCGGGGTTGAACACGGCCTGGGCGGGGACGAGCACGCCGTCGATGATCAGGCCCCCGCCCTGCGACGGTGGGGCGAGCGCTTTGGCGAGCGAGTTCGGGAGTGTTGTGGACTGCGAGTGGTGGACGCTCTCGAAGAGCGATCGGCGGTTCGCGGCGCGGAGGTCGGAGTAGCGGTCGATGGCGGCGTCGGTGGTGCGGCGCTGCTCTGGTGTGAGGGTGGGCAGCGCGCGCACGGCGTCGATGCGGCGTGAGATGGCGAACGGGGGGAACACCGTGCGGAGCGACGCGTCGATGTAGGCCTGGTCGAACCGCCTCCGGAGCGCCTCGTCGGGGAGCAGCGCCGCGAGCGTGCGCCGGTGCGATTCGTTGGTGCGCTGCACCCGCTGGCGGGCGATGAGCACGCGGTCGTAGATCTCCCGGGCCGCCTCGCCATCGGCGGTCAGCACCTTGTTGGCGTACTCCTTGGAGAGTTCGTTGGTGAGCAAGGCCATGCGCGCGCGGATGGGCTCATCGATGCGCTCGGCGTACTGGTGCAGCGCTTCGATGATCTCCGGGTCGTCGGGCCAACCGGGATGGATCTCGTCGATGAGCCGGGTCAGGTCGATCTGTTCGCCGACCAATCGGCCCCTGGGGAGTTGTTCGATGCGGCGGAGTTCTCGCTCGACGATCGGCCAGAGCGCATCCTGTTCGCTGGTGATGATCGCGCTGCGGATGTCCTCGACGAATCGTGCTTCGAGCTCCTCGGCCCGGTCGTTCCAGGCGCGGATGATGTCGTTGGCTTGCCCGATCGGTTCGTCGCGCCCGGTGACCAGCGCCTCGTCGATCCGGGCCGCGGCCTCGGCGGTGGCGGTTCGGTGTCCCTTGGTGAACTCGGCGAGCCACGCGGCGCGGAGGTCGTCGAGCATCGTCCGCTGCTGGGCATCGAGCCCGAGCACGCGTTGCAGCACGCGGAGGTCGCCGCCCGAGAGCTTGGTTGTTGTGGTGATGTCGCGCAGCGGGTTGGACCACGCGATCTGGGCCCGGGCGGTGGCGGGCGGGATCGAACAGATCACGGCGAGGAGTATTGACAAGGCGAGTCGCCGCGCGATGCCGGGGCGTGGGTGTGGTGTGCCCGTGCGATTCATCGGTGGCTCCTTTCGGATGTGGGGCGGGTTGGCGCCCGCGGGCGTTGCACGATCGCACCTCAGAGGGGTTACCTGCGGGCGTGGGCGCCGTTCACATTGGCGGGCAGACGAAGGCCGTCTTGGTGTACGCGATGTCCATTCGCATGCGGAGTGCGTTCCGTTCCGTGGGGCCGCCGGGGTCTGAGCCGATGGTGGCCAGGGGGATGCCGCGTTCGCGGGCGATGCGGAGCCGCTCGATGATCATGGCCGACTGGATGCCGCGGCGTCGGAATCGCGGGTCCGTGGCGCCGAAGTAGAGGGCGGTGATGCCCGGGAACACATCCATCATGGCGACGCCGGCGGGCTGATCGTCGATCTCGGCGATCAGGGTGATCGCGTGCTCGAAGGCCATGGCGCGCTGGGCCAGTTCGATGGAGACTTCGCTGGCGGTTGTGTCGGCGGCGGCTGGGGTATTGATGGCGGATTCCATGAGTGTGCTGGCGAACGCGGCGGTGGGCCTCGAGCGGTCCATGCGGCACTCGTCGGGGGTGAGCCGGCGGATGCGGAGCCCCGGGGGCATGGTCCACCGGTCGGGTTCGCGCCAGGAGCGCGGATCGCAGGCGAGGATGGACTCGAAGCGCGTGGCGCGGAAGCCCGCATCGCTCAGGCGGTCGAGCAGCACGCGCGGGACGATCGGGGCCAGTTCGATGCGGGGGAGCAGGCCGCGCGCGGTGTAGAAGTCGCGCATCTCGGCGATGCTGTGGGCGTCGGGCGCTTCCCCATTGAGCCCGACCCCGTTGGTCTGGTTGACCCAGGCGTCCTTCGGGCCGGCGGCGATGACGCCGCCTTCCCACTCGCGGGCGACGGGGGCGATGGAGCCGAGCGCGTAGGCCACGCGGGATTCCTCGCGCTGGGCGATTCGGGTGGGCGTCCACGGGGTCTGGGGTGCCGGTTCGGTCAGCTCGGCGGGGATGGCGATCGCCCGATCGGGTTCCATGGGCGGCTCCTGGGGTGATGGGGCTGCGGGCGGGGCGTTCGGGCGGTGCAGC
The DNA here is from genome assembly GCA_052168315.1 of Phycisphaerales bacterium. GTDB lineage: Bacteria > Planctomycetota > Phycisphaerae > Phycisphaerales > UBA1924 > JBQLZO01. Next base: position 259,635 of record JBQLZO010000025.1, on the reverse strand, counting down.
GTTGACGCGTGGGGCGGATGGATGCCGCGCCGTGACGGGTGGACGGGCGGTGGTCGGGTTGTGGGGCCTCGGGCACGCCCGGGGGCGGGCGCTCTACACTGTGCCCGCCATGGACACGATCCTCGATGCCATCTTTCCGATCCCAGCGCAGGTCTTTGTCGGGGGCATTGTGGTCCTCGTCATGGTCCATGTCATTCTGGGGATTATCCCGTTCCTGATCTATCTGGAGCGGAAGATTTCTTCGTACATCCAGGACCGGATCGGGCCGAACCGTGTGGGCTTCGATCTGGGGCTGCCGATCCTGCAGAAGCTGTTCCGGGGGTTCGGGTTCTGGGGTCTTGGGCAGTCGCTGGCGGACGGGATCAAGTTCCTCCTGAAGGAGGACTATGCGCCGCGCGGGGTGGACAAGTTCCTGTTCAGCCTGGCGCCGATGGCGGCGGTGGTGCCGGCGTTCATCGGGTGGGCCGTGATCCCATGGGGCGGTTCGTTGACGCTTGAGAACGGGATCGAGATGTTCGGGCGGCAGATCGTGGCGCCGGGCGAGGCGCTGGTGGCGGTGGCGGACATCAATGTGGGGTTCGTGTACCTGCTGGCGATCGCGTCGCTGGGGGTGTACGGGGTGATCCTGGGCGGTTGGGCGTCGAACAACAAGTATTCGTTCCTGGGCGGGCTGCGTGCCTCGGCGGGGATGATCTCGTACGAGATTCCGCTGGGTCTTTCGATCCTGGCGGCGCTGCTGGTGGTGGGCTCGGTGCGTCCGAGCGTGATCATGGATGTGCAGGCGAGCGATGGCTGGCTGGTGCTGGCGCAGCCGGTGGCGGCGCTGCTGTTCTTCGTGTGCATCCTCGCGGAGGCGAACCGGGCGCCGTTCGACAACGCGGAGGCGGAGCAGGAGCTGGTGGGCGGGTACCACACCGAGTATTCGGCGATGCGGTTCGCGCTGTTCTTCCTGGCCGAGTACGCGCACATGATCACCTCCTCGGCGTTCCTGATCCTGCTGTTCTTCGGCGGGTACCACCTGCCGTTCGTGCCCGGGCTGCAGCCCGAGGACACGGGTCTGCTGCCGGCGATCCTGAAGATCCATGTGTTCGTGGGCAAGGTGCTGCTGGTGGTGTGCTTCATGATGGTGATCCGGTGGACGCTGCCGCGGATCCGGTACGACCAGGTGATGAAGCTGGCGTGGCAGTCGCTGATCCCGCTTTCGATCGTGCTGGTGGTGGCGACGAGCGTGATGGTGTACCTGGGCTGGACGAACCATGTCGCGATGCTGGCGATGAATGTGGCGCTGGTGGTGCTGGTGCTGCTGGTGCAGCCGATGCTTCCGAAGGACTCGCTGAACACGCGGGTGCCGCTGGCGGGCTCGCGTTTCAACCCGCTGCCGGGCCAGGCGGTGTCCACGCGTCCGACGGACCCGACCGCGCTCGACGATGACAACCCCATGCGGGCGGGCGCCGCGGGTGCCTGAGGTATCGGATTCCGCCGCGATGCACCGCCGCTACATCGCGATCGACTTCGGCGACCGGCGCACGGGCGTCGCCACGGGCGATTCCGAGACGCGGATCGCGACGCCGCTCACGGTGATCGAGAAGCCGCCGGAGCAGGGGCTGATCGCGGCGCTGGCGAGGCTGATCCGGGATGACCGCCCGCACGCTGTGGTGATCGGGCTGCCGCTCAACATGGATGGGACCGAGGGCCCGCAGGCGCGGAAGGTCCGCGCGCTGGGGGAGCGGCTGCGGACGGCGCTGGGTGAGGTGGGTGATGGATCGGCGCCGCCTGAGCTTGTGTTCCACGATGAGCGGCTGACGACGGCCCAGGCGGACTGGGATCTCGCACAGTCCGGGCTGACGCACAAGCAGAAGAAGCAGCGGCGGGATGCGATCGCGGCGGCGGCGCTGCTGCGGGAGTGGATGGGGCGGGAGGATGGCCGCCAATCGGATTGCCAATGAGGTGGAGGCGCCGGGCGTGCGCCGGTGGGGCTGCGGCGGTGGTATGGTGCCGGACCGTCCTTGACCCGAACCGAGCCCCTGACCGCGCGAGAGCGACACGATGCGATACCAGCTCAATGACACGCACGATGCGAATTTGATTTCATGGGTCGAGTCGGCCAACGCGCCGGACTCGGACTTTCCGATCCAGAACCTGCCGTACTGCTCGTTCCTTCCCGACGGGATGTGGGACACGCCCCGCCTGGGGGTCGCGATCGGGGATCGGGTGATCGATCTGAGCGTGCTGCAGGATGCGGACCTGCTGCCGGGGGTGGAGCGTGAGCTGGGGTTTGATCTGTCCTCGATTCTCGACATGTCGCGGGAGGAGCGTGCGGGGCTTCGGTCGGCGCTGAGCGAGCTGCTGCGGGCCGAGAACCCCGACCTTCGGGACAACGAGGTGGTCCGTCGGCTGGCGGCGTTCGCGATGTCGGAGGTCCGTCTGCTGACGCCGGTCGAGCCGGGCGGGTTCACGGACTTCTACGCGTCGATCTTCCACGCGACGAATGTGGGGAGCATGTTCCGCCCGGACAACCCGCTGCTGCCGAACTACAAGCATGTGCCGATCGCGTACAACGGGCGGGCGTCGACGGTGGTGGCGTCGGGCACGCCGATCGTGCGCCCGATGGGGCAGACGCTGCCCGAGGGCGCGGAGGCGCCGGTGTTCGGCCCGTGCAAGCTGCTCGATTACGAGCTGGAACTGGGCTTCTTCGTCGGGCAGGGCAACGAGATGGGATCGCCGATCTCGATCGAGGAGGCGGAGGACCACATCTTCGGGATCGCGCTGGTGAACGACTGGTCGGCGCGCGATCTGCAGAAGTGGGAGTACCAGCCGCTGGGCCCGTTCCTGGCCAAGACCTTCGCGACGAGCGTGTCGCCGTTCGTGGTCACGATGGAGGCGCTGGCGCCGTTCCGGTGCGCGGCGTACGAGCGGCCGGAGGGCGATCCCTCGCCGCTGGAGTATCTGAGCTCCACGAACAACACGGCGTTCGGCGGGATCGATCTGACGGTCGAGGCGTGGGTGAGCAGCGCGCAGATGCGCGAGCAGGGCATGGACCCGATCCGGGTGAGCAAGGGCTCGTTCAAGCAGATGTACTGGACGCTCGCGCAGATGCTCACGCACCACGCGTCGAACGGGTGCGAGATGGCGCCCGGGGATCTGCTGGCGTCGGGGACGATCTCCGGGCCGGAGCCGGAGGCGCGGGGGTGCCTGCTGGAGTTGTCCTGGGATGGTCCTGGCAAGCCACGGAAGCCGATCGCGCTGCCGACGGGCGAGAGCCGGGTGTTCCTGAGCGATGGGGATGAGGTGATCCTGCGGGCGTACTGCGAACGGAAGGGTGCGCGGCGGATCGGGCTGGGGGAATGCCGGGGGATTGTGATGCCAGCGAAGGGGCGGTGATCGCGCTGGAGTTCGTGGCGATGGGACGAGCCTGAGGGTGTGGGCGGTCGTTTTCCGGAATTCTCTCGCCCGGGGAACAAACCCGGTGTATTGTGGGTTCGATGGCACGGCGAGCGATTCCCGCCGCCGCATGACACGGAGCGATGACCGATGAGCCTCTTCTTCTGATTCGTTGATACCGATCGCCGGGCCATGGCTTTGTGCCCGAAGGTGGCCTTGGCCGGCCTCTCGGGCTGAGGACCGGCTCCTGCGTGGAGCGGCACCGGCCAGTGGGTGTCACCACCAACGAGTTTGACTCCGTCGTCCCCCCTTTCCCATACCAGCCAACAATCACCTGACTGTCCTGTGGCGCCGGTGTGCTGCCCGGGTGGTCCAAGGTTCATGCGCCGTCGCGTCGGCTTTGCCGCGTCGGCCGGAGGAATCGCTTCGTATGCCAGAACCCAAGGAACGCCAGAATTTGAATGTCGCCGCGGAACGGGCCATCCTCGCGGCGGTGCACCTTCCGGAGTCGGTCTTTGATGAGCGCGATCCGCTCGGCGAGCTGCGGAGCCTCGCGGCGTCGGCGGGGGCGATTCCGGTCGGTGAGATCGTCCAGAATCGCAACATCCCCGAGGCGGGCACCTACATGGGGCGCGGCAAGCTGGAGGAGCTCAAGGCGATGGCCGCGGAGCTCGACGCCGCGGTGGTGATCTTCGACCACGAGTTGTCGCCGAAGCAGATCGCGGCGATCGAGCAGGTGGTGGAGAAGAAGATCCTGGATCGCTCGGAGCTGATCCTGGACATCTTCGCGCAGCGTGCGACGACGGCCGAGGCGAAGCTGGCGGTGGAGTACGCGCAGCTGGAGTACACCTATCCGCGGCTGCGGGCGATGTGGTCCCACCTCGAGCGGATCGTGGGGGCGGGCGCGATCGCGGGCGTCGGGACGCGCGGTCCGGGCGAGCAGCAGCTCGAGATCGACCGGCGTCTCGTGCAGAAGAAGAAGACCGTGCTTCGGCGGGAGCTGGCGAAGATCCACGAGCGGAAGGCCCGCGAGGTGTTCACGCGGAACACCGATTTCTTCACGGTCGGTTTGGTCGGGTACACGAACGCGGGCAAGTCGACGCTGTTCAACACGCTCACTGCCGCCGGTGCCTACGCCGATGACCGCCTTTTCGCGACGCTCTCGACCAAGACGCAGGAGTGGCACCTCGGGCGGGGCCTGACGGTGCTGCTCTCGGACACCGTCGGGTTCGTGCGCGATCTTCCGCACAACCTGATCGCGTCGTTCCGCGCGACGCTGGAGGAGGCGACGCGCGCCGACCTGCTGCTGGTCGTGCTCGATGTGTCCGATCCGGCGTGCGAGATCCACGAGCGGACCGTCGGCACCACGCTGCACGAGCTGTTCAACGAGGTTGAGCAGCGTGAGAAGCGAGAGGGGCGGGCCTATCAGCGGCCGGAGATCATCCATCTGCTGAACAAGGTTGATCTTCTCCGCGACCGGACGGAGCTGCTGGTGTGGCAGAATCGGATTCCGGGTTCGATCCCGATCTCCGCGATCGAGTCCGGCGGCATGGGGCATGGTGAGCTGGTGCGGCGTGTCCGCGCCGCGACGCTCGGCACCATCCGGGAGCGGCTGCTCGAGATTCCCGCGCGCGATTCGAAGTTCATCGATCGGATCGAGAAGCGCGCCGAGGTCCTCGATCGCGCGTACGACAACGGGTCGGTGCGGCTGCGCTGTCTGGTCGGTGATCGTGAGTTGGCGCGGCTCCGATCGGCGTGCTCCGCGATCAGGGAGCTTGAGGCGCCGCTCGGCTGACCGTCGCCGCGTCGTGGCTCCGATGGCGGTGCGGCGCTTCGGGTCTCCCGGGCTGTGGGCTGGCGCTCTCGGACCCGCCCGCCCCCCGGATCGTGGGGGCGGGTGAGGTGCTGCGCGGTGGGGTCGTGCGCTGTTGTCGGGTGATCCGCGCTGCTTTGAGCGATCGCGCGCCCGGATCTGAACGATGAGAACCCTGGCCATGATGCCGGATCGAGGTTGTCGCTCAGTCCGCGCCCGGCGCGGCTGGAGCCCCGGCGAGGATGCTGCATTGCGTCCAAGTTGGTTGCTGTCCCCACAGGAGTCCACCCGCACATGTCCGAAGACCAGCTCAAACGCATTCTCCAGAATCCGGCGCTCCCGACGCTCCCCGCGGTGGCGGTGCGTGTTCTCGAACTGGCCGGGGTGCCCGATGTGCCGCTGAGCGAGATCGCATCGACTGTCTCGTTGGATCAGGCGATGGCCGGTCGGATCCTCAAGACGGTGAATTCGAGCTACTACGGGCTGACGAAGCCGGTCGCGTCGATCGATCGTGCGATGGGCTATCTCGGGATGAACACCGTCAAGACGCTGGTGCTCTCGTTCAGCCTGGTGGACACCTTCGGGCCTTCGGAGACCGAAGAGCCGGCGTTCGACCTTGTTGCGCACTGGCGTCGTGCAATCCAGTCGGCGTGCGCTGCGCGGCTGTTTGCGGAGACGCTGGGTGGCGTGGAGGCGGATGATGCGTTCATCGCCGCGCTCATGCAGGACATCGGCGTGCTGGCCCTTTACGCCACGCTCGGGGACGAGTACGAGCGGGTCATCGCGGGGCTGCCGCACGCTCAGACGATCGAGGCCGAGGTGAAGGCCTTCGGGTTCGATCACGCGATGGTGGGGGGCAGGCTGTGCGAGATGTGGCGTCTGCCCGAGTCGATCTGTGAGGCGGTCCGGTGCCACCACGCGACGCACGAGGCCGATGCGGAGCACGCGGGAATGATCGGCGCGATCGAACTCGCATCGCTGACGGCTGAGTTGCTCGCCGGCGAGCCCGCGCCGGAGGCGGGGCGGAATCTCGCGGCGGCGGGCGGGCACCCCGCGCTGGCGGATGGCAAGTGGGAGCAGGTGGTGCGTGAGGCGGCGGCGGGGGCCGAGGAGCTCTCGGCGTCGTTCAAGATCGACATCGGGGACAAGATCGATCCCGATGCGGTGCTTGCCAGCGCCAGCGAGCTGCTGCTGCGGAACCAGATCGAATCCGACCGGCGCACGAGCGATCTGGAGCGGATGAACCAGGAGCTGCGGCACGCCACGAAGTACGATGCGCTCACGGGCGCGCACAATCGCGCGGCCTTCGACCAGGATCTGAGCGAGCTGTTCGAGCGGGCCCGGGCGAGCGGGCGGCCGATGGCGGTTCTGTTCTTTGATGCCGATCGTTTCAAGGCGGTCAACGACACACACGGGCACAAGGCCGGCGACATCGTCCTGGTCGAACTGGCCCGGCGGGCCCAGCAGGCGACGCCCGCGGGCGGGACGGTCTATCGATACGGCGGCGAGGAGTTCGCGGTCATTCTTCCCGGGCACGATCGGAAGCGGGCCGGGCTCGCGGGCGAAGCGCTCCGGCGCGCGATCGAGTCGGGAGCGTTCGATGTGCGCGGCTCCGGCGCGGGAGTCGATGAGCTGCCGGTGACGGTCAGCGTCGGGGTCGCGGCGTTCGACCAGGCCAACGGCGGCGTGTTCAAGAACGCGGAGCAGCTCTTGCTCTCGGCTGACAAGGCGGTGTACGCGGCGAAGAAGGCCGGGCGGAACTGCGTGCGCGTGTTCTCGCCCAGGGTCGGCGGGACGCGTTCGGGATCCAACGGGTCGCAGCGCTCGGGCGCCAATGGCGATGGCGGGGAGCGGATGCAGCATCGGGCCCACCGGATCCTGCTGATCGAGGATGATCCGATGCACGCGATGCTGATCGCGATGATGGGCAGGTCGATCCCGGGTCTGACGATCGACATCGCCGCTTCGGGCGAGGAGGCCATCCGGCGGCTCAAGGAGGAGATCCGCGATGGGGGCGTGCCAGACGCCATCCTCAGCGACCTTGGGCTGCCCGGTATGTCGGGGCTCGATGTGATCGCCTGGATCAGGGCGCACGCGCCGCAGTCGCTTCCGGTGATCGTCGTCACGGCCCAGGAGGGTGAGGCGCAGCACTGCCTGTCGGCGGGGGCATCGGCGTACATCGAGAAGGCCGAGCTGTGCACGAATCCGCGGGATGGGATCATCAACATCATCGAGGAGTGGTGCACGGGCGGGCCGGATGCGAGCGGGGCCAGCGCCCCCGGCGCGGGCGCATCGTCGGGCGGGGAGCGGGTGCGGGCGGCCTGATGGCTTGGCCCCGGGGCGCTCATCCACGGCGAGACGCATAGTGTTGCGGAGCGAGACCGCAGCATCCGTACCGACCCGTGGGAGGGCATCCGGCCATGGCAGAGTTGTTCACGCTCTCGGACAAGAACCGCGCTGAGCAGGTGTCGATCCTGCAGTCCAACTTGGTGGACCTGATCGATCTGTCGCTCGCGGGCAAGCAGGCGCACTGGAACCTTCTGGGCGAGGGGTTCATCGCGGTGCACGAGCAGCTCGATGCGATCATCGATGAAGCGCGGGCGCGGGGCGATGAGATCGCCGAGCGCATCGCGGCGCTCGGTCATCCGGCCGATGGGCGGGCCGAGACGGTGTCGGACAAGTCGAGGATCGGGCGGTTGGAGCCCGGTTTTCTGACCGTCGAGAAGAGCGTGCGGGGAGTGGCGGCGCTGCTGGGGGCCACGATCGAGGGGCTGCGTGCGGGGCTCCCGCGGCTCGGAGAGCTCGATCCGATCACCGAGGACCTGATCATCGGGACGGTGGGCTCGCTCGAGAAGCACCACTGGATGCTGCGATCGAACATCGCTTCGCCGGATGCGCCGGGCTCCTGAGCGACGGTGCTCGTGCGTCGTTCCCTGGGAGCGGGCGGCGGATGCGGGTCCGGGGCGGCACCGGAATGGGGTGCGGCTCCTGGGCGGTGCGTTCCAGGCCAAGTCGGACGATCCGATTGCCGATCAATCATCGTGGCGGTCTTACGGCCGGCATCGCGGTGGCGCGATCGCCCGCCGTTGTCGTGGAGCGCTGGAAAGGCGGATCGGCCATGAACCAACAGCACAACACCGGCGACTCTCACACCCAGACCGACGCCCGGTCCGGCGAGCCCATCCGTTCGACGCTTGCGTCCAACACCGACATGGGCGAGCTGATCGAGTGGTTCGTGAACCATCTTGATCAGCGCACCGCCGATATGACCGAGGCGTGGCAGCGCGGCGATCTCGAGCGGCTGCGGACGGTTGCGCATCAGATGAAGGGCTCGTCCGCCGGGTTCGGTTTCGAGATCCTCGGGCGCGCCGCGGGTGAGCTCGAGAGCCTGCTGATCGACCATGAGAGTGCCGAGGGACAGCTTGATGCGGTCCGGCGGCGTCTCGATGACCTGCTCGGGCTCTGCTCGAGGGCGATCGTCTGACTGGCCCGACCGGTGCGCCGGCGGGCGGCGCATCGATCCGGAGGAACCGCGAACAGGCACCGATGACCCCTGCGGACTCACCCAGCCCGGCCACGCTCCTGCTCGTCGAACCGGACGAGCAGTCGTCGCACGCCATCCAGGTCAAGCTCGGCGCGGAGGGTCACCGGATCATCGTCGCAGAATCGGAGAGCGAGGCGATCGCGGCGGCGATCGACACGCCGCCGCATGTGGTGCTTTTCGCGCCATCCCGGTTTGCTCCGGATCGTCTCTCGTTCATCAGCCGGATCCGTGGTGTGGATGCGCTGTCGTTCATCCCGCTGATCGTGCTGTCGCACGATCTGACGGATGCGGAGTTGATCACGGCGATGGAGCGGGGCGCGACGGACTTCATTCTGCGGCCGTTCCATGTCGCCGAGATCCGGGCCCGCGTGCGTTCGGCGATCCGGATGAGCCGGCTGCTGCGGTTGCTGGAGCACCGCGCGCGCATCGACCCGCTGACGGGGCTTTGGAACCGGTTGTACTTCTCTGAGCGTCTGGCGGGCGCGATCGCGTCGGCGAACCGGACCGGGGACTCGCTGGCGGTGGTGATCATCGACATCGACTACTTCAAGCGGATCAACGACACTTTCGGGCACGCGACGGGTGATGCGGTGCTGCAGAACTTCGCGGCGCTGCTCCGGCGATCGGTCCGCGCGGCGGACACGGCGTGCCGGTACGGCGGCGAGGAGTTCGCCATCATCATGCCGGATGCGACCGCCGAGAACGCGACGCTGTTCTGCGATCGCTTCCGGGCGCTGCTGGCCGCGGCGCAGTGGCCGGCACCGATCACGAAGCCGATCAGCGCTTCATTCGGGATCACGACGGTGGGGCTGCACCTGGAAGCGCATCTCGAGGCGTGGGTTGAGGCCGCGGATCGGGCGCTGTACGCGGCCAAGGAGGCGGGGCGCGATCGGGCGCACATCTTCGATCCGGCGACGGGGCACTCCCCGCCGGCGATGCGCCTGGCCGGGTGAGGCACGGGGGCGCTGCGGGCATCACGGTCGTGGGTGGCAGCGGCGGTGGGTGGCGCGCAGGCCTGAGCGATCCACATGGGTGTAGACCTGCGTGGTGGTGATCGAGGCGTGTCCGAGCATCTCCTGCACGGTCCGCAGGTCGGCCCCGCCGGCGAGCAGGTGGGTTGCGAACGAGTGGCGCAGCAGGTGCGGGTACGCCTTGGCGACGCCGCTGCGGGCTGCGTGGCGTTTGACGATCTGCCAGACGGCCACGCGGTCGAGCGGCCGGCCGGTTCGTGACAGGAGCAGGCGGCCGCGATCCCGCCCGTGTCCGAGCGAGGCATCGTCCCGCCTGGTTCCATCTTCATCGAGCATGACGCGCCCGGCGAGGCGGGGCCGGCAGAGGTCGAGGTACTCGCGGATCGCGACCTCGCAGGGGCGCCCGAAGGGGACAAGCCGCTGCTTGTCGCCCTTTCCGATGACCTTCACGACGCCGAGCGCGAACATGACATCGTCGGCCATGAGGGTCGCGGCCTCGGAGGCCCGCAGGCCGCAGGCGTAGAGGAGTTCGAGCAGGGCGCGGTCGCGGAGCCAGAGGGGCGGGGCGCTGCTATCGCCGCTCTCGGGGGGAGATGGGGAGGCGAGGAGGCGGCGCACGCCCTCGTGGGACATGACGCTGGGGAGGCGCTCCCAGCGGGTCGGGTGCTCGACGATGTCCATCGGTGAAGCATCGATGACGCGTGTGGAGAGCATGAATCGGAAGAACATCCGGAGGCTGGCGATGTGCCGTCCGATGCTCGCGGCCGAGAGCGCGCGTTCTTGCTTCAGCCACACCGTGTGCTCGACCATCATCCGGGGAGTGACCGCCCCGACGGTGTCGATGCCGCGCGCCTCCAGCCATTGCCAGAGTTCGCGGAGGTCGCGCCCGTAGGCCTCCAGGGTGCTCGCGGCGAGCCCCGCCTCGATCCGGAGGTGTGCCATGAACCGGCGGGTTGCGTTGTCGAAGTCGTTTCCGCGCATCGAATGATCAGTATCGGCCTGCGCCGGGAACTCGCCTGAATACGGGGGCGTCCCGTCGGTCGATCGCCGTTCGGCGGAGGCGGTTCGGCGTCTGATGCTTCGGTTGGGCGGTGCAGGGCGTGCGCCTCGGAGTCTGGCACGCCATTTGTGATCCATCGCGGGACCACCAACGGCAGGAGGCCACGCGATGGTTGCATCGTCTCGTTCGTTCTTCGGAGATCACGCCCCGCGCCGCCGCCCGGATGGCGCGCGGACTCGGAGGGGATCGTGTTCGTGCCGCGACATGCTCGCGGACGGCTCGCTGGGCGCGGCGATCGTCGCGGCGGCCGAGCAGCTCGCCTCGCTCGGGGCCGCGATCGACCTCGCGCTGGCGGAGGCCGACATCGCGGGTCTGGACGATCCGGCTGTGGACGCGATCCTGAGGGATCTGGACATCGAGCCGCCGGGGCGAGCCCGGCGTGCCCGTCCGGACAGCGAGGAGCCTGCTCCATGATCTACGGCATGTACCTCTCCGCATCGGCGTCGCTGACTCAGATGGCGCGAAAGGATGTGGCTTCGAACAACCTCGCCAATGTGGACACCGTCGGGTTCAAGCCCGACCGTTTCCATATCCGGCAGCGCGATACGGCGCGGCAGGAGGATGGGCTCTACAACCTTGATTCCAACGCGATGCTCGAGCGGCTGGGAGCCGGCGTGATGCCGATGCCGACCACGGTCGACAGTACCTCGGCCCCGCTGCGCGACACCGGGAACCCCCTCGATGTCGGCATCGAGGGGCGGGGCTTCCTGGCGGTGCGGTACGGAGAGGGCCCGGACGCGGTGCGTCTGACCCGCGACGGGCGCATGGCGATCAACTCGGCGGGGACGCTGGTGCGAGCGACGGATGGTTCGCCGGTGCTGGGCTCGAACGGGCGGGCCATCAGGCTTGACCCGGCGCTGCCGGTCGTCATCGATGCGGACGGGACGATCCGCCAGGATGGGAGCGCGGTGGCGCGGCTGATGATCGCCGACGCTCCGGACGCGGCGCTGATCAAGCGGGGGACGAACCTGCTGAGCGTGCGTGGCGGTGGCGCTTCGATGACCCCCGCAAGCGGGAGGATCCAGCAGGGCTATGTGGAGTCTTCCGGCGTCGATCCGATCAAGGCGATGATGGCCGTGAACGACGCGGCCAATTCCGCGCAGTCCAATCTCCGCATGATCGGCCTGTTCAACGACATCATGGACAGGGCGATCAACCGGCTCGGGAGGGTCGCCTGATGATGTGGTATTTCGTCCTCACCGTCGACCGCGTGCTCGACATCGTCCGCTGGTTCGATGCGCCCTGAGGCGCGCGGCACGCGGATCGCTGGCTGAGCAGAGTAGCACCCCAACGGAGATCGCACATGGCCGTCGTCTCACTCCATTCCGCCGCGAGCGGGCTCTCCGCGCTGAACACGCAGCTCGACGTGATCGCGAACAACCTCGCCAATGTCAACACGACCGGATTCAAGTCCTCGCGCGTGAACTTCCAGGACCTTCTGTACCAGGAGAAGGCGCTGCCCGGCGTGGAGAACGCGAACGACGACCAGCGACCCACCGGCGTGTATGTCGGGCTGGGGGTCAAGGTGGCATCGACGCAGCTGGACTTCAAGCAGGGCTCGCTGATCTCCACCGAGCGTCCGCTCGACCTTGCGATCGAGGGCAGCGGGTTCTTTCGGGTGAGGGTCGAGGATGACCGTGGCGCCAACGGCATCGCGTACACGCGGATGGGTAACTTCACGACGAATTCCGATGGCGAGATCGTGCTCGCGAATTCCGAGGGGCGGCGGCTGGAGCCCAACATCACCGTGCCCGACGATGCGATCGGGATCGATGTTCGGGCCGATGGGCAGGTGTTCGTGCTGCTCCCCGGGGATGCGGACCCGCAGGCCATCGGGCAGATCGAGCTGGCGGGCTTCATCAACCCCGCGGGGCTGAAGCAGATCGGCGAGGGGCTGTTTGTCGAGACGGCCGCGTCCGGTCCTGCGGTCGTGGACAACGCGGGGACCGGGCCGCTCGGCCAGATCCGGAGCGGGTTCCTCGAGAATTCGAATGTCGATCCGACGGCGGAGCTGATCGGGCTCATCCGGACGCAGCGCGCGTTCGAGATGAACAGCCAGGTCATCAGGGCCGCAGACGACACGCTCAGAACAGTCGGGCAGCTCCGGCGCTGATTCACCTTGAACAATGGATCCGCACCCATGATCGACCACACCGCCGGAACGCGCTCCGCCCGCATCGCCCGACTCTGCATCGCGGCCGCGATCGTCGCACTGCTGCTGCTCGCTGGGCACGCGTTGGCGGGGCAGATCAGGCTCAAGGGGACCGCGTTCGCCAACTCGGATGAGCCGATCACGCTCGCGATGGTGGCCGCGCTGGAGGGAACGGAAGCGGAGCGGCTCGGTGAGACGATCATCGTTGCCGATCCGGGCGGCGCTGCGGGCGGGAGCGCGTGGATCGAGATCGGCACTGATCGGGTCACGGAAGCGCTGCGCGTTGGGGGCGCGAACCTCGGGCGGCTGGCGATCTCCGGATCGGCGTGCATCGTCCGGTTTCTCGACGCGCCGCGGCCCGAGCCGGTTCCGGGCCCTCGCGAGCCCAGCGAGCGGGAATCGCCGGCGCCGGTGGTGATTCCGGCGAACAACACCATCCGCGGGGCGGTCGCGCTGGGCGTGTGCGGGATGCTCGGCGTGGAGCCGGGAGAGTTGAGGCTCGGGTATCCGGGATCGGATCACGAGTGGCTGGATGCGCCGCGACCCGCGCACCGCATCCTCGCGCTGCCGCGCAGCGGTGCGGGCAGCGCCCGGCTGCTCGTCGAGGTCCGGGTCTATGACGATCAGACGCTGCTGGAAGAGCGGACGATCCGCGTTGATGCGCTGATTCGGAGAACGGTGGTCACGCTGACCGAGGGGATCGACCGGGGCCAGACGATCACGGAGTCTTCGATCAGCGTGCAGTCGATGTGGGTCGAGCCGTCGACGCTGACGCCGATCTCGGATCCGGCGCAGGCGGTGGGGCTGATCGCACGGAAGCGTCTCTCGGGCGGGGCGATCCTGCTCCCGGACCAGCTTGAGCAGCCGATCCTGGTGAAGCGGAACGAGCTGGTCCGCGTCACCGCGATCACCCGTGGCGTGGTGGTGGAGACGGAGGCGTACGCGTTGTCCGACGCTCGGATGGGCGAGCGGGTGACGCTGCGGCGGGCCGGGTCGAACGAGCGATTCACGGGCGTTGTGGAAGCGCGGGCCCGTGTGCTGGTCCGCCTCGACTGACCCCTCCCCCCCCTCCCCCCCCCCCCGACTATCCCTCGGGATGACGAGCTTTGTTGGAGCGCGGATCCGGCGCGGCACCCGAATGGGGATGGGGTGTGCGGTCTCACCGTCTTGGTGCTCGACGATTGGCACGCGGCTCGCGGATTGCTCTTGCCGCTCAGCCCACGAATGGTTCGACCCGGAAGGACACGCGCCCATGCCCCGCTTCACGACCGCTCGCTTTGCCGCCACGACGACCGCCGCCGGTGTCTTGCTGATCTCGGCTGGGGTGGCCTCCGCGCAGAGTTTGTATCGGCGGGCGATGCAGCGGCCCTCGGCGCCGGCGACGGACGCCCGGACGACGAACCCGGAGCGGATGGAGTTCGCGGCCGACGGGCAGCCCACGCTCGCATCGATCGGCATCGCGGTGGTGCTGCCGCCGGAGCCGCGGTCGTTCCAGCCAAACGATCTGATCACGATCCTGATCGCGGAGCGGTCCAGCGCCTCTCGTGAGCAGTCGCTCGAGACGGAGAAGTCGTCCAATGTCAGCGGCGAGGTTCAGGCGACGATCGATCTGATGAAGCTGCTCGAGCTGCGCCTGGAGCAGGGTCGCATCGGGGGAAGCCTGCCGGAGTGGGGGGTGACCTTCGATCGCGACTTCGAGGGTGAGGGCGCCAGCGAGTCCGAGGTGGCGGTGACGGCCCGGGTGACCGCGCGTGTCGTCGAGGTGTTCCCGAATGGGAACCTGCTGCTCGAGTCCCGCACGACCGTGGTGACGGATGAGGAGGAACAGGTGATCCTGCTCTCGGGCATCGCTCGCTCCGAGGACATCTCGGCGCAGAACACGATCCAGTCGTCGCTGCTGGCGGATCTGAACCTGAACATGCAGCACGCGGGCCCGGTGAAGTCCGCGGCCCAGAAGGGCATCGTGACTCGGGTGATGGACACGCTGTTCGCGTTCTGAGTCGCCGCGGAGGGTCACACAACGCCGGAAAGCAAAGCCGCCCCGCATGAAGCGGGGCGGCTGTCGTTTGCTGGTTGTGTGGCTGAGCCCAGAGGGGCAGCCGGTGGGAACCGGGAGTGCGGCGTTACCTGCCGTTGGACGGCGAGGCGGTGGTCGCGTTGCCGGCGATCTCGACGAGCTTGTCGAACGCGGCGGGGTCCTCGATGGCGATCTGTGAGAGCATCTTGCGGTTGAGCAGCACGCCGGCCATCTTGAGACCGTTCATGAACAGAGAGTAGCGGGTTCCGCGCATGCGGCAGGCGGCGGTGATGCGGGTGATCCAGAGTCGGCGCATGTCGCGCTTGCGGGCGCGGCGGTCGCGGTAGGCGAACTTGCCGGCGCGCATGAGCGCGACCTTGGCCTGTTGGAAGTGGCGGGACTTGGTGCCGTAATAGCCGCGGGCGGCGCGGATGATCCGCTTGTGGCGGCGGCGACGATTCGTTGACTTCTTCGAACGGGGCATTGGTCGGACACTCCAGGGACGGGCCGGACGGGGCGGGCCTCCCGATCATCGGGATGCCCGGCTTTGGACCCGGACAGCGGTGCGGTCGGTTGGTCTTACTTCCAGACGATCGGTCGGTCGATCGAACTCGGGGACTGGATTCGTCCCGCGTGTTCGGTCATTCGCTCACTCGTTGCGGTTTATTCGTCGCCGGTCTGCGCGGCGGCTTTCTCAGCGCGCATGGCGCGCTTCTGCTCGGGAGACGGGCTGCGGCGCACGGCCGTGAGGGGCTGATTGCGTCCGCGGAGACGCATGTGCAGCAGCTTCGACATGTGGCGGGCGACGCCGGCGGGCATCGTGCTCTTCTGGCGCAGTCGACGGAGTCGCTTCGCGGCCTTGACGGAGCGAAGGTGCTTCCGGCCGGACTTGTTGTGGCGGGCGAGCCCTGTCTTGGACAGGCTGATCCGCTTCAGTAGGCCCTTATGCGGCTTGGTCTTCGGCATCGATCGCACTCCGGTAACACCAGCGGCCGACGAAGACGACGGCTCGCCGGCGGATTCACACTCGCGAAAGCAACACACGCCCTTGCCCGGATGGGCCCCACTGGGGCGAGTCAAAAAGTGTAGGAGCGCGCCGTTCGACCATCAACTGCGGTCGGCGATCGGTCGGCGATTCGGGACCGGCGGTCTGAGGCGACCGGAGGGATCAGGGGCCGAGGAACACATCCCTATCGTCGGCGGGGAGTTCGCGGCCGTTGAGGATGATCGGGCCGGGGCGGGTTTCCAGGTACCGCGGAAGCCAGATGTTGTCGCCATTACCCAGCACGGGCGAGGTCAGAAACACGACAGCGCCGTCCTGGCGGAGGGCGTTCTGCCCGGCGTGCCCGTGGTTCCGGGAGGAGCGCAGGAGGTCGACCGGCTCGCCACGGCGGGACTGATCAACCACGGGCGAGCGATCGGAGACCACGACTTGCCCGGGGCGATGCCCGAAGCGACCGGGAGCGCCCGCGAAGAGCTGGTAGCTGTAGGAGACCTGCTCGGGCTGCGCCCAATCGCCCATCGCGGCGATCGTGTCCGAAGGGAGGTTCGTGGGGGCTCGCTCGTTCCCCGGGCAGGCCGTGTCGGCCAGATGGGTGTACCCGAGGCGGACGATGACGAAGAGATTCGCGGAGTGGGAGTTCGCCCGCTCGCCGACATTCCACCAAGGTGCGTTCGAGAGGGTGCCCGGGGCGGCGTTGCTGCGCTTCCAGTCCGGGTCGACGAGGCCGACGGCGGGCATGCGCCCGTCATGGTCGTTGGCGAAGAGCCCGAACCCGAGTCCGGCCTGCTGCATTCCGGAGGCGCACATCGTCGTGCGTGCCTGCTCGCGGGCGGAGACCAGCATTGGCCAGAGCACCCCGATCCCGATGAGCAGCATGGCCGCGATCGATCCGACATCCGCGAGCTGGAAACGTCGCGGCGGCACGACCATGTTCCGCGAGCCTTCAGGATCGAGCCGCATGCGGTGCCGGCGCTGGGTGATGCTCGCCCGCACGGCGTCCATCGTTCGTTCGACGCGGCGGGCGCGGTCGCTGGAGTCGAACGGCTCGCCCGCTCCAAGCAGGGCGAGCAGTGGGCCCACGCCGGCGCGGGTGGCGGGTGCGCGGTCTCCGGCGTTGCCGCTCCCTGTCTCCCACCCGGACTCGACCAGCGAATCGATGGCGGCGCTGGATGCCGGGTCGCACGCAGATTGGCGCAGGGAGCCGACGATCGACGCCCGATCGGCACCACGGGCGCCAGCGCGGCGGACGCGGGCTGCGGTGATGTTGATCAGGAGCTCCCGGCGCGACGCGGCGTCGGGCGCTGCGTCGACGCCGTCGGCGGGATCGAGCAGGGCCATCAGGCGATGGAGGCTCGCGAGGGCCGCGCCGGAACGCGGGTCAGGCATTCCGCCGCCGGCGCCCGGTTCCTCGCGGTGGTTCGCCCAGTGGTCGACGCAGTCGGCAAAGAGCGACGCAGCGCTTGGTGTCGTTGGAGCGTGGGGCGGCGTGGGCGCGCGGTTGCCGGCGAGATGTCCGGCCCCGGCCTGCCTCCCTTGTTGATTGGTGCCGTCGTCGAATTCGGGCATGGGCACTTTCTACGACGCTCGCCCCTGCGGGTTCGGGCGGATCCGTGCGGGCGCAGGAGGGTTCGGCGTGGTGGGGCGTCCGAGAACCGGTCGGGGGCGGATGATCCGGTCACCCATCGGAGTGGGCTTCCTGGGCGCCGTGACTTCCTTGGGCGTTGTGGCGCCCGGCCCGGGTCGCGCGCATCTGCTCTTCCCATCGTTTCGCGAATGATGCGACGGCCGCGTGCAGCCTGGACTTGACGGTTCCCAGCGGGATTTCGAGCAGTTCGGCGATCTGCTGGTAGTTCAGGCGCTGGAAGTAGGCCATGAGGAGGATCTCCCGCATCCTCGGCGACATGGTGTCGATCGCGCGCTGGACCATCGCGGAGAGTTCCTCGCGTTCCATCGCGTCCGATGGCCCCGGGAGATCGATGGCCAGCAGGTCCACGAAGGCGGGAGAATCGCCCTCTTCGCCGACGCTGCGCGAGAGCGATGCGGCGGGGCGGCGCTGCGCCCGTCGCATGAGGTCGCGGGCCTTGTTGGCGGCGATGGTGAACAGCCAGGGCTTGAGCGAGCGAGAGAAGTCGAAGGTGTGGAGTGACTGGTGGATCTGGAGGAATGTGTCCTGGAACGCATCCTCGGCCGTCTCGCGGGAGCCGGTCATGCGCATGAGGAAGCGGAGCAGGACATCGTGATAGCGTTCGATGAGCGCACGGAATGCCCCGTCGTCGCCGTGCAGCGCATCCTCGGCGAGTTCCTCGTCCGTCGGTTCGTTGGTGGTTCGATCTTCGGACATCCGGCCGTCGCGACGGCTCTCCTCTCGCATGGCGCGCCTTCCTCGCCCGCCGCGGCCCGGCGGGGGCGCGCCTGTTCCCACTGTACGAGCCGGGCCCGGGTCGGATGCTCCGGGTGCTCGCGGGGGCTCGGGCGGGGCTTGTCGAATCAGATTCATCCGTAGGGAATATGGTGATCTGTCGCAGATCCGGACCAAGATCGGGGGTGGAGCGCTCGTTTCGCGATTCGAGTACGCGTTGGCTCGTCCCGGGTTCAAGATGGGTGATGTGCGGACCCCGAACGCGAGCATCGCGTGAGGGGTCTCGATCTCGGACTTTGTTTCTTGGACCTTGGGTGGTCGGCGTCCAAGGCGGGGCCCCGGTGCCTCGTCGCGGCGCATCGCCCGGGTCGACCGGCGGCATCCGTCGCCGGGCCAACGCTGGGACTGCAGGAACTGAAGGATGGTCGCAGCTCGTGGGGCCTCTGTTTGGATCGCCGATCCGAACCGGTCGATGCTCAGCATCGAATCTCCTCACACCGCCGGCCCACCAGAAAGGATCGCGTGATGCGGAAGTCGGTTGCTCTCGTGGGTGCGTGCGGGCTCGCGCTCGGACTCGTCGCCTCGGCCATGGGATCGGCGGAGGTTCAGACCAACGCCCTTCAGGTCATTCCGCCTGCCCAGCAGGGCGTGGCGTCGGGTGGATTCGTGCTCAAGGCGCCCGATGGGGCGATTCTCCGGGAGTCGAGCCGACCGATCCTCAACGCCCGGCTGATGTCGATGGACCACGAGGACACCCGCGTGGCGATCTGGGAGGAGTTGCGCGGCGATGGGTCGCTGGCTCGGATGTACTCGGCCGCGATCGCGGATCGTCCGTACTCGGCGCCGAGCGAGGCGTCGAACCTGATCCGCATGCGGACGGCGGAGTTCGATCCGACGCGCGGGATCGCGTCGATCCCCGCGGAACTCGAGGCGACGCCCGAGAACCGCGTCTATCTCGTCCAGTTCGCGACCGCGAACCTGGAGTCGTACCAGGTCGAGCTCGCGGGTCTCGGGGCCGTGTCGCGCCGGTTCATGCCGGACAACGCGCAGGTCGTCGAGATTCCCGGCGATGTCGTGGCGGAGGTCGCGGACCTTCCGTTCGTTCGCTCGGTCACTCCGTACCACCCGGCGTACAAGATCGATGAGCAGATCCTGCTCGATCGTTTCGGATGGAACGCGGTGGCGGGGGTGCCGGCGGCGGACCAGATCGGGCGGATGCCCGCGGCGCAGCGCGAGCTGTACAACCTGCTGACGCTGTCGCGGGAGGATGGGATGCAGGGCGCGGTCGCCCGGGCGGTTGAGGATCTCGGCGGGCAGGTGGTGTTCCACGCGGACAACACGGAGCTGATGACGGTGGAGCTCGACGCGGCGCAGCTCGCCGAGGTCTCGCGGCTTGGCGAGGTGCTGTTCATCGACCGCTGGACTCCGGTGAGCACGGACATGGACATCGTCCGCGAGACCGGCGGCGCGAACTTCGTGGCCGATACCTACGGGTTCACGGGCGAGGGTGTGCGTGGCGAGGCGATGGACGGCAATGTTCGCGCCACGCACATGGACTTCCAGTCGGATCCGATCCAGTTCCACGGCGGTGTGGGCGGGTCGACGGGGCACGGCACGCCGGTGTTCGGCATCGTTTTCGGCGACGGGCTGGGGAACCCCAGCGCACGCGGTCTCGCGCCCGATGCGCACGGGATCTTCTCGTCGTACCTGTCCCTGGGGAACCGGTTCTCGCACACCAACTCGATGATCAACTTCCCGTACTACGCCTCGTTCCAGACCAACTCGTGGGGCAACTCGCAGACGACTCAGTACACGACGATCTCGGCGGAGATGGACGCGATCCTGTTCGCGTACGACATCACGCTGACGCAGTCGCAGTCGAACACGGGCAGCCAGGCCTCGCGCCCGCAGGCGTGGGCGAAGAACATCGTGTCGGTCGGCGGGATCAACCACTACGGCAACACCATCGACGCCGATGACTGCTGGTGCGGCAACGCCTCCCGCGGCCCGGCGGAGGATGGCCGGATCAAGCCCGATCTCGTGCTGTACTACGACAACATCTTCACCGTCGATGATGGCAACGACTCGGACTACGGGAGCTTCTGCTGCACCTCCGCTGCGACGCCGGAGGTCGCCGGGTACATCGCGCTGTTCCTGCAGATGTGGCACGAGGGCTTCATCCCGGGGTACGGCGCGTCGGGATCGACCGTGTTCGCATCGCGTCCCTCTTCCGCGCTTGTCAAGGCGATGATGATCCACACGGCGCAGCAGTATTCGTTCTCGGGCGCCGGCGACCGCGACCGTTTCCGCCAGGGCTGGGGAAGGCCATCGCTGCTGAACCTGGTTGATCTGGCCGACGACATGTTCATTGTCGATGAGGATGACGAGACGATCGCGCCATTGGAGACCAAGTCGTGGACCTTCCAGTCCGACGGCACGGGCAAGGCGGCTGTGACGCTGGTGTACCGGGATCCCGCGGGTTCGCCGAGCGCCTCGATCCATCGCGTGAACGATCTCACGCTCCGCGTGATCAGCCCATCGTCCGGGATTGAGTTCTGGGGCAACAACGGGATGGCCACGAGCACGACGACCGTTCCCGGCGGCTCGCCCGACACGATCAACACGGTTGAGCGTGTGAGCCTGAACATCAACATCCCGGGGACCTGGACGGTTGAGGTGATCGCTTCGGAGATCAACTCCGATGGCAACCCCTCGACGCCGGGCGTTCTGGATGCCCGCTTCGCGCTGGTGGTGTCCGGGCTGGGCGATCCGGTGACCCCGGGTGGGTGCCCGGGCGACATCGACGGGAACAACGCCGTGGACTCGGACGACCTGGGGATTCTCCTCAGCGCGTTCGGCGACAGCGTCGCTCCGGGCACCTCGGGCGACTTCGATGGCGATGGTGATGTCGACTCGGAGGACCTCGGGACGCTGCTGAGCGGCTTCGGGCCGTGCCCGTAACCGTTGGGGCGTTTCCCGGCGCGTCGTCGGGGTTGTTCGCCCGGCGCGGCGGATGGGCGCTGCACTGAGCGCCCGCTGAGCGCCACATCCCGATGCGCCCGACCTATCGTCAGGCCGATCCCAGCGGACCGGAACACATTCCGGTCCGCTGTTTCGATTCGGATCGATCGATTCACTTCAGGGTTTCGAGCGCCGATCCTGAGCGGGGCCCGGCGCGCTGCACGACCAGCACCACAGGAGGATGCCATGGGATCTCACGCCAAGCGGACCGTTCGCACTCTGCCCTGGCGCATCGCCAGCGCCGCGATGCCGGCGGCGCTCGCCTGTGCGGGCATCGCGCACGCGGAGCAGGCGCCCGCGATCGACGAGCCGATCGTCGATGACTCGGGGCAATTGGTGTATCCCGATGGCGCGGCGATTCCGAAGTCGATGACGCCGATCGAAGCGCAGTTCATGGACCAGTACCTTCGGTCGTTGAAGGGGGTTGAGCTGGGTGGTTCCAACTGCTGCTTCGCCAATGGCACGCCGGGGTGCAACGATGCGAGTTGCCAGACGGTGATCTGCTCGATCGATCCGTTCTGCTGCGACACGGAGTGGGACCAGCTGTGCGCCGATCAGGCGAACGACCTGTGCGAGGTGTGCGGCGGTGGGCCGCCCGAGGGCACGGATCCGCCGGTGGGGCCGGTGGTCGCGCCGCCCGAGTACGCGCCGACCGAGGCGATCTTCTTCGCGTGGCAGGGCGCCAGTTCGTGGAAGGCGATCCTCGCGAACATGGGTGCGCAGATCACCACCGCGGGCGATGCGGACCTGATCGTGTATGTGGAGTCCGGCGGCGACCAGAGCGCGGCATCCTCTTCGCTGGCGGGGGCCGGGGCGAACATGTCCCGGGTGCAGTTCAAGCTCAAGTCGCTCGATTCGATCTGGATCCGGGACTACGGCCCGCGGTTCGTTTACGAGGGGGGCGTGCGCGTGGTCACCGATCACACCTACAACCGCCCGCGCCCGAATGACAACGGCGTGCCGGCGCACTACGCGAGCACCGAGGGGTATCCGTACGCCCTGCTCCCGCTGATCCACGGCGGCGGGAACTACCACCTGGACATCGAGGGCGCGGGGTTCGCGACCGAGCTGATCACCAACGAGAACGCGTTCTTCACGCCCGGCGAGGTCATCGCGATCTTCCAGGACTATTGGGGCCTGGCGACCAGCCTGTTCGATCCGTTCCCGACGAATGTCGACGCGACGCAGCACATCGACATGTGGATGATCCCGGTCGCGCAGGGCAAGGTGATCATCTCCGACTGGCCCGTGCAGTCCGGGTCGATCCAGGACCTGATCTGCGACGCGGCGGCGGTGACCTTCGCGGCCAACGGGTACACGGTGTTCCGCACGCCGGCGCGGACGCTCAGCGGCACGCACTACACCTACACGAACGCGGTGATCTGCAACGACATCGCGCTGGTGCCGACCTATACGGCGTCGGGCGTCTCCGGGTACAACAGCCAGGCGCTGAGCGTCTGGGCGCAGGCGTTGCCGGGCAAGACGATCGTTCCGATCAACGCGCAGGGCATCGTGTCGGCGGCGGGCGTGCTGCACTGCATCGTGAAGCACAAGCCGGAGAACTCCGGCGGCGCCAGCCCGGTGGTCTATCTCCGCACCCAGCTCGACGGGCTGACGCTGGACCCGGATCTGGACCAGCCGCTGCAGTGGATCAGCGATGATGATGTCGCGGTGGTCGCGATCGATCTGGAGCTCTCGACCGATGGCGGCTCGTCGTTCCAGCCCATCGCGCTGGGGATCGCCGATTCGGGTGCGTTCGCGTGGGATGTGCCGGATGTGGCGACCGGCGAGGCGGTGCTCCGCATCACCGCCCGCGACCAGCCGGGGAACACCGGCTCGTTCCAGACTGGTGTGTTCGCGATCGACGGCACGATCACGCCCGTGTGCGAGGGTGACATCAATGGTGACGGTTTCGTCGATTCCGATGACCTCGGGCTGCTGCTGGGCGCGTTCGGCACGAGCGTGGAACCCGGCACGGGCGGAGACATCACCGGCGATGGGCTGGTGAACTCGGACGATCTCGGCGTGCTGCTCGGCGCGTTCGGCGGCGACTGCTGAGCCGGTCGATCGATGAGGTGCGGATCGCGCGGGCGTGCGTGGGCGGGGTTATTCCCAGCTCCGCGCGACCACGCCGAGCGTGCGTGACATCGTGACGCCGCGACCCTCGACGAACATCTCGCGGCCCTCGCGTCGCAGGCTCGGTGCGTGCTCGCGCTCGTAGCGTTCGTACGCCTGTCGGGAAGGGAAGGCGTACTCGATGATGACGACGGGCGTGCCGGGCGGGGCGTTGCTCGCATCGTCATCAAGGGTCACGACGGCGGCGCTGGTCGCGCCACCGTCGAGCACCGCGCGCACATGGCCATCGGCGAGCCACGCGACGAAGTCATCGCGTGTCGCGGCGTCCGGGCATTCGGCGCGGACGGTGTATCGGATCGTCGGCATGGTGGGGTGTCCTTCGTTTGGATCGTGCTGGTCCCGATCGTGCTCGGGCTCAAGCGTTATGCGCTCTCGTCGGTGTTGGCGGTGCGCTCGCGCGGGCCTGGGCGCGGAGCGATGGGCCTGCGAGCAGGCGCAGCGCCACGCCCGGACGCAGCGGGGGATGCGGAGCGATGGGGGGGTGTTCGGCGAGCACAGCGCCGGCGGCGATGAGCCCGCTTCGGACCGCGCCTTCCATCGTCGCGGGCCATCCGGTGTTGGTCCAATCGCCGGCGAGGATGAGCCCGTGGTGCGGGTCGGGCGGGGGGCCATCCGGGCGTGTGCGCTCGAAGGTGGGCGAGGCGACGAAGGTCGCGCGCTTCTCCTTGACGGCCCGCGCCCATTCGAGTTGTGCTCCGCGTGATTCCGGGGTGCATGCGCGGATGTCGCCGAGCACCCGTTCGACAATCTCGCCTTCATCCAATGCGACCCATGCGCGGGCATCGGAGATGACCGCGTGGATGCGGGTGCCATCGTTGTCTTTGCGAAACAGCCACTGCGTTGGGCAGTCGACGAGGACGCAGTTGGGCGAATCCATCACGGCGCGATCGAAGCGGAGGTGCACGCCGACGATCGGGGCGTGTTCGATCGTGTCGGCGGCCGCGATCCGCGGATCGGTGGCGCGCAGGGATGGGGCGGCCACCTTTGAAAGGCGCTCGGCGGGGAGGGCGCTGATCACGCGATCGGCGTGGAAGCGCTGGCCATCGGCGAGCACGGCGTGGTCATGGTGGAGTTCGGCGATCGAAGCGCCGAGCCGGACCTGCCCGCCGGTTGAGGCGATGATCGGCTCGGCGGGGTCGTAGAGGTGTGCGAGCGGGACGCGGGACACCCACATCGCGCCGGCTTCCCGGTGCGCGAGCAGGCCTTCCTGCACGACATGGAGTGCCACGCCGGCCGAGATGCGCGCGGGGGTTCCGTTGCAGGCGCTGACGATGAGGGGTTCGAAGAACCGGGTTTGGGCAAGCGGCGTGACGCCCGCCTCGTCGAGCCATTGGTCGAATGTCCGGTCGTTGAATTCGTTGCGGTCGGCGCGGATGGCCAGCGCCATCGCGGCCGCGATGGTCGCCTTGTCTTCGGGGTCGAGGAACTTCGCCGCGAGCAGGGCGGGGGCGAAGTGGGCGGGCGCGGGGAGCGGGGCCGGCTTCATCACGCTGGTTCGTCCGCCGGGCTCGCGCCACCAGATGCCCGGATGGCGCTGGAGCATGTGCTGCACGCCGAGTTGGCGGCAGAGCCAGAAGTAGCTGGTGCAGCATCCCAGGGCGACATGCTGGCAGTTGTCGAGGGTTTCGCCGGTGCGGGGGTCGTCGAAGGATGTGGCGCGTCCGCCGAGGCGCTTGCGGGTTTCGAGGAGCGTGCACGCGACGCCGCGTGCGCTCAGCGCGATGGCCGCGGCGATGCCGGCGAGCCCTCCTCCGGCGATGATGACCCGCTTGGCGCGGCGCTTCGAGCCCGCGGGCGCGGCGGTGCGCATCATTCCTCGACCATGCGGCTCAGCGCCGGCGGCATGGAGGTCTTCTTCCGCTCCAGCGCGGCGATGACCTCGGGCGGACACATCGTGGCGAGCACGGACAGGTCCTTGCCCATGGCAGTGATCTGTCGGATGAGCGTGGAAGAGATGTACGCGAACGACTGCCCGGCGACGACGAAGGCGGTCTCGATGTTGGCCACCTCGCGGTTGGTGACGGCCTGCTGGATCTCGTTGTTGAGGTCCGAGAGGTTGCGGATGCCCTTCAGCAGGGCGGTGGCGCCCTTCTCGACGGCGAAGTCCACCGTCAGGCCGGTGTAGGCCTCGACATCGATGGGCGCTTCGTTGGGTTCGGCGTCGACGATCTTGCGGGCCTGCTCGCGGACCATCGCGACGCGCTCGCGCTCCGTGAACAGCGTCTGCTTGTCGGGGTTGTGTCCGACGCCGATGACGACGCGATCGAAGAGTCTGCGGCCCCGGCGGATCACCTCGAGGTGGCCGAGCGTCACGGGATCGAACGAACCCGGGTAGACCGCGATGTGCTGCTTGCCGCCCATCGCACGAGTTTACAGCCGGCACATGCTCCGGGCGCTTTCGGGCGGGCGGCGCGTACGAACGCCGGCGCGGGGTCGGTGCCCGCGCCGGCGTGAGGAGTCATGTTGACGGCTCAGCGTTGCTGGCCCCCGGGAGAAGGCGTGCGAGCCGGGGTCCGGGATCGTGCGCGGTCGTCAGGACAGGGCGGGCGGCGAGGGGAAGTCGACGGGGGTCTGTGCGATGTGGTTCACATAGTTGGTGAAGGTGGCGAGGGCGTACACGCCCACGACTTCCATGACATGGCCATCGTTGAATCCGGCGCCCTTGAAGGCCGTGATGTCCGCGTCGTCGACGAAGCCCTTCTTCTCGTGGATCTTGAGCGCGAACTTCGCCAGCGCGTTGAGGCGGGGATCGGCTTCGACGGTGCCGCGGCGGGCGCCGACCGTCTGGGCGTCCGTCAGGCCGACGGACTTGCCGATAGCGGTGTGGGCGGCCTGGCAGTAGTCGCAGTCGTTGGCGGCGCCGATGGCGAGCTGGACGACTTCCTGCTCGGCGGCGGTCAGCGCCGCGTGCTTCAGGGCGCCGGCGGCGCCGAGGTAGAACTCGAGGGCGGCGGGCGAGTTGCCCATGGCCTTGAAGATGTTCAGGTGCTTGCCCTTGAGCGGGCCGTCGAAGATCTCCTTGGTCTTGCCGGAGGCCTGGGACGGATCGATGAGCGGGATGCGTGGCATGGTGTCCTCTGTTTCTCCGGGGTCGCCCCGGGGGTGTGTGATCTGGATCGATCGGGCACGATTACCTGTTTCAACACCTTTCGGTTCTCCAGTATTTCCGCTCACTGGAAAATCGGTTCGATCCTCCGGGATCATACGGTGAATGTTTGGTTATGGGCGCTCGGCGGGGAGCCGATCGGGGCCCGTCCCGACTACTCTCAGGGTCGGGTTGTCCCGCATCGCGCGCTGCCGGGCGCTTCGTGCCGGTCCGCTTCACTGAGGAAGTTCATGCCTCCCACGCCGGGGTCCAACGCGCAGCGCGGCACACGCGTCGGGATGCAGCCGGACCGCCCGGCGCCGGCGCGGGCGGACAGCGCTCCGCCGGTGACGCAGCGGGAGCACCTGCCGACGACGCCGGATCCCGGTGCGCTGACGCGGATGGACATGCACTGCCACTCGCGCGCCTCTTCGAAGCCGGTGAACAAGGCGGTGGGGTTCCTGGGGATCGCCGAGTCGTACACGCCGCCGGAGAAGGTCTACGACCAGGCCCGCGCGCGTGGCATGGACCTTGTGACGATCACGGACCATGACACCTGCGAGGGCGCGATCGAGCTGCACGAGCGGGGGTTCCAGGGGTTCGTGATCGGGCAG
Source organism: Phycisphaerales bacterium (assembly GCA_052168315.1). Classification (GTDB taxonomy): domain Bacteria; phylum Planctomycetota; class Phycisphaerae; order Phycisphaerales; family UBA1924; genus JBQLZO01. Next base: position 232,479 of record JBQLZO010000025.1, on the reverse strand, counting down.
GAGGTCTCGGTCATCTTCCCCGAGGACCGCTGCCTGATCCATGTCACGGTCTGGGATCTCACTCCGGAGCTGGCGGCGCAGATCGACGAGCAGGACCTGCGGCACGATGTGTACAAGTTCGCGCACTGGCTGGCGCAGCACGATCTTCCGCACGCGTTCGCGCATCCGCTGTACATCCAGAACGGGCGGCTGACGCTCGAGCACCTCGAGAAGTGCGCGCTGCTGTTCAAGGGGTGGGAGGTGCTCAACGGCGCGCACCCGGTGCAGCATCGGACGGTCGTGGAGTTGTTCCTCGAGCGGTTGAACGCCAACCGGATCGCGGAGTGGTCTCGGCGTCACGCGATCACGCCGTTGTGGGATCGGTGCTGGGAGAAGGGGCGGACGGCGGGATCGGACGACCACGCGATGCTGAACATCGGGCGGGCGTGGCTCGGCGTTCCGACGGAGGGCGCGGGGAAGATCACCGAGCCGCGCGAGTTCCTCGACCGGGTGATGAGCGGGCGTGGGATCGCGGGCGGGGTCGGCGGCCATCCGGCGCTGCACGCGCACCAGCTGGTGACGGTGGCGGCGCAGTGGTACGCGCGGCGGGCCGACGAGGAACTGGAGCGTGCCGAGTCGCGGTACCTGGCGTCGAAGCTGCTGCGTTTCGCGGGGGCGCCGCTGGATGCGCCCGGCAAGGGCGAGCTTGTGGCCGGGAAGGTCAAGCAGAAGATCATCAACCGGTTCCGGAAGCGCAAGAGCCGGACGCTGCCGATCGTGAAGGCGCTGAAGAAGAATTTCGGCGAGGTCATCGACCGGTACCCGGACCTGAAGGAGAAGTTCGATCCTTCGACCTGGGACGACGGGCCGGCGACGGCGAACCACGAGCGGATGGCCGAGTTTGTCGACGAGATGTGCTCGACGCTCTCGGCGGCGATGGCGTCCGACGCCGTTCGGGCGTTCCGGAAGCGTGACACGAACCAGATCGTCGATCACCTGATCTCGTACGCGTTTGTCACCGCGGCGCAGCTCCCGTACATGTTCTCGCTGTTTTATCAGAACAAGGAACGCAACATGCTCGAACGAGTGGAGCACGAGGTGGCCGAGCCGGGATCGGGGCGGTCGGTGTTGGAGCGGGGGATGCGTGTGTGCCTGCTCACGGACACGCTGGGGGATGTGAACGGCGTGTCGCGGTTCATCCAGAATGTCGCGTGGCAGGCGATGCAGACGGGGCGGGACCTGGAGGTGATCACCTCGACGAACTTCGAGATCCCGGACTGGCCGAACATCACGAACTTCACGCCGGTGTACGCGACGCGGATGCCGAAGTACGAGCAGCTGGAGCTGGTGCTCCCGCCGCTGCTGAAGATGCTGCGGTACCTGGACCGGCGCCAGCCGGATGTGATGCATATCTCGACGCCCGGGTCGATCGGGCTGGTGGGGTACATCGGCGCGAAGATGCTCAAGATCCCGGTGATGGGCGTGTACCACACGGACTTCCCGGCGTACATCGACCGCTTCTTTGACGATCCGGGGATGACGCGGATCACCGAGTGGTTCATGAAGTTCTTCTACGATCCGTTCCGCTCGATCTTCACACGGTCGGAGGACTATGTCGAGGCGCTGGTGCGGCTGGGGATCCCGCGGAAGAAGACGCTGCGGTTGATGCCGGGGATCGAGACGGCCCGGTTCAACACCGGGTACCGGGACATGGGGATCTGGAACAAGATCGAGCAGGAGGGCGATCCGTCGTGGGCGGGCCTGTCGCGCGAGGCGGTGCGGGTGCTGTATGTGGGGCGTGTCTCGGTCGAGAAGAACATGCCGCTGCTGGAGAAGGTGTGGAAGCGGGTTGCGGGCGCGTGCCAGCGGGAGGGTCTGGATGCGGAGTTGATCGTCGTTGGGGATGGGCCGTACAAGAAGCACATGGAGAGCACGCTGAAGAACTGCGGCGTGCGGTACCTCGGGTTCCGGCACGGGGATGAGCTCGCGACGATCTACGCATCCTCGGACATGTTCCTGTTCCCCTCGACGACGGACACGCTCGGGCAGGTGGTGATGGAGTCGCAGTCGTCGGGGCTGCCGGTGATCGTGACGACGGAGGGCGGGCCGAAGGAAGTGGTTATCGATGATCAGACCGGGTTCGTGCTTGACCACGAGGATCCGGAGGCGTGGGCTCGGCACACGCTCGATCTGATCCGCGACCACGCGAAGCGTCGTCGGATGGGCGCTGCGGCCGTGGAGTCGATGCGGCCGTACGACATCAAGCACTCGTTCGAGCACTTCTGGCAGGTGCACGAGGAGGCGTGGCACGAGCACCTGGGCACGCTGGGAATCCGGCGCAAGACCGGACCCTCGCCGGCTGCGAGCGCTCCCGAGCCCGCCCCGGTGGGGTGACCTCCCCCGGGGGGAAGGCCATTCTCGACCATCGTTGCGGGGGACCGCGCGCGACCCGGTGGCGGGGTTTGGCGGCTTCGTGCTTCCATCGCGTCCGGGCGCGGGTATGGTGGATGCGAGCCCGCCGCCATCGGCTCGGTGCGGCACTGAATCGCATCGCCACGCCAGAGGAGAGAGACCATGATCGCCCGTTGTCCCAGTCTTGTTTGCAGCGCTGCGCTCGCACTGTTCGCCGCCGGACCATCGCTCGCGCTCGCGCAGCCGGTCGTTGTTCCGATCGACGAGTCGGCCTCGTTCATCGAGGTCACGCTGTCGGTTTCCGGATTCACGGATTCGGACTCTTCGCCGGTCACGGGATCGGTCACGGTTGATCCGGCCGATCCGGACTTTCCTGGCAATCTCGCGTTCTATGCGTACGACATCGCGCTGACGGAGAACCTGACCCTCGTGCTCAGCGCCGGGTTCCTCGGGCAGCTGACGGTGAACATCAACAGCCTTGTGGTGGATGATGCGTTCAATGGCGATGTGTACTTCGCGCCGATCATCGCGAACCAGTTCACGCTCGTCGGCGCGCCGAGCACGCTGGGCGGGACGCTGGCGTACAGCTCGACCGGGCTGTTCTGCGCTGCGATCTCGGGCGCCGGGCTTCCGTGCGCCGACACGGCCGACCTCGCCGATCAGGGCGTGGTGCTGCTGGATCTGAGCGGGAATGTCGAGATCGTGGACAACATCATCACCCTCTCGGCCGACATCGACGCCACCGCTCCGCTGGACCCGGCCAACCCGTCGCTGGGCACGATCTCGTTCACGGGGCTCATCGTCGGCTCGGCCGAGATTCCCGTCGAGCCCGGGTGCGTTGGTGATCTCGATGACTCGGGCGGCGTGGATTCGGACGATCTCGCGATCCTGCTGGGTGCGTTCGGCGCCGGCGCGGGCGGGGATGTCGATGGCGATGGCGACACCGACTCGGACGACCTCGGGCTGCTGCTCGGGGTGTTCGGGACCGCTTGCGATTGAGCGATCGTTCGCGATCGATGTCCGCTCCTGGTACGAGGCGTTTCGCGGCGTGGAGATGGGTGCAAATGTGATGGCACCGGTCGTCCGATAGCCCGCCCGGGTTGCGGTTCGGCGCGCGAATCATCGGGATTCAGCGGGCCTTTGTGGGATGCTGCAATTACACTCGACGCGATTGCGTGCCATGGATGCACGCCTGATATCACATTCGCGCCGGTGATACTGCGCTGACTTCGCCACGGGCGGACGAAGGCTATCGCGGTGCGCACCGGGCGCACGCCCTATGTCCAGGATGGAGAAGTGAGCCATGAGCACCGTGATCAGCATGTCGAACCGTCGGAACCGCCTCGCCAGCGCGGGAGCCCTCATTCTCGCGGCGGGGGCGGCGGTCGCCGCGAACGCTTCGATCTGGATCAATCCACTGGGCGGTGCCTGGACCGTGCCGGCCAACTGGGACGACGGGATGGTCCCGAACGCGCCGGGCGCGACGGCGACGATCGGCACCCCCGGCGCCTACATCGTTGATCTCGGGTCTTCGACTTCGATCGCTCTCGGGACGCTGGAGCTGACGAATCCGGATGCGACGGTGCTCATTGGGATCGCCAGCCTGCTCGATCTGCAGTCGGGGACGCACACGATCGACGGCGAGCTCCGCATCGGTGACTTCTCGTCCTCTTCGTCGAATTCGATCCTGCGGGCGACCGGCGATGTGACGCTCGCCGGCACCGGGGTCACGCGGTTGGCCGACAACATCAGCGACGATGCGCAGCTGTCCGCGGCCGCGGCCAGCCAGTACTTTTTCGCTCCCGAGCACACCGTGGCGGGCACGGGGATCGTTCCGGCGCCGTTCACGAACAATGGGCTGGTGACCGCCGATGCGGAGGGGTTCTCGCTCCGGCTGAGGGTCGCGGACCGGGTGAACAACGCCGTGATGCGGGCGGTCGATGGCGGCATCCTCGCGTTCGAGTTCGGCACGACCGCCCAGGGTGTGGATGGACTGATCCTCGCCAGCGGGGCGGGTTCCAGGGTGGAGTTCTCCACCGGCTTCGGCCAGGCGGTTCTCGGCGGAACGCTTCGGAGTGAGGGTGGCGCCGATCCGATTACCCGGTCGAGCTCGGGGACGACGACCCTGGAGGCGGTCACGCTGGAAGGCGCGTTCTTCATCGACTTCGCGAGTTCCGTGGTCATCACGGGCGGGAGCCTGGTCAACGATGCGGCGGTGTCGATCGGGAACTTCTCGGCCTCGGCCAGCGACTCGATCATGTCCTTCCAGGACTCGGTGCTCGTGACGGGGTCGGGCGAGCTCCGCCTCGCCGACGGCGTGAGCAACGATGCTCAGATCAACGGCGTGCTGACCAGCAGCGCTGGGCACACGATCGCGGGCGCCGGGCAGCTCAATGCGGCGCTGACGAACAACGGGCTCGTGAGCGCGGATGTTGCGGGCGAGACGATGGACCTCCGGCTGGAGGACAAGATCAACAACGCCACGATGCGGGCGACGAACGGGGCTACCCTGAGCATTGAGTCGATCACGATCGATCAGACCGGCGGCGGGCAGATCCTGGCCGATGGTGCGGGCTCGCTGGTCGAGTTCCCGGTGGTCACGGCCTCGACGATCATTGGCGGCCAGCTCAACGCGACGCCGGATGCGCCCGCGTACATCCGGCGGTCGGGCTCGACCACGCTCGTCGATGTGACGCTGAACGCGGACATGGTGATCGATATCGGCGGCAGCGTGTTCGTGCAGGGCACGACGATGACGAACAACGGGCGCATCGAAGTGGGGCTGTTCTCCGCATCGGCCTCGAACTCGATCATCGACTTCATGGATCCGATCCTGCTGACGGGCACCGGAGAGATCGCCTTGTCCGATGATGTGTCCGACGATGCGCAGCTCAATGGCACGGTCACGAACGATGCGCTGCACACGATCTCCGGCACCGGGCGGATCAATGCGGCGCTGACGAACGACGGGCTCGTCAGCGCTGACCTGGCCGATCAGACGCTCGAACTTGGGTCTCAGAACAAGGTCAATAACTCGACCATCCGCGCGACGAATCAGGGCATCATCAGCATCGAGTCGATCACGATCGACCAGACGGGGGGCGGGCAGATCCTGGCCGATGGGGCGAACGCGCGGATCGTGTTCCCCGTGGTCACGAGCTCGACGATCATCGGCGGATCGATCGATGCGACTCCGGATGCGCCGCCCGTGCGCCGTCTCAGCGGCGCGACGACCCTCGATGGCGTTGATTTGAATGCGGACATGATCATCGATCTCGGTGGTTCGATCGAGTACATCGGCACCAACCTCAACAACTCGGGGCGTATCGACATCGGGTTGTTCAGCCCATCGGCGTCGAACAGCATCATGAGCTTCGCCGATGCGGCGACGCTGACCGGCGGCGGCGAGATCGCGCTGCAGGATCCGGCCTCCGACGATGCGCAGCTCAACGCGTCCAACGGTCTGACCAATGGGAGTGGGCACACCATCTCGGGAGTGGGCATCATCAATGCGGACCTGGTGAATGAGGGCACGATCGCGCCCGGCGCGCCGAGCGGGACCCTCGACCTCAACGGGACCTACACGGAGGGCGCGACCGCGCAGTTCCACGCGAGCATCGATGCCTTCGGCGATACCGGCGTGCTCGCGGTGAGCGGCGCTGCCAGCGTGAACGGGGATATCACCCTGGAGATCGATCCGGGCTTCCTGCCGGAGGTGGGCGAGCAGTTCGACATCCTGACCGCGGATACGGTCAGCGGAACCATGGAGGTTGTCTCTGCGCCGACGATCGCGGGGCTGGTGTTCACCGCGATCACGCTGGAGGATCGGGTGGTGATTTCGGTGAGCGTGTGCGCCGACCTGAATGATGATGACATCGTGAACTCGGACGACCTCGGCTTGCTGCTGGGCAACTTCGGATGCGCGAAGGGCTGCACTGCCGACATCAACGGCGATGGTCTGGTCGATTCGGATGACCTGGGGCTGCTGCTCGGCGGGTTTGGAGCGGATTGCCAGCTGGGGCGCTGACCGACCGCCGGCGGCGCTCTGCTCGGCGTGATCCATCGCGTTCGGATCGTCCGATATCGGAGTTCGATTCGCGCAGACATTGTGAATCGCAAGAGTTCATGTGGCGATGGTCATTCATGAGGTAGGCTGTGGGCCGTGCTTGCCATGGTTGCGAGTGCTTTCGTGCGCCCGCTGCCGCCGGCGGGCGCGGCGCGGGTTCTCGGGCACGGCCACGGGCCGTGTGATGTGACGCGGAACGCACAGGATCCCAGGAGGAGTAGAGATGAGTTGTGTCGATGCACTGTCGATTCGTCCCCATCGCATTCGCGGGCGCGCTTGTGCCGCGGCGATCATGGTTGCCGCGGGCACCGCTGCCGCGGCGCACGCCGGGTTGTGGATCAATGCGCTGGGCGGCGCGTGGAGCATCGCGAGCAACTGGGACCCGGCGATCGTGCCCAATGGGGCGCGGGCGGTGGCAGAGATCGGCGTGGCCGGCGCGTACGAGGTCGCGCTGCCTGCCGGGACCACCACGCTGGGTGAGCTGCTGCTGACGAATCCTGACGGCGTTGTCCTTGTTCCGGCGGCGGGAACGCTGTCTCTCAGTGGCGGTACGGCTACGGTGGACGGCGTGCTTCAGATCAATAACTTCTCTGCGTCCGGTTCATCGGCGACGCTGACCGCGACGGGGGATACCGAGATCGTCGGCGGCGGGACCACCCGGCTCATGGGGCTGACCTTCACCCGGGCTCGGATCACCACCACCGGCGAGGCCGTTGTCACGGTCGCGGGAGGTCACACCGTGGCCGGGGCGGGCCAGATCATCGCGACGGTGATCAACAACGGGAGCATCATCGCGGATGAGGAAGGGCTGGAGCTGCAGCTGGGCGCGAGCGCGATGACGAACAACGGGCTGTTCAGCGCGAGCAACGGGAGCATCCTGAGGCTCAGCAGCACTGCGGTCGATCAGGCCGGGGGCGGTCAGATCTTCGCCGACGGTTCGGGATCGCTCATTGACTTCGTTGGCAACGGCAGCGTGCTCGGCGGCTCGCTGGTGGCAACGCCCGACGCCCCGGCCATGGTGCGGCAGGCGGGCACCACGACGCTCCAGGATGTCACGCTGGAGGCCGAATTGCTGGTGGTGCCGGTAGGCACGATCAATCTCACCGGAACGGCGTTGACGAACGAGGGCCTGCTGAGCGTGAATGACTTCAGTGCTTCCGGGAGCGCGGCGACGCTGAGCGTGGTCGATTCCGTGAGCCTCCTCGGCCCCGGCACGGTGAGGCTGAACGGGCTCTCGACCACCCGCGCACGGATCACGAGCGGTGGCGGGGTGCTCACAAACAGCGCTGAGCACACGATCGCCGGCGCGGGACAGATCATCAGCGGCTTTGTGAACGATGGCTTGATCGATGCCGATGCGTCTGGTTTTGAATTGCTGATCCAGACCGACGATGCCACGAACAACAGCATCATCCGCGCCAGCGCCGGCGGCCTGCTGGACATCACCAGCAGCATCATCGACCAGACCGCCGGCGGCCAGATCATTGCCGACGGCCCGGACTCGCTGGTTGAATTCATCGGCACCTGCAGCGTGCTCGGCGGTTCGCTGGAGGCCACGCCCGGCGCGCCGGCGATGGTGCGACAGGCGGGGACCACGACGCTTCAGGATGTCACCCTGGACGCCGAGCTGCTGGTGGTGCCCGTGGGCACGATCAATCTCACTGGGACCGCGTTGACGAACAACGGCCTGCTCAGCGTGAACAACTTCAATACTTCGGGGAGCACGGCCACGCTGGGCGTGGTCGATTCGGTGAGCCTTCTCGGCACCGGCACGGTGAGGCTGAACGGGCTCTCGACCACCCGCGCCCAGATCACCGGCGTCGGCGAGTCGGTGCTCACGAACAGCGCCGATCACACGATCGCCGGCGCGGGCCGGATCCTTGCCTCGTTCGTCAATGATGGCGTGATCGATGCGGACGACCCCGAGCGCCAGTTCCAGATCCAGACCGCCACCGCGACGAACAACAACATCATCCGGGCGAGCGGAGGTGGATGGTTGACCATCACCAGCAGCACGATCGACCAGAGCGCCGGGGGACAGATCCTCGCCGACGGGGTCGATTCGTTGGTTGAGTTCACCGCCAACAGCACCCTGCTCGGCGGCTCGCTGGAGGCCACGCCCGATGCTCCCGCGATGGTGCGGCGGGCGGGCGCCACGACGCTCGATGGCGTGCTGAACAATGCCGACCTGGTCATCGCGACCTTCGGCACGCTGAACATCGTCGATGATGTGTTCACCAACCATGGGCGCATCGAGATCGGTGACTTCTCGCCCTCCGGGAGCACGGCCACGCTGAGCTTCCTCGCCGCCAATGCGACGGCGAGCGGCACGGGCGAGATCGCGTTCTCGAAGCCCCTCGGTGGCGTGCCGAGGATCGTGGGCACCGGCACCCTGACCAACGACATCGGGCACACGATCTCGGGGCGCGGGCAGGTCCAGCTCGGACTGCACAACGCCGGAACCATCAAGCCCGGCGATCCGACGGGACTCATCAGCGTCAGCGGCGGGTACAGCGCTGGAGCGAGCAGCGTGCACCACATCACCATCAACGACGCGATGGACTTCAGCCGCATCACGGCGACCGGCGCGCTCGCCGTCGATGGTGATATCGTGCTGAGCATCGATCCGGGCTTCCTCCCGGCCATCGGCCAGCAGTTCGCGATCATCACGGGTTCCTCGGCCGTCGGAACCATGGAGGTTGTCTCGGCGCCGACGATCGCGGGGCTGGTGTTCGCCGCGATCACGCTGGAGGATCGGGTGGTGATTTCGGTGAGCGTGTGCGCCGACCTGAATGATGATGACATCGTGAACTCGGACGACCTTGGGCTCCTCTTGGGCAACTTCGGTTGTGCTGAGGGGTGCACCTCTGACATCAACGGCGATGGGCTGGTCGATTCGGACGACCTGGGGCTGTTGCTCGGAGCGTTCGGGGGCGTGTGCGACTGAGGGTGGGCGTAGTGTGTTCATCACGGCGGCCAGCGTGATCGTCGCGAGGCCGCGTTCCACGCCACGGATGGCGCCTTCAACGAAAGGACAGCCGATCGTGGTACTCCAGCGGAATCGTCGGACGATGCTCTCCCCGCTCGCCGCCTTGGCGTGCGCTGTGCTCGCGCCGCATGCGGTGGCGCAGCCATGTTCCCCCGGGCCCGTCGGGGGTGGGGTGGATGGGCCGGTCACGCTCAATGGGAGGATCTTCGCGCTGGGCACGCACGCCATCGCGGGGCAGTGCGAGGCGCTGTACGCGGGGGGGAGTTTCGACACCGCCGGCGGGCAGCCGGCCAGCTTCATCGCGCGATGGGATGGGAGCGCGTGGTCGGCGCTCGGCGCGGGCATCGCCGGCGAGGTCTGGGCGCTCGGGAGCTTCGATGACGGCGCGGGCGTGGCGCTGTACGCGGGCGGCACCTTCGGAGCCGCCGGCGGGCAGCCCGCGAGTCGGATCGCGCGATGGGATGGCGCGGATTGGTCGCCGCTGGCCGGCGGTCTGAACCAGCGGGTCGAGGCGATTGTCCCGTTCGATGATGGAACGGGCGAGGCGCTGTATGCCGCCGGGTGGTTCACGCAGGCCGATGGGCAGCCCGCTCCGTACATCGCCCGATGGGATGGATCGAGCTGGTCCGATGTGGGCGGGGGTGTGGATGACTGGATCCGCACGCTCATCGTGTTCGATGATGGCACCGGTCCCGCGCTGTACGCCGGCGGGCGCTTTCTCAATGCCGGCGGGAGCCCGGCCAGCCGTGTTGCGCGCTGGGATGGGGTCCAGTGGACGCCGCTCGGGAGCGGGCCTTCCGGAGGCGGCGAGGTCAACGAGTTCGCGATCTACGACGATGGCAGCGGCCCGGCGCTGCACGCCGTGGGCTCGTTTGGTGTCGAGCGCTGGGATGGAGCGAATTGGGTCGCCCTGCCGGTTCCTCCCCTCGGGAGCACGCCGTTCGCGACAGTGGTGCTGCAGCGGGGCAACGACTCGCTGCTCTTCGTCGGAGGGAGTTCCCTGAGCCCAGCCACGCGGCTGGCGTATTGGGATGGGATCCAGTGGACCAATGTCATCGGTCTGGACGGTGGGGCCAGCGGGCCAGGTGTGTACGACCTCGCGGTGTTCGATGATGGGGATGCCAACGCTCCGGCGGTGTACGCCGGGGGGATCTTCGAGACGGTGAGCGGCGAGGAGTCGAACGGGATCGCGCGGATCGCGTGCGAGCCGCCGGGCCCCTGTCCGGGCGATCTCGATGGCGATGGGGATGTCGATTCGGACGATCTCGGGATCCTGCTGAGCAACTTCGGCAACACCTGCAACTGATGCTTGTGCCGCGGGGAGCGCGGAGGCGCGATGGCGGGCACGGGCCCGACGCCCGAGAAGCCCAGTTTCTGGACGCCCCCGTCCCACGCCCGCCACGCGGCACATCCAGCGCCCGATCGACGCCCGAACTCTGTCGTTCGGGCGTTTTTGCTTGCGGCGGGGGTCCGGCGATGTATGGTCGGTTTCGGGACGCGGGCCCGCTGATGGTGCCGGCACGCGCTCCGCTTCCGGGACGCTCGCCCGTCGTTCCGGTTTCGCTCGGTGACGCGAGACGGCCGAATCGTCGTTCGCGGAGCCGAGATGCATCGTGCGGGTTGAACGGGCGCAGGCCACCGCTGACCGGGGCTTGCCAATCCAAGCCTCGATGGGAGAACCCAGACATGAACCACAGGGCACGCGCTCTCCGACTCGCCTGCGGAGTCGTCGCATCACTCGGCTGTTTCGGATCGATCGCTTTGGCGGCGGAGATCCACACGGTGCACTATCCGGACCTCGACATCGCCGGGCTGCTGGCCGAGGACGCGATCGTCAACGGGCAGGGTTCGCCGAGTCGCTTCGCCGACCCGAAGATTGACGCGGTGTACTCGCCGGTGGCCGACGGCACGGTGATCCCGCTGGACAACGGGCGGGTGGCGTGGGTGATCCGGTTCACCTGCGACAATGCGGCGCACTTCAACATCGGTGCTGATGCGCTGCTGCCCAAGAGCGCGTTTGTTGAGCTACGCGACTGGGCCGGGCGTGTGCCGCACCGCCGGTTCACCTGTCTGGACAACAACGAATCCGGCGAGATGTGGTTCCCGATCGTGCAGGGGAACACCATCGAACTGTACGCGGAAGTCGACGAGGCGGACTTCGACACCTTTGCGGCCAACTTCCTGATCACCGCGGTGAACCCGGGATACCGCGGGTTCGGCGCGAATGTGCCGCTCCAGGTCGACGGTGGAGAGATGCCGCGTTCCGGCTCGTGCAACATCGATGTTGCGTGCCCGCAGGCCGACCCGTGGGAGCTGCAGGTCAACTCCGTGGCGGTGTACACGCTGCAGGGGTTCTGGACCTGCTCGGGCTCGATGATCAACAACACCGCCCAGGATCTCACGCCTTACTTCCTCACCGCCGACCACTGCGGGATCACGACGGGCAACGACCAGACGATGGTCGTGTATTTCAATTACCAGAACTCGTTCTGTCGCCCGCCGGGGTCGGCGCAGTCCGGGGGCCCGGGCAACGGCCCGCTCAATCAGTTCCTCTCGGGGAACCACATCCGGCGCGCCACATGGGACAACACCGATTTCACACTCGTCCAGCTCTCGACCAATCCGCCCGTGGCATGGGATGTTTCCTACGGCGGCTGGAACCGTGGCTCGAGCCTGCCGTTCAATTCCGTCGGCGTGCACCATCCGAACACCGAGGAGAAGCGGATCTCGTTCGACTACAACCAGTCGTTCTCGGTCAGCGGAGGAACGCTCATCGGCATCCAATGGAACGATGGCATCGTTGAGCCCGGCTCGTCCGGCTCGCCGCTCTACGACTCGCAGGGCCGCATCGTCGGTCAGCTCTGCTGCGGTGACCCATCGCTCTCGTGCGGGAACCCTTTCGCCCCGGTGTACTACGGTCGGATGTTCCTTTCGTGGGCCGGCGGCGGGTCGAACGGGAACCGGCTGTCGAATTGGCTGGATCCGGCGGGCACGGGGCAGACGACGATCGACCCGATCGGGCCGGGCGGGGTTCTCCCGCCTGACAACGATCTGTGCGCCGACGCCCAGACCATCGGGCTCGGGAACACGCTGTGGGACAACACGAACGCGGAGACCGACGGGCCGGTCGTCACCGGTGGGTGCATCGTCGGCGGCGACAACCAGATCCAGTCGGACATCTGGTTCTCGTACACGCCGACCACGACGCGGGTCATTCGTGCGCGCACCTGCGGGAGCATCATCGACACGAAGATGGCGATGTACATCGGATGCCCCGGCCCCTCCACTCCGCCCGTTGCGTGCAACGATGACTCGGAGGCCTGCGCGAGCGGCGGCGGATCGCAGATCCACTTCCTCGCGGTGCAGGGGCAGGAGTACCTCGTCCGCGTCGGTGGGTATGCCGGTGACCAGGGGCTCGGCGGGCTGAATCTCGCGCAGGTCGCGCTGCCTTCGAACAACAGCTGCTCCGGGGCGATGCCGGTGGTCGAGGGCGTCACGCCGTTCGATGCATTCGGCGCCACACCCACCGGCGGCGCTGCGGGGTGCGGGATCACGAGCACGATGCCGGATGTGTGGTTCTCGTACACGCCTGATGAGTCGGGCGTGGCCGCGATCGGCGCCTGCAACTCCTCGTTCGGCTCGGCGGTCGGCGTGTACGCGAGCTGCGGCGGAGCGCCGCTGGCCTGCGACACCGACGCGTGCGGCGGGCAGGGACAGGTGCTCGTCCCGGTGCAGGGCGGGCAGACCTATCTCATCCGCGTCGTGAGCGAAGCGTCGCTGGCAGACCAGGGCTCGCTGGCCATCATCCTTGTTCCGGATGAGCCGGAGCCCTGCGATGGCGACCTGAACGAGGACAACATCGTTGATTCGGACGACCTCGGGGTGCTGCTCGGCGCGTTCGGATCGAGCGGAGCGGGCGACCTCGATGGCGATGGCGACACCGACTCGGACGACCTCGGGATTCTGCTCGGCGTGTTCGGGAGCAGCTGCTGAGTCGACGGATCTCGGCGCTGAGGCTTCCGTCGCGCTGTCTCGGCGGGTGTCACGAATCCATGCACAACACACCGGGGCCCCGCGCCGATGGCGCGGGGCCCTGTTTGTTTGACTGATTGCTTGTGGCGAGGGTCGTCCGGTCCGATCGCATCACGCCGCGCGGGTCGGCGGTGGGGACGCGGCTCGGGCGATGGGTGCGGTCCGGACGACGGCGGGCGTTCCGCGGGGCCAGGACGACAAAGCCCCCGAGCGCCCACGAGAGCGCCCGGAGGCCTTGGTGATTCGATCGCACCGCGCCCCGCTTGAAGGGATGTTCCGCGGCGTTGCGCGGGTGCTCAGACCCGGCGGCGGCGGGCCGTCATGATGCCGGCGAGCGCTAGCATTGCACCCGCGCCGGGCGTGGGAACCAGCACGCCCTCGTAGGTGAACCGTCGGATCTCGGCGTCGAGGTTCGAGACCGAGTCGACGATGACGGCGCCGTTGATACCGCCGCCGTTGAGCGACAGCGCGGCGTCGGGGGCGAGGACCGCGCCGTTCAGGTTGTTGTTCACGATGAGCGACTCGGCGTCGAGGAAATTCCAGAGGATCCGGGAGGAGTTGGCCTGGCTGAAGCCGCCGACGAGGTTGGGTGGCGCGGTGAAGTTGACGATGCCGGATCCGTTGGCCGTGACATTGAGGATGACGGTGTCGGCCGAGCCGAAGTTGAGGTTCAGCTGGCCCAGTCCGTTGAGAGCGGTGATGTTGAACGAGTAGACGGCGACCTGCTGCCCGTCGATGGAGAGCAGGTTGGCCGGGTTGGTGGTCAGGTTGCCGGCGCCGTCCAGTGATCCGGTCGAGGGGAGCGCGGCGGTGGCGGCGGAGACGATCGCCGCCTGGGAGAAGATCGAGTCCACGGCCGAGGGGATGGAGGGATCGAAGATCAGGGAGCCGGCGTTGTTGACGGTGCCGTTGAGGGCGCCGGCGTACCGGAAGTCGCCGGCGTTGCCGAGGTTCGCGATCGAACCGGCCGGGAAGTTCCCGCCGACGGCGAGGGCCGTGCCGTTGGGCGCGGTGATGCCCTGCACGCCGAAGTTCATCGTCCCGAAGACGGAACCGCCGACGAGGGTCGAGCCGTCGACCTCTGAGCTGCCGCTCAGGTTGTTTCGGACGACGAGGTTCCAGTCGGTCAGGAGTGAGGCCTCGGCGCTCGGGGCGAGCGCGGCGGTGGAGCCTGCGACTCCGCACAGGAGCAGAGCGGACACGGAACGCGGACGGATCATCATGATGGGCACCTCTCCCCCGGTGATTGTGGGGCGTGGGTCAGGGTTTGGCCGGGTGTACTCGGCGCCGCGAAGGCTCGGGCGCTCCGGATCCCGCGAGCCCGGCCGTGGCTCGCGGGGGGCAGTCGGAAGGCGCCCACCCGCCACGAAGCGGGTGGGCACCAAGCAGTCCATCGTCCATCGATTCCCATTCCGCGACCCGGCGCCGCTGGATTGGCGAGCGCGGGCGTTGTGAGCGTCCGGGAACCGGCGTGGTCTGGAAGTGGGTCCGGCGTCCGTCCGGGCGGGTGATCCGCTCGGCGTCGGCGACTGCCGGATCGAATCGGGTTCCCGGGCTCAGGCGGAGCGACGCCGACGAACTGCGGCCAAGCCCGCGCAGGCGATGAGGGTCGCCACGCCGGGCGCCGGGACATAGACGAGTTGGTTCTGGGCCGCGGCGCCGACGATTCCGACGACATTCCCGTCGTTGGCATCATTGAAGATGCTGTCGCGGTAGTTGTTGAAGTCGTCGATGAGATTCGAGCTCAGGGGGTCGCCGTTGGTCTTGGTGGCGGCGAGGGTGCCGGTGGAGACATCGAGCGATCCGAGCGTGACGCCGTCGAAGTCAAGGATGATCTCCCAGACGAGGAGCTGGAAGGCGGTGGCCTTGCGGTTGACGATGCCGGCGTCGGCGACTTCGGTGTAGTGCGCATCGAAGAGCGCGTTGAGCGCCGACGACTTGGCGGCCGAGATGACGGACGATTCCGGGCCACCGGAGGGCAGGTTGCCGATGGCGACGGGCTCGTACTTGGTCGGGCCGTTCTGGGTCTGGCGCAGGACCTCCGAGCAGAAGGTCAGCTGCGTGCCGTTGAGGAACTCCCACTCGCCAGCGCCGCCGCTGATGGTGTGGAAGAGCTGGCCGGCGAAGACATTCATCTCGCCGCCGTCGATGTCGGGATGGGACAGTCGGACATTGGAGCCCTTGCCCGTTCCATCAAAACTCACGGAGAGCACGGACGCGTTCGCGAACGCGCCGAGCGACAACACCGCACCCGCGGCCAGAGCGATACCGGTCTTCATTGCTTCTTCCCTCTCGTTCCACGCCCGGCGATTGCGGCCGGACGCCACAGCCTGGAGCGTCTGGCTCCAGCGCGCTGTGATTGGATGTGTGCCATGCCGCTTCCCGGCGGCGTGGCGGTGACGTGTTTCGCCGCGGGACGACGATGGGCGCTTGCGCGCTGTGCCCCGCGGACCAGAGGAAAGTACCCCAAGGAGCTGAACCCGCAAAGAGGCGTTGGGTCGAAAGCGGCGGCATTGCCGGTTCAAAATATGGGCGATTCGCGTTACAGGACCTTCGGCGGGTGTCGGGACGGCGGGTGGGGTTCGGGCGTGGGCGTTCACGGGTCGTGAACAAACTGTCCGGGCGGACGCCGTCCGGGTGGGGGCGGGTACGATGGACGGAGCGGCTTCGTGGGCCCTGCATACCACATGCTGGGCGCGTCTCTCTATTTGCTCCCATATGGAGGGCTCCGTGTCAGAATCGCCCGTCATCCCGTCGTCTCGCCAGTTCGTGCATCTGCACCTGCACTCGGAGTACTCGTTGCTGGACGGGGCGAACCAGGTGCAGCGGCTGGTGCACCGGGTGAAGGAACTGGGGATGGAGGCGGTGGCCGTGACGGACCACGGCAACCTGTTCGGCGCGATGGCGTTCTACAACGCGGCGCGGGCGGTTGGGGTCAAGCCGATCCTGGGGTGCGAGGCGTATGTCGCGCCGGGCAAGCGGACCGACCGGCACCAGACGGCGTTCAAGGATGGCGGGTATCACCTGGTGCTGCTCGCTGAGAACGAGACCGGGTGGCGGAACCTGATGTACCTCGCGTCGATGGCGTACCTCGAGGGGTTCTACTACAAGCCGCGGATCGACCGGGAGCTGCTGAGCACGCATTCGAGCGGGCTGATCGCGATCAACGGGCATCTCGGTTCGGAGATCGGCGAGCACCTGCTGGCGTTTGAGCGGACGCAGGATGCGAAGCACTGGGAGGCGGCGGTTGAATCGGCCGAGTGGCACGCGCGGACCTTCGCGGATGAGGGCACGGGGCCTCGGATGTTCGTGGAACTGCAGCACCACATCCGCGAGCAGAACGACATCAACAAGCACCTGATCAAGCTGGCTGAGGAGATGGGGCTGCCTCTGGTGTGCGACAACGATGCGCACTTCCTGAGGGCGGAGGATCATGATGCGCACGATTCGCTGGTGTGCCTGTCGACGGGGAAGGTGAAGGCCGACGAGCAGCGGATGCGGTATCCGGAGCAGCTGTATGTGAAGTCTCCGGAGGAGATGCGCGAACTGTTCGAGGGTGGGTACGGCGAGGTGGGGCGGATCTCGTGCGACAACACGGTGGCGATCGCGGAGCGGTGCAATCTGGAACTGACGCCGGGCAACTTTGCGCCGGTGGTGCGGATCCAGCGGCCATCGGCGCGGATGGCGTATGCGGGCGAGCCTGATCGGACGGCGTGGTTCAAGAAGTTCTGCGCGCGGTACGAGGTGCTGCCGTATGACCCGGAGACGAGCGAGGAAACGGCCGACGAGCTGAAGGCCGACTGCGATGCGGCGCTGCGTGAGTTGTGCGAGGCGGGGCTGGCGTGGCGGTATGGCGCGGAGCCGAAGAAGGGGTCGAAAGAGAAGTCGTCGCACGACTGGGCGGCGATCCGCACGCGGCTGGATCGTGAGCTGGGGATCCTGCGCGACAAGGACATCTCGGCGTACTTCCTCATCGTGTGGGACTTCGTGAACTGGGCGCGGCAGCGGGGCATCCCGGCCAACGCCAGAGGGTCGGGCGTGGGCACCATGGTGGGCTATGTGCTGGGGCTGTCCAATGCATGCCCGGTGAAGTATGGGCTGCTGTTCGAGCGCTTCACCGATCCGGACCGCAAGGAGTATCCGGATATCGATATCGACTTGTGCCAGGACGGGCGGCAGGCGGTGATCGATTTCGTGCGGCACAAGTATGGACATGTGGCGCAGATCATCACCTTCGGGACGCTGAAGCCTCGGGCGTGCATCCGCGATCTTGGTCGCGTTTTCCAGTTGCCGCTGCCGGAGGTGGACAAGCTCGCGAAGCTGGTGCCGGAAGAGCTCAAGATCACGATGGCCAAGGCGCTGGAGCAGGAGCCGCAGCTGAAGCAGGCGGCGGAGGATGATCCGATCGTGGCGCGGATCATCGAGCAGGCGAAGGTGCTGGAGGGTCAGGCGCGGCACGCCTCGGTGCATGCGGCGGGGGTGATCGTGGCGACGCGGCCGCTGCATGAGGTGGTGCCGCTGTACCGCCCGCCGGGCACGGAGGATGTGGTCACGCAGTGGGATGGCCCGACCTGCGAGAGCATCGGGCTGCTCAAGATGGATTTCCTCGGGCTGCGCACGCTGTCGGTGATCGAGCGGGCGAAGGCGCTGATCCGGGAGACGCTGCCGGTTGAGAAGATCTGGGAGGCGTTCGGCGGCGCGGACAACATGCCGGATGCGAAGATGATCGCCGAGACCGATCCGCTCGATCTCGACACACTGGTGTTCGACGATCCGCGGGTGTTCGATCTGTTCCAGCGTGGCGACACGACCGGGGTTTTCCAGTTTGAGTCGGGCGGGATGCGGCGGCTACTGACGGAGATGAAGCCGGACCGGCTGGAGGACCTGATCGCCGCGAACGCGCTGTTCCGTCCGGGGCCGATGGACCTGATCCCGGATTACAACGAGCGGAAGCACGGGCGGCAGGAAGTGCCGAGGGTGCATCCGATCGTGGATGGCTTCACCGAGGAAACCTACGGGATCATGATCTACCAGGAACAGGTCATGCAGATCGTGCATGAACTGGGCGGGATCCCGCTGCGCTCGGCGTATTCATTGATCAAGGCGATCTCGAAGAAGAAGGCGAAGGCGATCGACGAGGCGCGGCCGAAGTTCGTCGAGGGGTCGATCGGCAAGGGGCTGGCGAAGAAGGATGCCGAGGAGCTGTTCGATCTGATCCTGCGGTTCGCGGGGTATGGCTTCAACAAGTCGCACTCGACGGGGTACGCCATCGTGGCGTATCAGACGGCGTGGCTGAAGACCTATTTCCCGAACCAGTACATGGCGGCGTTCCTGACTTACGAGTCGCAGGCGCAGAAGGTGGAGGACTGGATTGCGTACAAGGACGACTGCCGGAAGACGCGGTTCATCGATGGCAGGGTCGGTGTGGAGGTGAAGCCGCCGGACATCAATCTGTCGGATGCGGACTTCACGGTGGTTTTCGAGCCGGACGAGCCGGTGGATGCGCTGCACGGGCATGTGCGGTTCGGGCTCAAGGCGCTGAAGGGTGTGGGGCGTTCGGCGATCGATGCGATCATCGCGGCCCGGCGCGAGAAGGCCGAGGGCAAGGCGGTCGGGGCGTTCAGGAATCTGTATGAGTTCTGCGAGCGGTTGCCGCACGGCTCGGTGAACAAGGCGACGATCGAGGCGCTGGTGTGCTGCGGGGCGTTTGATTCGGTGCACGGGCGGGAGCAGCGGGCGGCGATGGTGGCGTCGATCGAGCCGGCGGTGTCGGCCGCTTCGACGATCCAGAAGGACCGGGCGGCGGGGCAGGGCGGGTTGTTCGGCGGCGGCGGGTTCGGCGACGCCGCGCCGGCGGCGATCTCGGCGCCGGAGCCGACGCTTGTCCGCGTTCCGGCGTGGGCGGAGCCGGAGATGCTCGCGAAGGAGAAGGAGTCGCTGGGTTTCTATGTGTCGGCGCACCCGCTGGACCAGTGGAAGGATGATCTTGAGCGGTTCGCGAATGTGGACACCATCTCGATCAAGGGCGTGGACCAGGACAAGCGGGTGATCCTCGGCGCGATGATCAAGTCCGTCCGCCCGGTGCCCACGCGGGCCGGGAAGCGGATGGCGATCCTGACGGTGGAGGATGACAAGGGCGTGATGGACTGCGTGCTGTTCCCGGAGTCGTACGCGGAGCACGCGGACAAGCTGGTGGGCGATGCGATCGTGTTCCTCGTCGGGGCGGTCGATCATTCGCGCGGCGCGCCGCAGCTCATCGTTGATGAGATCATCCCGGTCGCGCGCGGCGCGGCGCGGCTCGCGACCTCGCTGTGCCTGACCATCGATGCGCGTCGGCCCGACGGGCGGGCGCTGCCCACGCTCGAGTCGATCTATGCGGAACTCAGGCGGCATAACGCCATCGCCGGCGTCGGCGCGGGCGAGCCGGTTCCGGTCGCGCTCGAGCTGAAGCTTCCGGACAACGGGGTGGTGGGCATGCTCACGGCGAGCCGGGTGGTGCTCACGCAGGACCTGCTCGAGCACCTGGGCGACATCGTTGGCGGGTCGCAGGTCCGGGTGTTCGGGGGGAAGCCCATCGAGCGCTCCCAGCGCCGGCGGTGGAACGGCGGCGGCAATCGAAACGGCGGTGGCGATGGGAGCAACGCCGGCGCCCGCCAGTACCAGAACGCGGGCTGATGGAGCCTCGCGCTGCTACTCGGATGCGCTGTCCACGGCCCGCATCGTTGTCGGGCCTGATGTTGCGTTCACGAGGCGGGCGATCTTGTCGACCACGGATGCGGCCTCGACCGCCGCGCCCGATTCGGACTTGCGGTACTGCTTCCACAGCGCCGGGATCGCCAGAAGCGTGAGCGGGATGTACCACGCCGGTGTCACCCATCCCGCCCGCGGGTACCACGAGAAGTAGCTGACCAGCAGCGAGTCGGTCATCCACACGCCGGGCCAGATCGCCAGCGCCATGACGATGGCGACCGCGGCCGGGAACTTCCGGCGGAGCCGCGATTCGAAGCGCAGCGTGCTGCCGGTGGGGGCTGCGGGGTCGGCGTGTCGGGCACCTTCTTGGTGCGCACGCGCGGGGAGGATCGTGATGATGAGGTCGCGGTCGTACGGCGAGCCGAAGACATCGCAACAGACCCGGCGTGCCCCCGGTTCCGGTGGGGGCGGGAGCGATCGGAACCCCGGGAGCTTGCCGCGGCGCGAGGCCGTCTCCAGTGCGCCCACGACGCCGTCGGGCGGCATCGGAGAACGGACCACGAGCCCGCGCAGGGCGCTGGGGCTCAGACTCTCGGACCGTGGCGAGCCGTCCGGGTTGGTCTGCGACGCGTCGGTCATCGGGATCGAGTCTATCGGCGTCCGAGGAGGGCTCGCTTCCGGGTGATTCCGGGCGCATGATGTGCGCATGGTGCACCGGGATCCCCACAACACGCGGGCGTCGCTCCGGCTTGTCGGCGGGGAAGCGTGTGCGCTGCGCTGGTCGCGCGGCGGTCTCGGCCAGGATGGGGTGCCCGGCGCGGCGGGCCCGCGCGGGACGGGAGCTGATCGCGAGCGTGCGCTGAGCGATGCGGCGGCGGCGCTGCGCTCCGCGCGCGAGCGATGCTCTCGGGGAATCGTGCGGGTGGGTGATGGCGAGCAGCGCCGGTTCGCGCCCGGGAGCCCCGATGGCACGCGGATGCTTGGCGATCGCGGGCGGGTGTTCCTGGCGGGCGCGAGCGCGGCGCTTGAGGGGGGGCGAGCGGCGATTCTCAGGCCGGCGCGTCGGCGTCGGCTGGATCGGCTTGCCAGGTCGCTGCGGATCCGCCCGTTCCAGGCCGCGCTGATCATCGCGATGGCGCAGGATGCGGCCCGGATGGGATCGCCGCTGGTCCACGATGCCGGCGCATCGGATGTAGGGATTGAGGGTGCGCCGGTGGGCAGTGAGCGCCCGGTCGGACCGGCTTCGATCCTTGTACGGGGGCTGGCGCTGGGGATGTGCGGCGCGGCGGGGGTCGCGCTGTGGTTCATCACCATCTGAGCGGGCGGTGGTGGGTCGCATCCGCGGGTGGCGTGCGGGCGAATGACGCCCTGACGCGATTCGGCTCCGTAGCATCGCGCCGCCGGACCCATCTCACTCTTCAGGAGCATGCCATGCCACTGATCGAGCCCGGGCGCAAGGCGCCCGCCTTCACGCTCAAGGACCAGCACGGGACCACGCACCGACTCGCGGACTACGCCGGGCGGGCGCTCGTGCTCTATTTCTATCCGAAGGATGACACCTCGGGGTGCACCGCGCAGGCCTGCGACTTTCGGGATCAGCTCCCGAAGTTCGCGAAGATGGAGTGCGCGGTGCTCGGCGTGTCGATCCTGAATACGAAGAGCAAGGCCCGGTTCGCCGACAAGCACGGGATCAACTTCCCGATCCTCGCAGACGATGCGCTGAACGAGGAGGGCAAGCCGGATCCGAAGGTCGCGAAGAAGTACGGCGTGTGGGGCGAGAAGTCGATGTACGGGAAGAAGTACATGGGCATCGAACGGACGACTTACCTCATCGATGGCGATGGCAGGGTTGTTCGGCGATGGGACAAGGTGAAGGTGCCCGGGCACGGGGATGAGGTGCTGGGGGCGGTGCGGGAGCTCGGATGATGCGGGCGGGCGCCGGCGCTTGCGGTCCAGAATGACGCACGCCGCCCGGCGTTGGCCGGGCGGCGTGCGATCTGGTCGATGTGTGAGCAGTCAGGAGCGCCGACCAGACAACCGAACTCTGTTGAGCGCATCAGGCCGCTCGTGCGGTCGTTCGTGGGGCGCGATCGATCAGGCGACCGAGTCCTTCAGGCCCTTGAGCGGGCGGACCTTGACGACATTGCGGGCGGGCTTGGCCTTGAAGATCGTCGGCTCCTTGGTGAAGGGGTTGATTCCCTTCTTGGCGGGCGTCGCCGGCTTGCGGACGACGGTGACCTTCATGAGCCCGGGGACATTGAACACGCCCGCGTTGCCCTTCTTGAGGTCCATCTCGATCATCTGTCCCATCGTGGCGAACACGCCGGCGACATCCTTGCGGGTGAGTCCGGTCTGCTCTGCGATGGTGGTGTAGACCTCGGACTTGGTGCGGGGCTTGCTCTTCGCGGCGGTGAGCTTCGCGGCCTTCGGAGCGGAGGCCGCGGCGCGTGTGGCGCCGGCTTTCTTGGAAACAGCCTTCTTCTTGCCTGCCTTCTTCGCGGTCTTCTTTGCCATTGTGGCCTCCGTGTTCGGCCGCGACTGGACTCGCCCGGAGCGGCGCGCGGCTTGGATCGTGTTGTGCCGCGCGACCGGGTCAGTCCCCCGGGCCACGATGGCAGGGGGCACGGCGTGTCGCGTCGGACCCTCAATTTGTAGCCCTTTTTGCGCGTCGCGCAAGCCCGGTAGGCACAACATCCCTTGTTTTTCAGTGTTTTTTGCTCCGGGCACCCGGATCGGCGCCCCCGGCACACCCCACACGCGCCGAACAGCCATCTCCCGGCACTCCGGCCCGTCGATTGCGTTGGGGCTTCTCATGCACACGCCAGCGCCCCACGCCCCGCCTCGCGAGAGGCGACAAGCCCCGCGAACGCCCGACCGATCGGACTGCCGGGTGCTCGACCCTCGGATCGGGCGGTTCGTCGCCGGGCGGGCCTGCGACCGTTCCGAGGGGGGGATCCGCCTGCGTGTCCGCTCGGTGCGCGCGTTCGAGCCGGGCCAGGGCGTGCGCCTCCTGGTCGCCGATGCCAGCGCCAGTCCCGGGCCCGGAGGATCCGCGGGGATTCTCCCGGCGGACGCGGCTCGGACCTGCATCGTCCGGCGGTCTCGCGCTGTCGGTGCTGGCGAGCAGGAGATCGCGCTGCAGTTTGCCGCGCGGGCGTCGGACCCCGGCGAGGCATCGTCGCCCGGGCCAGCGCGCCCGCCCAGCGCATCCGCCGCGGCGTGACCACGGCGGCGTCGCCCCGCTCAGTTTTCGATCGTGGGCTGGATCGCCCACTCGAGCACCGGATCGCGCCCCGCCATCAGGTCCGTGAAGCGCTGTTCGATCCGCACGGCCGGGTCAAGCGATGGGCGGTCATCCCCGAAGAGCACGAACCGCTTCGTCGAACACTGGATCCGCCATCCGGTGTTGGGCAGTTCGAACGAGCGGAGTTCGCCGAACGAATCCGGCTTCTGGCCCGTGGGCTCGCCGATGAGCGTCGCGTCGAGCCGACGGCTCAATTCGAATGCGGCGAGCATGCCGGAGGAGATTGTGCGTGGGCCGATGGCGACCACGACGCGTTCCCCACGGATGCCGCGTTGGGCGAGGCCGCGGATCAGCGGATCGATCACGCGGCTGTCGCCGCCGGCGTTCGATCGCAGATCGATGACGATCCGGTGCACACCTCCCGAATCGAAGCGATCGAGGATCTCGCGCACCACGAGGTCGAACGGCGCGGTCCGCGATCGGATGCACCGGTTGTAGGCCAGATAGAGGATCCTGCCACTGTCCAGCTCGCACCACCACCAGGGATCGTGCGGACGGCGTCGCCACAGCGGTGCTTCCCAGCCGATCGGGGCGATGAAGAATGCTGGGCCGGCGCTCTCGGCTGGAATCGAGGCGATCCGCTCGACTCGGCGGGAGCCATCGGGCATCTCGAGGTCGAGGAGTGCGCCGTCGGATCCCGATGCGAGCCCGACATGGGCCAGCGCGAGGGGGTGTGAGAGCAGGTGGGCCGCGCCGTGTCGAAGCGTGGCGTCGTTGTCGTGGGGCACCAGCGGGCGCAATGCCTGGACCGCCTCGTCGATGGGGCACCCTCCGATGCCCACGATGCGGGCACCGAACAGCGGCTCGGCGCCCCGGTGCACCGAGGTGATCCAGTATCCATCGGACCACGCTTCGACGCCGATGGGTAGGCGTGGGTCCGAGATCGGGCGCCAGTCCGCGAGGCGGGTGTGCGC
The DNA here is from genome assembly GCA_052168315.1 of Phycisphaerales bacterium. Taxonomy (GTDB): domain Bacteria; phylum Planctomycetota; class Phycisphaerae; order Phycisphaerales; family UBA1924; genus JBQLZO01. The sequence goes on along the minus strand of JBQLZO010000025.1, from coordinate 208,093 downwards.
ATCCTCGATCAGGGCGACCAGCCGCATGGCGATCAGGAACGCCTCGGAGCGATCCAGATCCCGTCCGGATATCCCGGCGATCTCCGATTCGAACCGGGCATGCGGGTGCGCGTGATCGAACTCGGGGTGCATGCGCTGAAGTTCGGCGAGGGCGTGGCGGAGGTCTTGCGCTAGGAGCGTCGAATCCACGGCGGTCGAAGTGGCGCCCGGCGATGGGCCGCTCGGCGGCAAGCCGCGATCGGCGCGCGGGGCGCACCCCAGGGGCGCCGCCATCCCGATCATCATGATGATGGAAGCGCGAGCCGGAACGGCCCGCAGAAGGGACATGCACCGCTGGAGAGCCCGCATGCGTGCACAGTACCGGCAAGTCTCGGGGCTCTTTGTGTGGGCGAGCCTGGCTGGTCCGAAAAACACACACGCCCGGTTTCCCGGGCGTGTGTGTTGACTCCTCAATGGATGTGGCAGGCTGGTGTTCACTCCGGATTCCGGCATCGAAGCGGGCGATGGGGCCAGCACTCCGGCGAAATGGACGGGTGAAGCGAAGGCCTCCGCCGCCCGGTCGGGCCGCGGTGGGTGGTCAGGGTGGTCTTGGGGAGAGTCTTGCTCCTGCCGCCAGCCCTGTGCACGGCCAGCGATTCGAACCGATTCCCTGATGCGTGAACGGTACAGCACGGGTTGGTCGGCGTCAAGGAGAAAACGCACAACAACACCCCGAGCCGCCATCCCTCCAGAGGCGGGTCGTGTGTGCGTGCGATGGGGCGGGCTCAACTTCCCGCCGATCTCTCTCGGTTCGCGCTCCGGGGAGGCGCCTGCGGGCGCGCTCGGAGAACGAACGAAATCACTTCGTCGGTGCTGTCACACCGACGAAGCGAGCACAGGGATTCCGCAGATATTGCGGTGGCTGTGCTCGCATTGCACGAACATCGCGGCCACCATCCACGGAGGAGTCAGCTCATGGTCGACACACTTCCACCCCGGAGCGGTTCAACGGGCCGCTTCGGGCAGGACGCTCTTTGAGCGTGCGCCGGGTATTCGGTTGTCGCGTGGGGTTGCTTCCCTCCCACGCATCCGCCGTTGCGGCGGGCTCAAGAACTCAACAGGTGCAAAATACACCGATGCAAGGGCGTGTCAACCGGGACTCGCGCGTTGAAGGCCAATCTCAAGTTCTCGGTCGTCCGCGCGAGGCGGGGTCGGCACGCGGCGTCTCGGCGTTGCGCGATCGATGTGCAAACTTCCGAAGGGAGATGAAGGCAATCGCCGGAATCGTCGGGCAATCTGACATTTTCGCGCGTTTCGGCAAGATGTCTTTGCATTGCCTGTGATCGTCACCCAGGTCCCTGCGCGAGCCCGCCAGCGCGGGTGGCATTCCACCGACGCCGATCCCTGAGGGCTGGGAACTTTGAACGCCATGCGCGGAGCGCATCGAGGTCGAGATCCGCGGACAGGACGCCTTCCGTGGGCGCATCGGGATCGGGAGATGGGAGTTCGGCGAGCACGCGTCCCATCGGATCCACGACGATCGAGCCGCCGGTGTACTCGAGGTGCGGATCGCGCCCGCACCTGTTCACGGCGATGACGAACGCCAGGTTCTCGATCGCCCTGGCGATGCACAGGGCCCGCCAATGCTCGGCTCGGGCGGCCGGCCAGTTGGCGATGATGCTGAACACTTCGGGTGTGTTGGGAAGGTCCAGCGATGCGCGGAAGAGTTCCGGGAAGCGGAGGTCGTAGCAGACGAAGGGGCAGAGTTCGGTGGACCGTCCGGCGGCGTTGATGCTGAAGGACCTGACAGCGTTTCCGGGCGTGAAGCGCTCGCCTTCGCGACCGAAAGTGAATGGGTGGACTTTGTCGTAGTGTCCGGCGATTCGCCCCTCGGGATCGATGACGAGCGATCGATTGATGCCCATCGGCTCGCCCATGTCGTTGGTGTGCCCGCGGAGTGCGAGCGTGATGCCCGCGATGACCCACGCGCTGTGGTGCTTGGCCAGCGCCTCTGCGAAGGTGGTCGACACGCCCATCACGCCGCCGGGTTCCGGATCGCCGCCGGGGCGATCGACCTCGGTGTCGGCCGTGACGCCGACATTGAGTGAGAAGCCTGTGTCGAACATCTCCGGGAGGAGGATGAGGTCTCCGGCGTGGATCGCGGGGCGTGCGTTCTCCAGCAGCGAACGCACCGCGGCGTGGTTCGCCGGCTTGTCCTCCCACGCGATGTTGTACTGGACGAGGTGGACACGCATCGGGGCATGGTACCGCCCGGGGGAGGGGGGCTGTTCGCGGGGCCGCTACACTGGGGGCGAAGTCGAAGCTGGCGTGATGGTCGTTTGGGCGACTATCCGGAAGGAACCCCCGCCAATGGTGCGGCTGAGCAAGATCTACACGAAGACCGGCGATGGCGGGCGGACGATGCTCGGCGATGGCTCGATGGCGCGCAAGCATGATGTGCGCGTGGAGGCGTACGGAACCGTCGACGAGGCCAACGCGCTGCTCGGGTTGGTGCTGATCAACCTGCCGAAGGGCGGTTCGTGTGCGGTCGGCGATGACATCCGCCAGACGCTCGCGCTGATCCAGAACGATCTGTTCGACCTCGGCGCGGATCTGTGCGTGCCGATCGCGGGTGTGCCGGAGCGCGAGGAGAAGCTCCGGATCATCCCGGAGCAGATCGCGTGGCTCGAGCGGACGATCGATCGCTTCAACGCGGATCTGCCAGCGCTCAACTCGTTCGTGCTCCCCGGAGGCACGCCCGCGGCGGCGCACCTGCACGCGGCGCGGACGGTGTGCCGGCGTGCGGAGCGGTTGGTGTGCCATCTGATCGAGTTGTCGCCGGAGGCGACGAACGCTCAGGCGATGGTGTATCTCAATCGGCTGTCGGACCTGCTGTTCGTGCTCGCCCGCATCGCGAACACGGAGGCGATGGGCGGCGAGGGGGATGTCCTCTGGGTTCCGGGCGCCAGCCGTGCGCGGGAGCGGGGCTGAGCGCGCATGGCCACTTCAAGCGTTACCGCTGAGTTCCAGCAGGAGTTCGAGGCCGAACGGACGCAGTGGTTCCGCAAGCGGTTCCTGTGGTACACGGGCGTGTTTGGCGTGCTGTCGATGCTCTCGGTGTTCGGCGCGGCGATCTTGATCTTCGCGCTGCCCGAGGCGATGAAGCCTGATTACACCTGGATCATCATCCTGGGCGTTGCCGCGGCGCTGCTCTATCCGGCGGCGTTCATCTATGTCCGCCAGTCCACGAGCGGGATCTCGCGGAAGCGGATGATCCGGCTGACCTTCTGGCTGATTCTCGCCAATGCCTTGCTGGGGATTCCTGGCGCGCTGGTCGGCAACGACTTCGGGATGATGGGGACGCGGATGGGGGCGGTGTTCGGCGCGGTGGAGCGGCGGATCACCACGATCAAGACCGAGGCGCTGGAGGCGGCCCGGGGCGACAGCGCGGCGGTGCCGGAGTTGGGCGCGTCGGCGGAATCTCAGGAGGACGGCGGTGAGCCCGGCGGTTCGGACGAGAGCGAGTCGGACGGCACGGGCGATGCGGATGGGGCGGACACGGGTGTTCCTGAGGGACCGGGGCTCCGCCCGGGGATCCGGGCCGCGGGCATCATGCTCTCCGACTTGGACGGGGGCGACCGGACGGAGGATCCCGAGGTCGAGGCGGTATTGAGCGAGGACCAGAAGAGCGAGATCGACCGGCTGGAGCGGCTGCGCGATCGGGTCCGGCGGGAGGGGATTCCGAACGACGAGGCGTTCGCGACGATCCTCACAGAGTTCGATCGGGCGGATGCCGCCCGCATCGAGGAGCGGATCGCGAGCGTTCGCGACAGCCAGCCCGGCCCCGGGGCCGCGTGGTTCATCAATGTGATGATCGCGCACTTCCTCGCGGCGCTTTTCATCCCGTGGACCTGGCGCGAGTGCGTGTTCGCGATGCTGCCGATGGTGGTGATCAACGCGATCGGTACGACGATCGGCGGCGAGCTGCTCACGGTGTCGGGGTTCCTGTTCGTGCTGCTGGCGCCGCTGCTGGGGCTGCCGGGGATCTTTGTGGTCGCGGTGCGGAACTCGATCTTCCGGAAGAAGTTCACTTACCAGATGCTGCGCGGGCGGTATTCGGAGATGAAGCGGGAGCTCGGGCTGGCGCGCCAGATCCACGAGGATCTGTTCCCGGATCCGATCACGGAGGGGCCGATCCGCCTGGTGTACCACTACGAGCCGATGCGGCAGATCGGCGGCGACTATTTGCACGCGCGGATGATCACGCTGCCGGGGCGATCGGCACCGACGCTGCATCTGTGCGTGATGGATGTGACGGGGCACGGGATCGGCGCGGCGCTGACGGTGAACCGATTGCACGGGGAGATGGACAGGATCCTCGCGGAGAACCCCGGCACGACGCCGGGCCAGATGCTCACGGGTCTCAACCGGTACATGCACGCGACGCTGGCAGGGCACTCGGTGTACGCGACGGCGTTGTGCCTGGCGGTGGATGTCGAGGCGGGGGAGCTGCGGTGGGCGTCGGCCGGGCATCCGCCGGCGTTTCTGCGTCAGGTGAACGGGCGGATCGAGGAACTGCACTCAACGACCTTCGTGCTCGGGGTCACGCTGGGCGAGGATTTCGTTCCCGATGAGCAGCGCATCGCCTTCCGGGCCGGCGACACTCTGCTGGCGTACACGGATGGCGCGATCGAGAGCCGGAACGGGGGGAACCGGCAGCTGGGGGTTGCGGGGCTGCTGGCGATGTTCTCCGATGGGCATCCGGACGCGGAGGCCGGGTGGCCCCTGGCGCTGGCCCGGAAGGTCGAGTCGTTCCGGGTGGGGCCATCGCAGGATGACATCCTGCTGGTGGAGTTGTACCGCCCGCTGGAGCGGTGAGCGGCGTTGGTGCGTGCCGCGGGCGGGGGCGTCTCGGAACGCGTGGGGGTTCTGGTTTCGCCGGGGGTCTGTCGGCGGCACGGGGGGTGCCCGGGCGTTGCCTTGTCGGTGCAAATCCGCCCGGCTAGACTTGTGGCCGCGGCCGACGGCCGTGGTACGAGCGGGCGTAGCTCAATTGGATAGAGCACCTGACTACGGATCAGGAGGTTAGGGGTTCGACTCCCTTCGCCCGTGTTTGCCTTAGCACGCCCCGAGAGGGGCGTGCTTTCTTTTTGGTGGGTGGGGTGGTGGGTGGTGATCGAGTGGGGGGCTGTGGGGCTGTGGGGGCGGTGGGATCGCGCGTGGGGATTGGTGCCATCGCCGAGGGTGGCGGGGATGCGTGATTGGTGATCGGGGTGGTTGGCGGTACCGTTGGGCTGCCATGGCGCGGAGTGCGATTGCTGTGAATGGTGGTGGTGTGGTGCGCGAGGTGGCGGGGGTGCGCGGTGGCATGCTTGATGATGCTTCCGCGTGGCGCGGGATCGGGCGGGCGCTGGGCGATGCGGTGCGGGGGATCGGGGATGGGGGAGAGTGGGGGGCGTCGCGTGGTTTGCGGGATTTCGAAACCGATGCGCTGGCGAATGGCGGTGATGGTGCGCGAACGCGTCGGGCTGGTGGTCCGGAGGCGCTGCCGATTGATCGCCGGGCGTGGGATGTGATCGTTCGGGTGGCCCGGGTGCGCGGGGTGCAGCGTGGGATCCTCGATGCGGATGGTGCTGGGGAGGGTGCGAGCGATCGGGCGCTGGAAGAGCTGGCATCGCTGGGTGGCGATGGGCCCGGCGATGATGCGCGGCTGCTGAGCATGTGCTACGAGCACGCGTTGTCATGGAGCGGGGATCGGCCGGAAGCGGGAACGGGTGCTGGTGGTGCCGGTGCGCGGGCGGGTCAGCGCAGCGCGGCCCGGCACGCCGCCGGGGCGTTCTCGACGCCGACCGGGCTGATCGGGCATGTGCTCGACCAGACGCTCGAACCGGTGCTTGAGGGATGCGCGTGCTCTGCGATGGGGGGCGATGGACGGGAGGCGATCCGGTCGCTGCTGTCGGTGCGCGTGTGCGATCCCGCGGTGGGTGTGGGGCGGTTTCTGATCGCGGCGGGGTGGCGGATCGCGGGGCGGGTCGCGGCGGTTCCGGGGTGGGATGGCGGCGAGCGGGCGGCGATGCGGCTAGTGGCGCGGTCGTGCTTGGCGGGCGTGGATGTGGATCCGTGGGCGGTGGCGCTGTGCCGCCTGGCGTTGTGGCTGGAGTGTGGGGAGCCGGGATCGCGGGCATCGGACTTCGCCGAGCGCGTGCGGGTGGGCGATGCGCTGCTCGGCGCGCCGCGTTGGCTCTGGGAGGGTGATGGCGTCGAGGGCGGCGGAAGCGATGAGAGCGCCCGAGCGCGCGCTGATGCGTGGTGCGAGCGGGCGGCGGGTGCTCCGGTGGGGGGATCGGTGTTCCATTGGGGGCTCGAGTGGGGGGGGGAGTTCCGGGGGGGGTTCGATGTGGTGATCGGGAATCCGCCGTTCCAGAACCAGTTGCGCGGCGCGACGGCCCGGAGTCGCGCGATGGGGGCGCTGCTGCGGGCACGGACGGGCGGCGCGGTGCGTCGGTACGCGGATGTGGCGGGCGCGTTCGTGATGCTGGCGATGGAACTGGCGCGGGGCGATGGGGGGCGGGTCGGGATGGTGTTCCCGGCCGCGATGGTGTCGACGGGCGATGCGGCGGGGGTTCGTCGCGCGGTGTGCGAGGGGTGCCGGATCGATTCGATCTGGATGAGCGAAGGGGCGGTGTTCCAGGGGACGGGTGTGCGCGCGTGCGCGGTGTCGATGACGCGTCGGGAGGAGCGTGGTCAAGGAGGAGCGCCGGTGCGGGTGCGCCGGTTCGTGGGCGATCGGTTCGAGCGGATCGACGATGCGGTGGTTGACGGGGATGCGATGCGCGGGTGGGAGACATGGGGCGAACTGGTGGCGCCGGCGCTGGGCGTTCCCGAGGTTCGGATCGACACCGGGGGCCGCGGCGCGCGGACGCTGGGGGCGATCGCGACGGCGACGGCGGACTTCCGTGATCAGTACTACGGGCTGAGGGGATTCGTGGTCGAGGATGCGGCGGTGGGTGGGTCGGATCGGGGCGATGGGCGCGCGTGGCCACGGCTGGTCACGAGCGGGCTGATCGGGCTGGGGCGGTGCGATTGGGGCGTGCGTTCGACGCGTGTGCACAAGGCCCGATGGCAGGCGCCGCGCGTCGATGCGGATGCGCTGCGGGCGAGCGGGGGGCTCGGGGCGTGGCTGGAGGCGCGGCTGGTGCCGAAGGTGCTGGTGGCGACGCAGACGCGCGTGCTGCACGGGGTTGTGGATGCGGCGGGCGAGATGCTCCCCAGCGTGCCGGTGATCACGGTGGTGGCGCGGGATGGTGAGGATCCGTGGCTGGTGCTCGCGGCGGTGTGCTCGCCGGTGTGCTCGGCGGTGGCGTTGTCGCGGTATCCCGGGGCGGCGATGTCGGGTGGTGCGATCAAGCTGAGCGCGCGTCAGCTCATGGGGCTTCCGCTGCCGGGTGATGTCGGCGCGTGGATGGAGAGCGCTGCGCTGCTCCGCGATGCCTCGGCGGCGGGGGTTGACGGGGCGGAGCGTGCGTCGATGCTCGCGGCGTTCGGATCGGATTCGATCCGGGCGCACGGGATGCGGGGCGAGGAGGCTCGGCGGCTGGGCGAATGGTGGAATGCGCGGCGCGAGGGCTCGCGTTCGTGACCGGAGGGGTTCACGAATCGCAGCGCACGGTCAGCGGAAGGCGAGCTTGTTGGAGGCGTTGAGCGCGGCGACCTTGTAGCACTCGGCGAGCGTGGGATAGTTGAAGACGGTGTTGATGAAGTAGTCGACGGTGCCCTTGAGGGCCATGACGGCCTGCCCGATGTGGATGAGTTCGGTGGCGCCGGTTCCGATGCAGTGGACGCCGAGGATCTGGCGCGTCTCCTGGTGCACGAGGATCTTGAGCATCCCGATGAGGTCGCCCAGGAGCTGGCCGCGGGCGATCTCGCGGTAGTTGGCGATGCCGGACTCGAACGGGATGTCCTGCTCGGTGAGCTGCTCCTCGTTCCATCCGACCATGGAGATCTCGGGGATGGCGTAGATGCCGAAGGGGAAAAGGTCCGGGTTGCGGTCTTTCTGGTAGTTGAACATGTGGCAGGCGGCGAGGCGGCCCTGTTCCATGGAGGTGGAGGCGAGGGCGGGGAACCCGATGACATCGCCGCCGGCGTAGATGTTGGGCACCTCGGTCTGGTAGTGCTCGTTGACCTTGATGCGCCCGCGGCTGTCGGCGGCGAGGTGGACATTCTCGAGCCCGAGCTCGTCGGTGCATCCCTGCCTGCCGACGGCGTAGAGCAGGGCCTCGGCGCGGAGGACCTTGCCGGACTCGAGGTGGACCTCGACGATGTGCTCATCGCGGGCGGCGGCGCGGTCGGTGGCTTCGACCTTCCGGATGCTGACGACCTCCTCGGCGAGCCGGAGGGTCATGCCGTTCTGGCGGAGGTGGTACTGCAGCGCTTCGGCGATCTCGTCGTCGAGGAAGCTGAGCAGGCGCTGCCCCTTGTCGACGAGGGTGACCTTGACGCCGAGGGCCTGGATCATGGAGGCGTACTCGGTGCCGATGACGCCACCGCCGACAACGATGAGGGTCCTCGGGAGTTTGGGGATGTTGAGGATGGCGTCGGCGTCGAGGATGTGGGTGGTGTCGAAGGGGATTGAGTCGGGGTGTGCGGGCTTGGTGCCGGTGGCGATGAAGATGTGCTCGGCGTTGATGTTCTCGGTCTCGTTGCCGTGGCGGATCTGGACGGTGTGCTTGTCCACAAGTGAGCCGGAGCCGGTTCGAATCTCGACGGAGTTGCGGAGGAGCTGGTTCCGGACGATGTCGATCTCGTGCCCGATGACCTGCTGGCACCAGTAGGTCAGGTCTTCGATGCTGATGGGGTTCTGCCGCGGGTTGTTGACGATGCCGTTGATGCTTCGGGTGGGCTGCTTGAATGTGGTGAGGTGGAGGATGGCCTCACGGAGGGCTTTGGAGGGGATGGTGCCGGTGTTGATGGCGACGCCGCCGACGACCTCGCGTCGCTCGATGATGCAGACTCTCTTGCCGAGCTTGGCGGCCTGGACGGCGGCTTTCTGGCCGGCGGGGCCTGAGCCGATGACGCAGAGGTCGTATGAGTGTGGCATGTGGGTGTGGCTCCGGGATGCGTACCGGGGCAGGCTATGGCGCGGCCGGCGTTGGGGTTTGGAATCGGGGTGCTCGGTGTGAGAATCGGCGTTTTTGGGTTCGGGGTTGGGGGTTTTGGGGAATGGGCGTGGTGGCCCGGAATGGGGTGATGTGGTCTTGGAAGCGCGGATGGCGGGGTGATCTGTGGGCGTTGAGACGGTGTGAAGGGCACCGCTCGTGGCGGGTGCTGCGCCGAATCCAGATCAGAGTGCGCGGACAGCTTCGGAGGTGTTGCGGAGTCCCACCCGATTGATGTGATTGGGTGGAAATTGCGATATTCACGGGAAAGTGTCGGCTCAGACGGTCCCGAACAGGCGGTCTCCCGCGTCGCCGAGGCCTGGGACGATGAATCCCTTGTCGTTGAGCCGCTCGTCCAGCGCGGCGGCGTAGACGGTGACATCGGGGTGGTCATCGAGGAGTTTCTGGACGCCTTCGGGTGCGGCGACGAGGGAGAGGAAGCGGAGGTCGCGGGCGCCTTCCTCCCGGATGATGGTCAGGGCCCTTGAGGCGCTGCCGCCGGTGGCGAGCATGGGGTCGATGAGCACGACCGGGCCGGCGTTGATGGTCTTCGGGAGTTTGGAGAGGTAGACGACGGGCTCGAGGGTGTCCTCATCGCGTTTCATGCCCAGATGCCCGACACGGGCCTCGGGCATGAGGTGCAGGACTCCTTCGGCCATGACGAGCCCGGCGCGGAGGATGGGGACCAGGGTGACCTCGGAGCGGAGCGTGAGCCCGTTGGCGTCGGAGACGGGCGTGCGGACGGTGGCGGGGGAGGTGGGGAAGTGGCGGGTGATCTCGAAGACCATGAGCGCGGCGACCTGGGCGACGAGGGCGCGAAACGAGCGGTGCCCGGTTTCGGCGTTGCGGATCTGGAGGAGCTTGTGCTGGATGAGGGGGTGGTCGAAGACGCGAAGGTTCGGGAATCGCTTGTCGGCGGGGGCGGGGGCTTCCATGGGAGGGTGAGGGTACCGGAAAGATGCGGGCTGACAGATTCCGGCGGCGGGGCGTTCGGATTGGAGGGGCGCGGTCGGGTGATGCGCCGGGCGGAGGGCGTGCAGACCCTCAGGCGGGGTGGAACGGGGTGGGGTGGCGGTGGTATACCGGGGTATGGCAGGTGAATGTGCGGGACAGCGGGTTTCTCGGGGTGTTCGGCAGGGGTGGCGCTTTGGCGTTCGGTCTCGGATTGGGTGGCGCGTGGGTCGTGGGCTGGGCTGGGGCTTGGGATGTGTGGCGGGGCTTGTGGTTGGTGGTGTGGTGGGGATCGTGGATGCGGGGCTGGACTCCGGGGCCGGATCTGGATCTGGAATCGGGTCTGAGTTCCGGTCGGGCGTGGGTGAGGTGGCTGGCTCCAAGATGAGGGGTGGTCTGGGGGATGCGGCTGGCGTGGATGGCGCGGGTGGGCACGAGGTGCTGGTGGGCGATGCGGGGTGGCTGCCGGGCGATGTGGAACTGGTGGTGGGCGGGAGCGGCGTTGGCTCTCTGGCGCGCGGGGCGTTCGGCGAGGCGCTGATGGGATTGGCGGGCGAGGAGTTGCCGCTGGATGCGACGCTCGCGGCGTGGGAGTCGTTCGCTCGGGTGCTGGGGATGGATCCGCTGGAGGCGTTCGATGCGGTGCTGAGCGAGCGGTTCGTGTTCGCGGCCCGGCGGACCGGGAGGGGGGATGCTGGGGGTGTCGACTGGGTGGTTGTGACGCGGGTGGATGAGGCGACCGCGCGGCGCGTGACGCAGGCCCTGCGGGCATCGCCGAGGGGCGTTCGCGATGGTCGCCCGGTGCTGGTGCTGGAAGGTGGGAGCTACGGGCTGGATCTTCGCGCGAGCAGTGAGCGCGGTTGGATGTGGATGTCGATCGGTCCGGCGCGGGATGGCGGCGGAGTTGGGCGGGTTGTCGGTGGATTGCTGGAGTATGCGCGCGAGCACGGGCCGGGCGCGGATCTGATGGGCATGCGTGGCGGCGGGCGTGCGGGTGGCGATGGCGCGGTGATCGCGCCGGGCTCGCTGGCGCGCGATCCGGGCTTCGAGCCGGTGCGAGCGATGGGCCGCTCGGTCGGGGTGGGGGGTGTCGAGGCGGATGTTGCGGGCGATGCGATCTCGGGGAAGGCATCGCGTGTGTTCGTGTTCGCCCGGCTGGACGATGAAGGCGGGCTGCTGGTTGACGGGGGAGCGGGAGATGGAGCCGGCCGGGAGATGCGTGAAGTCGCGGGCGAGGCGCTGACGCGCTCGAGGGCCGGCGATGGAGACCCGGCGCGGCGTCGGGCGCGCCACGATGGCGAGGGGCACGGCGACTGGGTGTCGCTGTTCCTGCGGGCGAAGGGGCGGACGGTGCGGGTGGATCAGCTGAAGAAGTCGTGGGTGCTCGCGGCGATTGGCGAAGGCCTGTCAAGCTGGCCTTCCACGGCGTTCGATCGGTTGTCCGAGGATGCGCTGGCCGCGGGGATCGTTTCGGGCGCGGCGATCCGTGTCGAGGGGCGCGGTCTGGTTGGGTTCGGGCTGCCGTCGGTGTTCGGTGGCGGTGCCGGTGGCGTGGGGATCGGGGGCGTGTCGAGCGTTGCGAGCCAGCTCGGGCTGCCGGTCTCGCGGATGGCATGGTCGGTGCGAGATCGCGGCGGAGCGATCGATGCGGGGATCGGGATCGAGACGACGGGCGTGGATGGTCTGGTGGCCCAGGGTGATGCGTTCATGCGGTCGGCGCTGGGGCCGTTGGCCGGCGGCGAGGCGGAGGTGCTTCGCGGGGTGGAGATCGGCGCGGGTGTGGGCGACCACTCGATGCGCGTGGTCCGCACAACGCGAGGGCTTGGGATGGGCGATGCCGCCCATGCCGACGCCGGTGCGGGGGGTGACGGTGAGGATGGGGGTGTGGTGGCGTGGACCTATCGGGTGTGCCCGCTGGCGGCTCAGCTGGATGCCGATTGCCCGACGGCGTGGTGGACGGTGGGGCTGTCGACCGGGATCGTGGAACGGATGACGGACACACTCACGGCGGCGCATCTGGCGTTGCCGCAGCGATGGGTGCGGCTGCAGGTGGTTCGCCCCCGGGCGCTGCTGGAACGGCTGGAGCGCTCGGGCGTGCCGCTGCCGGGTGTCGTGGGGCTCGGCGGGCTGGAGGGCATGCGGCGGGTGGAGCTGATGGAGATCCGCGAGGCGATGCTTCCGAACGGGATGGTGCTGGGACAGGGCGTGATCGAGGTGTCGGGGGAGTGAGTTCGGGCGGGGGCCTGACTGGGATGGTCGGGGTCCGTATGCGGGGCGGGCGGCTGTTGGGCGATGATTGTTCGGAAGAAGTGGGTTTGAGGGGCGGATCGGCACGCGCTTCGGGGCGGTTGGGTGGTCTATTGTTCGGGGTCGATGCCCGGCGGTGTCGCTTCGCGCCGGCTGGACGGCGCGTTGCGAGGTGGTGGGATCGCTTGGGTTGAGGGGGACGGGTTGTCGTCGTGTGAGGCATGGGCTGTTGGAATGAGCGGCGGGCTTCGTGGCCCGGCGTGGGTTGTGGTCGGGCGGCGTCTCCGGGCATTCCGGGGCGCTCGGGCCCGGTTTGGAGTGTTCATCGATGCTGCTTCGGAATGTCGCGATCATCGCCCATGTCGACCATGGCAAGACCACGCTGGTGGACCAGTTGCTGTACCAGTCCGGGATGTTCCGGTCCGAGACGCTGGACAAGCTGGCGGGCGGTCAGCACGGGCTGATCATGGATTCGAACGATCTCGAGCGTGAGCGCGGGATCACGATCCTGTCGAAGAACTGCGCGGTGACCTATGTGCCGGATGATGGCTCGGAGCCGGTGCGGATCAACATCGTGGACACGCCGGGGCACGCGGACTTCGGCGGCGAGGTCGAGCGTGTGCTCCGGATGGCCGATGGGTGCCTGCTGCTGGTCGACGCGGCGGAGGGCCCGATGCCGCAGACGCGGTTCGTGCTGGGCAAGGCGATCGCGGCGGGTCTCGAGCCTGTTGTGGTGATCAATAAGTGCGACCGGCAGGATGCGGATCCGCAGCGGGTGATCGGCGAGGTATTCGATCTGCTGGTGGATCTGGGCGCTGACGACCACGCGCTGGACTTTCCCGTGGTGTACGCGTCTGGGCGTTCGGGCTGGGCAACGATCGACGCGGACGAGGCGGATGAACTGGTCGCCGGCGAGAAGACCGGCGACCTGCGGCCGGTGTTCGACACCATCATCAAGCATGTCCCGCCGGCCAGCGGCAACCCCGCGGCGCCGCTGCAGATGCTGGTTATCACGCTCGACTACAACGAGTATGTCGGACGCATCGGTATCGGGCGTGTGTTCAATGGCGTGGTAAAGACTGGGCAGCGCGTCGCGGTGATCGACCGAACCGGGAAGCAGCGCACCGCGAAGATCGCGCAGGTGAAGGCGTTCGAGGGGCTCACCCGCAAGGATGTCGACGAGGTCCGCGCTGGCGATCTGTGTGCGCTGATCGGCGTGGAGGGGATCGACATCGGAGACACGATCGCGGACCCCGCGAACGCGGTGGCGCTGCCGCCGGTCACGATCGACGAGCCGACGCTGACGATGGTGTTCCGCGTGAACGACTCGCCGTTCGCCGGGCGCGAGGGCAAGTATGTGACTTCGCGGCAGATCCGCGACCGGCTGGCCCGCGAGTGCGAGCACAATGTCGCGCTGAAGGTCGACTTCGAGGGCGGGTCGGGCGATGAATTCGTGGTGATGGGGCGGGGGATGCTGCATCTTGGTGTGCTGATCGAGACGATGCGCCGGGAGGGGTTCGAGCTCTCGATCGGGAAGCCGAAGGTGGTGCTGAAGGAGATCGGCGGGAAGCCGCACGAGCCGATGGAGCGGCTGGTGGTCGACTGCCCGGCGGGCGCGGTGGGCGCGGTGATGGAGTCGGTGGGGCTTCGCAAGGGGGAGTTGAAGTCGATGGATCCGCGCGGCGAGATGACGCACATGGTGTTCGAGATCCCGGCCCGCGGGCTGATCGGGCTGCGTTCGCGGCTGCTCACGGCATCCCAGGGTGAGGCGATCGTGCATCACGCGTTCGATCGGTTTGTCCCGCTCGTTGGGGAGATCGGCGGGCGGCAGCAGGGGGTGCTGATCTGCCTGGAGGGTGGGACCGTGACCGCATACTCGATGGAGGGGCTCGCCGATCGCGGCGTGCTGTTCGTGCGTCCGCAGGAGAATGTGTACGAGGGCCAGGTGATCGGCGAGCACAACCGTGAGAATGACCTCACCGTCAACATCACGCGTGCGAAGCAGATGACGAATTTCCGTGAGGCGACCAAGGAAGCGTTCTCGAAGCTGAAGGCTTCGCGCCTTATGGACCTTGAGCAGTGCCTTGAGTACATCGAGGATGATGAGCTGGTGGAGGTCACACCGACGAGCGTTCGGATCCGGAAGCGGCTGCTGAAGGAGAACGATCGCAAGCGGGACTCGCGGTCGAAGAAGGACCGTGAGAAGACCACCGTGGGTATCTGAACGAGCGCAACTCAGGCGAGGGCCAGGGCGGGCGTGACGGGCTCACGGCGTGGGACTGTTCGATGGCGTTGATCCGGAAGGCGTATGGGTGCGGAAGGGGATGATGGCGCAGGATTCGAGTTCTGCGCTGAGGTCGGCGCGGAGGGCCTCGACGGCGGATGGTGCGTGATCCTCGGCAAGCATGAGGAAGCAAGTGCTGCCCGACCCGGTGAGGTGGATCGTGGCATCGGCGGTGTCGGCGGCGTCGCGGATGATCTCGGTGAGGCGCGGCGCGACGGCGCCGGCCGGGTCCGCGAGGTCGTTGAACAGTTGCTCGTGCCAACCGGGGGGATGAGGCGAGGAATCGGCGAGGGATCGGATGCGCGCGGAGCGGGCCTCGAACGCGTCGTGGTCGGTGGCGCGCGGTGTCGCGTCGAAGGCGCGGTACACGGCGGGCGTGGGGCATCCGAAGTCCGGGAGGATGAGCAGGCCCTTCGCGGAGACAGGGGGCGCGGGATCGATGCGCTCGCCAAGGTTGTGGATGGTGGCGGCGTTGCAGCGCGTGATCCCGGCGTGGACGAAGAACGGGACATCGCTGCCGAGCTGATGGGCGAGTTCGATGAGGGACTCATCGGAGAGGTCGAGTTGGAACAGGGCTCGGATGGCGATGAGCATGGCCGCGGCGTTGGACGATCCGCCGCCGAGCCCGCCGCCGACGGGGATGCGCTTCTCGAGCTTGAGTTGCACGGGCAGCGTGCGGCCGGCGATGCGTTCCAGGAGCAGGTGGGCGCGGACGGCCAGGTCGCGCGTGATCGACCAGTCGATGTCGGACCGGACGGGGGCCTCGTCGTGCCAGAGGATCGCGTACCGGGAGAGGCGGTCATCCTCGAGGCGGGTGAGCAGCAATTCGTCCGCGAGGTCGATCGTGCTCATCCATGAGCAGATGGGGTGGTAGCCATCCTCGGGGCGGGGCGGCGCGACGGCCAGCGCGAGGTTGAGCTTGGCCGGTGCGGACAGCGCGATGGCGGCTCGGTTGGGGGATGGGTCGAGGACCATGCGCGGAAGGGTAGGGGGGGCGGGGGGAGAGCAGCAGATCAACCGAGCAGCGGAACAGCAGATGAGTAGTACAGCAGATCAAGAAGGCGGCGAAGCGGCGGTGGAAGGGCGAGGCGCGTCGAGTTCGCTATGTGATGCAAATCTGGCGTTCTTATCTGCCCATCTGCCGCTCTGTTGTTCTGCTGCTTCTGCTCCCGGCGCGGTAGCATCGTGCGGCTTGGTGGGAGCAGGACCGAGGAGGATTGACCGATGCCGCTGGGGATCGATATTTTCGGGCAGCGGAAAGCGCTGGTGGGGATGGTGCATGTGCAGCCGTTGCCGGGGACGCCGCGTGGGCTTGGTGGTGGCGGGGGTGGGCGCATCGGGCCATCGGTGGATGAGGTGGTCTCGCGCGCGGTGGGGGAGGCGCGGCTGCTCGCCGAGGCGGGGTTCGATGCGCTGGTGATCGAGAACATGCACGATGTGCCGTACCTGCGGCGTGAGGTGGGCCCGGAGATCGTGGCGTCGATGGCGATGGTCGGTCGGGCGGTGCGTGAGGCGGTGGATGTGCCGCTGGGCGTGCAGGTTCTGGCGGGGGCGAACCGGGCGGCGGTGGCGGTGGCGCTGGCGTGCGGCGCGGGGTTCGTGCGGGCGGAGGGGTTCGTGTACGCCTCGGTGGCGGATGAGGGGCTGCTGGACGAGGCGGATGCGGGCCCGCTGCTGCGGTATCGGCGGATGATCGGCGCGGACCATGTGCGGGTGATCGCGGACATCAAGAAGAAGCACAACTCGCACGCGATCACGGCGGATGTCGATCTGGCGGAAACGGCGCGGACGGCCGAGTTCTGCGGGGCCGACGGCGTGATCGTCACGGGCGTGGCGACGGGGCGGGCGACGAGCCTGGACGATGTGAAGACGGTGCGCGCGGCGACGAAGCTGCCGCTGGCGATCGGTTCGGGCGCCCGCCCTGACAACCTGCGGGCACTGTACGAGTACGCGGACGCGGTGATCGTCGGCTCGTGGTACAAGCACCGGGGGGACTGGATGAATCCGCCCGATCCCGCGCGCGTGAAGGAACTGGTGGCGGCGGCGAATCGCGCGCGGCTGTGAGCAGTGGCGGGGGCGTGGACAGTGTGTGGTGCGGCGTGATGCTCGGCGATCGGCGGCGCACAGCGCACCCCGCTCATGCGGCGCGTCGGCGTCGCGCGCCGGCGAGCAGCATGCCACCGATCATCGCCACGCCGGATCCCGCGCCCGGCGCATCCACGGTGGCTGCGATCCCATCGACCCGGAAGCCTCCGATGTTCTCGTTGCTCAGCACGACGAAGTCGATGGTGTTCGTGCCGATGGCGAAGCCGTCGTCGATGACGAACGGTGACCACGCGGCCGCACCGCTGGCCGTCTGCCCAGTCGAGATGCCGTTGATCCGCACATCGAGCCCGCTGCCGGCTACCGCCCACGATCCGGTGATGGTGAGCATCGACAGATCGATGCCCTCGTCGAGCTCGAAGCTCTTTCGGAAGGTGCGCATCACGCCGGTCGGCAGGCCGTCGGCCTTCTGCCAGATCCATCGCGAGGAGTCCGAGTTGGGGATCCAATCGTCGCCCGGCTCGTGCAGCGCCCGCCCCATCACCTGGAGCAATTGCACGCTGTAGTGCGCATCGACACCGCCACCCTCGAGCATGGCTCCCTCGGCGTCGAACCCGGTGTTAAAGAGATCCGGGAGTTTCAGGGGCGCTGCGCTGGCCACGCCGATGACATGCAGCAACGCCGCGACACCGCAACAGGATCGAGCGATCATGTGGCAACTCCTCCGCATCTTGCGACCATCCGCGTATCAGAGGTGCCTGTGCGTGGACCTCCGAAGGCATGACCGTACCGCGCCGGGCGGGCGCTTGCGCGCGAGCGTTCGCTTCGGCATCGTTCGCTTTTCTGGTCGGAGCGCTCGCCCCGTCGCACAGCGCGGCGCGCGGCGGGCTCGAACGCCCGCCTATCGCAGGCCGTACTCCTTGAGCTTGCGATAGAGGGTGCGCTCGCCGATGCCCAAGAGCTTGGCGGTGCGTTCGCGGTTTCCGGCGGTGAGCTGGAGCGTCTCCCGGATGGCGCGCTTCTCGAGTTGTTCGAGCGGCGTTCCGGCGAGGGACCCGCCGGTGCGGGCGGGCTCGTTGTCGTCGTAGTCGGGCGCATCCTCGGTGCGGACCTCGTCGGGAATGTGCTGGACATCGAGCTGGCCGCCGGAGGCGCGCGCCATGACGAGCATGTTCTGGACGACATTGAGGAGTTGGCGGACATTGCCGGGCCAGTGGTAGGCCGTGAGCCTGAGCAGCGCGGCGTCGGTGATGCCGGGGGGCGGCGACTTCGGATCGAGCTCGGCGGCGGCGCGGGCGATGGCGTGCCGGACGATGCGGGGGATGTCATCGCGTCGGGCCCGGAGCGGCGGGAGGTGGATCTCAGCGCCCTTGATCCGGAAGTAGAGGTCTTCGCGGAACCTGGTCTGGGCGGCGCCGGGCGATGCCTCGATCGATGCGGCGTTGGTGGTCAGGGTCTGGCGGAGGTCCTTGTTGGTGGCGCTGACCAGCCGGATGTCGACCTTGCGCGGCTCGTTGGATCCGAGGCGGACGACCTCTCCGGTCTCAAGGACGCGGAGCAGCTTGGCCTGCATTTCGAGGGGCATGTCGCCGATCTCATCGAGGAAGATGGTCCCGGTGTCGGCGTACTCGAAGATGCCCTCGCGGTTGGCATCGGCGCCGGTGAAGGCGCCCTTCGCGTGCCCGAACAGCGCATCTTCGAGGAGCGAGGCCGCCTGCCCGGCGCAGTTGAAGGCGACGAACCGCCGGGACTTTCTCGGTGAGTTGTTGTGGATCGCGCGGGCGATGAGTTCCTTGCCGGTGCCCGACTCGCCCGTGATGAGCACGGGGAGCTTGGACGGCGCCACGGCCCGGACGGTCTCGATGATGCGCCGCATGGGCTCGGAGCCGGCGATGACGCCTTCGAATCCATCGTGCTGGACGAGTTCGGACATATCGGTCTGGCCATCGCCGGGCGAGGCGGTGTGCCGGAGGAGGACCGATTCGGCCGCGCGATCGACGAGCGACCGGAACAGCGCGAGGTCGAGGGGCTTCTCGATGAAGTCGAAGACGCCGAACTTGAAGGCCTGGCGTGCGGTGGGGACATCGGCGTGCGCGGTGACCATGACGACCTCAGCGCCCGGCTGGAGGGCGCGGGCGGCGCGGAGGACGAGGAAGCCAGCATCGGCGCCGTCGGCGGCGATGGTGGTGTCGGAGGCAGATCCGGCGGAGGGTTCGGAGGGCGCGCCCGCCTGGGCCGCTTCGGGCACGGTCAGCCCGGCGGAATTGGGCATGCGGAGGTCGGTGATGATGACATCGAAGGAGCCATGCCGGAGTTCATCGAGCGCCTGAGCGGCGGAGTGGGCGAGCGTGCAGACATGTCCGGGCCTTCTCAGAGCATCGGCCATGACTTCGGCGTGGTCCGCCTCATCCTCAACGATGAGCACCTGCGCCCTGAGATCGTGTGTGTTCGCATCGGCGGACATGGACGCGATTGTACGGGGGCGGCGGGGCGTCGCGTGGCGCACGGGACCCGGTCAGGGTGCGGCGTCCGGGGCGCGCGACCCGTCCGGATCGGGATCCGGGCGCGGGGCTGGATAGCGGTCGACGACCCACCGGCCGCGCGGCGGCGCGAGCAGCGGCGTCCCCGGATCGGTGCGCCAGTACCGGGCCGTGGGGTCGACCTCATAGCGCTGGAGGAGCGCTTCGAACCCGGGATCCGCGAGCGGACGCGCATCGGTGAGGAACAGATCGGCGGACCAGTTGTCCGCGGTGACATCGAGCACGAGCGCCTCGGCGCGGAGGTGGGCGAGGTACTGGGACTCGGTGAGCCCCGGCCCGGGGTTCCCCGAGCAGACGGGGCAAAGCGCGTAGATGGACCGGTCGTTGGAGTTCCTGGTGCGGATGATGCGCTCGTTGCGGCATCCCGGGCAATTCCGGGTCGCGGCGATGATGCGGAGTTCGGCCTCGATGCCGCGGGCCTCCTCGGGATCGACGCCGGCGCGGGTGAGTGTTGCGACGATTGGTGTGCGCTCGAGTTCGCGGTGGACGACGACGCCGTCGTTGGCTCGGGCCCGCGCGAGGGTCTCGGCGACGCGGAGGGCGAGGTCATCGGAGCCGGCGGCGGCGAGGTCGACGGGCCATGGAGTGGGCGGGGTGGCGCGGGCGGCTTGTGTGGCACCCGGCGTCGGAGTTGGGTTTCTGTCGGCGGCGAGGGCCTGCGCGGTCGCCCGCAGCGTTCTCCGGTGGGCATCAGTCTCGGCGAGGTCGGCCAGCGCGAGCGCGGCGGAGCGATCGAGCCCGGCGGGTTCATCGCGTTCGCGGTCGATCGCCGCGGCGAGGAGGAAGAGCGTGCGGGCGAGTTCGCGCTGGCGTTCGTCGGCGGCCGGGTCGTACCCGAGATCCTCCGCGAGGAGGAAATAGGACATCGGGTTGTCGGGCGTGAGTTCGGAGAGGCGCTGGTTGATGCCGCGCGGAGCCGACGATTCCGCGGCGCGGGTGACGGGCGAGCAGAGCGCCAAGGTGGCGGCCAGCAAAGCGGCGAACGAGAACAGGCGGCGGGCTGGGCGTGCGATGGTTGTCATGGGCGCATCATCGGGGTGGTGGGCGTGGTGGAGATCGGTTGGTTCGGATCGGTGGGGGTTTGGGTATCGGAGCCCGGTTCGGGTGCGGGTTGTGGTGCGTCCGGGCCCATCGGCCCCGGCGCGGTGGGTTGAGTCGATGCATCGTGGTATCCGAGGCGCATGATCCACAGCGCGGCCATGGCGGACTCGGCGGCGACGATCTGCGTGGTAATGGAATCCGCCTGATCGCGGCGGGCGCGCATGGTGTCGAGGATCTGAAGGACATCGAGCCGGAGATCCGGTTGTTCGGCGTGGACGATGTGGGCGAGATACTCGGCCGCGGAGGTCTGCTCCGCGTGGAAGTGCTGGATGGCGGCGTTTGCCAAGGCCTGGCGTGCGCGGCGCCGCGTGGCGATCCCGCCCAGCGATGAGATGGGGTTTGGGGGATCCGGCGAGAGGCTGGCGATGGTCTGCATGGTGTCGGCGAGCGCGGCGGCGGCGTTGGCGGGTTGGAGCGAGTCGCCCGGGTTCGGAAGGTTGGGGGCGGTGCCGGTGGGGCGGGTGCCCGCTCGGAGCCCGGCGCTGATCCGCGTGGCGCGTTCGAGTTCGGTGTAGGCGCGCGCGATGGTCGCGGCGAGGCCTTCGACGGCGGGGAGGCGACGCTGCGTGATGATGTTGATCTGGCTCTCGAGCAGCGCGCGGCGCGCCTCGATCGCGAACCGCGGGTCGGACCAGTGGGGGAGCTGCCCTCCGGTGAGGGCCTTGACGACATCGAGGAGCAGCCTGTCGAGCCCGCGTCGTCCGAGCGCGGAGTGCTGCAGGAGGGCCTCGATGAGGGCTGGAGATTGCGCGTACCGCACGAGGGCTCGCTGGGCGGCGTCGCGGATGGGCGTGGAGGTGTTGGTCATGCCGACCTCGACGAGCACGCCCGCATCGGCGGGCCCGAGATCGCGCGGGAGGTTGGTGAGCTGGTTGAGCAGCCCCGCGAGCGTGTCGCGGTCTGACTCGCTCTGGAGCACGCGGAGCGCCCATCGCGCATCGTCGCCGGTGGCGGGGGCCGTGAGCGCGGCCAGATCGTGCGGTTCCGGCGGGGGGAGCGACGAGGCGAGGGATTCGCGGATGGCCTGGGTGTCGGCTCGGGCGAGCGCCGCTTCGGCGGCGGCGCGCTGCTGGGTCCACCGGTGCGCGGCGGCCTCATTGAGCGATGCGAGGGCGGCGGCGAGCGTGAGCGCTTCGGTGTGGTCGGCGCCGGCGGAGATGCTCTCGGCCTCGGCGATGAGCCGCTGGGCGCGGGCGATGAGCTGCGAGTCGAATTCGGTGGCGGGCGCAACGGTGACGCCGAGCGCGATGGCGAGCCGGTCGCGGGATTCCGTGCGCTGCGCGGGCAGCGCGTTGGGAGCGACGATGAGGTCGCTCCCGATGCGATCGGGCATGGTCGCCGCGAGCCACGAGAGGACGATGTTGGTCTGGGCACGCGGGATGCGTTCGGTGTCGAGCCATCGGAGCAGCCTGCGCGATGCCATCGGATCGAGCCAGTCGATGGAGGCGGTGAGGAGCTTGGCGATCTCGAGCGATGCGGGCTCGGCCTGGAGCGATTGGGTGTCGGTCAGGATGAGTTCGAGCGTATCGAGGGCGACCAGCGCACCGCCGGATCGGTTCTGCCGCGCGGTGTCCCTGGTGATGTCGAGCCATGCTCGCCAGAGCGGGATGAATTCTCCGGCGTTGTCTTCGCCATCCCTCGGGGTGATCCTTGCGGCCAGTGCGCGGAGCGCCAGCGCGAGGCCATCGTCGAAGGACGGGCCCCGGCGCTCGGCACCGGGGATGAGCCCGGCGAGCGCCTCGACGGGCTCGATCCTCCGGGCGAGGGCGGACTGGACGGTGGGCGGGAGGTCCCGGTCGCGCTGGAGCCTCGAGAGCATCGCGATGGAGAAGGCCGCGGGCGGGAGCTGCTCGGCGCGCGGGGTAGCGCTGAGCCGGGAGATCGGGTCGGAGGGCGATGCGACGGTGTCGATGGCGCGCATGGCCTCGGCGGGATCGAGGATCCCCGCGGCGGCGACGAAGTCGGAGATGGAAGTGATCAGCGCCTGCCGCTCCGGTTCGGAGAGTTGCCGCCACATGCCGGCGACGGCGGTGTAGCGGCGGTTGAAGGTCGCCATGGAGCGCGTGGTGTTCTCGGGAAGGTCGGCCGCGGCGGTTCTGATGGCGTTGAGGTGGGCGATGGGTGAGTCATCGATCGGCTCTCGCGAAGCGCGATCGATGAGCCTGCGTGCTTCGGCGCCGGAGATGGTGGAAGGGTCATCGCCGCGCGCGGCGATGGCCTCGGGCGTGTTTCGCGCCGATGCGGCGTCGCGGAAGGAGAGCCTTGATCGGATGATGCCAGCGAAGACGAGGAGCAGGATGATGCTGTTGAGCGTGAGCAGGATCGATGCGACGAGAAGGATCCTTCTCTGGTGGCGTCGGGCGGGGGCTGCGGCGACGGGGGTTCGGCTGGGATCGAGCGACTTGGTGTTGGCGTGGCGCGTGGCGCCTGGTGTGGCCGGGTCGGGATGTGGCGAGTGGAGGGTCGGGCGGTAGCGGCGGGCCGGGCCATTGATGGCGATGAGCCTGAGGGCGGCCTGGAGATGGCGGATGGGGCGATTGTGCTGCGCGGTGATGGCGGCCAGTCGCCGCTTGGCGGTTTCGTTCCATCCGCCCGCGTGGACGAGGACGCGGACGACAAGGTCGCGGTACGCCTCTTCCTCCGGCGGGAGGCGGAACGGCCCCTGGGGCATGACGGGTGTGGATGGCGCGGGAGCGGGTGGGCGCGCCTGCAGGTGTGGCGTTGCTGGGGCCTGGGTCGGCGGCGCGGAGGTGGCGCGCGTGGGTGCCGGAGCGTTGAAGCGATGCTGCGCTGCGGCGCGGATGGCGGGGTGGTGGAGGTGCGCGGCCGCGGAGTGCAGCGCAGCGCGGAGTTCGTCGGCTTCCGGGGTGTTGCGCTGGGGGTGCGCATCGATGGCGGCCAGCCGCCGCCTGAGCGCGGCGTCGATGGAGGCGGCATCGCAGCGATCGGTCTCGACGCCGAGCAGCGCGAAAGGACCATCGCCGGGCTTGACGCCCGGGAGGAAGATGGCGAGCGGGCTGCGCTGGGTCATGGCGCGCGGTCCTCCTCGCTCTGGTTGACATCGCGGTTCAGTTGATTGTGGAGCGCGCGGAGGCGCGCACCCCAGGGCGGGGGCCCGAAGGAGGGATAGAGGGCCGCGTGCTGGTTGATCACCTCGCGCGCTCGTGGCGGGTCCGTGCTTGCGAGCGTTTCGATCAGCAGGGTCCGCACTTCGAACCACTCATCGGTGCCGGGCTCGAATCCAGGAAGGAGCGTGCGGTAGTCATCGAGCGCCTGTTCGAGGTCGCCCTGGATCGTGGCGAGCTGGGCGCGGGCGCGGAGCAGTTTCTGGTCGCGTGGGTGCGCGCCGATGAGGGTGTCGAGCGTCTGCCGGGCGAGCTGGAGCGCGGATTCGTCGCTGGCGAGCTGGCCGATGTCCTGCGCGGCCTGGGCGCGGGTGAAGAGGATGGTGACCAGGGCCGAGCTGTCGAGCGTCGCCCCCTCGCTCTGGAGTGTTTCGGCCAGCGCCTCGGCGTGGTCGACGAGGCGTTGCGCTGCACCCAGGCGCTGATCCGTGGACGCATCGGGGGAGCTTCTGAGGGCGCTCCATGTGCGCTGGAAGTGGAGATAGAACAGCCGGGCGCCGCGCGCGCGGGGTTCGCCGCCCATCGCGCTGAGTTCGTCGGCGATCTCGGCGGCCTTTGCATCATCGCCCGAGGCGAGGGCGAGCTGGGCCTGCCTGGAGAGAATCTCGACGCGGAGAGCCTCGCGGTCGATGGAGTCGATGTCGGGATCTTCGAGGATTCCGGCGAGGGTGTCGATGATGCGCTGCGCGCGTTCCGGCGAATCGAGGGCGACCGGCGCGACGCCTCCGGAGGCCGCGGGCGTGAGGAGGACCTCGAGCATCCGGCGGGCCTGGGCGATGGCGGTGTTCGCGGCGTCGCGGTCGCCATCGCGGGCAGCGCGGAGGTCCGACGCGAGGACGGGCTCGGCGAGTTCGAGGAACCGGGCCGCGTGCCAGGGCTTGTCTTCCGGTGGCGCGGCGCGGTGGAGTTCGAACGCGAGATTGGCGGCGCGCCTGCGCGCCTGGTCGTAGAGGGAGGAGGTCTGCGGCACGGCCAGAAGCTCAAGAAGCGACTGTTCGGAAGAGGCGCCTGCCCGCTGGGCGCGCTGGAGGCGGAGGGCGGAGGCGCGATCGTCGTTCGGGAATCTGGCGATGAACTCGTCGGCGGCGGCGGTCCGCCGCTGGCTCACGCCGGGCCCATCGTTCGCATCGCGGGCGGCGGGCTGGTTGTCGTGCAGGGCGAGGCGGGCGTCGAGCGAACGGATGGCCATCCACTGCGCGTACGCGGCCTGCTCTCGGTCGGGGAGCCGCCTGGCCGCATCTTCGAAGGCCTCCGCGGCGCTGAGGAGCGGGTCCGTGGTGCCGGCGAACGCGGCGAGGCGCACCGGGTCGGCGCGCGTGGCGTGGTAGAGCGCGATGCCCAGCAGGAGGCTGGCCTGGGCCCGGATGGGCTCGTGCTTTCCGGCATCGGGAGATGCCAGCGCATCGAGCATGTCCTGGGCGGTGTTGAGCGCGAGGTCGGCGGTCTGTCGGTCGGTGGTGGGTGCGGAGTCGGAGTGCTGGAGCGCATCGAGGCGCTCGCGCATGGCCTGGAAGTTCTGGAGGGCCGAAGCGTAGAGGGGGATGAACGAATTGTCGGTGTCCGAGCGTCGTGCGAGGCGGTAGTGGGCGGCGAGGTCGAGCACCTGGTTGAGCTGCTCGCCTTCGATCAGCGCGGCGATGGCGATGGAGGCGATCTGCTCGATGGTGGGTCGGTGGGTGCCCGAAGTCGGGGCCGCCTCGAGAGCGATGATGGCCACGAGCCGAGCCAGCGCGGGCGAGAGCGTCGTTCGCTCGTCGAGCAGCAGGTCGCGGAGTTGGTCCCAGCGCTGCGCCCGCGCGAGAATGACTACGCGTGCGGTGGGGAGCTGGTCGAGGATGTCGGTGGCGACCGAGCCCGATTGTTCGATGGCGTCGATCCATTCGAGGGCGGAGTCGATGCGTTCGCCGGCGTAGATGCCGCGGATGGACTCTGCGAGCGCGAATCCGAGGGCGGCGCGCGCGACATGCTCGTAGGCGAGCAGGACATCGGAGAGCCGGTCGATCCCGGGGACGCCGCCCTCATCTTCGCCGAGGAGCGGCGCGAAGTGGGCCTGTGCGTCCTCGGCCTTCTGTGCTGCGGAGCCGCCGGTGGTCGGTCGCGGCGCGTTGGGCGCGGGCGCGGTCTGCCGCTCGGCCTGGATCTCTGCGGTGTGGTAGGCGGCCCATCCGGCGAGGTAGCTGGCGAGCGATCGCCGGCGGTTGGCGACCGCGATCTCCTCTTCGAGGAAGATGAGCTCGCCCGCGCCGGCGCGGCTGCGCTGGCGTTCGAGCATGCGCGAGCGATCGGCGGCGCGTGCGGCGACGGAGGCCATCTCGGCGGTGAGTTCGATGAGTTCGCCCTCGACGCGCTGGATCGTGGTCGAGGCGCGCGGATCGGTTTCTTCTTCGGCGTCGGGGGTGTCTGTGCCGGCGATGTCCTTCGGGGGCGCGATCCGGAGGCGCCAGGCGCGGACGGCGGCTTCGAGCGATCGGAACCGGGCCTGGGCGAGCGAGAGACGCAGCTCATCGCTCTCGTGTCCGGCGGCCTGATCGATGAGCGATCGGGACTGCTCGGTCCAGCGCGCGCGCTCCTCGGTGGACTCGGCGCGTTGGACCATCTCGGCGTAGGCCTCGGCGAGCCTGCGGGCGAGGTCGTTGCGGACATCGGCGGTGTCGGCGCGCTCGAGCTGCGACTCGAGCAGCCTGATGCGGAGCGTGAGCATGTCGCGCTGCGCGAGGTAGCTCTCGAGCGCTTCGTCGGCCTGTTCGGATGGGCGCTGCTGCGCGGGGGCGTTGGAGGCGCATGCGAGCGCAGCGCCGGCGACGATCGCGGCGAGGAGCCATGCGGGAGGCGTGCTGGAACGGAGTCGGGGCATGGTGCGGGTGGTCAGTTCATGGGATGGGGACATAGGTCACACGGTCGAACCCGGCGTCCCTGACGATCTGGAGCGCGGCGGCGGCGTCCTCGACGGCGAGTTCGGACGAGGCCTTCACGAAGATGCCAGCGTCGCGCGGGAGGGGGGCGAGCCACGCGAGGATCTCATCGCGGCTGGTGGTGAAGCGCTGGCCGAGGACGAACGCCGGCGTGCCTTCGATCCTGCGGACTTCAAGAACCTGGGGCTGGAGGTCGGCGGCGGCGCCGGCCTGGACGCGCTCGGCCTGCAGGGCCGGGGCAAGGTCGGACTCGGGCGGCGAGTGGCTCGTGGAGACGAGGAAGAAGATGAGCAGGAGGAAGATGACATCGATCATCGCGGCCAGGTTGAGCCGGATGGGAGCGCGCTTGGAATCGGAATGTGCCGGGTTGAGGTTCACGGGCGTGGTGGGGTCTGTTCGTTCAGGGCCTCGCGGGGGCGGAGGGGTTGGCGGCGGTCGGGGGGACTCTGGTCGCGAGCCGCCACGAGCGGACATCGCGTGCCATGAGCTGCTCGGCGAGTTCGTTGATGTGCAGGAGCGAGGTGCTGCGGTCGGCGCGGATGAGCAGGTCGAGGCGTGAGGCGTCGCCGTTGAGCCTGGCGATCTCCGCGTCGACGCGGGTGAGGAATTGCGCGCGGGTGAGCGACTGGCTCTCGACGACGAGTTCTCCGGACCGCATGACATTGACGACGATGCCAGCCCGCTGCGGCTCGGCGGTCTGCTGGCCCTGTTCCTCCGGGAGGTCGACGGGGGCGCGGGTGAGTTCGATAAGCGATGAGGTGGTGAGGAAGAAGATGATGAGCAGGAACACGACATCGATCATCGGTGTGATGTCGGGGGCGGGGGTCTGCGCTCTGTTTCGTGGTGTGAATCGCACGGGCGTGTTCGTTCGGAGAGGAGCGGGGCGTTGGGCGTGGGGCGATCGGTCAGGTCGTGGGTTGTGGGACCGGGTGCTGGGTCGATGCTGGCGCGGGCGGTGCGGAGGGCGTGGCGGGCCCGAGCCCGGATTCCTGTTCGAGGTGCATGGAGAGTTCGGCGATGGTCGATCCGATGGACGCGGCGAGCGCATCGATGCGGTTGCGGAAGAACGTGACCGCGGACATGGCCGGGATCGCGAGCACGAGCCCCATGATGGTGGTCACGAGGGCGAGGGAGATGTCGCCCGCGAGGCGGTCGGGCCTTGAGAAGCCCTCGGCGGTGGAGATGGTCGCGAAGGCGCCGTTGATGCCGACGACGGTGCCGAGCAGCCCGAGCATGGGCGCGACGCCGGCGACGAGCGCGAGCCCCTCGGTGGATCTGATGAGCTTCGCGACGCGTTCCTGGCCGGCTTCTTCGAGCGCGGCCTTGAGTTCCAGTGCGCCGAAGGCCGAGCGGGTGTACCGGGTGAGCCCGGCGCGGAGGATGTGGGTGAGGAAGCAGGCGTTGGCGGGATCGCGGCAGAACTCGAGGGCCGGGCCCACCTGACGCTGCCGGAGCATTCGGTCCAGTTCCTCCACTGCGTCGGGCGGTGCGAGCGCATCGCGCCGGATCTGGATGAAGTGGACCACGACCATGGTGGTGGCGACGATCGAGAGCAGGATGATGATGTACCCGACGGTGCCACCGGCCTGTATGAAGTCCAGCAGGGATTCGGGCGGCGCGCCCATGGGGTCGGCGGGCGGCGTGGCGGCGGACTGTGCGAGTGCGATCGTGGCGGGGAGGTGTTGCATGGCGTGGGACGGTCTCGCGGTTCGGGCGGCGTGCCGGAAGGGTGATGGATGTCGGGGTGTGACGGCTTTGGTTCCTGGTCTTGGGCGTGTCGGCGGATGATCGATCAGGGGAGGGTGGTGCCCGGGTTGCCGGGATTGGCGTCGATGGGTGGAGGGGATTCGAACGCCGGGGTGCTGCCTGTGGCGGGTCCGCTCCCGTGGATCGGGAGCATGGCGATCGCGGGATGGTGCGGGAATCGGGCGCGCAGTTCGCGACGGAGTTTTGTGGCCTGTGGCGCGAGCCCGGCTCGATCGAGCGCATCCGCGGCGTGCGCGAGGGCCAGCCCGGCGAGCTGCGGCTGCGTGGTCTCGAAACGCGCGGGGATGTGAAGCAGTTGGAGCGCGCCGAGGATGAGGCTCTCCTCGGTGCCATCCTCGATGAGCGAGAGCCCGATGGCGGCACGGGACCACGCCTCGCGCCA
Source organism: Phycisphaerales bacterium (assembly GCA_052168315.1). Lineage (GTDB taxonomy): Bacteria > Planctomycetota > Phycisphaerae > Phycisphaerales > UBA1924 > JBQLZO01. The sequence goes on along the minus strand of JBQLZO010000025.1, from coordinate 179,607 downwards.
GGTGTCGATGTTGGGGTCGAGTTCGAGCTCGAGTCGTGCGCGTCGGATCGCGCGCTCCTTCGGATCGGGGCTGGTGCGGGCGAGGGTGAGATCGGCCAGGAACTTCGCGCCTGGATGCTCGCTCGCGGGCGCGGATGCCACGGGTGCGGGCGTTCGATCGGCATCGGCGGTCGCGGCGCGCCGGTACCAGGCGAGCATGAGCGGCGCGGGATCTGTGGTGGGCGAGGCGCCCGGGGATTCGGGAGCGGAGGCTTCGTCCCGGGCGACGGCGCCCGAGATGGCGGGTTGGTCGAGCACGGCACGGGCCTGCTCCGGGGTGAAGAACGGAGGGAGCGCTGGGCAGAGCAAGAGCCGCGGGTCGATCAGCGCACTCAGCGCTTCGGAGGGGGCGGCCCGCTGTTCGGAAGGGTCGGCACGGGAGATCATTGAGATGATCCGGCTCCACGGCTCGACCGCGAGGGCGAGGTTTCGCGCGGCGAGGCGTGTGTGGAGCGTGCCCTCGGCCGCGTGCAGTGCGGTCGGGCCTTCGTGGGCGCGGAGCTGATCGAAGAGCTGCTCGTAGAGCGGCGCGGCGAGGTCGAGATCTCCACGACGGAGGCGGATGCCGGCCCTCCAGGCGCTGTCGGCCAGGGGCATGAACAGTTCGGCATCGCCGGATCGTGGGCCATCGACTGCCCTGATCTCATGCCAGCCGAAACTCCGGGTGCCCGCGTCGGATCGGACGGTGACGCCCTCGATGGACACGACCTCAATGGGGAGCGTGATGGTCCTTCCATCGCGGAGGAGCAGGTCGGCGCTTGAGAACGGGGCTTGGAACAGGATCGCGGCGGCGATGGCGATCGGCGTGGCGCGGGGCCGGTCGGTCGGGCGTGATTCGGCGGCGTCCGTGCGGATCATGGCACTGACTCCACATGGGTGTAGCTGCCGCCTGAGCGATCGGCGATGCGCTCCATGACGACGCGGGCGACATCGGTCCCGAATGTGATGCAGTAGATCGGTGACGGGCGGCGGGCCTGGCGGTTCCATGTCTCGATGTCGGAAACAAGAGCCGGGGCGTACTGCTCGAACTCGCCATCGGTCATGAAGTAGACGGCGTCGGGGCGCGGGCTGAGCTCGAAGATCCCTGCGAAGGCGGGCCCGGGCACGGTTCCCCCGGCGGCGATGAGGTTGTTGATCTCCGCTGCCGCCGCTTCCTTGTTGGCGCGGGTGGCGGGGGTCCACTCGCGCCCCATGAGCGATCGTGCGACGGACTGGAAGGAGACGATCACGAAGTGGCCGTGCTCCGGGAGTTCGTTGATGGATGCGATGAGCTGCCGCTGGAGCTCGTCGAGGCGTCCCTCGGAGACCATGGATCCGGAGACATCGACGATGTAGGCGATCCGGCTTCCGCGGACCTCGACGCCGAAGAAGGAGGTGCCGGCGGTTCCCGCGGCGGGTACTGCGGCGCCTGACGAGAAGTCGATGGAAGAGGCGCCGCCGAAGTCGATGGACTGGTCCATCGCGAGGTCGCCGATGGGCATGCCGGGCGCGGTGGCTTCCATCGCCGAGAGTTCGAAGAACTGCTCGGGCATGTCGAGCGATTCGAGGACGAGGGAATCGGTCGGCTGCTGTTGTTCGAGGGAGGTGAGCTCCGACGAGGCCATGAGCGCGAGCGGGACCTCGCCGGTGTCTCCCGCGCCGCCGGTGCCGTGCGCGGGCGTGAGCATCGTGGCGGCGATGATGAGCAGCCCGAGATGGACGGAGATGGAGAAGGCGATGCCAAACCAAGCGACGGTCCGGCTCCAGCGCCGGCCCTGGGCGGGAGCGGGCGTCGGCGGGGGATTGGCGTGAGCGCCGGTGGACGCCATGCGGGGCTGGGCCTGTGCGGGGCGGTTGGGGGTGGCCTGGGGTGTGGTCATGCGCGTGGTTCGTCGTGGGCGGGGCGGGTGTCGCGCTCGGATTGGGGAGAAAGGGGAGGCGCTTCGGGGGGCGTGCCGCATCGGATCGGATGCGGGCGCACGCGGAGGGTATGCGATGCGAGTCCAGACCCGGTGCGAAGTGGGACACCGGGGGGATCCGACGGGTTCCGTGAGTTTGGCGGGCGAGAATCGGTCGATTGACGAACGCCCCGGAGTGCGGTGGAATTGCCCTCCGGTTCCGGGGCGCGGAGGCGGCGGGAGCGATACGCCCGCGTGGGTGCGGGAGATTCGTCGAATCCACCGGAGCGAGCCAGGAGGTCCTGAATAGATGCCGAACGAACCCCCGGGACGCGCATTCGGTCGATTGCTGCTGAAAGTGACCGGCGAAGCGTTGTCGCATGGGGGGGCTGGGAACGGGATCGACCCCGATCGGCTGGGTCGCCTGGTGGAGGAGGTGCGGGGCGCGCTGGAGGCCGGCGGGCGACTGGCGATCGTCACGGGCGGCGGGAATCTGGTACGCGGCGCTCCGCTGGCGCGGGCGGGGATGATCGATCGGGCGGAGGCGGATGTGATGGGGATGCTCGGGACCGTGATCAACGCGCTGGCGATCGCCGCGGCGCTGCGCCATGGGGGGATCGCCGCCGAGGCGGTTTCGGCGGTGGGTTTCCACAGGTATGTGCCTGTGCACGAACCGCGGCGCGCCCGCGAGATGTTCGACTCGGGCACGGTGGTGGTCTTCGGCGGTGGTGTGGGGAATCCGTTCTTTTCGACGGACACGACGGCGGCGCTGCGCGCGGTGGAACTGGGGTGCGATGCGGTGCTGAAGGCGACGAAGGTCGATGGCGTGTACACGGCCGATCCGGCGAAGGATCCAGGTGCCCGTCGGTACGCGCGGCTGAACTACGGCGATGCGATGCGTGATCGTCTTGGAGTGATGGACGCGACGGCGTTCGCGATGTGCCAGGAGCACGACTTGCCGATCGTCGTGTTCGACTACCACGCCGCCGGGAACATCGCCCGGGTAGTGCGCGGCGAGCCCGTCGGGACGGTTGTGGACTCCGGGGCGACGGCGCTGGGGTGAGGCGTGGGGCCGGAGGGGGCGTTCTTTACTATGATCGGGCATCGCACACCGGCGGGCGGCCGCCGGTGAGACCGAGGGCGCTGCGCTCGGAGCGGCGCCAAGGACCCGGAGGCTCGTGATGACACCCGATTCGATTCTGAAAGATGCCGAACAGTCCATGGACAAGGGCGTGGACTATCTGAAGAGCGAGCTGCGTGGGATCCGCACCGGGCGTGCCTCCACGGCGCTGGTCGAGTTCGTGAAGGTGGATTACTACGGGAGCGCGACGGATCTGAAGTCGCTGGCGGCGATGTCGACGCCGGAGCCGGACACGATCGTGATCCAGCCGTTCGATCCGGGCGCTGCGTCGGAGATCCGCAAGGCGATCGAGGCCGCGGACCTGGGGCTCAACCCGCAGATGGATGGGAAGATCATCCGGTGCAAGATCCCTCCGCTGTCCGGCGATCGGCGGAAGCAGCTCGTCGCGCAGGTGAAGAAGATGGGCGAGGAGGCCAAGGTCGCCGTGCGGAATGTCCGGCGGGATGCGAACAAGCACGTCGACCAGTTGTCGAAGGACAAGGATGCGCACATCTCCGAGGATGAGCTGAAGACTCTGAAGGATGAGATCCAGGAAGCGCTGAAGGCCCGCGAGAACAAGATCGACGAGATGGTCAAGCACAAGTCCGACGAAGTCCTGCAGGTCTGACCCCGCGACAAGTCCGTCGCCCCGCCCGCCAGCGCTCCGCCGCGTCCGCACCCGACCGATCGGGTCGGTTGTGCCGAGCGCGCGATCGGGTCCTGGGAACTGCGGGGTCAGTGGAGGATCTCAACGACCTCGAATCGGAGGATGCCGCGCGGGGCGTCGACCTTGATCACGTCCCCGACGCGGGCCTTGACCATCGATTCGCCCATAGGGGAGTCGGTGGTGATCTCAATAATGTCGTCGTCGTGGTTGCCGCTGGACTCGCCGACGAGCCGGTAGGTCTCGACCTCGTCGTCGCGGAGGTCCTTCAGTTTGAAGGTGGCGCCGACGAAGATCACATCATCGGGGACAGCGCCTTGTTCGATGACCTTGGCGGAGGCGAGGCGCTCCTCGAGCCGGCGGATCTCGGCCTCGTTCAAGCCCTGGTCCTCGCGGGCGGCGTGGTACTCGGCGTTCTCCTTCAGGTCGCCCAGGGCCCGGGCCTCGGCGATGCGGTCGACGATCTCCGGGCGGCGGCGGTGCGCTTCCTTGAGCTTCGCTTCGATGGCGGCTTTCTCGGCGGGCGTGATGAAGTCCATGTGAGTGTGTCCGATCGGTTGCTGTCGGGTCGCCGCAGCGAGAGCGCCGATGAGTGAGGCGTGAAAAAAACACGCGGCCGCTGGGCGGCTGCGTCGTGGGTGGGCTGGGTCGCCCGTCAGGAACCGATGATAGGAATGGGCGGGCGCTGGAACAACGTCGGCGAGCGGAGCGGGCGTGGGGGCACGGGATTCTCGGGCCTGCGGCGGCATTCGCGCTCGCCCGCCTCCCACGGGGCCGAACTGGCGGCATCACGCGGGGCGGACGTGCGCGTCGGTGGACTCGGCGCGCTGGAGCCCGGCGATGGCGATGATCGCGCCGCCCAGCGCGAGCGGGGCGAGCGAAGCGAGCCACTCCGGGGCGGTCATCTCCACCGCGAGCCCGCTGGGCGATTCGGTGAGCGCGAAAACGGCGGAGGTTGGCGAGCACATGCCGATCCACCAGGGCACCTGGGCGTACCCGAGCCATGCGAGGAACCAGTGCAGCGCGGGCGCGAGGGCGGCGAGTGAGATGCCGAGCAGCGTCCCGACGCCCCGGGCCGCATTGGTTCGTGCGCGCCATCCCGCCCAGATGATCGCGCCGCCCGCGACGGTCCAGGATGCGAGCATGAGCGCGAGCCCGGCGGCGACGACGAAGGACCATCCCGTCATGAGCGGGAGCGGGAGGAGCATCGCGCCGACGGGGAGCATGACGACGATCCAGTCCGCGATGAGCGATCGGGCAGGGCGCGGCGGCGGGGACTGGCTGAGGCGCAGTGCGGGCCAGAGGACGATGATCCCGATAGCGATGAGCACGAGCAGCGATCGCGCGCCCCAGTTGAATTGACCGACGCGCGGCATCCCGGGGGCCTGAGTGCTCAGGAGCGTGGCGAAGGCCGCGAGCAGGAGATACGCCGACCAGAAAAGTGTGAAGATGCGCGGCTCGCCCTTGCGGTGCTTCCACGGATCGTTCTCGCCGGTGGAGGCGAGTTCGGGAACCCACACAAACGGGCCGATGCGGAACCCGCTCTGCTTCCCCGCTGCGTTGGCGGGTTCGCGCGGAGGTGGATCCGGCTGGTTCACGGGCGGGCGGTCCGCGGCCCGGTGGGCGGGGTCATGACGGTGGGGGTGTAGATGAGCAGGTGGTCGTGCCCCGCGTCGATGCGCCGGTGCGTGCTGAGGAACGACTCAAGCCTTCTGAGTCGTTCGGTGATGGGCTGTTCGCCCGGGGGCGCGGTGCCGTCGGGGTTGGACGGCGACCCCCAGACGATGCGCGAGTTCGAGTCGGTGATGATCGTCAGGTGTCCATCGGCGGGGAAGGCGGCGAGGTCGATGCCCATGACCTGAGCCCGGACGGGGCTGCGATCCAGGATCCCGAGGAGTTCGATGGCGGCCTTGACATCTTCGCCCGGCCACGGCTCGCCGTAGGCGATCTGCACCCGCCAGGAATGGTCGGGCGGGGCCTCGCGTCGGGGCGGGGGCATGGTGGGGTTGTGGATGATGTAGGCCGTGTTCGGGATCGGGAAACCCGTCGGGAGCATGAGCGGTGCCGAGTCGTTGGCCACGAGGTACCGGTCCTGGGCGTCGTGGACGATCGCGGCCGGCCTGCGCCAGGTGCCCCGGACATGGATCACGCCCTTTGGCTGGCGCTGGAGCGTGAGGTCGTTCTTGAGCCAGCCGGTCGAGAGGATGGCCTGGCGTGCGTTCTCGAGGTCATCGGTGTGGAACGCGTGATTCGTCGCGCGTTCGTTGACGAGGTTGGTGAGCCATTCGACGATGCGCCCGGGGATCGCCGGCGCGATGTTCCCCGGGTTGTTGGGATCGGCGGGGACATCGATGTGGACCGCGATGGGGTCGGCGTGGGTGCCCGCGACGCGGTCGAGGAGCCTCGGCTTGGCGAGGATCCACCCGCAGACCAGCGCGCCGATGAGCAGGGTGGTGATGGCCCACTCGGTGGACCTGCGTGATCTGAACGGGAGGGCGATGAGCGTGGCGAAACCGCTTGCGGCGGCGCCGGAGGCGCCGGCGAGCGACGCACCGATCCCGGCGGATTGGTCGGAGCCTCGCGCCCGTGCGGCGCGCTGGGTTCGCTTGGGCGCTGGTGTGCGCCGCGCGTTGCCGCCGCGGGCCGGCTTGCCCTTTGACTTCCGTGCCATCGGGGGTGTTTCCTCTCGCTCGCGCAGCGCCGGACGGGCCCGGCGGGTTTCAGTGGTTCTGGAGCGCTGATCGCAGGATTCTCGCGCCCAGGGCGGTCATGTCGATCCCCGCGGCCGCCGCGGCCATGGGGAGCAGGGAGTGGTCTGTGAATCCCGGCATGGTATTGACCTCGAGGAACCAGGGCGTGTGATTCGAGTCGAGGATGACATCGACGCGGGCGAGGTGCCGGATCCCGAGCCACCGGCAGAGGGCGATGCTCCGCTGGGTGGCGTGCGCGAGCGACCGGTCGCGCTCCGGGTCGGGGTGCTGGGTTGCGATGAGATAGCGGGTGTCGTTCCGCTCGTACTTGGCCTGGTAGTCGTAGAGCCCCTCGGCGGGGACGATCTCGATCGACGGGAGCGCCGCCAGGGGCGTCGGGTCGGAGCCCCCTTCCTCAACGATGAGCGGGATGGTCATCTCGCGCCCCGCGACCATCTGTTCAACCATGCAGACGCGCCCGGTTGCCAGGGCATTGGCGCGGGCCGCCGACCATTGCGACTCGTCGCGGCAGATATGCAGCCCGATGGTGGATCCTTCGGCCACCGGCTTGATCACGAGCGGGAACGGGAGCGGGGGCACGGCGTCGTCGGTGCGGAGTATGCAGGCCGGGGGCGTTTCGAACCCGAGGGCTGCGGCTTCGATCTTGCTCGCGAGCTTGTCCATCGCCCGGCGCGCGGCCCAGGGCCCGGAGCCGACGAACGGGCGCCCGTCGGCGACGAGCGCATCCTGGACCGGGCCGCCCTCGCCGACCGGGCCGTGGAGCATCGGCCAGATGACATCGCCGCCGAGCCCGCCCAGGGATTCGGGCGTGACCTGATCGACGGTCTGCAAGGTGGCGTGGTAGTCCGGGTGTTGGTTGAGCGCGTGGACAAGGGCCGCGGCGCTGCGGAGCGAGACGGCGCGTTCGGTGTCGACCCCACCCGCGAGCACGAGGACTTGCACAGCGCGTTGCATCGTCCCCAATCATCGGTGATCGGGCGCGATTGTCTTGCTTCTGGACGGCGTGCGCGGGCGGGGTGCGCCCGGGCGCGGCGGGAGTCCAACAATCCCGGCATGGAGCGTTCACGGACCGGGTGTGGAATCTCGATGGTGCGCCGGCGGCGGGCGCTGGCGCTCTGGCTCGGGTGCGCCGGGTTGGCGGCGGTCGTGGGCGGGTCGGGGTGCAGCGCCCGCGCCAAGAACTTCGACAACGAGAATGATGCGCTGCGGCGCCAGGTGGCGCAGCTCGAATCTGAGGTGGCGCGGCTGTCGGCCGAGCGGAACGAGGCCCGCGCGCAGCGCGAACTGGCGCTGTCCAAGCTGGCGGCGACCGAGGGGGATGCGGCGTCGGCGGTGGTGCGGGCGATGCCGGCGGTGTCCGGGTTGGTGATCGGGCGGCTGTCCGGGCCGGTGGCCGAGTTCGACCCTTCGGTGGTCGACGCCGTGGAGGTCTTCGTTCGTCCGCTGGATGGTCGTCAGCGGTTTGTTCAGGTCGCGGGGACGCTGACGGTGGAGGCGGTGCGCCTTGGCGTGGCGGGCGGGACGGAGATGCCCGAGGCGCTGGGGTCTGTGACGCTCTCGCCCGAGGAACTCCGCGAGGCGTACCGCTCGTCTCCGCTGGGCACGCACTACGCGGTGCGGGTCCCGGTGAGCCCCGGGCGGCGTTCGGCGGCGCTCGGGCGGGTCGCGATCACGGTGGTGCTCGAGGATGTGATCACGGGCCAGCGCCATGTGGCGACCGAGGTGGTCGAGCGGGTGCACGAGCGCCGGCTCCCGTCGGATACGCCTGCGGCGCGCTGAGCGGGCGCGGGGCGGGGTGGTATGATCGTTTCGCGATGTGCTTTCTCAGGCGATCCGTTCGGACCCGGCTCGATTCGAACCACTCAATGGGGTGGTGCGGTGGGCGGTGTGCACCAGATATGCCATGCTTCGGAGGGTTGGCACGGTCCGCGCGATTGGGAGGCGTGGTGTGTGGCGCGATGCTGTGTCTGGGTGGCGTTGCGATGACGGGGTGTTCCAAGCCGTTGCTTTCGCCGAGGGAGTCTCGCACGCAGTTTGATGCGTACCTTCGGTCTCGGGATGCGCTCGAACCTCAGTTTGTGACGGACGAGTGGGGTGTGCGGACGCCGAACCTCCGCGGGCGGCTGCTGGTGGATCAATGAAACGGAGGTTTTGCGCCAGGCGTGCGATGGGGCAGGATGGGCGGGTCCGAGAGGACCGGTGTCGGCGGCGTCTCGGGCCCGGCGCAACCGGTCCAGAAGGCGTTCGCGGACGAACCGGGGCGGGCGTTTCTGCGAAGGGGGAGGGCGCGGATGCCCGATGTGTGTGATTGATCCCCCGGAAATTCTTGGATCGATTGAACCAATCCGACATCATCACCCGATTCATGTCATGCTTGCGTGTTGCGGCGATTCTCTCTGACCGGTCTTGTTCGAGACAAAGCGGGCCATGTTCGAACCGAGCAGTGCTGACAACCCGGCGGTCGTGAGAGGGCAGGCGCTGGGTCGCCGCCAGATCGTGTGGCTCGCGCTTGTCGTGGCGATGACGGCGGTCGGCGGGCTCCTGCTTGCGACGGACAACGGGCGCCGCGTGGCGACGCCGCTTCCCGCGGCCAGTGCCGCGCAGCAGCGGGGTGTGGAAGCGGTCTTTGATGTCATCGAAGAGGGGCGGGAGTACGACTTCTCGGGAATCGTGATCCACCATTCGGGCGACCGTCGCGGCTCGGCAAGCACGATTTCGAGCGAGCACGAGGCGCTCGGGCTGCAGGGCTTGGGGTATCACTTCGTGATCGGAAACGGCGGCGGCGCGGGCGATGGCGAGATCCAGGTCGGATACCGGTGGGTGGAGCAGCTCCCGGGAGCCCATGTCAGCGGGACTGACTCTGAGCGATACAACCGGGTGACGATCGGTATCTGTCTGGTGGGTGATGGCGAGCGCCACGCGTTCACGGAGGCGCAGCTCCGCTCGCTGACCGCGCTGCTGGACATTCTGCACGAGCGGCTTGAGATTCGGCGCGAGGCCGTGGTGCTGCATCGGGCGATCGCGCCGACGACGAGCCCCGGCCGCCTGTTCCCCGAGTCTGCGCTGTACGAGCGGCTAGCGACCTGGTCGCGGTGAGCCCGGCGATCTCACGCTGGGGTGGGGATCTTTCATTCCATTTGGATTTTGCTCAGGCATCGGTCCGGTGGTGATTTGTGTCCGGCGTGCGCTGGTCGGCGCGATCGACCCTGATCGTGGCGATGTCGGTCCCAGCGCCCAACCATTTGATTGGATTTTGATCGGATCGAGACAGCGGGGGCGGGCGGGATCGAGGGCCGGGGATTTGACGCCCGCGGGATGTTGTTGCCGCGTCGGATGGTGTGCGGGGAGGCGAACCACTGGAACCGGGCACCGCAAATCCCGTATTCCAAAGGACTTGCAAACATACCAGCGGGAAGGGATACTCCATTCGGTCGGATCGTGCCGGTGCGGATGGATCGGGATCGGGCGCTTTGTGCTCAGGGGCCCTGGTTGGGTGGTCGATGAGACCCCCTGACGCTGGTGCCCACGGGAACGGGCGTCCTGAATCCCCGAATTCCGCATTTCGACGGGTTTGTCCGGTGGTGTGATCACCGGCGGGCGCGTCGATCGGGCTCCAGACCATGAACGAATCGCTTGCCTTTCGCGTCCGATCCACTCCCGTGGGTGACAATTCTCCGGCGACTCGGCCAATGATGGCGCTGGCGGATGGTCTCGAACAGGCCCCGAATCCGATTGCCCGGTTGAGTCCGGGGCGAGACCGACCGACCCCGATCCATGCGCCGCAGCACCCCCAGAGCCGTTCGGAAGACAAGGCAAGAGCCGAAGTGAAGCACTACACGCCCGCCAAACCCGGAACGAAGCTGGCCGGCTATTCGGTGCTTGCCGAGGTCGGTCGCGGTGCGGCTTCGGTGATCTACCTGGTGCAGGACAGCAAGTCGAAGCGGATCTGGGCGCTCAAGCATGTGGAGAAACACTCACCGAAGGACCAGCGGTTCCTCGATCAGGCCGAGGCCGAGTACGAGGTGTCGCAGCGCATCCGGCACCCGGCGATCCGTCACATCGAGCGCGTGATTAAGGGGCGCGCGAAGCTGCTGACGGTCAAGGAAGTGTTCCTGCTGATGGAGTATGTCGACGGGGTGTCGCTGGAGCGGAACCCACCCTCAACTTTCGAGCAGGCGCTGCACATTTTCCGCGAGGCGGCGGTGGCGCTGGCGCACATGCATTCGTGCGGTTTCGTGCACGCGGATATGAAGCCGAACAACATCGTCGTCAACGAGCGCGGCGATGTGAAGATCATTGATTTCGGCCAGGCGTGCCCGATCGGGACCGTCAAGGAACGGATCCAGGGCACGCCGGACTACATCGCGCCCGAGCAGGCGCACCTCCGCGCGATCACTCCGAAGACGGACATCTACAACTTCGGCGCCACGATGTACTGGTGCCTGACGCAGCGGCACATCCCCACGGCGATGTCCACCGGGACGCAGTCGCTGACCGGCGCGCGGGAGGACCGCTTCATCGAGAAGCCGACCGCGCCGTGCGAGCTGAACTCGCGGGTGCCCGATGCGCTGAGCGACCTGATTCTCCACTGCGTCGAAGTGGACGCCGCGGCCCGCCCGGCGAACATGATGGAAGTCGTGGCGCGCCTCGAGCAGATTGCGGGCTCGCTGAGCCAGGACCGCCCGACGGGCGCCCGGGCGAACGGCAGCGCGTCGAGTTCTGGCGGCGAGCGGGATGAGGATGCGGCCTGAGCTGGATCGCCGGGTCGGGATCCGGCGGGGCGCGGTCACCGGGCGTGCGAGGGAGGGGACGCGCGGCGGGGCGGGTGCCGACCGATGTTCGCCGCTAGCCTGTGCTCCGGGCGCTTCGGTGGTGGCGCGCCCTTGAGAGACGCGAGGGCTGGCCGCATGAACGATCGAGGTCCATCGGCGCCGCTGGTGCCGACGCCCAATCCTGATCATCCAGACCTTCGCGCACTGCGCGAGTATCTGCGCCGGACCCGGCGGGACGCGATCGCGTCCGGGCAGCGCGGCGGGAGCGGACCCTCGCCAGCGCCGCTCGAACGGTGGACGGACGCCGCGGAATGCGGTGCGCTGGTGCTGGACTTTGACGGCGTGATGACGGACAACCGCGTCTTCCAGCATCAGGATGGGAGCGAGCTGGTTGCGTGCAACCGTTCGGACGGGATGGGGATCCAGATGGTGCTGGCCGACGGCCTGCCTGTGGTCGTGCTCTCGAAGCAGAAGAACCCGGTGGTGTCGGCGCGGTGCCGGACGCTGGGGGTGGCGTGCCGCCAGAACGAGTCCAACAAGGCGGATGCGATCGCGTCGATCGCATCGGAGCTCGGCGTGCCGCTGGCGCGGGTGGCGTTTGTTGGAAACGATGTGAACGACCTGGGAGCGCTTGGCCTGGTGGGCGCCGCGATCGCGCCCGCGGACGCGGAGCCGGTCGTGCTCGAAGTGGCGCGATTCGTCACACCGCGACCCGGCGGGCGGGGCGCGGTCCGCGATGTGTGCGACCACCTGCTGCGGGCGCGGCTCGCGGACCGCCCGTAGCGAGCGGAACGATTCGGAGGCGTCGCGATGCGTCCAGAGGCTCGTGAGAGTTGCGCTCGCGCGGTGTGCGGTGCGATCGCTCTGTGCGCCGCCGGCGTGATTGGCGGGTGCGCCGGGCATCATGAGCCCGCAGGCGTGCGATGGTTCCGGACCGCACCCGAGTTCTCGTTTCGCGCCGACGATGCGGCGGCGTTCGAGCGATTCCATCGCGATGGCGTGGGCTGGATCGACAGCGAGGCGTCCGATGGAGCGCCGCTCCCGAGCGTGCCGTTCGAGTGGCGGGGGGTGGGACGATCGGATGGCGAGCACCCGCTGGTCAGCGGCTGGCTCGCGGCACCCGAAGGGCGGTGGGAGCGCATCCGCCTGGATGTCGACACCGGCATCGTCGCCGCCGGCGATTCGGGCCGGACGCCGGTGAGCCTCACCGGGGCGATCGCGCTCTCGGCGGGGCTGCCCGTGATGGGGCCCGCGGAGCTGGGCGTGGGGATGACCGCGGGCGGGCGGTCGATCGGGAGCCGCGCGCTCATCGAGCGGATGGTCCTGGGCGATGTGCGGATGGAGGCGGCGCTCGCGACTGTGAACATCAACAAGACCCCGGCGGACGCACGGGGCGATCTCTCGAACGACTTCTTCGCGCTGTTTGATGTCGCGGTGTTCGACTGGGAGTCCCGGCGGATCTGGCTCGTGCCACGAGGCGGCGCGCGCCCCGGCTTCGAGGGCTGGCACGGCGTGCCGATGGCCGTCGCCGGCACCGCGGTGTGGGTGGCGTGCCGGATCGACGGGCACGAGACCTCCCTCCTTGCCTTGGTCGACACGGGAGCGACGATCAGCTTCGTGCCGCACGAGTTGTTCCAACGGTTGCCCGGCCGGGAGCGAGGTGAGCCGATGAATGCCGGGACCGTGGTGCGGACGGTGGAGACGAAGTCGGGGCCGTACGCGGTGAACATCGGCGGGCTGTCGCTGCCCATCCGGCAGGTCGCGACGATGCACGACCCCGCGGTGTCGAGCGTGGCGCAGTTGGGCGTGGAGTCCGTGCTGGGCATGGATGCGCTGAGGCAACGAGCGATGGCGTTGGACTTCGGTCGGCGAATGGTCTGGTTCGCGCCGGAGGGCTGGGTCGGGGCTCCCGATGTGCGGGGCATCGGCCCGGGAGGGTGAGGGCCTCGCCACGCCGACGCGCTCTGTGTGCAACAATGGGTGCATGGGCGAACCGGACGCAAGCGCGGCGGTGGAGCGAGAGACGGCGGACGCCGTGGCGCTCCTCGATCGCCTGCCTGATCTGGGCGAGCGGATCACGCGGGCGCTGGGGGAGTCGATCATCGGGCAGAGCGAGGCGGTGCAGACGCTGCTCATCGCGGTGCTCGCGGAGGGGCACGCGCTGGTGGAGGGCGTGCCGGGGCTCGCGAAGACGCTGCTGGTGCGGGAGCTCACGCGGCTACTGGGGCTGGAGAGCAGGCGGGTGCAGTTCACTCCGGACCTGATGCCCAGCGATGTGGTGGGGGGCGAGGTGCTCGATGTGGATCCCGCGACGGGGGCGCGTTCGCTGCGGTTCGTGCCGGGGCCGGTGTTCACGAGCGTGCTGCTGGCCGACGAGTTGAATCGGACTCCGCCGAAGACGCAGGCGGCCCTGCTCGAGGCGATGGGCGAGCGACAGGTCACTGCCGGCGGTCGCACGCATCGGCTCCCGAGGCCGTTCGTCGTGATCGCGACGCGGAACCCAATCGAGCAGGAGGGGACATATCCGCTGCCGGAGGCTCAGCTGGACAGGTTTCTTGTTGGCGTTCGCCTGGGGTATCCGCCGCGTGAAGATGAGTTGGCGATTGTCGGGGAGGGCGAGCGGCTGAGCGCTCGCCTGTCGATGTCGAAGGAGGGCGATGGCGGTGGGGGGAGCGGCGCGGGCGCCCTGCTCAGCGCCGAGGAACTGGTGCGTCTGCGCTGGGCGATCGGCGCGATCCCGCTCTCGGGACATGTGACTGAGGCGATCGTCGACGCGGTGCGGTGTACGAGGCCGGAGGATCCCTCGGCTCCGGCAGCGGTGCGGGAGGGAGTCGCGTGGGGGGCCGGGCCTCGTGCGGGGCAAGCGTGGGCGCTGGCGGCCCGGGTGCTGGCGGCTCTGGAGGGCGAGCCGACGCCGACGGTCGAACATGTGGCGCGACTGGCGGGGGGCGTGCTGGAGCACCGTCTGCTGATGAGTTGGCAGGCGGCATCCACCGGGCTGAGTCCTGCGGAAGTGGTGTCGGAGGTGCTGGAAAGCTCCGGGCTGGGCAGGCGACGCCGCCGATAGGGGAATCCGGGGATTCTGCATGGTGCCGGTCAGACCGAGTGCGGAATCGGCGAGACGCGGGGCGGAAGGACGCTTGGCGGCGTCACCTCCGGGATTCGAGGGGGGCGTACGGGCCGTAAGTCGTGTTGTGGACGGAGATTCCGTGCGCCCCGCCGCGGTTTGTCAGGTAGGATTGAAGAGTGCGCGGGCGATGCCGCCCGGCGCTCCGCTCCGGAAAGGAGTCGGCCGATGTTTGAAGTCTCGATTCAAACGAGCGACGGCTCGGTGCTGAAGCGGCTGGAATTGTCCGGCTCGCGTCCGGTGCGGATCGGCCGATCGAAGGAGTGCGACATCCGGATTCCCGTGCCGTCGATCTCGCGGCACCACGCGGAGTTGGTGCCGCTGGACGAAGCCCGGGAGTGGATCATCCGCGACCTGGGTTCGACGCACGGCGTGAAGATCAAGGGGTCGCCGATCAACGAAGCGACGATCACCCCGGGGATGGAAGTGCATCTCGGCCCGATCGTGCTGAAGTTCGATTCTTTGACCAAACGGATCGGGGCCGAACTCGATGCGCTGCTGACCGAGGATGAAGACGACGGGCCGACCGACATCACGGTCCTGGGGAACTTCACGCGTGGGGATGCGCTGGACGCGACCGTGGACGGCACGAACAAGCGCAAGGGCTGAAATTAGGGCTGATATTTTCGGACGAGGGCGATTTCGCCGTTCAGATCTTGCGGTGGTCGGGATTCGAGGAGTGAACTCGGGTTCAGATTGTGCCGTATGAGTTGGTGCAGCCCACACACATGACGCTTCTCGGAACGCAGTGCGGCGTTTCCGGGAGGCGGGCGGCTGGTGCGAATCTTTCTCTCTCCTCCAACGCCGCGGCACTTCCGGTGCCGCGGCGTTGTGTTTTTCGAGCTCTCCGGTTTCGGGTTCAAGACCAGGAGTGAGAGTCGGGCGGGCGCCTGATGGTTATGGGGTGTTGGTTTGATCGGCTCTGAGCGCCGCGAGTTCGGACCGGCACACGCCGCACCACTGGGCGTTGAGAAGCAGTTCGACCTCGGGCGGGAGGGCCTGGCCCTCGGCGAGGGCTGGCATGAGCGCGGTGCGGGCACGCGAGGCCTTCGGGGGCGGGAGTTGCCGGAGGCGCGCGAGCATGAGCTGTTCGAATCTCTGGGAGTTCTCCACGAACTCGGGGTTGTTCTGCGTGAACGCGTACTCCGTCTTGAGCAGGTGCTGGAGGGCGTCGATCCGGGTGTCGGCGTGGGGGTGGGTCGATTGCCATTCGGGCGGGCGCTCGGCGCCCTCGGCGGCCCGCCCGAGGATCTGCATGACCTCAAGCTGGCCCTTTGGGTTGTACCCGGCACGGGTCATGTACCGGACGCCGAGCCGATCGGACTCGAGTTCCTGTTCGCGATCGAACTTGAGGGCGAAGACGCCGGCCCCGGTGGCGAGGGCGGGGACCGCGTACTGGATGAGTTCGCTCTCGGACTGGCTTGAGAGGATGGCCGAGACGGCGACGACTCCGATCTGGATGCCCATCTGGCGTGTGACGCGCTCGTTGACATGCTCGGCCGTGACATGTCCGATCTCGTGCCCGATGACGCCGGCCATCTGGGCTTCGGTGTTCATCTCCTCGAGCAGTGCGCGTGAGATGAAGACCTTTCCGCCGGGCAGAGCGAACGCGTTGATGACATCGGAGTCAAGGACCGTGAACTCCCAGGGCAGTGTTGGATAGTCGGCCTCGGTGTGCTTGGTCATGGACATGCCGACATCGCGGACATAGTTGTTGATCGTGGCGTCGCTGATCGCCCCGCCATATCCCTCTGTGAGTTCGGGCGCGGCCGAGTTTCCGACCTCGATGGACTGCTGCCGGTCCATGAGCGCGAGGTATGTGCGCCCGGTGGCGGGGTTGGTCTGGCAGGCCGTGAGCGTGATGGCTGGCGCGATGGCGGCGGCGATGGCGAGCAGCGGCGTGCGGAGGGACTTGCAGATTCGGCGCATGGAGTTGACCTCGCGTTGTTACCCGGAGGGGGACCGTGGGGGCGGGATCCCGAACTGGCCCGCTCTTGGATGATACGGGCGCGGGCTTGCTGCGCCGCATCGCGGCTCCGATGGATCGGATCAGGGTGTGTACCGCGCGACCACGAGGGTGTCGTTCTGCCCGCCGAATCCGAAGTTGTTGGACAGGGCGGTGTGCACGCCGCCGCGCTCTCGGAGGTCTCTGGCGGCGTTGGGGACATAGTCGAGGTCGAGATCCGGGTCCGGGGTGTTGAGGTTGAGAGTCGGCGGGAGGAAGCCGGTGCGGATGGCCTGCACGCAGGTGATGAGTTCGACGCTCCCGGCGGCGGCGATCAGGTGCCCCATCATGGACTTGATGGAAGACATTGGGATGTTTGGCGCGTGCTCGCCGAACACCGCCTTGACGGCCTTGGTCTCGATGGAGTCGTTCTCCTTGGTGCCGGTGCCGTGGGCGGAGATGTAGTGGATGAGCGGGCGCCCCTGCGCATCTGTGGCGTGGGGGTCGATGCCGGCGTCGTCAAGGGCCTCGCGCATCGCGGCCTGGGCACCCTTGCCCTCCGGCTGGATATCGGTGATGCGGTAGGCATCCGCGGATGAGCCGTACCCGACGAGTTCGGCCAGCGGCGTGGCGCCGCGTGCGAGCGCGTGGCTGAGGCGTTCGATGATGACGATGCCAGCGCCCTCGCCCATGACGAAGCCGTCACGCGTGCGATCGAACGGTCGCGACGCGGTGGCGGGATCGTCGCGCCTCCCGGACAGCGCGGTGAGCCGGATGAAGCCGGTCACGCCCAGCGGGTGGATCATGGTGTGGGCGCCGCCGGCGATCATCACATCGGCATCGCCGCGTCGGATGAGTTCGAGCGCTTCTCCGACGGCCTGCGTGGACGCGGCGCAGGCGGTGAGTGAGTTGTAAGCGGGCCCGCGAGCGCCAAGCGCGGTGGCCAGATGCCGCAGGACCATGTTCGGCTCCTGCTGGAGCTCGGAGGTGGCGGTCAGCGCCTTCGAGGCGTGCTCCCACCACGCATCGTCATCGACGCGCCCACGCTCGGGGTTCCACGCGGCGATGTTGGAGGCGGTGTAGTTCTCGAAGTCGAACACGCCCTCACCGGCGCCGAGATAGATACCGACCCTCTCGGGGTCGAGCGATGGATACCCGGCGTTGCGCTGCCCGGCTCGCGAGATGTCGCCGAGCCCGGACTGCTTCCACGCGTGCGTTGCGGCCGCGAGGGCGTACCGCGCGTTCAGGTGCGCATCGGCGTGCGGCTCGTGCTCGGCGATGAAGTGCTCGAGTTCGAATGGCGGGACCTCGGCTGCGAAGTTGGTGGAGAATCGCGCGGCCGGGAACCGGGTGATGGGCCCGATGGCCGAGACGCCCGCGATGAGCTTGGCCCACACCGAGTCGACGGAGTTACCCAGCGGAGTGGTCCAGCCCGTGCCGGTGATGACGACGCGCTGTTCTGGTGGGAGGTGGGGCATGGCCGGTGATGGTAGGGGCGGGCGGGGGAGTGGAGGGGTCGATCCGGGATGCGAAAGGCCCCCGCGAGAGCGGGGGCCGGGCGTGGATGCTGCGATGGGGGGCGCCGGGAGCGCGAGCGATTTCCGGACGGCGCGGCGGCGGCCCGATCAATCCTCGTCGTCGTACTCGTCCTCGTATTCGTCGTCGTACTCATCCTCGTACTCGTCGTCGTACTCATCATCGTGGTCGTCGTGGCGCGGCGCATCGGCGGCGCGGATCTCGTCGAGCTTGTCGGGGTTGAGCACGCGGACGAGGCCGCCGTTCTTCATGCGTCCGAGCGCGAACGAGAGCCCGACGGCGAGCCCGAGCCCCGCGACGCGGAGAATGGACCGCAGGATGGTGCGGTCGAGCCCATCGATCTCGCGGTTCTCGTTGATGATCTGGACGATGAAGCGGTCGTCGACGAAGAAGGACACGCGGACTTCGCCGACGGACTCCTCGTTGAACTTGACGGGGAAGATGTGCCCCTTCTTGAACTTGACGCCGGCCTCCTTGAGGGCGATGGCCATGGCGTTCTCGTAGACCTCGAGCCCGAACCCGGGGCCGATCTGCTTGTGGACCTCGATGGCGCATCCGATCACGCGCGATGAGATCTCAGAGAGGGTCGGATCGAGTTCGTCGTTCCTGAGCGTGGGGCGGCTTTGTGGTGGTCGGCGGCGGTTGTGGTGGGGATGAGCCACGGGTGCTCCTTAGGAGAGGGGTGGGGATGGGTTGGGATCGAGAACTGTCGTTCGAGGGATGTGGGACGACTCAGATGGGTCACTCGCTTGGCCGGGCGAGGGCGAGATGCCGGCCGGAGCGGGGTGTGTCGGTGCTGGTTGTGCGGTGGGGTGTGATCACGGGCGTGGTCGTGTGGTTGTTGCTGCTGTAGGTCGGCGTTGGCGGTGTTGAGCGCTCGCTCGCGCGGTGTGTTGGTTGTCTTGGTGCGGGGTGGTTGGTGAGGTCGCGAGTCGTCGGAAGCCCGGGCGCGACCCGTGGGCGGGGCGCTCGGAATCACGGGCCCTGAGTGTACCAGCGGGATCAGCGGACGGCGCGGAGGATCAGGGCGGCGTTCTGGCCTCCGACGGCGTTGGTGCACACGAGGGCGACCTTCGCATCGGTCTGGCCGGCCGGTGCCGGGCCCACCAGGAGCCCTGGGATGGGCGTGCCATGGTGGATGCGTGCCGGGAGCTGCCCGGAAACGAGGATTTTCGCGGCGACGCAGGCGAGGACGCCGGCGTGCCCCGCGGTCATGTCGCCCGTGGCGGGCGTGATGGGAACGATTGGAATGGTCGCCAAACGCCCGGCGAACAGGGCGTTGAACGCGGCGGCCTCCTCGGCGTCCGAATCGGGGATCCCGGCGGCGTGCGGGACGATCAGGTCGATGTCGTCCGGCGTGAGCCGGGCATTGCGGAGGGCCGCACGGATCGCGGCGATGAGCCCCTGCGCGCGGACGCCGGCGTCGGGTGATTCGGGCGACATGCCGGCGCCGACACCGATGACCTCGGCCAGGAGCGTGGCGCCGCGGGCCTCGGCGGTCTCGGCGGCTTCGAGCGTGACAATCCCGCCGCCCTCGCCGAGCACAGCGCCGGGCGCATCCGGGTCGTATGGGCGGACGACGGTGCGGGCTTGATTGACGGGATCGCTCAGCGAGCGGGTGTTGGCGAGCCTGGAAAGGAGCGTCCACCGGAGCACGCCCATGGGCTCGATCTTCGACTCCGCGCCCCCGGCGTAGCACAGGTCGGCATCGCCGCGCTCGATGACGCGGACGGATTCCGCGATCGAGAGGAGCCCCGAGGCTTCGGCGCAGGTGATGGTGTTGGACGGTCCGCGCGCCTGGTGGATGATGGTGACATGGCAGGCGAGCATGTTGGGCAGGTACTTGAGCAGCCAGAGGGGCGTGAGGTTGTTGATGCCGCCATCGCCCGGCGCCGGTCCGGCTGCGGGGCTGTCGTGCTCGGCCGCGTCGCCGGTGGGTGAGGTGGTGGTCTCCATGCCGCCCCAGCGCTCGTACGAGAAGCGGCCGTGCTCGTCGAGGGCCGTGACGAACGCCGCGGTTAACTCGTTGATGTCGGTGGCGATGAGCCCGGCGCCGATGTTGCACCCGGTGCGCTCGGGGGGGTAGGTCGGGTCCGCGTCGGGGTTCGTGCCGGCGGTAGTGAGCCCCGCGGATTCGACGGCGGCCTTGGCGGCGCCGACGGCCAGTTCGATGTCACGGGCCATCACCTTGACCGCCTTGCGGTAGGACTTGGGGACATGGTCCTTGATCTGGAAGTCGCGCGCCTCGCCGGCGATGGTCGCGGGAAAGGCCGTCGCGTCGAAGGCGGTGATGGGCGCGAGGCGGGACTCGCCGGCGAGGAGCCCCTTCCAGAGCGGCTCGAAGCCGTAGCCGAAGGGCGTGACGGCCCCAAGGCCGGTGATGTAAACGCGACGGCTCATGGGGCGAGTGTAGGAGGGAGTGGAGGAAGTGCGGTTCTCGCACCGTGCAAGCGATCGCCATGGTCGCTTGGGGCGGCGGACGGGGCGGTCGTGAATCGGAAAGTGGGCGCGGAAGGATTCGAACCTTCGAAGGCATACGCCAACAGATTTACAGTCTGTCCCCTTTGGCCACTTGGGTACGCGCCCGTCGCCGGTGAACCGGCGGGCCGGGACGATAGCCCGGGGATGGGGAGGCGTCCAACGCGGGGGGGGCCGGCGGCCCGGGGAGCGATCAGGGACATGGGGGATGCCGGAGGGCCGGAGATGTGGATCCGCGTGCGTCGACGGGGCGGTCGGTCCGGGGGTGCGGCTTTTCGCGGGTGGTGCGGGGGGGTAGAGTCCGGCGATGCATTACGAGTCGCACCAGCCCATCATCAACGATCTGTCGGCGCGGATTTTGACGATCCGCGACTCTCTTTAACTACGACGCTCGGCTCGCGGAACTTTCCGAGATCGATCGTGCGATGAACGCGCCGGACTTCTGGGATCGCCCCGAGGAGGCGCAGAAGCTGTTGTCGCGCATGAAGCAGATCAAGGCGCAGGTCGATCCTCTGAAGAACGCGCAGGAGTCGTTCGAGGAGGCGAAGCTGGCGTACGAGATGTCGAAGGAGGCGGGCGACCGGGATCTGCTTGAGGAGGCCGATGAGGCCCTGCACGAGGTCGAGCAGCAGATGGGGCGGGTGGAACTGCTCACGCTGCTGTCCGGGAAGCACGACCACCGGAACTGCTATGTGACGATCTCCGCCGGCGATGGCGGCACCGAGGCGAATGACTGGTGCGAGATCCTGCTGCGGATGTACACGATGTGGTTCGAGAAGTACCACCCGGAGTGGAAGGTCGAGGAGATCGAGTTGTCCCACGGGACCGAGGTCGGGATCGACTCCGCGACGCTGCATGTGAAGGGCCCCCACGCGTTCGGGTACATCAAGTGCGAGCGCGGGACGCACCGCCTGGCGCGGGTGTCGCCGTTCAACGCGCAGGGGAAGCGCCAGACCTCGTTCGCGACGGTCGATGTGACGCCGGAGTTCGAAGAGACGGCCGTGACCATCCCGGACAAGGACCTGGAGATCACGGCGTACGCGCGCTCGGCGGGTCCGGGCGGGCAGAATGTGAACAAGGTCGCGTCGGCGATCCGGCTGGTGCACAAGCCGACGGGGATCATGGTGGTCTCATCGACGCACAAGGAGCAGGGCCAGAACCGCTCGCAGGCGCTGCGGCTCTTGCAGGCCAAGCTCGAGGCGCTCGAGGAAGAGCGCCGCGCGAAAGAGATCGCCGAGGCGTCCGGCGGCGCGGTCGACCGCGGCTGGGGCACGCAGATCCGCTCGTATGTGTTCTACGACAACCGGATCAAGGACACGCGGACGGGGTACGAGGAGCGGAATGTGCAGGGGGTCCTCGACGGCGACCTTGACCCATTCGTCAATGCGGAACTCCAGCGCCGTCGCGCGGAGGCCGCCAAGGCAGGATGAACCCGTCGGTGCTGGAAGCGCGGTTTGGAGCGAACGGGATGACACAGACGCTCAATCCAACCGATCCCGGGTTCGTCGCCGAGTCGATCGAAGCGCTGCTCTCCAACGCGGGCGGGCTGCTGCTGGGGGTGCTTCTGCTGCTGGCGATCATGGTGGCCATCAGCCTGAGCGGAGGGCGCCCCAAAGAAAGCGATCGAGCCGGGCGCGGGCCCGGCGCGTGAGATGCGATGGAAGATCCGAGCGATGCGCGCGACCGTGCCCCCTCATCGCTCGTCGGGAGCGTGAGGGGGTTCGGCGGCGTGTTCCGGCTCTGGGGATGTGAGGGAAGCGGATTCGCGCGTCTCACGATCGGCGCCGACGCGCAGCGCCCAACGCGGCAATCGCCGCGAGTCCCGCAGCGCTCGGCGCTGGCACCGGCGTGATGCCGAAGGTCACCGTCGGCGGCTGCCCGAAGAAATCGAACGATGGGGACTGATCCTCGTTGCCGGTTCCGAAGTTGGCGCTGAATCCGGGCGTCTGGCTGGCGAAGATGAATCGGATGTTCTGCGAGTTATTGATCCGGTCGAGGATGGTTTCGGCGACGAGCAAGAGGTCGGCCTCGCGGGTGATGTCGTAGATGCCGCCGGACTGGTTCTCAGAGGAGATGTTGGTGAGGTTCTCGAACTGATCGCCGAGCCCGGTGGGGTCGGTGCCGCCGCCATTGTCGAACACGATGCCGCCGTCGGGGTCGAGCACATCGGCGTCGGAGGTGGTGAAGTAGATGCTCAGGTTCCCGCCTTCGCCGGCGATGCCGCCGCTCCCGGTGTCCATGTTCACCGCGGGGAAGATGTCGAAAGTGATCGAGTCGATGGAGGCGGCGCCCGCGGCGGGCCTGAGCGCTGCGCCATCGATGTCGAACACGGTGAAGATGCCCAGGGTCCCGAACGAGCCGGTCTGGTCGCCGTTGACCTGCCAGCGGGCCTGTTCGATGATCGCCGCACGATCCGGGAATGATGGGAAGAGTGGTCGGAAGACGGTGGACATCGCGAAGTCGTCGATCCCGGTGAGCGTGGTCGTCTGCTGCTGCCCAGCGCTCGCGAACGGCGCGAACGAGGACGCCGCGAGCCCGGCGAGGATGGCGATCGACAGTCGGTTGGTGCCTTGCATGGTTCTCTCCATTGGTGGGTTGGAATGTGGCGTGCTGGAATCGCGGACACTTCGAGCGCCTGGGTCAGGCGATCGCGCGGATGCCATGAACCGGCAGGCGGAGCGATCGTCCGGGCGCTGGTTCCGGGCGTCGGGTTCGCACGCGGCGCGACTCGGATGCCGGTGCTCGCCCGGTCGGGGGCGATCGCACCGACCGATGATGGGTCGGGCATCGGGGGAATACGGAATGGCGCTCGAACTGTCCCGGGTTGTTGTGTTCGGAATCCTGAGTGTGCGGACCGGTGAATGCCCAGGGGAAGTCGGGTCGCACGCCTCCGGGATTCCGATTCCGGACGCGCATCGCGTAGACTGTGCGGATGCTTAGCCCGACCGTTCAGCTTCTGGAGCCGGAGGCGCGCGAGCTCCTCGCGGCTCAGAAGTGGCGCGACCTGCGCGAGATGCTGCGCGGGCTTCCGCACGCGGATGTGGCGGAACTCCTGGAGGAACTCGAACCGGGCGAGGCGGCGATCGCCTTCCGGATCCTGCCGCGCGACGATGCGAGCGAGGTGTTCGCGTACCTGGCCTCGGAGCGGCAGGAGGAGCTCATCGAGGCGTTCGGCGAGGGGCGGGCCACGCGGCTGGTCGAGGACATGGACCCGGACGACCGGGCGCGGCTGCTCGATGAGCTGCCGGCCGAGGTCTCCGGCCGCATCCTGCTGAACCTCAAGCCGGAGACGAAGCGGCAGACGCAGGCGATTCTCGGGTACGACTCGGAGCAGATCGGGCGTCTGATGACGCCCGACTATGTGCGGGTGAAGCCGGACTGGACGGTGGAGCGCGCCCTGGCGCACATCCGCCGGTGGGGGCGGGACGCCGAGACCCTGCACTGGGTGTATGTGGTCGATGCCGACGGCCGGCTGATCGACGACCTATTCATCCGCCAGCTCTTGCTCGCGCCGCTCGAGACGCCGATCGCGGACCTGATGGATTCGAAGTATGTCGCGCTGAGCGCGACCGACGACCGCGAGGAAGCGGTGCGGCTGCTGGCGCGATACGACCGCACGGTGCTCCCGGTGATCGACTCGCGGGGGATCCTCGTGGGGATCGTGACCTTCGACGACGTGCAGGATGTCCAGGAAGAAGAGGCGACGGAGGACATCCAGAAGCTGGGCGGCCTGGCGGCGCTGGATCACGCGTACCTGGAGACCGGGGCGGGGGAGATGATCCGCAAGCGCGGGCCGTGGCTGGCGGCGCTGTTCGTGATGCAGGTGCTCACGATCACGGTGATGGGGGCGTTCGAGGACCAGCTCACGCGGGCGGTGGTGCTCTCGTTGTTCGTGCCGATGATCATCTCGCTCGGCGGGAACACGGGCTCGCAGACCTCGACGCTGCTGGTCCGCGCGATCGCGCTGGGCGAGGTGGAGCTGCGCGACTGGGGACGGGTGGTGCTGCACGAGATCCGCAGCGGGCTGCCGATGGGGTTGATCCTCGGCGGGATGGGCATCGGCGTGGTCTGGCTGCTGCACGCGATGGGCGTGGCGGCGACGGAGTATCCGTGGATCGTGGGGGGCACGATCGCGATGGCGGTGCTGACCATCGTGGTCTGGGCGACGATCGTCGGGTCCACGCTCCCGCTCGTGCTCCAGCGGCTGCGGCTCGATCCGGCGACGAGTTCCAGCCCGCTGGTCGCGACGCTGATGGATGTGTCCGGGGTCGCGATCTACCTCGGCTACTGCACGCTGCTGCTGCGCGGCACCTTGCTGTGATGGGGCGTGGTCAGCCCCGCGCCGGTGGCGGGGCGTACCCCTTGCCGACGATGTAGATCTCCGAAGAGACCGCTCGTGATGCCTTGGGCTTGAACCCCTTGCATTCCGCGAACAGGGCCCTGGCCATCGACAGGGTCTCCAGGTGCCCGCCGCCCTCGAGGATCTTCATCGCGGAGTGCCCGCCGGGCTTGAGCAGGCTCGGGAGCAAATCCAGCACCCGCTGGCACAGCGCGGCCGAGCGCTCGGCATCGCCGTGCCCGGAGGTGTTGGGCGCCATGTCCGAGACAACGACATCGAACAGTCCTCCCGCGAGGCGGGTCAGGTCGTCGGGGTCGACCTTGTAGATGTCGGCGACGAGGTGGTGGATGTTGGACGCGAACGGGTGGCGGCACTGCTGCAGGTCGATGCCGACCACGACGCCCTTCGGCCCGGTGATCTCCGCGGCGACCTGGAGCCACGCGCCGGGCGCGCATCCGAGGTCGAGGATCCGGTCGCCCGGCTTGATGATGCGCCGCGCCTCATTGATCTGCTGGAGCTTGTAGGCCGAGCGGGCGAGGTATCCCTCTGCCTTGGCCTTATTGAAGTATTCGTCGTGGAGGACTCGTCGGGGCATTTGGGTGACGGTATCGCGGTGCGCCCGGGGCGTCACGGTCCAGCGCCCCGCGGATGGGCCTCCCGGCCCGCGAACGGAGGGCGTGGGCGGGGCCCGGGTCGTATGATGCATCTTTCGTGCCGCATGCCCACGCTGCAGAGACAGAGCCTCCCTCGACCGGGAACCGCGGACCGGCGTCCCGGGCGGGCGAGTTCGAACCCCGCGACGGAGTTGATCAATGCGACTGGGCAGGTTTGCGACGAACGGTGAGCGGCTGCATCGCCTCGGGTTCGTGTCGATCTACGCCATCGACGATGCGGGCGAGCGGCTGGTCGCGAAGGTCGTGGAGACGGATGGCCTCCCGGCCGAGGACCTCTTCGAGCACGCCGGGGAGGATCTGCTCGCTTCGGCGCGGCTGCTGCGCGATGCCGAGGGCGTGCCCGGCCTGGTCCGCGTCGTGGATCTGGGCGAGGCCTCGGGCGGCGATGCCGGCGCGTGGGTGGTCTATCGGCGGTACGACGACAACGCGCGGATGCTCCTGGGACACGAATGCCGGTTCGGCGCCGACGAGGTGCTGGGGGCGGTCGAGCGGGTGCGCGGCGCGCTGGCGGGGTTCCGCGAGTCGACCGGGAGGCCGCACGGGCACGCGACCCTGACGAATATTCTCATCGACCGCGAGCGTGGCGAGGGCGGCGGGAACGGGCAGGGCGCGCTGGGCGAGCGGATCGCGCTGACGGACCCGCTCCCCGCAATCGCGGATGAATCGCGATCAGCGCAGTCGGATCGCCGGGCACTTGGGGGCTGGCTGCTGGCGGTGGTGACCGGGCGGGGCGCGGACTCGCTCCGCGGCGTGGAGATTCCGGCGGATCGAGCGTGGACGCGGGTGTTCGGCTCGATCGGCGGCGCTCGGGCGCGGGCGCTGTGCCACGATCTGCTCTTTGATGGCGGCGAGGACCTGCCGACGCCGGAAACGCTCGCCGAGGCGCTGCGCTTCAAAGAGGGCGCGGTGAACCGCCGATCGGTGTCGGTCGTGGCGGCGTCGCTGCTGGCGGTGCTGCTCGGCATGGTCGGGTGGGTGGTCTTCGGCCCGGAGCCGCCTCCCACCGCGAGCCGGGAGCAGGCCGGGGAGGCGCTGGCGCGGTACCCGGTGCAGTTCCGCCGGATCCTCAGCGCGCGCGATTCCTCGGGCGGCGCGTACGAGCGGCGATCGGAGTTTTCGGCCGTGGTGCTCGGTGTGGGCGTCGAGGGGCTTGGCACGGCGAGCGATGCCGAGTTCGATGCGGACCGCGCGCTCCAGGAGGTGATCGAGCGGCTGGCCATGACCGAGCGGGCGATCCAGGTTGGACGCCTGACCAACGACCGGAGCGAGCGGCTTCTAAACGCCCTCAACGAATTGACCAGCTTCGATCAGCCGCTGCTGGTATGGGATGATGTGGCCGGCGCGGTGCTGCTGGTGGATGAGAATGAAGAGTCCGGCGATGCTCGGGTGCTCTTCGGTGCGATCGTGGCGGTCGCGGAGGAACTCGACGCCGCCGCGGCTCGGGCCAAGGTCTTTGTTGAGGGCGAGAGAGCGCGCATCGAGCGGATCGGCGAAGGGCTGACGGCCTGCGGCCCGTCTGAGTCGGCCCGCCTCCTGCAGGCGAACATCGATGAGCTCGACGGACGACTGTTCGAACTGCTGGCGGCGCGCGAGCCCGCACCCCGCGGGCTGGATGGTGCCGATGGGACGACGCCGAATGGGAGCGACGCGCCGCCCGCGGAGGGTGATTCGCACGCCGTAGGCGATGCCGGCCCATCGCCGGAGGCGCTCGGGAGCGACGGGGCCGAGCCCGATGACGAGAAGGCCCGAATCGCGCAGGACCCTGGTTTGCCGGACCTGTCCGCGCCCGATCTCGTGCGTCTGTTCGATTCGGCGCGGGCGCACCAGCAGGTTGGCGGATCGCTCGAAGCCGCGATGGGCCGCTCGGGGAACCCTGTCAATGAGTCGCTGGCTCTCATCGAGCGCCTGCGGGATCCGTCGTTCGCCGAGCGTTTCGTGGTGCCCGCCTACCGGGACGCGGCGAACGAGCCCCTGGAACTGATCGCTTGCTCGCTGGCGCGGGATTTCGATCAGGCGCTGTCGGGTGATCTGCGTTCGCTGCTCGATGAGCGAGCGAAAGAGGGGCCTGCGAAAGATCGATGGGATGCATCGATCGATCGGAGCGAGCGATTCGATCGCGTCGCGGCCGTTCGGGGAGTAGGCGCGGGGCTGGTCGAGTCCCTGAGTTCCCAGTCGGCGGCCAATGAACTGGCATGGGTCTACGGGGATGCGTCGCTGTGGCGCAGCACGCTCGATGGCGCATCCGGCTTGGAACAGGTCGGGCCCGTGAGCGAGTGGCGCCCCGAAGCGTGGCGAACCCTGCTCGGCACCGACCGATTCCTGGCAGATCCCTCGGCGGTGATCGCGCCGTCGATCGAGGCGACGCGTGAGTGGGCCGACAACCTCGTCAAGGCCGCAGCGCCGGACGATCTCCGTTATGAATGGCTGAACGAAGACGCGTCCGCGGTGCTGAGCGCTCCAGAGTCCGATCCAGATTTCGCGCACTGGGGAACGGCGCAGCGGCACCTGTTCGTCGTGGCGAACTACGCCGATCTGCGCGGCCAGTTGGAACTGGCGGTGCGGGAGGTCGATCCTTGCTTCCCGCTCATGGCCGGCTTCATCCGGCAGCGGGTCCTCGAACCGCTGGAGTCGAGGTACGCCGGTGAGGTCGATGGGCTCTCGCCAGAAGTCGCTGAGCTCGTGCGCGAGGTGATCCGATCCGGCGGTGAGCGGCCCGAACTCTTGGCCAGCGCATCGCCCACGCCGAACCACCCGCGTGAGAAGTGTGCCAACGCCACCATCTTCGAGCGGCGTCTCGAGGAGTTGGTCGGCGCGCTCCGCGAGCACGAGCGATCGGCCGATGACGCGTATGAAGCATCTTGGCGTGATCGCGCCGAGCGGGTGTATGCCGCGAGCCTTCGGCACGCGTTCTTTGCCGATGGCTCCTCGCCCGACGGCGGGTGGACCGCGCCGCTGGGCACATGGATGTTCTCCGATCCGGCCAGCGGGAGCCGGCTCGCGGACGGATTGCCACTGGCCACGCCGGAGATGGTGGGCGAGGTCGTTTCCAACGCTGCGGCCCTGAACGAGGAGCTTCGTCAGGACCTGGACCTATGGCTCTGGGTCGATGTCGATGGGTTCCTGGCGATGCGCGAACGCCACGCGCGGCTGCAGGGAATCGCGGGCGAGGCACATCGATCGGATCCCACGAAGCCCTCGGTCCGGATCGCCAGCGCGTACGACGCCGACTGGCTCGGGATCGACGCCGCGGTGCAGCGGTTGCTCCGGTTCGAAGAGTGGATCTGCGAAGCCGAGCCGACCGAGCGCGAGGTGATCCAGGCGATCGTGTCGTCGGTGCTGCCGGAAGGCGTCGTTCCGGTCACGGACGACCGGGAGCTGCGCCGCGGGTTCGAGGTGGCGTTCGTTTGGGTCGCGCGAGTGCGCAAGTGTCCGCCGCCGGAGCCGCTGATCCCCGAGACCCCCGACATGCTGATCGAGCACGCGAAGGTCGCCGAGACGATGGCGCGGGTGTTCGATCGTGAGGCGCCGCGCCAGCAGAATCCGGAACTGGATGAGCTGTCCGGGCAGCTCGAGCTGAACTGGCGGGAGATCGCCATCGGATACGCCAACGACCGTCTTGGCGCCGAGGACTGGTCGACGCTGGCCGAGTTCACCACCGACCCGGCGCTGGCGCTGCGCCGTTCGTTCGCCTTCCTCGGGCTCCCACTGGGCCCGGGCGAGCAGAGCGACCGGGCGTGGTCGGAGGCCGGCGAGGCTTCGGTGCTTGCGGTGCGGGTCCGGGCGAACTGGGCGCTGTGGAACGCGATGGTTCGGCTGTCGGCGCTGGACATCGATGATGAGGTCGGCGCCCGCGGCGTCATCGATGAGCTTGCCCAGCGCGCCGCGGCCCTCCGATCGGAGGTCGTGCGAAGCGAGGACACAGGGCTCGACGATTGGCTCAGCGCGATCGTGCGGCTGCCCGATGAGCTGAAGGCGCTGCCCCCGGACTTCGAGCAGGCGGGCGCGCTGCCGCGAGGATGGAGCGCCCGGAGCGGTGACGATTTCAGGAACATCGATGTGGAGGTCCCGGGAATCGGCGCGCGGAGGTTCCTCGGCGTGCGGACGGATGGTGGCGGCGGGTACCCCACCGCCTATATCGCGCGCGAGGAGCTGGCGATCGGCGACATGAACGCGCTGCTCGACTCCATGCCCGGAGCCCGGAAGGCGGCCGCGATCGAGACGCTCGAGCGGGCCGATGAGGCCAACTCGACCGAGCCGGCCGCGGTGGGGTGGACCATGGACCGCAACGCCGGAAGGCTCATCCCGCACTCCGTCGAGACCAGGTGGATCCAGGGCGGCGAGCAGTTCGACGCCGAGCTCAGCAGCGGAGGCTGGTTCACGCTCAGGAACCGCGATACCAACTTCAAGAGCGCCGTCGGGCGCGACAGCCTGCTGCCCGGGGTAACGCCTCCCACCGATCGCACGCCGGTGCAGATGATCGCGCCGCGATTGATGATCGATCTGCTCGCGATGTTCGGCGATCCATCGCCGGTGCGAGTCCCGAAGATTGAGGAATGGCGTCAGGCCGCCGGTGAGTTCGATGCCGCGCTGCCGGGTCTGAACATGCGCGATCGGTTGTGGCGGCTGGCGGTGCTGGGCGAATGGGATCGATTCAGGAACGCCGGGGATGGGAGGTTCCTGAGCAGCTTCCGCATCAAGCGTTCGCCCGGACGCCAGACGCTCCGGCAGAGCGCATTCGTCGTCGACGCCGAGGCCGACGGGCGCGCGCAGTTCTGGAGCCAGATCGACGATGGCTCGTCGTTGTTCGTGCCGGTCGAGGTTGGTGGGGCCCCGGGTGGTCGGCTCGCGCACGGGTACGGCAATGTCGCCGAGGTCGTGGATCTCGGAGGCGGCGGATACGGGGTCGTTGGAGGATCGGCGCTGTCCGGCGTGGGCGACTTCGGCCCGGGAGTTGACCAGCCGATCCCGCTGAGTCCCGACAACGCGGGCATCGAGCGGGCGTTCGCCGATGTGGGATTCCGCCTGGCGATCACGCCGCCACCCAGCCAGCCGTACGTGCTTGTGGCCCGCGATCGGCTGGGAGAGATCGGGTTCCTGGCGCCAGTGGATCCGGCTCGCTGATCGATGGCGCGCGGGGCGGTTTCCTGAGTGGATGTCGGCGGGATGCCGGACGAAGGATCGAGCGATGGATGAGCAAGGCCGAGGCGCTCCGGAGAACGCGGGATCGAGCGGCGGCGAAGGGGTCGGAGCGCGCGGCGAATTGAGCGCGCAGGTGACGCTGCTGGCGCGGAGCGCGCAAGACGGCGATCGCGCGGCGGCCGCGAAGCTGCTGGAGCTGGTGTATTCGGAGCTGCGCGTCCTCGCATCGGACAGGCTGCGCCGTGAGCGCCCCGGCCAGACGCTCCAGGCGACTGCGTTGGTGCACGAGGCCTACCTCCGCCTGGTCGGATCCTCGGGCGAGCGGGCCGAGGCGGCGTGGGATGGACGGGGCCACTTCTTTGCGGCCGCGGCCGAGGCGATGCGCCGCATCCTGATCGATCGGGCCCGGGCCCGTCGGGCCGCCAAGCGCGGCGGCGATGCCAGGCGTCTGGCGCTGGATCCCGAGATGCTGACTCTCGAGGAGCCGCCAGCGGAACTCGCGGACCTTGACGAGGCGCTGTCGCGCCTTGAACTCGAGGACCGCGAGAAGGCGATGCTGGTCAAGCTGCGTTTCTTCGGCGGGCTCACCCTCCGCGAGGCGGCGGAGGTGATGGGGATTTCGCAGTCCACGGGCGATCGATACTGGGCGTACGCGCGGGCCTGGCTCTACCACGCGCTCTCGGAAACGAAGGACGCCGGACCTTCGGAGGGGCCCGGGTGAATCCCCCTAGTCCGGCCGATCGGGCGCGGTGCAGGAGCGTGTCCCATCGACCGGAGGCAACCTCTGGTGCCTCGCAGGCGGGTGCGCCACCCGCATTCTCGAAGTTTTGTGCCATGGGTGGGGTGTCGGACGCGGTCTTGACGCATGGGGTGATGGAGCGGATCGGGTTCCTTCCAGGATCCGAACGATCAGCCGAACATCAATCCCAGACCAGCCACGACACAAGGAGGTCACCATGGCAAGCCTGACGATCATCAATGGAGCGAGCACGGGTCGGCATTTCGTGCTCGGACACCGCACGCTTTCGATCGGCCGCGATCCCGCCCGGGACATCCAGTTGTGCGATCCGAAGGTGAGCCGGAAGCACGCCCTGATCCGGTGCGAGGGCGAGGAACATGTCCTCTCGCCGGCGCGAGCGCTCAACGGCGTGCTCATCAACGGCGAAGAGTGCCAGGGCGAGCGCGTGCTTCGGGGGGGCGATGAGGTGGCGATGGGTGATACCGTGCTGCGGTTCGCGACCTCGTGCAACAAGGACCGCACGAACGCGCTGATGGTGCGGAAGGTGGCGAGCCGCCAGCTCCGCGAGGAACTGACGATCACCTGAGTCGCGCGCGTTTCGGGGCGCGACGGGAGAGACGCGATGGACCGGAACGCCGAGACGATCTTCCACGAAGCCCGCGCGATCGCCGATCCCACCGAGCGTTCGCGGTTTCTCGAGTCCGCCTGTCGCGACGATCCGGCGATGCTGGCGAGGGTGCGAGCCCTGCTGGACGCGGACGCCGCGGCGGGCGGATTCCTGAATACCGCCGACCGCCCGGCGGGCGATCAGAACGCAACGATACTGCAGGACCGCCCCGTGGGGCGCGTCCCGGGCATCGAACGGTCGGGCGACCTGATCGGTCGGTACAAGCTGCTGGAGTTGATCGGCGAGGGCGGGTTCGGGAGCGTGTGGATGGCCGAGCAGCGCGAGCCGGTCCGCCGGCGCGTAGCGCTGAAGGTGATCAAGCTGGGGATGGACACGAAGCAGGTGGTCGCACGGTTCGAGGCCGAGCGGCAGGCCCTGGCGATGATGGACCACCCCAACATCGCCCGCGTGCTGGACGGCGGCTCGACGGAGACGGGACGCCCCTACTTTGTGATGGAGCTGGTGCGGGGCGTCCCGCTGCTGGAGTACTGCACGAAGCACGGCGTGGACACGCGGACCCGGCTCGAGCTGTTCGTGCGGGTGTGCCAGGCGATCCAGCACGCGCATCAGAAGGGGATCATCCACCGCGACATCAAGCCGAGCAATGTGCTCGTGACTATGCACGACGGCGTGCCCGTGCCCAAGGTCATCGACTTCGGCATCGCCAAGGCGACGAACAGCGAGCTGACCCAGCGGACGCTCTTTACCGAGCACCGGCAGATCATCGGCACGCCGGCGTACATGAGCCCGGAGCAGGCCGAGCTCTCGGGGCTCGATGTCGACACTCGGAGCGACATCTACTCGCTCGGTGTGCTGCTGTACGAATTGCTGACCGGGACGACCCCGTTCGCGCCCGACGAGCTGCTCTCCAAGGGCTTCGCCGAGATGATGCGGATCATCCGCGAGGTGGAGCCGGCGCGTCCGAGCACGCGGCTCTCGATGCTCTCGAAGCACGCCTCGGGGACGACGGGGGCTCCCGGAGACCCCTTGGAGATCCGCCGGATCGGCGCGCTGGTCCGTGGCGATCTCGACTGGATCGTGATGAAGTGCCTGGAGAAGGACCGGCGCCGCAGGTACGAAACGGCCAACGCGCTGGCCGCGGACATCGATCGGCACCTGTCCGACCAGCCCGTCACCGCGGGTCCGCCCAGCGCCCGGTATCGACTGGGCAAGTTCGTCAAGCGCAACCGCACCGGCGTGTTGGCCGGCGGGCTGATCGCGCTGCTGCTGGTGCTCGGCGTGATCGGGACCACCGCGGGGATGCTCCGGGCGATCGACGAGAAGAAGCGTGCCGATGCGGCGGCACAGGGCGAGTCCGAGCAGCGCGAGCTGGCCGAGGCGAGCGCGCGAGCCGCGCGCGAGCAGGCCGAGCGAGCGGTGGAGGCCGAGGCGCGGGCCCAGCGACGGGCCGATGAGCTCCAGCAGCTCGCGGACTTCCAGGCGCTGCAGCTCCAGAAGATCAACCCGCAGACGATGGGCATCCGGCTGCGCCGCGATCTGCTGGGTGCGGTTGCGGATGCTGACCGCGAGGCGGTGCGATCGGCGCTGATGGGGGTGAACTTCACGAGCGTGGCGATGGGTGTGCTGAGCGAGAACCTGTTCGAGGACACCATCTCGACCATCGATGATCAATTCGCGGACCAGCCGCTGGTCCGTGCGCTCCTGCTGCAGAGCGCCGCGGTGATCATGCGTGAGCTCGGGCTGCTGGAACTCGCGATCGGGCCGCAGGAGCGAAGCCTGGCGCTCCGGCGCGAGCATCTGGGCGATGAGCACCCCGAGACGCTCAGCTCGATCGGGCACTACGGGGTGCTGCTGCAGCGCCTGGGACGGCTGGAAGAGGCCGAGCGTTTCGAGCTCGAAGCGCTCGAAGGCCGCCGCCGGGTGCTCGGCGAGGATCATCCCGCGACGCTGCTGTCGCTGACGCACTACGGCATGCTGCTCCGCGCGCAGGGCCGTCTGTCCGAGGCCGAGCCGGTCTACCAGGAGGCGCTGGAATCGCGCCGCCGCGTGCTCGGCGATCGTCACCCCGACACGCTCGTGTCGCTGAACAACATGGGCGTGCTGATGGAGGACTACGGGAGGTACGAGGAGGCCGAGCGCTACCACCGGGAATCGGTCGTGCTGCGCGAGGCGCTGCACGGGCCCGATGACCCGCACACCCTGACGGCCAAGTCGAATCTCGCCGGCGTGCTCAGCGCGCTGCAGCGGCTCGACGAGTCGGAAGCGCTCGAGCGCGAGGCTCTCGCGGGGTTCCGAACGATCCACGGCGACGACCACCCGGAAACAATCGTGTCGCTGCGCAATCTCGGGAACATCCTCTTCGCGAACCAGAAGTACGACGAGTCGGAGGCCATCTCCCGCGAAGCGATCGAGCGGTCTGAGCGTCTGCTCGGACCCGATCATGTGAGCACGATCCTCGCCAAAAACAACCTTGCCCGCCTGCTCTCGGACACCGATCGGCGTCAGGAGGCGATGCCGTACCTTCGTGAGATCACCGAGTCGACGCGGCGCACGCTCGGAGATGAGCACTACATGTCCCTCGGATCGATGTACAACCTCTCGGCGACGCACCTCGAACTCGGGAACGCGGAGGAGGAGTTCGCCATCCTGGGAGAGGCGGCGTCGATCGCGCGCCGGGCCTCGGCCCAGCAGCACTGGATCGCCGGGATCGTGCTCCGCTCGTACGCCGCGTCGCTCCGCGATCGGGAGCGCTTCGCCGAGGCCGAGCCGAAGGTGCTCGACGCCATCAAGGTGTTCGATGCGACGATGGGGCCCGACTCGGAGCATGCGCTGCGGTCGGTATCGCTCGCGATCACGCTCTACCAATCGTGGCACGAGGCGGAGCCCGGTGACGGGCACGATGCCGCCGCCGAGCGGTGGCAGGCGGAACTGGAACGCCGCCGCGCTCCGGAAAGCGGAGAGCGGGACTCCGGCTGAACGGAGCCCGGCCGGTGCGGCTCGTGCGTGCGGCTCACAGACGCAGCGCGCAAGCAACAGCCTCCCGCGGGTCGCGGGAGGCTGAAGAGGAGAGAACCGCGTTGTGCCGGGCATCAACCGATCGTCGTCTTGATCAGCTGGCAGAAGCGATGATCAGGCGAGCCCGAGCGCATCATCGATGAGTCGGTCGAGCGCGATGTCGAGCTTTTCATCGCTCAGATACGCATCGTCTGCGAGTTGCGATCGGATGTCCTGAATCAGTGCGAGCCGGTCGGGGGCGATGCCTTCATCGCTGGTGGCGGCGTTCGCGGCCAGGGCTTCTGGCGAGAGCCGAACGGAATCCGTTCGGTCGGTGCGAGCCGTGGGGGAGCCGGAGTCCGAGGTTCCGAGGCGCGGCGCGATGGCGCGGGCGCCTGCGGGCTTCGATGGCGTCACGATCCGCTCACCGATGGATCGTGCATTGGCATTCAGCGCGGACGCGCCGACATTGTTCAGGCTGGCCATCGCGTCACCTGCAATCGGGTCTGGAGTTTCGGGGCTGGCGATGCGATGACGCCGAATCAGCGGTTGGATTCCCCTGATCCGGGCCAGTGCCGGCTCCGCACGGTTGGTTTTGAGATCCACCTCGGACCTGCTCGCCACTTCGTCGGCTCTCACCGGCTCCGTGGCGTAGGGTTGTATCGACGGCGCGGCGGGGGGGGCTTCAACTTTGTCCCATGTTTTCGGATTGATTCAAGCGGAGGGCGGCGCTGCCCTCCGCCAGGGGCCGCCGGAAGCGGGTGGCCGGCGGGACTCCGCTGGGTTCCCCGCCCGGACATCCTGCACGGGCGCGGCCCATCGGGAGAGGACCTCTCATGAGCACACTTGGTCGATCGGCTCGAACCCGCACGCTGATGAAGCGGGTGCTGGCAACGGGCTGGGCGAGTGGGATCGTCGCAGCCATGGTCGCCCTCGGAGGGTGCGCGGCGGGCGACGATCGGGGGCTTGACGAGCGTGAGGCCGGTGAGTTGGCCCGCCAGAGCGAAGAGGTGTTCGGGGATCCCGCCGGCGTCGAGTCCGACTCACCGGATGGGGAATCGGGTCAGAGTTCGGGGTCACCTGAAGGGGTGGTCTCGGGTGGAGGAGCCGGCGCGATTCCCGATTCGGGAGTGGGAGGATGGGGCGTCCTCTTGGCGACGGCGGCGGGCGAGAACGCCCAGGCGCATATGGAAGCCCAGCGACTTCGCCTGAGCGAACTGCTCGGACGCCGTGATGTGCGGGTCAGCCGGCAGCGATCGGGGTGGGCGGTGGTGCTCGGTTCGTACCAACGAGCCGACGATCCGGGAGCCCAGCGTGATCTGGCGTTCGTGAAAGAGTTCCGGACCGACGATGGACGCCGACCGTTCGCCCGCGCATTCCTGATGCCGCCGGGCCAGCGCCCCGCGGAGCCGGGCTCTGTGCTTCCCGGGGTGTCCGGTTCGAACGAAGAGTGGAACCTCGCGACCGTCAAAGAGCGGCGCGGGATCAAGGCGGCTTTCACGCTCCAGGTGGGAGTGTTCGAGTCGGTCGATCGCCCGCAGGCGATGCGCGCGGCCGAGAACTGGGTCCGGGAACTGCGAAAGAACGGCGAGGAAGCGTTCTACTACCACGGACGCCACGCGAGCATGGTCGCGATCGGCGTGTTCGGGCGGGAGGACTGGGATGCGCTGCTGGATGTCGCCTCGCCTCGTGTCAGAGAGCTCCAGCGCCGGTTTCCCACCACCCGACTCGAAGTGCTCGATGACCGGCGTGGTGGGAGTGGTGATGCGCCATCCGCGCCGCCATCAACGCTGGTGATCATCCCTGAGCAATGATCGGGTCCGAGTGCGCTCGGCACCCGAACAATGGGCGTGAAGCCATCTTCCGGACCCGGGCGGATCGTCCGGGAAACCGGCCCGAGCGTCCGAATATCGCGTGAACTGCACTCACGAAAGTGAGAATTCGACCGACCGTGGGGCGGCGGGGTATTCGGTACTTGCGACGCAGGGACATAGGGGTATTCTCCTGCATCGCTTGACCCGCCCTTGCACAGGGGGCGCTCGGCGAGTTCACGGGAAGAAGCATGGAGACCGTGCGGGTGCGGCGAGATGCCGAGCTCGTGTGGTCGCGTACCCGCGTCGGTCGCCGGTGATGCCCACTCCGGCGAAGGACGATGGTGTCGTGTTGTCGTGCGCTCACGGTCCGGGGCGATCGTGGTCGTGCTTCGCTGGGCATTGATTCGGGGCGTTCGCGTCTCGCGGCCTGCGTGCAGGCGAGTAGGAGGAGAGATTCCCCGGCCGCGACCCGTGAACGGGCGTGGCAACCCAGCGAACTGCCGCCCGCGGGAGTTGAGCCCGCGGGCGGTCTGGTTTTTGGAGTCGGGGCGCAGGGCTCTGTCCGGCACCAGGCGGATGCGATGCGCGGGTGCATCTACAAGATTTCGTTTGGATTGCGCTCACTCCTGCGGCATCCTGTGTGCTTGGCATCCGCCGGGGGCGATGCCGCTCCGTTCGGAGTCAACCCCTCGCGCCGGTGAGCGGTGTGCGTTGGGCACGCTCGAATGGCGGCACGCTCCTCTGGGTCTCCGCGCCGCCCATGACGCTTGGCGTGGAGCCGGGCACTCGCGACCGGTGACCACCCCTGATTCGACCCCAATGGGAGGTCTTGGCGCGATCCCTGCGCGCGCTCCGCCTCAGGTGCGGGCGACGGACGCCAACGGGTGCGCGACAAATTGGGCGAGATTCCTCAGAAATGCAGTGAGATCGGCGTCGGATCGCCGGAGGAGCGTGGGGCGGGATCGACTGTCGGGGGCGCTGTTGTCCAAGGTGGCACGGCGTGTTCCGCGTAAGAAGAGCGAGCGGATGGCTCGCGAGGAGAAGGAGGCCGCAATCGCGGCCTGAAAGGATGGAGCCCATGTTTGAGTCCCTGAAGAACGGCGCGTGTCGCCCCAAGCGGGTAGCGCGCCGGGTGAGCGGATGGTTGGCGGGAGCGGCGGCGGCGCTGGCGCTTTCCAGCAGCGCGGTGGCGCAGGGCGGCGAACCCTGCAACGACTGCGGCCCGCTGGATGTTGTGTTCATCGTCGACGACACGGGGAGCATGGGTGGCGCGATCGCCGGAATCCAGGCCGGGATCACGAACATCATCGATCAGATCAAGTGCGCATCCGACGATGACTACCAGCTCGGGCTGATCACGCACAGCGACTGCGTGCAGATCGATGTGCAGCTCGCGTCGGGGAACGACGCCGCGATGGCCGCGGCGGTCGCGGCGCTGACCGCCAGCGGCGGCGGCGGGACGCCCGAGTCCTCGGACGCGGCGCTCAACGCGGCCGTGAACTCGCTCCCGGCCGCGAGTAACTGCTGCCAGGATGTCGATTTCACCGGCACATGGCGCCCCACGGCGACGAAGATCGTGATCCTCATCACCGACGCGGTTCCCGGCGGGTGCGATGACGCGTTCACGCTCGGCATCGACGATGTCGCGGCCGATACCTACGCGAACGACGCGCTGGGCAACAACATCCTGATCTCCGCGATCAATGTCCTCTCGTTCGCGGATCCGAACCTCATCGCGGTGATGCAGAACTACGCGGATGTCACCGGCGGCAGCTATGTCGAGGCGCCGAACGGCGTGGGCATCGAGACCGCGATCAGCGCGATCTTGGACGACTGCGGCGGCGGAACCGGGTGCGCCACGGTTGAGGATGTCTCGTACCTCTGCGACCCCGATGACCCCGGGATGGTCGACATCACCTTCACCATCACCAACAACTCCGGGACCGATGCGGGCTACCTCCTGTTCACCCCGCAGTCGCCGGACCCGACCGAAGTGCTGTTCATGCCGAACATCATGCCGGTGAGCCTCCCCGATGGTTCGTCCGAGACCGTGACGGTGACGGTGGTCGATCTCGGCGGCCTGGGCACCCTGTCCGGGCAGGAGATCTGCTTCACGGTCACGCTCAAGCAGAATCCGTTCGAGCTGTGCTCCAACTGCTGCTCCGTGCAGATCTGCGTCACGCCGGACTGCGACTGCTTCCAGATCGTCGAGTCTTCGATCGACTGCCTCCCGGACGAGCCGGGCGCGTACACATGGACCTTCGATCTCGTGAATCTGTCCGAGCAGGAAGTGCACCACCTGTACTTCTTCACCCCGGGCGGCATCGTCATCGACACGCCGTCTCCTGCCAACAACTACATCTACTTCAACCCGCCGCTGGCGCATGGCGACTCGACCGGACCGATCAAGGTCGTGATCGAGTTCCCCGCAGGCGAGGAGCCGCCGGCAGAACTCTGCTTCTGGATCAGCCTCAACGACCAGCTGCTCAACACCTGCTGCAAGAAGGAAGTGTGCCTGGAGCTGCCCGACTGCGACACCGGAACCCCCACCGGCGCGTGCTGCCGCTCCGATGGATCCTGCCTCGAGCTGATCGAGGATGAGTGCCTCGCGATCGGCGGGCTCTATCTCGGCGATGGCGTGGCGTGCGGCGATCCGGACTTCCCTTGCCCGGACGACGAGTTCGGCGCCTGCTGCCTGCCCGACGGCACCTGCATCGATCTGATCGCCATCGAGTGCGAGTTCGCGATGGGCGTGTTCTTCCCCGGCACCGACTGCACGGCCGATCCGAACCCGTGCGCCGGGCCGGTGCTCGGCGGATGCTGCCTCTGCGATGGCACCTGCGTGAACCTGCCGAAGGATGAGTGCGTGTTCATCGGCACCTACCTCGGCGACTTCGTGTTCTGC
Organism: Phycisphaerales bacterium; assembly: GCA_052168315.1. Classification (GTDB taxonomy): domain Bacteria; phylum Planctomycetota; class Phycisphaerae; order Phycisphaerales; family UBA1924; genus JBQLZO01. The sequence continues at coordinate 140,106 of JBQLZO010000025.1, read as the reverse complement.
GGAACCCCGGGCGTCGAGTGCCCGCCGATCAGCGACGAGCCGGGCGCGTGCTGCCTCAACGATGGCTGCGCCGAACTCTCGCTCTGCGAGTGCGTCGCCGTGGGCGGGTACTTCCTCGGCGTCGGCACGGTCTGCTCGCCGACCGTCGAAGAGTGCAGCGGTGCCTGCTGCCTCCCGGGCGGCGCCTGCTTCGAGACCCCGTTCTTCTTCGAGTGCGACAACGCCGGCGGCGTGTTCCTCGGCCCGGGCTCGACCTGCCTTGAGTGCCCGTTCAAGGTCGCCGGCGACGGCAACAAGGATGGCAAAGTCGACTCGGACGATCTCAGCGGGCTGCTGAGCATCTTCGGGAACCCGGCCGTGTTCGACGCGCAGTGGGACTTCAACGGCGACGGGGTGATCAACTCCGACGACCTCGGCATCCTGCTGAGCAGCTTCGGCACCGGCGTGTAAACCGGTCCGGGCCGGCGGCCATCGCTGCCGGCACCGCACCAATGGGATGGGTGGGGCACGGACCCGCGTCTGGAGGCGCGGGTCTGTTGCTTTTTTGGGTGAGGCGCGATGGCACGAGTGGTGCCGCGCTTTCGCCCCGCTCGGGGGTCCGAGTCCTTGCGCTGTTGTTCCCGATGGGCGTGCGCGGTAAGAAGGGTCCCACGCGACGCGATGGGGTGGGCCTGCGCACGGGATGTGCTGCCCGGACGCGACGCGGCGTCTCCGTCACCCGCCTTCGAGGAATACGACATGAAATGGTTCGCATCGCTCTGCCTGACCCTCACACTCTGTGTGTGCGCCACCCCGTCTGGCGCCGCAGAGCCCGCCATGAACCACGAGTGGCTCCAGCAACTCGTCGGCGAGTGGGACATCCAGTTCAAGATCCACATGCAGCCGGATCAACCGCCGGTCGAGTCTTCCGGCACCGACAGGGTCCGCGCGCTCGGGAATCACTGGATCCTTGCCGAGACCAGCACGACGATGATGGGCGCGCCGTTCACGGGAACGCTTGCGGTGGGGTACAACGAACAGGACCAGCGGTTCAATGGCACCTGGATCGATTCGACGAGCGGCCACCTCTGGGTGTACACGGGCTCGCTGAACGAAGCCCGCGACGCCCTGACGCTCGAGACCCAGGGCCCGAGCCCGATCGATCCGGATGCGACTGTGCGGTACAGAGAGGTCATCCGGATCACCGGCGAGGATACCCGCACCTTCACATCGTCCATGGAGACTGACGGCGGCGAATGGAAGCGCATCCTGTCCATCGATTATCAGCGCAGGCCCGGCGGCGCTGCAGCGCAGCAGGGGGATCGGGCGCCGGAGGCAGGCGGCGCGATCGAAGTGCATTACCTCGAGATCGTGACGCCCGAGGTCGCGGCCACCTGCATCGCGCTTGGGCGGGCGCACGCCGTGGAGTTCGGCGAGCCGGTCGCGGCACTCGGCGGCGCCCGCACGGCCACGCTGAGCGGCGGCGGGCGGATCGCGGTGCGTGCGCCGCTGCGCGAGTCGGAAGCGCCGGTCGTGCGTCCCTATCTGCTGGTCGATGACATCGAAGGCGCGCTCAGGGCCGCAGAGAAGGCCGGTGCACAGGTCGCGATGCCGCCGACCAACCTCCCCGGCCAGGGCACCTTCGCCATCTATGTCCTCGGCGGGATCGATCACGGGCTTTGGAAGCGTTGAGCACAGGGCGTGCCTCCGCTCGGGTGCTGGGATCGAATCCGGGTACGCATCCCAAGCGCGGCCCGGCTCCGGTATCCGCAGCGCGACCGGTCGCACGCGACCATGTGCTACGGCTCCGTTGATCCCTCCCATCGCTCATAGGTGAACACCCTTCCGCTGGGATCCAGCACATGGAGCCGCCATCGCCCGCTCTGCTGGTCGCGGTCGAATGTGACCAATTCGCCGTGCGCGCTCGCGAAGTAGCTCCCGCCCTGGAACCACAGCTCGTCGGTCTCGTTGCCGAGGTCGATCTCGATCGCGGCGGGAAGGGTCCGGACGGTCAGGACGCCGTAGAGACCGGATTCGTACCGCCCATCGATCACGCCGAGCAACCCGGCCGGGAGCGGCTCCTGTCGCCGCGGCGGCGCTGCCAGGCGCCACTCGTACTTCCGGGCACGCTCGACGACGCCGGGCTCGTACTCGACCGAGTACCCGACGATGCGACCATCGATGTCATGGAAGGTGATGGGGCGGTCGGGCCAGTACACCTCAACGAGCCGGTCGCCCTCGATACGGCCGAACAGGAACTCGGATTCGCCGATGGGCACGAGCTGCACCGAAGCGAATGGCAGCGCGAGGGCCGGGCGGCACACCACGGCGCCCTGCGCCTCGGAGGGTTGAGGACCCGCGGTCGATGATGCCGGCACCCCGCGGACCAGCGTGAGCGCACCTCCCTCATCTCGGATCTCGACGCTCTGCCCGCCGACATCGTACATGCCGAGAAGTCGCGATCGCTCGGCCTCATCCAGCGCGATGGTCCGCACGCCCGATGCGTCAGCCCGCCATCGGCCCCATGTCAGATGGGTCGAGAGCGCACCAAACTCATCCGTCAGTCCGGCCAACATCGCGAACTGGTCGCGGCAGTCGCACCCGCGTGACTGCGTGAAGAAAAGCAGCAGAAGATCCTCGTCCGGGATGCACAGGGCCATCGTTCCATCGGATCCGCCATGCCCGAACACCCCCGCCGAACCATCATCTCCGCGCGCGACCTCCCAGTGCATCCCGTACCCCACGCCGGGGATCGGCGACAGGGCCGCGCGAGCGAGGCCCACCGACAAGAACTCGTCGGACTCCGCCTGCAGGGCGAGCTGCCACGCATCGAGGAACACCGCGTAGTCAAACACCGTCGAATAGAGACCGCCGGAGGCGCGGAAGTACGGCATCTCCTGCGGCTGGCTCGGATCCCAGTACCGCTGGTGCGATCGAGACGGAGCATCCCATCGATGCGTGCTGACCACCCGGGCCGCCCATGCCGCATCGGGTGCGAACATCGCGTGCGTGTCCGCCATGCCGAGCCTGTCGAAGATCTCGCGCTGCATATAGGTCTCGACGGGCTCGCCCGTGACCGTCTCGACGAGCGCGCCGAGGGTGGCGCTGCCGCCATCGCTGTAACGGAACTCACCGGCGGGATGCTCTGGAACGACGGTCGCGAGATCGTCGACCGATGCCCGCAGGGTGTCGTACTCGCGGCGGTCGCGCGGGAACGAACTGAACCCGAAACCGGCGGTGTGCGAGAGCAGGCGCCGGATCGTGACATCCCGGCTTCGCTCCGCGTCGAAGGCCGGGATGTATTCCGACACGGCGTCATCGAGCCCGATCAGCCCCTGGTCCACAAGGCGCAGCACGCTCGTGCCGAGCACCGGCTTGGTCATGGATCGGATCCGGTACACCCCCGCGGGACGCAGCGGACTCCGCGTCTCCAAGTCGCCGAGCCCCATGACCTCGTGCCAGACGATGGTGTCGTCCTTCACGATCATGATTTCCGCACCGACGATCTGGCCGCGCGCAACCCAGTCGGCCACATGATCCGACACCCCCGCCAGCGCTTCTTCCGTGAGCCCGACCGCATCCGGATCGCCATACGGAAACGGCGCGAGCTCGTGAGACTCGATGCGTTGTCGCGGGACATCATCACTGGCCAGCGCCCGCCCCGACATGATGCCGAGCAGCGCAACACCCCCGAGCGCCCCCACCAAGACTCGGAGTCGGACGGAAATGCGGCCCTTCGAGATGCGCACAGTGATGTCCTCCAGATCGAGTTTGGTATGGATCGCATCATACTCTCATGCACGGACTTGCGACCCCGATCCGTGCAGCACTGGGCCTGCGACGACCGTCGGACACGGAGCGACTTCCAGACCGTTCGAGCGTTCCCGGCCAAAAACTCCCGGCGGAGCGGCTTGGTCAGGAACCCCAATGGCTCGATTGATCCATGCTTCGATCCGACCGCGCCGATCGGACACGATCGAGGCCGCCTTCCCAGCACGCATCTCAGCCCAGCGGGGAGTCGATCGCGCACACAATTGTCGTCGGGGCGCCTTGCGCCAGCCCCGCTCACACGCGCGGCGTCTCCGCGAGATATCGGTTCTTCACCCGGACATCCCGCCCCGCAAACGGACCGCCACCGAACGGATGAACACGCACCACCACGCCCTCTTCACCGAACATCTTCGAGACCTCGCGGAAATCCTGGTTGACCCGCACCAGCCCCTCGAACACGGCCCGACGAGCGCCGGGCTCATCGAAGTCTCCCGTGTCGGACGCCGCCCTCTCCAGATCAACACGCAGCCGCTCGGTGTGCTCGCGATCGTGCTCAACGCGCACCTGAAACGAGTGCACGCGATCGCGCAGCGACGCGACCCCAGCGATCACGGCGTCGAGATCGCTTGTGTACACCTTCGCCCCGTAGAACCCCACCGTCATGTCGCTCCGCCCCCCGACGAACAGGAATGGAAACGCGGGCCCACTTGGCAACGCCGAGCTGTCGATCCCGCGCCCGTGCAGCGCAAGCATCAGATCGCGGTGCGAGAATGTTCCGCCCACATCACGCAGGTTGTAGCGGATCTTGGGAGCCGCGTACCCGGGGCGCAGGAGCGTGAAGATCAGTTCGCCCTCATCGTTCGTCTCGATCAGGCAATCGAGCGGGTTGTACTGGAACAACATCGGCGGATCGTCGCGGTCGAATAATCCCCGGCACAGCGCGGCGTCTCCCAGGCACAATCGCCGCACCGCGATGCTCAGCGGCGTCTCGCCGGCCAGGTTGATCTCCAGGTCCGACGCGCCAAACGACGAATACACGCTCCGGAACACACGAAGGAAACGGTCGCGCACCGGCTCCGCGATTCCCTCGCCTCCGACGAGGAGGTCCATCGCGTACCCCGACAGATCGAGCGTCGTCGTGTCCAGAAAGTCCTTTATAAACGGCGGATACCCGGCGATGATGTACTCATACCTCGTGCCGAACATCCGGAGCGTGTTCTCAAGCTTGAGCTTGTCCGGTCCCACCGACTTCACGATGCATCGATCGGCCAGCGACATCGTGACGCACATTCCCGTTGCCCAGGGACCCAGCGCGAAACAGTTGATCAGGAACACGGACCGGTCGCGGAACCGCATGGCCAGCCCGTGCCTGAGCAGCCGGCGCACTCCCGCCCGCTCCCCGCTGCTGCGCACCCAGTTGTTGGGTGTCCCGCTCGACCCCGACGACTCGTCGATCACCACGCCGTGCGGGGGTATCGCCCCTCCGAAGCAACGTTCTTCGATTGTGTACACCGTGATGTAATTCTGCTTGTTGGTCTCGGGAATCTCCGAGAACCTCGCGAGCGAACCATCGTCGGTATAGCCCCGCTCACGCAGGAATCGTGCGTAGGCCGGGCAGCGACGCCTGGCCCTCCGGAACGCGGCCACTCCCCGCCGCCGTCCGATCCGCTCCAACAGGCGCTGGCCTGAGGCCATGCCCAGCAGCCCGTAGACGCGCGTGCTGTTCAGCGGCGGCACGCGGCACACGCGCAGGCCCAGGTCAACACATCGCGCCACCGCGTCGTTCAAGTCAACAGGCACGAACGATCGCTCCCGTCTCAAGTCGGAGGCTTCGAGGCGGCACGCCGGTGACTCCGGCCCGCGCAACCAGCCACACGCCCGCAGCACCAAGAGTCTCTGTCAATCGCCGGTGCGCCTTCGGGTTTGTCACGAGGTTCCCGAACGGATGGATCGTCACGCCCAACTCGTGCATCGCCAGCCACAGACGGAGGAGCATCGCACCGGCCCGCTCGGCCGCCCCGTGCTCGAAGAACTCGCCGCTCACGACCAGGAGCGCGGGAACATGTCCCACCCGCCGGTGGTACACCCGCTCCATCACGCTGCGCACACCCGGTGTCCGCATCAGCCACGGGCATCGCGCCGACAACCACATCTCGTGCGCGGGGATGTTCATGCATCGAGCCTCCAGCCCATCCCGCGTGTGCTCGGCCTGACCCCGCGTGTATCGGTACCACCGCCGGATCTCTCCGCCGTATCGCGCATCGCTCAGGTCGTGCATCACGGTTTCGGCGTTCGTATCCATGAGTGCCTTGATCACACCTGTGTCCGTCACAATGCCCGCATCGTGACCGTATCGCCGGGCGATCTCCGCCGCCCGCGCCACCGCCTCGCCCGGCGGTGCCTTCACGCAACGCACCCGCGATGTCCGCCGCCCAAGGATCGAGGCGTTGGAATACTCATCCGCATCCGCGCCGCCCTCGAGCGTCAGATCGGCGAACGGGATCAACTCCCGCTCGAGATCGAGCGACCCGCGAAGCACAGCGCGTAACGCAATCCCTCGATTGGCAGCAACGATCCGAAGCGCCTCGATGAAGATCCCCATCGCGCAGATAAGAAAGCATCCCGTCGTGTCCTCGTCCGGCAGCCGCCGGCTCGAGACCATGAACAGCTTCGCCCGATCCGCATCGATCTCTCGCACCGCCCAGGGCTGCGTGTTGTGCGGCGAGGGGGCCCAGCGAGCGACCTCCACGAGTTCACGCCAGACCGTGATGGTTGAACTTGCAGGCATATTGCTCTCTGAACAACAAGCCGGAGCGACGCAACCCCGGTTCATCCTTCGCGCCTCGGCCGGACCTGACGCCCGGACACGCGGGCAATGGCCTCATGAGCCGGGCGATCGATCGGTTGCCAATTGTAGCGTCGTATCGATAACACCAGTGCGATCGGAACCTTCGATCGACCAGGCGCGGATGCGGAGGGCGGGTGGCCCACCTCGGTGGCAGCACACCAGTTGAACTCTTTGGAAGCCAGATCGCCCATTGGGGCGCGGGCGCCCGCACGCTGATCAACCGACCCGACCCTCGCCCGATGGCACAGCAACATCGGGTTTGACTCAGAACTGCCGCTCGAACGCTGTGCCGTTGAACTTGTAGACCCCGTGCTCCTGCGTCCCGAGCCACAGCCCATCCTCCCGGTCTCTGTAGATTGAGTAGACCCATATGGGTTTGCCATCATGCGTGACCGGGAAGTGGGTCCACCTGGCCCCGTCGTACCGGAAGACACCGCCGCCGAGCGTCGCCATCCACAGGTCGGCGTCCTGGTCCCGGACGGCCGACATGAAGACCGAGTAGGGGTCGGTCTCGGCTGCGATCCCCGGCTCCTTGCGATAGCGTGGGGCACCCGGTTCCGCCGCGGCGTCCGGGCTCTCAGCGAAACGACTCACGCAGTTGCTGAGCCAGAACGAGCCATCCTTGTCCTCGGCGATGGAGCGCACGCCGAAACTGCCGTTCTCGCCGTGCCCGACCCATTCGAAGGATGTCCCGTCGTAGCGGCACGCGCCGAGCATGGCGGTGCCGAACCAGAGCCGCCCTTTGCTGTCCTTGAAGATGGTGTAGACATCGTACGGGCTGTAGGTGGCGTTGGGGTGCTCCGAGCGTGGCATCCGGGCGAGGTGCGCATCTCCAGCCGCGGTCGCGGGAAATGTCAGCCGGTGCAGTGAGGTGCCATCCCAGCGGTACACCGCTCCCGTATCCTGCCCGCCGGGGAACCACAGGTCATCCGGCCCCAGCTTCCACTCGTTCCTGGAGGGGTTCAGGGCGGTCAGCCTGCTGAACCCGCGGCCATCAAACCTGCTCACTCCTCCGGGATCGCTGACGGCGTAGATGTTCCCCGAGCCATCCTCCTGAATACTCCGGATGTGATCACCGCCCAGCCCGTGCTGTGTCGTGAAACGGACGATCGTCTTGCCGTCGAAGCGGTAGATGCCCTGTCCATTGCTGCCGAACCAGTAGGTGCCGTCCTTCGCCTGGAAGACGATCCACATGCGGTGGTCGAGCGCTGCAACCACTTCGCCGCCCGCGATCGGCGACGCTTGGGCGATCGGCGCGGCGGCATGCTCAGGGTTGAACCGGTTGGCTTGGATGTGATCCGGCGCGGGCTCCGTGTCCGGCGCGGGTTCGCGATCCTGTGCGAAAGCGGGCAGGGACACCGCGACACATGCGGCGGCGACAGCGAGGTGGGTGAGCGCGGATCTCATCGCCTGTCTACTTGGATGGCGTCACATGGTTGCAGTCTCCAACCATGTGAAGCCGTACGCATCATGCGGTGTAAGTATTGGTTTTGAAGGCTTGGGCCGCAGCCTCGACGCCGTCACCCCGCCTCACACAACGAAAAAACCCTTCGACATGCTGGTCGAAGGGCTTGATCTCTCAAAAAGTCGGGGTGATAGGATTCGAACCTACGACCTTCTCGTCCCGAACGAGACGCGCTACCAAGCTGCGCTACACCCCGTGATGTCTCCAGGCACCGGAGCCCCTCGCCGTGGTGTGCGGCGTGGGGCAAGGCGTCCGGGGGTTCCCGCGACGCTTCGGGGCGTCGTGGGGGAACGAGTATACACCGGGCCCGATGGACCGCCCAATGAATCCCGCCGATCGCACCGAACGCATAGGAGCGTCCGCGGCGGCCCCGGGACCGGTCTGGGAACCGGGCTGGGGATCTGGAAATCGGGGGTCCGGGATTCCGCGAGCGGCAATCGCTGCAGAGCCGACCGCCGTCGGGTCAATCGCCGGAGGGCGTGTCCTGGCTCAGGATCTGCTCCAAGGCCTGACGCGTGGCCTCGATGGCGGGCATCGGGTCGCTCGCGGACCGGTGCTTGATCAGCAGGGCCGCGTCGTATCCCACGGCCCGAACGCCCGCGATGCTCGCGCTCAGGTCGTAGGCGCCCGGCCCGCCGGCTCCCAGCGGGGCCCCGTCCGGGTCCGGGATGGGCTGGTGCGAGGTCGGCACGCCGACCGCCGAGGCGTAGGGAACCAGCGCACGGAGGTACTGGACCGGATCATCGTGCTCAGTCGCGGTGGCGAAGTCCGGGCACGACCCGATGCGGAACCCCCCGACCCGCCTGATCAGCGCGGTCACCTGGTCCGGCGGCTGCTGCCTGCCCGGCTCGGGCTCAACGAGCATGTTCAGCTCGAGGCGTTCGGCGATCTTGACGAGTTCCTTGATGCGCGCGGCGACAAAGTCCAGGTGCTCTTCGGTACTGATGGCGTTCTTGAGGCTCGTTCCGGGGCTCGCGACGGTGAGGGCGACGGCCGAGCACCCCAGTCGGTGGGCGACGCGCAGGACCCGCTCGATTCGCTGCATCGAGGGCTCGACCCGGTCCTCATCGGGATCGCCGAGCGGGTGGGCCTGGTCTTCCACGAGGAACAGGCACGGGCACGGGGCCTTGTCGGCCGCATCGCGCAGGTCGTCGACCACCGAGAGATCGACGCCGGCCAGCAGCGATGTCTCGAGGGCGAGCCCCCGGAGCCCGAGTTCATCGGCGGCGATGGCCGGCACATCCGTGAGGGCCACCGTCCCGCCCGACCCGGTCAGGACGCGCCGAAGCGAACTGATGGAGAGGGTGAGAAGCATCGCGGTGTTCGGCTACAGCACGCACCGATCCGTCGGTCGCGCGGGGCAGCATGCCAACACCCTACCAGAGCGGACGCCGAAGTGACAACCGAAGGTCCGGGAGCCCGGACGCGGGGTTGGGATCCGGGCGTGGGCGGGACGCGGGTCGCGGTCGATTCGCAGCGCTGATAGGATCGCCCGCGGAAGGGCGGGGGCGTGCGTGCGGCCCCGCTCCGAAGGCCGCTCGCCGCTCCCAAGCCCCGCGCGCGAGCGAGCCGGATGCGACCGGCTGGCCCGCAGCAGCGATCGATCGAACGAAGGACCACCCATGGCAAGCCCCGCCGATTGCAAGTACACCGACTCGCACGAATGGCACCGCAACGACTCCGGCGTCGTCACCGTCGGGATCACCAAGTTCGCGGTCAGCGAGTTGACGGACATCACCTACGCGGAGCTCAAGCCCGTGGGCGCCACCATCGAGCCCGGCGGCGCGATCGGCGAGGTCGAGTCCGTCAAGGCGACCAGCGATGTGTACTCCGCGGTCGGCGGCGAGATCGTCGAAGTGAACCAGGCGCTGATCGACAACCCGTCGCTCCTCAACGATGATCCGTACGACAAGGGCTGGCTCGTGAAGATCAAGCCCGCCGACACCGCGCCGCTGGACGCCCTGATGGACGCCAAGGCCTACGACGCGAAATACGCCGGCTGAGTTCCCGTAGCACACCATCCGAGGCGCACCCCCGACCCGGCGCTTCCGCCCGAGCGTGAGGCGTTTCCGGCGCGCTGTCCATGCCCGCGATCGGCGGGGCATCCGGTCCCATGAACCGGGCGAACCGTTCCGGGCCCATGGCCTATCGTTGGCACCTGCGCCCCAACCCATCATGCGTGAGGCCCGCCGCCCGATGATCCGATGCGTGGATGTGCACAAGTCCTACTCGCTCGGCACGCGCGAGGTCAAAGCGCTGCGCGGGGTCGACATGGAGATCGCCGATCCCGGGTTCGACGCGATCATGGGCGCCTCCGGCTCGGGCAAGTCGACGCTGCTGCACCTGCTGGCCGCGCTGGATGTGCCCGACTCGGGCGAGGTGTGGGTGGCCGGCAAGCGGATCGACGGGCTGTCCGACCGGGCCCTGACCGAGTTCCGGCGGCGCGAGATCGGGATCGTGTTCCAGCAGTTCAACCTGATCACCACGATGTCGGCCCGCGAGAATGTCGAACTCCCGGGCATGCTCGCCGGCGAGAAGCCGCGATGGCTGCGCGAGCGATCGGGCGAACTTCTCGAGCGGCTCGGGCTCGAAGACCGCGCCGACCACCGACCGCAGGCGCTCTCCGGCGGCGAGCAGCAGCGGGTGGCGATCGCGCGGGCGCTGCTGTTCTCGCCCCCGATCCTCTTCGCGGACGAGCCGACGGGGAATCTGGATTCCAGGACGAGCGAAGCGCTCTGGAAGCTGCTGGGCGAGGTCGCCCGGGAGCGGGGGATGACGATTCTCATGGTGACGCACGAGCCCGCGGCGGCCGTGCATTGCCGGCGCGTGTTCACGATCCACGACGGTCGGGTCACCGGTGTGATCTCGACGGAGGGGCTCGATGCATCCGGGATTGCGGCTGAGTATCAACAACGCGCTCGGTCGGCCTAGCCGGACGGTGCTGCTCGTGCTGGCGGTCTCGCTGGCCAGCGCCCTGGTCGCGTCCATCGCCTGCGCGCTCTCATCGCTGAACTCCGGGCTCGAGTACCGCGTCTCATCAACGATCGGGCGGGCCGAGGTCCAGGTCCGCGAGGTCGGCGAGCAGCCCTTCGACGCCTCGGTGCTCGAGGCCGTGCGGGCCTACCCGGAGGTGGCCATCGCCGCGCCGCGGGCCAAGGGTCCGCTGACGCTGCAGGGACCCGGCGGGCAGATCGAGACCGTGGTCGTCGAAGCGATCGTGCCCGAGCTGGAATACGAACTCATCGATGAGAAGCCCGACCTCGGGCGGCGCGTGGAGGGCGATGGCGAGTTGCTGCTCGACGAGGCCCTTGCCACAGCGCTCGGAGTGCAGGTGGGCGAGCGCGTCGGCGTGGTGCGCTTCGGCCCGGAGATGGAACCGCTCACGGTGGTTGGCATCCGCCGACAGAAGACGATGGAGCCGGTCGCCCGGGCCGGCGCGTTCACCACGATCGCGACGCTGGAACGCGCCTCGATGATCGAGGGGCTGATCACCGAGATCAAGGTGAAGCTGGTGGAGGGGGGCGATGCCGCAACGCTGGCCGAGCGCTGGCAGCGCGAAGCGCCCAGCGGGATCATCGTCCGCACGACCGAGCGCATCACCTCGGGCATCGGGCAGACGATCCGCGCGAACGAGTTCCTGTTCGTGATGGCCACGGTGCTCTCGTACCTCGCCGCCGGGTTCATCGTGCTCACCGGCCTGTCGTCCAGCGCCTCCGAGCGGCAGCGCGAGCTGGCGATCATGCGCTGCATCGGCGCGACGCGCGGGCACCTCGCGGTGGCGCAGCTCGGGACCGGCGCCCTGCTGGGCATCGCGGGTGCGACGGTGGGCGTGCCCCTCGGGATCGGGCTGGCGTGGCTCATCGCCGTGCTCTTCCCGGATCGGCTCCCCGCGGGCCTCTCGATCGCGTACGACGGATTGTTCTGGGCGTTCACCGGGGCGGTGGTCGCGGGGATGCTCGGCGCGGCCTTCCCGGCCTTCAAGGCCGCGCGCATCCGACCGCTCCGCGCCATGGCGTCCGAGTCACGCCCCGCATCCTGGAAAGGCGTGGTGGCGCTGACCGCGATGGGCATCATCGGGCTCGCGACGCAGGCGCTCATCGTCGGCACCATCGACGATGGCGCGCGCATGTTCTGGCTCTACACCGCCGTCGGGCTCCCGGCCATGTTCATCGGGTACTTCGTGCTCGGCGTGCCTGTGGGCATGCTCGTGGCGCGCCTCGCATCGCCGATCATCACGCGGCTCCTCAGGCTCCCGCGCTCGGGCGTGCAGAACGCCTACCTCGCCCACCCCTATCGCAACGGCTTCACCGCCGGCGCGCTCATGGTCGGGCTCGCGATGATGGTCTCGATCTGGACCAACGGCTCGGCCCTGCTCCGCGACTGGCTCGGCGCCATCAAGTTCCCCGACGCGTTCGTCCACGGCTGGCTCGGCATCGACGCCGATGCGCAGCGCCGCGTCGAAGAGTTGCCCTTCGTCACCGGTACCGTGGCGATCACGCTCCAGAAGATCGACTCGGCCGCCTTCGGGCTCCGCGGCTTCCGCGAGACCAAGACCACCTTCGTCGCCTTCGAGCCCGAGGCGTTCTTCGAGATGACCCGGCTCGACTGGGTCGCCGGCGACCGGGAGCACGCCATCCGCCGGCTCAAGGAGGGCGGCGCGGTGCTCGTCGCCAAGGAGTTCCTCGTCCAGCGCAACGAGTACGAGGTCGGGCAGCCGTTCGTGATCGAGCACAACGGCGTCGAGCACGAGTTCGAGATCGTCGGCGCGGTGTCCTCGCCGGGGCTGGACCTGATCTCGAAGTACTTCGACATCGGGCGCGAGTACGCCGACCAGGCCATGCACTCGGTGTTCGGATCGCGCGATGACCTCATCCGTGTGTTCGAGACCGACGCGATCCACCTCATCCAGATCGGGCTCGACGGCTCCGTGCCCGACTCGGCCGCCCTGCCCGCCATCCGATCGAAGTTCGAGTCCACCGCGCTCGTCGTCGGCTCGGGCCAGGAGATCAAGCAGGAGATCACCGCCATCGGCACCGGCTCCATGCGCATCGCCACCATCATCGCCTTCGGGGCGATGTTCATCGGGTGCCTCGGCGTGGGCAATGTGGTGATCGCGAGCATCGATGCGCGGAAGCACCAGTTCGGCATCCTCCGGGCCGTGGGCGCCGGCGGCGGGCTCGTCGCGCGGATGATCTTCGCGGAGGTGCTCCTCATCGCCCTCACCGCCGCGCTGCTCGGCACGGCCCTCGGGCTCCAGGGCTCGTGGGCGGGCATGCGGATGTACGAACTGATCGCCGGGCTGGAACTGAGCATGCGCCCGCCGGTCGGCGCCCTAGCGACCGGCTGGGCGATGCTCATCGGGATGACGCTGCTGGTGACAGCGCCGATCATCTGGCGCGTGGCGAGGGCACGCCCGCTGGCCCTGCTGGGTGCGCGGGGCTGACGAATCCAACGCACGAACCGAGTGGGCGGAAGCCGCGCTCCATCGGTCGTTTCGGGGCCATGACTCCGCGGACACCCTTCCGAGGGGAATTGGGCGTGTCGCGTATATTTGACAAGCTTCAATTGTCGTCTATAGTTGACATCACGGCGGCGCGAAGTGGCGATGCCGGGTCCGGTCGACAGGGCAGTGGGGGGCGTGCGAAAGGAGCCGTGATGTTGCCATCGTTTGAAGAGCGGAGCGTCTGGGTGCAGTTGGTCTCGCTGCTGGTGGTGATGGGGGGGTACCTGCTCGCGGCGGGGTGGATGATGGCGCGGGGGATGCACTCGGTGGCCGGGTATGTGGCGACGTTCCTAGTCGCGTCGGGGCTCCTGGTGGTGGTGCTCATCTTGGGGCACATCGTCGCGGCCGTCGTGGGCAAGCCCGAGAAGCCCGACGAGCGGGACCGGATCATCGGGTGGCGGGCCGAGGCGCACTCGTCGTGGCTGCTGGGCGTCGGCGTGCTGGCGGGCGTGGGGCTGCTGGCGCTGGGCGTGCCGACGGTGTGGGCCGTTCACACGCTGCTGCTCTCGCTGTTCGGGAGCGAGGTGCTCAGGCTGGCGCTGCAGGCGCTGTACTACCGGCGGGGGATCTGAGCATGGGGCGCGGGAGCGGCGCTCCGACGGAGCGCATCAAGAACCGGATCCGGACGCTGCGGTTCGAGGCCGGCGAGATGACGCAGCAGCAGCTCGCCCAGCGCGTGGGCGTCTCGCGCCAGACGCTCAACGCGATCGAAGCGGGCAAGTACGCGCCCTCGCTGGAAGTGGCGTTCAAGATCGCGCGGGTGTTCGGGAAGCGGGTGGAACAGGTGTTCGAGTACACCGAGGCGTGATGGACCAACGGACAGCGCACTACGATCGGCCATGCCGCGCAGCACCACGGACTCGACCTTCAAACTCACCACCCCCCACCAGCCCACCGGCGATCAGCCCGCGGCGATCGAGGGCATCTGCGCGCGCCTGGCCGAGGGCGAACGGGCCGTCACGCTCCTCGGAGCCACGGGCACCGGCAAGACCTTCACGATGGCCAATGTCATCGCCCGCCTCGGCAAGCCGGCACTCATCCTCTCGCACAACAAGACCCTCGCCGCGCAGCTCTATGAGGAGATGAAGGAACTCTTCCCCGACAACGCCGTCGCGTACTTCGTCTCCTACTACGACTACTACCAGCCCGAAGCCTACATCCCGCAGCGGGATATCTACATCGAGAAGGAAACCGCCCGCAACGACGACCTCGACCGCCTCCGCCTCGCCGCCACCTCAAGCCTCCTCTCGCGGCGCGACACCATCGTCGTCGCGTCCGTCTCGTGCATCTTCGGCCTGGGCTCGCCCGATGCGTACAAGGAGAAAGTCTTCACGGTCACCCGCAGCATGACCGTCGACCGGCGGAAGCTGCTGCTCGCCCTGGCCGACATGCAGTACCAGCGCGCGGAGGTGGACTTCAAACGCGGCACCTACCGCGTCCGCGGCGACACGATCGAGCTGTACCCGGCGTACGAGCAGTTCGCGGTCCGCTTTGAGATGTTCGGCGATGAGATCGAAACGATCGCGCTGGTCGACCCACTCACCGGCGAGGTGCTGGCAGACGAGCAGCTGTTCCATGTCTTCCCGGCGGTGCACTATGTGATGCCCGAGGATGCCAAGGCCGCCGCGGTCGCCGCGATCCGCGAGGAACTGGAGGCGCGCGTGCTGGAGCTGCGCTCGGAGGGCAAGCTGCTGGAGGCCCAGCGGCTGCTGGCGCGGACGAAGTACGACCTCGAGATGATCGAGGAAGTCGGGTACTGCAACGGGATCGAGAACTACTCACGCTTCTTTGATGGGCGCAAGCCCGGCGAGAAGCCCTTCACCCTGCTGGACTACTTCCACCGCGCCGCCGGCACCCACCCGGACGACCGCGACTGGATCATGTTCATCGATGAGTCGCATGTCACCGTGCCCCAGATCCGGGCCATGTTTAACGGCGACTACAACCGCAAGAAGATCCTCGTCGACCACGGCTTCCGCCTTCCCTCGGCGTACGACAACCGCCCGCTGCGCTTCGAGGAGTTCGAAGGAGAACCGCCCGCGCTCGTCTATGTCTCCGCCACGCCCGGCCCGTACGAACTCCAGCAGACCCACGGCGAGATCGTCGAGCAGATCATCCGACCGACCGGACTGATCGACCCCGAGGTCGAGGTCCGGGCCGCCGAGGGACAGATCCACGATGTCATGGAAGAGTGCCGCCTCCGCGTCGAGCGGAAAGAACGGGTGCTCATCACCGCCCTGACGAAGCGCTTGTGCGAGGACCTGACAGCCTTTCTTGACAAAAACGGCTTCAAGGTCCGCTACCTGCACTCCGAGATCGACACGCTCGAACGGCTCGAGATCCTCCGCGACCTGCGCCTCGGCGAGTTCGACATCCTCGTCGGCGTGAACCTGCTCCGTGAGGGGCTCGACCTCCCGGAGGTCTCGCTCGTGTGCATCCTCGATGCGGACAAGACCGGCTTCCTCCGCGGCGAGACCTCGCTCATCCAGACCATCGGGCGCGCAGCGCGCAACATCAACGGCCGCGTGATCATGTACGCCGACACCATCACCCCGCCCATGCAGGCCGCGATCGACGAGACCAACCGGCGCCGCGAGAAGCAACTGGCCTACAACGCCGCCAACGGCATCACGCCGAAGACCATCGAGAAGGCGATCCGGCGCGGGATCGAGAGCTCGCTCAAGGCGACCCGCACCGCGCGGGCCGCGGTGCAGGGGGGCGAGGTCGGGTACGAGGCCGGGGAGCTCATGGGCATGCTCGAAGACGAGATGCTCTCGGCGGCTCAGGAACTGCAATTCGAGAAGGCCGCCGAACTCCGCGACATGCTCAAGAAGCTGCGCGATGCGCCCGAGCTGCTCATGGGCGGCGGCAAGATCAGGCTCTCCGATCTCAAGTCGGCCACGGCGTCGAAGCGGTCAACCCCCGGCGCGGCGGGATCGAAGGCCGGACGAACCACCCGACGGAGCAAGCGCAGCGGCAAGCCCGGCGAGTAAGCGCCGCGTGATGCACAGAGTGGGGGGTGTGCCGCTCGTCCATCGATGAATGGGCGCGGGGCCCCGCCCAGGTCACTCGCCGTTGTCCCTCAGCCACGCGCGGACCTCGCCGGGCGCGAGATTCTGCGAGTTGGGGATGTAGATCAGGTTCCCGGCGCCGGTCATGTACGCGCCGCCGATCTTGACGGGCACCTGCATCACCTCGCCATCGCGCCACACCTGCGCCACGACCGTCGAGCCCGGCACGCGGACCGAGATGGTCGAGCGGAGCACGGCCGAGTTGGGCATCTCCAGCCCGTCGATCGCCGTGATGATGTCGTCGCGCCGCAGCCCGGCCTGGCTGGCCGGCTGATTCGGCACCACGCTCGTCACCAGCACGCCGTCGCCGTTGTACTCCGGCGGCGAACGGAACTCCGCATCGGTCAGCTGGATCCCGAGATACCCGCGGATGATCACCTCGTCAGCGAGCAGCTGGCCCACCACCGCATCGATCGTGTCGACCGGAATGGCAAACCCGATCCCCGCCGACTGCCCCTGCTGCGGGCCCTCTGTCGTCGAGACATTGTTGGCGATCGCCGCCGACATCCCGACCACGCGACCGTTCACATCGACGAGCGGACCGCCCGAGTTGCCGGGGTTGATCGCCGCGTCGGTCTGGATGAAGTTCGTGTACCCCTGCAGCATCCCCACGAACGACGCGGCCTCGGAACGCCCGAGACCCGAGATCACGCCCTTGGACATCGAGAAGCGGATCCCGAACGGCGAGCCGAACGCGAACACATGATCACCCACATACACCGGCTCGCCCGAAGCCCGGCGCAGCGGGAACACCTCGCCCTGCGCCGGCACCTTCAGCACGGCGATGTCGGTGTACGGATCGATCCCCAGCAGGTCCGCCGTGTACACGCGTCCATCGGAGAGCTGCGCGCGGATCCGCGAGGCGCCCTGCACGACATGCGCGTTCGTGACGATGTGCCCCTCGCTGTCGAAGAACCACCCCGAACCGTTCGAGGTCCGGGTGAACCGGCGACGCTGCCCCTCCTCGGACTCCGGCGCTGAGTACCGCACATCGATATGCACGACCCCCGGCATCACCGCGTCCGACACGGCCCGGGTCTCGATGTTGAGCTGGTCCAGGATCGTTCCGCGGTCCAGCGTCGCGTTGGCCACCGCGATCGATGACTGAACCTGTGCGAGCTGGAGCTGCTTCAGCGCCATCGGGCCCGCGATCAGTGCCGCGGCTGCGGCGAGGATCAGGATCAGCCCGGGAACGATCGTGGTCATCGGCCTCATGTGCTGCGGCGCCTTCCATCCAGAGTGTCCGGGCCTCGCACGCCACGCTCTCGCGTCCGCGCGCCGAACCGGGTTCTTCGCCTGTCCCCGCACCGCCCGTTCGTTCGACAACGCCCCGCTCCCCCGGAATCCGTCATTCGGAACAACCCCCGGATGAGTTCATCTGTTCCCATCCGATGGATGCGATCGGACGGAGGGAACGCTGGAGACCCGCCCGCCGCCGACCGCCGGTGGCCCCTGACGCTGCTGTGGTCGGGCCCCGGCGGCATCGCCGGACATCTCCGACCCGCTCGTGGGGCGGGGCCCATCGGGCCCGGAGTCCAACATCCGATAACGATGATCCGTGACGGAGCGCGATGCCACCAGTTCGCTCCACCGCCGCGCGGCCTCGCGGATGCTCTGCCCCCACTCCGCCAGACGCGGCACGAACGCCGGCGAGTCGTCCGTCAGCCCGAGCAGATCCTGCAGCACCACGATCTGCCCGTGCGGCGCGGGCCCCGCGCCGATCCCGATCACCGGAACGCCCGCGTGCTCCACGATCCGCTCGGCAACCTCTCCCGGCACGGCCTCCACCAGCAGCAGCACCGCGCCGGCGCGCTCCAGCGCCATCGCATCATCGACGATCCGGTCCGCATCGCTGGCGCTCCTCCCCGCCGCCCGGTGAACCCCCGCCAGCCCCACCGTCTGCGGGCGATACCCCACATGCCCGCACACCGGGATTCCCGCCCGCGTCATCTCGCGCACCAGGTCCGCGTGCGATGCATCCGCCTCCAGCTTCACCACATCCGCCAGCCCCTCCGTCAGGAACCGCCCCGCGTTCCGCATCGCGGATGCCCGGTCTACCGAGTACGAGAGGAATGGCATGTCGCCCATGACCACGCAATTCGGCGCGCCCCGCTTCACCGCCGCCGTCAGCGCCAGCAGCACATCCAGCGGCATGTGGACGGTCGAGGGCAGCCCGAGGATCGTCTCGGCGGCCGTGTCGCCAACGAGCAGCAGGGGGATCCCTGCCCGCTCGAGCCAACGCGCGGTGGTCGCGTCGTAGCAGGTCAGACAGGGGAACGGAGTGCCCGACGCCGCCCACTTCTGCAGCGAGCGGATGGTGTGCTTCTGGTCCGCGCCACCGCCGGACCCGCCCGCCGCTGACCCAGCCCCCGCCGAGTTCGGTGTGCCGTGTGCCACGAACAGACTGTATCCCCGGTGGAGGGCGGGTGTGCTGTGCGGGGGGATGCGGTTGCTTGGGTGAACAGCACGCCCGCTCTGTCGGGCGGGCGTGCTGGAGTAGGACCATGGTCGAGGAACGACGCATTTCTGATCAGTCCTGGCCGCCGATACCGAATTCAACGACCGAGTCTGCGGACTGGATGTACGCCGTGGCCTTGAGACCCGCGTAGAGAATCGGGTCGCTCTTGACCAGTGCCGCGGCCGTGTTCTTCAGCACGTCGCCCATGGCCCAGAGTTCATCGGAAGTGACATCCGGCAACCAGACCTGAATGAAGGCGCCAGGTGCGATCTGGTTGGGGGTGCTCGCCGCCAGCTCATCGCCTTCGACCACCCAACGACGGTGTTGTCCCAGCATCGGCTGCATCGCCCGGAGGATCGGGCGGAACTGGTCGGGCTGCGAGACCGGGAAGCGCAACCCGATGACCGGTGCATTGACCATGTCACGCTTGAGCGGGTAGGTGGGTGATGCTTCGAGCACCTCTGGTTGAGGACAGGTGAACCGATGCATCAACTCGTCGTGCGCCAGCAGTTTCTTGAGCGACTGGAGGTGCTTGCGGAGACCGTAGGCGACGGCCCCTCCGGTGCACTCGTGCTGGCGGCGAATGATGTCGAGGCTCACGAGCTTGCTCAGCCCATGGACGGAGGTCAACCGCAGCAGGCGATCGATATCGATCAGCGCGTCCGGGAACCGACCCGCGAAGGGAACCGACAGGTAAACCATGTCCTCGCCGGCGATCATCGCCGACTTCATGGCACTCGCAATCGGTCCGAGGTCCACCAGATCCATCACGCCGACCAACGCGCCGTCTTCCGCGTCGCGCTCGAGCAACGATGCGGCGTACTTGCTCACCGTGAGCAGGCTGATGCACCGGTCGCCCACGCAGTCGAGTTCCTTGACGACACAGCGTCCAAGCCCGCGGACGCTGTCAAGGAACGGCTGCCCAAGCCGACGGCACGCGCTTAGCGGGCGGGTGCTGTAGATGCGGAGAACATACTCCGGCTCGTTGGCCATGAACGAGTGGGCGGTCGACCGGTACGAATTCCGATTGAGATCCCCGTCTTTGAGACCCATCACACGGCTCCTTTCGTTGTGAATCAGCACAACTAACGAACGGATATGCGCCGTCGATCCGCCGACAGTTCCAGCGAGTTTCCAGCGGGACCCCGCCGCACACAATTCGGAAATTCTGACAATTGTCAAGAGAAAATCAATTGACATGCACAGAATCGTCATTCTACCAAATAAAATTCTGCGATCAAGCCTATCGGACTAGTCTAGTTATGGGGCGATATGCCCTCGCTTCACAGGATTAAGTATCGCGCACACTAGGTTAGTAGTTAATTAAACACATAAGTTGAGAAAATCCGATCGCTTGCCAAAAATCGTTGCCTTTGGAGGCACATCATCCGGAAGCGTGGCGCGCCCGAATCCTCCTGAGCGTTGCCCCCACCGCAGACCTCGCGACGCTGGGCCGCGACCCCCCGTCGCCTTCCGCCGGAACCGCCCCAACTCCTACCCTTCCCCTCGTGTCGCTCACCTTCGAAAGCCCGGTCTTTCTCTGGCTGCTGCTGCTCTGCGTGCCCGTGGCGATCACCGGGCTCCGCTGGCTGCATTCCATGAGCCGTGCGCGGGCGATCTCGGCGGTCGTGGCCCGGGTCGGGGTGCTCACGCTGATCACGCTGGTCCTCGCCGGCGCGGCCGCGGTGCGGACCTCCGACCGCCTCGCCACGATCATCGTCGTCGATGTCTCGCAGTCCGTCACGCAGCTCGGCGAGGAATTCGCAACCCTCACCGCCGGCGGCGAGCGCGTCCGCCCCTCCCGGGCCATGCGCGAGTTCATCGACCGCGCCGCGGGCGTCCGATCGCCCGACGACCTGCTCGGCGTCGTCGTCTTCGATGCCCAGGCCATGGCGACCGCCCTGCCCACCGCCGGCGATGAGCTCGCGTTCGACATCACACGCTCCATGTCGCCGGGCTCGGACATCGCCCAGGCCCTGCGGTTCGCCGAGACGCTGTTCCCGCCCGATGCGGCCCGCCGGCTCGTGCTCATCTCCGATGGCAACGCCACCGGCGGCGATCCGGTCGAGGCCGCCAGAGAACTCGCCGCCATCAACACGCCCATCGATGTCGTGCCCATCCCGTACAGCGTGCGCAACGAGGTCATGATCGAGGCCGTCGACACGCCGCCCCAGTCTGCCCAGGGCGCGACCGTCGCGGTCCGCGTCGTGCTCCGCGCGACGGACGCTGCCACGGGCCGCCTCCGGCTCGTGTACGAGGGCGAGCAACTGGACATCTCTCCCGGGCTCCCGGGGCGCGACCGCCCGGTGTCGCTGAACGCCGGAATCAACACCGTCGTGGTGGAAGTGCCGCTGGACCGCGAGCGCATCCTGCACCGGATCGAGCCGGTGTTCATCCCCGACGATCCCGCGATGGACCGCATCGCGGCCAACAACACCGCCGAGTCGTTCACCGTCACGCCCGGACCCGGCCGGGTCCTCATCGTGCGCGGCCAGCGCGAGGCCGACAATCCCAACGCCGACACCCTCGCGGCCATCGTCCGCAACGCCGACATCGCGATCGATGTGGTCAACCCCGGGCTCATCCCGGGCGACCTGCTGGCGCTGCAGGCGTACGACCTCGTCGTGCTCCAGAATGTCTCTGCCGGCGATGTCCCGAGGAACACGCAGCAGATCCTGTCCGACTATGTCACACGCCTGGGCGGCGGACTGATCATGACCGGCGGGCGCGACGCCTTCGGTGCCGGGGGATGGATCACGAGCCCGCTGGCCGAGATCCTCCCCGTCGAACTCGAGATCCCCGATGACATCGTCTCGTCGACCGTGGCCGTGGCGCTGGTCATCGACCGCTCGGGGTCGATGCTCGCACCATCGCTGCTGGGCGGACGATCGCAGATGGAGATCGCCACCGAGTCGGCGGCGCTGGCGGTGGAGACGCTCGGCCCGACGGACATGGTGACCGTGATCTCCTTCTCATCCAACGCCCGCACCGAGATCCCCCTCCAGCGGAACACCGAGCCGCAGCGAAACGCGCAGCGCGTGCGGGGCATCGCCGCCGGCGGCGGAACCTCGATCATCCCCGCGCTCGAACTCGCCTTCGACGAACTGCGAGACGCCGACGCGGCCGTCAAGCACATCATCTTTCTCACCGACGGCATGGACCCCGCCGCGACCACCGATGCGCCCCTGCTGGCCGCGAAGGTGTACGACGCGGGGATCACCGTCACCACCATCGCGCTGGGCGGCTCAACCGACACCACCATGCTCGAGAACATGGCCACCGCCGGCGGCGGCGCGTTCTACGAGGTGCTCGATCCGAACATCCTCCCCCGGCTGTTCGTCTCCGAGGTCCGCATGGCCCGCCAGCCGCTGATCCGCGAGCAGCCGTTCGAGCCGGTCACGCGCGCAAGCGGCTCGCCGGTGCTCATCGGCGTCGGCTCGCCGCCTCTGGCCCGCGGGCTCGTCCTGACGCAGCATCGCGAGGAGCCGACCGTCACCCGCGCCATCGACCATCCGGACGGGTTCCCGGTGCTCGCGCACTGGTTCGCCGGGCGCGGGCAGGTCGGCGTGTTCACCTCCGACGCCGGCGGTCGATGGACCAACGACTGGCTCGACTGGGGCGAGTTCGACCAGTTCTGGCGCCAGTTCGTGCGGACCGTGGCCCAACCCTCGACCGGCGAGTCGGGGCAGCTCAGCGCCCAGGTCTCCGGCGATGAGCTTATCGTGCGATACGAGTCGTACGACGAGGGCGGGCGACCGCGCGACCTGATGACCGTGACCGCCCAGATCTACAACCCAGATGGCACGCAGCGCGAGATCCGCCTGTCGCAGACCGGGCCCGGCACCTACGAAGCCCGGGCCGAAGCCGGACGCCAGGGGTCGTATGTCGTCGTGGTGTCGCCATCGCAGGCCGGGTCGCCGCTCCCGCCGACGATCGGCGGCGCGACGCGCGCGCTGTCTCCGGAGTTCCAGCACCTGCGTTCGAACATCGCCACGCTCCGCGCGATCGCCGAGGCATCCAGCGGGAGACTCATCGACCTGCTGGCCACCGAACCCGGCGCGCTCTTCGACCGCGCGGGGATCGAGCCCCGGCGCGCAGCGCTGCCCATCTGGCCGGCCCTGCTCGCCTGGTGCCTCGCGCTGTTCGTGCTCGATGTGGCCACCCGGCGCATCGCGTGGGACAGGCTGATCACGCGCGAACTGGTCGAGGAGATGCGCGAGTCGGCCGGTTCGGTCGTCCGGGAGCGCTCGGCCAAGGCGGCCGCGACGGTCGCGGCCCTCCGGCGCCCATCGGGCGCTGCCGAAGACGCCGGGCCCGGCGTGCCCCGCCGCGAGCAGGCACCCGCGCCGGTCGAACGCCGTGCTCCAGCCGGACGCACAGGCGGCACCGCCGCCGCCGGCGATCGCGGCGACCAGGAACAATCCGCCGAGGCCCGCGCCCGCGAGCAGCGCCGGGCAGAACTCCGCCGACAGACCCTGGCACGACTCGCCGGGAGCCAGGGCGGAGCCCAGTCCGCGCCACCAGAGAAGCACAAGGAAACGAAAGTCGACCCCGCCGCTGATCCCAAGGGTGCTAAGCCCGGAGCCGACACCTCGCCCCGAAACGAGCCATCAAGATCCAGCCTGTTGGACGCGAAACGCCGGGCCCGTGCCCGGTATGCTGAGGGCGAGGAGAACTAGCCCCTCTTCGATCGCAGATTGCACCCGCGTGGCGGCAAGGCCCCGAATGAGGCCCGATTCGCCACGGCGCCCGACCGCCGGAGTGCCGTTGGACCGAGCCGAATTCGAACAACTCGCGATGGAGCACATGGACGCGGTCTATCGGCTCGCGCTCCAGCTCACGCGCCGCCCGGAAGAGGCATCCGATCTGGTGCAGGACACCTACCTCAAAGCCCTTCGATCGTCCGAGAACTTCGAGGAACGCGGCAAGGGAATGCGGGCGTGGTTGTTCACCATCGCCCATCACACCTTCTACACCAAGATGCGCCGACAGGCCCGCGGCCCGCAGGCCGTCCCGGACATCTTCGACGCCGATGAAGACGCCACGATCCCCGGCGAGCCGCCCCCGGTCCGCGATCTCCGATCTCTGGACTGGGAATATGTGGACGAGCGCCTCAAGGCCGCCATCGGCGAACTCCCTCCCGAGCAGCGTGAGATCCTGTTGCTCTGGGGGGTCGAGGGGCTCAAGTATCGCGAGATCGCGGCGATGATGGATGTGCCGATTGGGACGGTGATGAGCCGATTGCACCGTGCACGCAAGACTTTGGGCGAAACGCTGGAAGAATTCGCCTCCGAGCAGGGTTTCTCCAGCGAGCAGGCCGAGCATAGAACCTGACCCCAACCCCTTTCCGACCCCCGACCCCCGCCGATTCGACATTCGGGTTCCCCCCCGGGCCTCCCGCGACGCCTCGATCGTTTCAAGCGACGCCTTTCTGGACCTCCGCCACCGATGACCGACCGACCCATCCAGCCCGTTTCCCCGCTCCCCGCCGATCCGAATCTGGATCCGCGCGAGGCGGCGCGCCTGGCCAGCACCCCCGGAGCGGCGATCCGAATGCTCGCCGATGGGGAGTGCGATGCGTCCGCGATCTCGGGATCGCTCCCGACCGGGCAGGGCGGGAGCACCGGCGAGCGGGGTTCCGAACGGCTCGCGTCCCAGATGGACTTTGAGTCACAGCTCCGCGCCTCGGTGTCGCGCGTGATGTCGCGCGATCGTGCTCCGGAGAGCCTCCGTGTCGCGGTGCTCCAGGCGTTCGTCAATGAATCCGCGGCGGGCGTCGCCATGCCCGCCGAGCCAGGCAGCCAAACCGGCGAGACCATCTCGCTCGGTGGGCGGACCCGATCCCATTCGTTCTGGAACCGGGCGGCCGGGTGGATGGCGCTCGCCGCAGTGCTGGCGCTCGCGGGCGTCGGCGTGTTCGGCGGGCTCCGCGCGATCAACTCGAACGACGGCTTCTCGCCCGAGTACCGACAGAGCATCGTGAACTATGTCGCCCATGAGCACCGCTCATGCGATGCCTCCGCCCCCGAGGGACAGAAGAAGTTCGCCGCCCAGTGCGTCGATGGCGCGGAGGGCGTGGCCAAGGAAGTGCTCGGCTGCATGCCCGATGGGCTGTGCGCCAGGATCCGCGAACTCGAGTCCCGCGGCTTCACATTCGCCGGCATGGGACGGTGCGGCATGCCGGGCGAGGGCGCATCCGTGCACCTAGTCTTCAGGACGCCGTCCGACGCGCGGGCCAGCCTGTTCGTTCAGGCCAGGACCAGCGACATCACCATCCGCTCGACCTGCCGGTACACCAGCGACCGGTGCGCGAAGTCGGGCAACCAGATGACCGTGTGGCGCACCGAGAACTTCGTGTACTTCCTCTACACCACCGACGATGCCGCACGCGAAGCCATCGCCGAGACCTTCGCGGTCCCGGGCGAGAACCGCGCACTCTGACGCCGGCGCGCCCACCTCCGCAACGCACTCCTGCCACCCGCCTCCCGCGCATCGCACCGATCCGCGATAGTGGGCAGCGCATCGCGCGTCCATCCCTATGTCCCCGATCAGCCGCCCGCGCCGACCGATCGCATCATGAACAGCATCTCCCGGGCGATCTGAGCGCATCGCTCGTCGTACACCCGTTCGGCATACGGCGTGCCATCGGCACGCTTCGGATCGGCGTAGGGCAGTGAGAACCGCCCACGAGCCCCGTGGACGATCGGGCAGGCCTCGTCCGCCTCATCGCACACCATCACCGCGACGAAACCCCGCCCCGGATTCGGCGGCTGGTCGTAGACCTTCGAGAAGCACGCGGCCGGGGGCGATCCATCGCTCCAGCGCACGCTCTGCACCGCGTTGGGCACATCGTCGGAGTCGCTCCCGATCACGAACCCGGCGCGCCGCAGCGCTCCGATCGCGTGGGGATGGAACGCCGTCGCCTCCGTGCCGCCCGACCAGGTGCGCACCCGCGGGAGACCGAGGTGGTCGGCGATCGCGGCGGTCCACAACTGGGCCATGTGCGATCGCCGCGAATTGTGCGTGCAGATGAACAGCACATCCACCCCGCCTCTTTCGCCTCCGCCATTGGACTCCGCGAGGATGTCGGAGATCGTCGCCCCGAGCGCGCGGAGCGCCGCACGCCGATCCGGTCCGATCGAAGCGAGTTCCAGCGAGCGGTCTGCGAGGAAGCGGGTCAGGGCGCTGAACATGACTCCATGCATTCTCGTGCCCGGCGCACCGGCACGCGGGCACTCCGATGGGGATCGATCGTTCAATCTTCTGAACGATCAGGGCGGGACTCAATGCCCCGAACCGCCCGCCCTCCTCCAGCAGCACGCCAGATGGTCGTCGACCATCCCGACCGCCTGCATGAACGCGTAGCAGGTGGTCGGGCCGACGAACCGGAACCCCGCGCGCCGGAGGGCAGCGCTCATCGCCTTCGATTCGGGCGTCTGGGCAGGGAGCGTGCCCAGCGAGGAAAACTCATTGATGACCGGCGCCCCGCCCGCGAGTTCCCAGAGCCAGGCGCCGAGCGACACGCCGCGCTGTTCGCGCAGCATCCGCGCCGCCTTGGCGTTGTTGATCACCGACTCGATCTTGCCCCGGTGACGCACGATCGCGGGATCGGCCACGAGCCGGTCCACATCACGCGGCGTCATGCGGGCGATGCGCTCGATGTCGAACCCATGGAACGCTGCGCGATACCCGGCACGCTTGCCCAGGATCGTCGACCACGACAGCCCCGCCTGCGCCCCCTCCAGGCTGAGCATCTCGAACAGGTGCGTCTCATCACGGCTGGGGATGCCCCATTCGGCGTCGTGGTACGCGCGATCCGCATCGGACCGCGCCCAGCCGCATCGCCGCACGCCATCCTCGCCCGTCAGACACGCTGGTTCCATGTTGGTGCTCTCGTCGTCTCCGAACGCCGCGCACGCATTGCCCGGCGAGGGGGTGCGCCCTCAGTTGCAATCGGCCCCGAACGCGCTCAGGAGAATGCCCAGGTCATCGCTGTCGACCGACCCGTCATCGTTGAGATCGGCGGTGCACGCAGCGCCGGAGCACCCGAACTCTCCCAGCAGCACGCCCAGGTCATCGCTGTCCACGACGAGATCGCCGTTGACATCGCCCGGGCACTCGGGCGCGACCGGCGGCACCCACAGCACCATCTTCTCCGGCGTGATCCCCTGCGTGTCGTACACCGGGCCGACCTGTGTGAACGCGCCATCTTCGTCGAACCGGAAGACATACACGCCGCGGATCCCATCGATCGCGGTCGTCTCATCCGTCACGATCATCAGGTCGCGCGTCGAGACGATCGAGCCGAGCGAGCCCTGCAGCCCGACATCGAAGAAATTACCCGTGTACGCCAGCGCGCCGTCCGGATCGACCGCGAGGGTGCGCACCGTGGCGTCCGTGCCGTGCCCCGCGAACAGGAACGAGCCATCGTCGGCGCCCGCGAAGGTGAACGGCGACGAGCCGCCCGAGGCGAACGGCGATCCGGGAACCGCGACCAGCGTCCCGTTCTCCTGCACCTCGTACGCGAGCACCGCATTGCCACCGCCGGAGATCCCGCCGCCCGCGTACAGGAACCGCCCATCGGTCGAGAACGACAGCCCGAGCGGGAAGGCCGGCGTGTTGACCGTCTGGATCTCGGTCAATGACTTCGACGCCTCCGTGAAGCGGTACACGCGGATCCGGTTCCCGCCCGAACTCTCGCTGACATACACGAACGGCCGACCGGGGTGCACCTCCACGGCGCTGGCGAATGCGCTGAGCGGATCCTCATCCCGCAGCGTCAGCCCCGCATCGTCGAGTTCATACAGCAGCACCGAGTACAGCCCGCCCTCGATGTTGGTGCGGAGCACCGCCAGGAACGAATCGTCCACCCACGCCAGGTCGAGCGGGGTTTTGGGCGTCTGGGTGATCAAAGGCGGAGCAAGCGACCCATCCGGATTGACCGGATACACGCGCAGGTCCTGCGTCACCGGCGCGCTCGACGCGCGCCCGACTGCCAGGCGCGAGCCGCCGGGCGAGAGCGCGATCGCGTTGGGGTTCGTCGCCGCGTCGTACTCGCCGATGAAGGTCAGCGTGTCATCATCATTGAGTGTAAAGGTCGTGATCGTGCCCTCCACATTGCCGTTGTTGGCAACGATGAGGGTGGGGAGCACCGGCTGCGCAACGGCGGGGACGCCAAACGCCGCGATGCCGAGCCCGCACAGGCTCAGGACCGAGCGGCGGACGCGTCTGGCGGCACAAGACGACGGTGTGTTCAACGGCATGGTGCTGGCTCCGGAGCGGGGTGTGGGGCGCGCATCGAGCGCGACCATCGCACGCGGCACGCTCGTGCGCGAACGACCGGCGTCACCAAACTACCAGCCAGCGGCGAATTGCCCAACGAAAACCCGGCGACCGATGCGCCGGATCGCAAGATCAGCACCGATCAGGAAGCGCGGGCGAACGCGAGCCGCGCGGGCTCCGCGGCGGTTCCGGATCCGATGCGCCCGCCGACAGCGCCCGAGCCGCGAGCAGGAGCCGCAGCGCGCCTGCTCGCCCTGATCCCCAGCGCCGGGACCGCCCAGCACGCGGTGGCGTAGGTGCCGAACAGCGTTCCCGCGAAGAACAGGTCGCCCAGCACCGTGTACTTCAGGAACGGGAGCGCGTTGGCGAAGCACGCCATCAGCCCCTGGCTCGTCATGGGGTACCACGCGAGCCACACCGCGGCGTTGGTCACCACGAAGAACCCGAGCGACCCGATCACCGAGGCCCCACCCACGCGCCACCAGGTGGCGCGACCGCCCCCGCGCCCGAGCAGAAGGCCCAGCCCGACACATCCGCACAGCGAGGCATAGACCGCGATCATGATTCCGATCTCGTACGACCCGAACCACAGCAGGTCCGAGAGCAGCATCGCAACGACGGGAACCACGCCCGCCAGCACCGGGCGCCCGAGCCGCCGCCCGACGACATGCCCCGCCAGCAGGGCCGCACCGGCGATCGGGGCGACATTCGGCCACGCCTCGAACAAGACCCGACCACCCACCGCCACCAGCGACAGCAGCGCCAGAACACCCACGCTCACACCCAGACCCGCACGCGCTCGATCGATCGAATCGTTCATGCGGGCATCCTAGCGGCGGTTTGGCATCCGTCGCCCGCTCCCGGCAAATTCCTCCCCCCGACCGCGCCCGCCCCGCCGCGCCAGATGCATCGCCCCCGGCCGACAACGCACACCGAGCCGGATGGTTGGTGGGGGGCAGCGCCCCGCAGCCCCGCTTCGGATCAGCGCCCGCCCGTCGCCGACGACCACAGGTCGTACCGCCACAGCACCACATCGCCCGGCGCGAGAGCGCTGACGCCCGCGCTCCGGTTGGAGAACTGGGTGTTGACCCAGAACAGCCAGTTCTTCGACTCGCGCCCGCCACGCTCATTGGCGACGCCGTCGATCGCCGTGATGAACGCCGTCTCGCCCGCCCCGCGGAACTCGAGCTCGAACCCGTTCGGATGCTCGCTGGCCTGGCGCAGGGCATCGAGGACCGTCATGTCCTTCTGCCACGCGAGATTTGTGTATACCCGCTGCGCGCCGTTATTGAAGTCGATGATCAAACGGACCGTCAGCGCGGCTGGCTGCTTCGCGCCCTCCGCGACAGGCTCCGCGCGTTCCTGCGCCGTCGCCGACTCCGCGAGAAGCGAACCGGAAATCGTGGCCAGCGCGAGCACGCAGCAGAGCCCCGCAACGCGCCCGATGCCACCGACACCGCCCAGCCAGCCGCCGTCAATCACACGATTTCGCATGCCAGCCACACTACCGGCGGGCGCGCATCCGGTCCACCGATCGCCCCCATCGAGCGATGCGAACCCCGGGACGGGGCACCCTGTGGCAGCAGATCGCGTGAACGGCCGACGCCGATGCATCGTGGGGGCACCAGCGCCGGTCGGAGAGCAGCGATCAAATCACGGGCCAGGAGCGTTCAGCGCATCCGCCGCCGCCGCGCGATGAGAAGCCCGCCCGGGATCGCCATCGCCCAGGTCCCGGGCCCCGGAACGATGTAGTCGACCTCGATCACCGAGCCCTCGAGGATCGAGCCGGAGAACCCTTGCCCGGGCGTCTCGCCGCCGTAGCCACCCGCGCGGAACACGCCGTTGAGCATGTCCGTCGTCACGCTGTACGAGAACTGGTCCGTGCCGCTCCAGCCGAGCATGTCGCCCGTCAGGAACACGAACTCCTGGTTGCCCTCGAAGGGGATGATGGGGAGGGTGACATCCGTCTCGAAGTTGGCCGCATCGCCGCCGGTGATGTTCACATTCAGCGTGATGCGCGTCTCCACGATCTCCTTCCCGATGATCGGGTCGCCCGCGAAGATCGCGGCGAAGTAGGAACTCCCAACGCCCGCGAAGAAGAACTCCCGCGTCTCGATCTGCGCCGCGGAGGCCGTTGCCGTCCCGATCCCGCCCGCGCCCGCCGCCACCGTCGCCGCACCGATCAGCGCAGCGGCACAGCCATTGTGCTTGAACATCAGTCTCGTCCTTTCGTGTGTTCGATCGCGGTGCGCGGGCGCGCCCGAAAGAGCGCACACCGGCGTCTCGCGCCGTCGCAGCCCGCGAACGACGCTCAGCACTCCCGCGATTCCGAGCGATGGCCTACCGGTGACCCCGCACGCGGATGCGGCAACACGCACCTTCGCCGGCGCGGGGGGTGCGGTTCCGGCATTCAGCAGACTCCGCTCGATCGCACCGGCGTCCGCGCACAGGAACCGAGCCGCCACCCGTCCGGGAATGAGGCAAACGCCGGATCAGGGCACGATCCGAACCGTCGACGCCTGCTCGATGAGCACCTCGTAGATCAACTCAACATCCGGGCTGAGCATCCGCACGCACCCCATGGACGCCTGCTTCCCGATGCTCGTCGGCTCGATCGTCCCGTGGATCCCGTACCCGTTCAGCGCCGCCGTGCCGGGGTCGGTGCCCTCCAGACCGACCCAGCGTTCGCCGATCGGGTTCGCGGGGTTGTCGGCCGCGAACACTTCGCCCGTCCGCGGGTTCACCCAACGCGGATTGATCAGCTTGGAATTGTCCCGCACGACGAACGCCCCGAGCGGTGTCGAGTCGTACTCGCCCAGGCCGACCGGGAACGACCGCAGATAGAACCGGTTCCCCTTCCCATCGGTCTGGTCGGCGTACAGGTCGAGCCGGTAAGACGACTTGTCCACCACCGCGTGCAGCGGCCCCCGGACCAGCTTGATCGACTGCCCGACGCGGATCTTCCCCGGGTCGGAGATCCGGTTGATCCGCGTGATGAACCGCCAGTCCACCTGCGACTTCTCCCGCCGAACGATGTTGATCAGCATGTCCCCGGACTTGACGGTGTACTCAAACACCAACGGGTCGCCGGGCGTCACGCTGGGGGAGAAGAACAGCGCCTCGTTGATCTCGCTCAGCTTCATCCGGAACGCATCGCGCTCCGCGTCGGTGAAGTCCACCGCGTGCAGGGCCCGGTTCAACTCCTCGCGGGCATCCACCGGGCGGTTCTCCGCCAGCGCACGATCAGCCACGGCCAGAATCGCCTGCGCCTCGTTCCTCGGACGCACCGGGGGAGCCGCCGGGCGCTGGACCTCGGGCGTCCGGACGATCGGCGTCTCCGCCGCGCCACGCGTCGGGTCCGCCGCGTTGGGATCCGAAGCGTTGGTCCAACCCGCGGCCTCATCGGGCGTCGGCTCGCGACGGACCGGCGTCGGCGTGGGGTTGACCGCCGGTGTCCCCGGACGCCCCATCTCTAGCCCGCCCGCAACCGAACGATCTCCGGAACGATCGGTCCCAGAGCCGCCTTGGTTCGACACCGGCAGGCGACGGGTCGATCCCGTCGGCTCTCCCGCGTTCACGACGGTCGTCGTCGGCTTGTTCTGTTCCGGCGTGCCCCCGTCCGGCCAGAGCATCCACGCGCCGAGGGCGACCGCGCCGATCAGCACCGCGAAGACAACCAGCGGCCTCATCGGCCCGCTCGGGCGACGCCGACGCGAGCCGCCGGACCGGAACGAGATCCGACGAGTCACCGTCGGCCGAGCCATCTGAGAAGGAAGCGCCATCCGTGCTGCTCTCCAGTCGTGGGCCAGTCATGGACCCGTGCCCGTTCCCCGCCGCCCATCCGGTCCGCCATCGGGATCCATCCCCGGACGCGGGCGATCCACCCCCGGGGTCGGCACACGAGTGCATCGGCAATCGGTGGGCGGTCGCGTGAACCGGCGCACCCCGCCGCCCGCCGGCGGATCGGAATCCGGCTACGAACAGATGATAAGCCCGTGCTCCGTCACGATCGCGTCCATCGCCTCATCGTTCGCATCCGCGGGCACGCGCTCGACAAGCTGCACCCCGAAGCAAACGCCCAGGGCCACCACGCCACGGGCAAAGCGGGCACCCGGCGCGCGCCCCGCAACCGAGCGCATCGCGCCGAGAAACCGGTCGTAAAACCCGGCACCGCGACCAAGCCGGCGCCCCTCGCGATCGAATGCCAGCCCAGGAGCCAGCACGAGCGGGCGGGCGCCGACCAGATCGTCCATCGAGAGGCCTGCGAACTCCGGCGACGGCTCAACAAGGCCGAATCGCCCGCCCACGCCCCCGCCTCCACTCGCCCAGTCGGCACGGTCCATCGCCACCATCTCCATCGCGCCGGTGTCCCACGACACGCGTGGCCAGGCGACCCGCTTACCACCCTTGAGCGCTCGGACCACGAGCCCCGTCAGATCTACCTCCCCGGGAATCGCCCCGAACACCGCCACCACCCCCGCGCGATCGAACTCCGGTGATCCCGCGATGTGATCGCACACGCCCGCCGACCAACAGCGATGCTCATCGATCGACACGCCCGAAAGAACACCCCTCATCTCCGTCCGGAGCGCGCGCTTGTGTGTGCCCACCGGCACGGACTCGTCTCCACCGGGATCCATGCCCGGAATGTAGATCATCGGCGCGCGACGCGTATCGACCGCGTTCGTGCGCACGGGAACCGCCGGTGCGATGGAAATCGTGAGAACCAGCGCCGTCGCCCAGAGAATCCGCTTGCACACAAGGCGACGGAGCGCAGGATGTCCCCATGACCGCACGCGCCGCGGGAGAGGCCGTGGAGTCGCGATGGCACAATGGAATGTCCGAAGCAAGGCGCTCGCTCAGGAGCATGGTCAGCCCGGATCGCCGATCCCGCCGATCGAACCGCTCCGCGACGCATCGCTGATCCTTCTCACCTTCGTCGCGCTGGCGCTGCTGGCTCTGTTCCCCGGATGCGCTCCGGTCAGAGCATCATCGGCGAGCATGCGCGTGCTCGAACACAACGCGGACGCGATCGAGGGGCTCGCGGGCGCCTACGCCCGGGACCTCGCGTGGCTCCGGGCCCATCTCGACGCCTCGCTCGAGCAGCGCCGCGCGCTCCTGCTCGGGACCATCCATCGCTCGCTGATCGGGGATGGGCTGATCGGAGTGAGCGATCCCGAACCGCACGCGATCGACGAGGCCATCGAGGCGGGCGTGCAGCGAACCGCCCGAGCCGACACCAGCGCGCCGCCAAACCCGCTGATCGCCGAGGTCGCCTCGGGGCGCATGACGCGCATCGAGGCCCGCCGGTTCGTGCACGACTACACCATCGCGACGCGGCTGAACGGCGATGCGGCGCGGAAAGTGCGCCACGAGATGCTCTCCACGCTGGCGCCGATCTCTGATCACGACCGCCAGGCCCAGGCCATCCGCGCCGCGTTCGCCGAACACGAGACGCGGGTCGCGCTGCTGTTCAACGAACTCACCAGCAACGCCGACTCGCTGCGCGGAGCGATCAAGGCCCATGAAGAAGGCGCATCGGCGCGGGCCACGACATGGATCCCCCTGCTCGAGCACATCGAGGATCCCGACCTGCGCTCGGGCGCTCGCTCGCTGCTGATGCGGATGCTCGAAGAGTGAGCCCCGAGCCCATGCCCGCTCGACACAACCATCGATCAACGCCCCAGGAACCCGTGCGCCCGAAGTCCCGGGCGTCGCAAGACCATCACAAAGGAACCACGCACCATGGACCAAAAGCACCCCCATCACGCGCTCCCATCCGAGACCCCATCCTCACAGGCTCCAGCCCGCGTGGATGCGAACGCGCTCGCATCGCTCCTGGCCGATCCCGCCCTCCCGCCGCGGGCTCTGAACGCTTCCGAACGGTCCGCGATGCTCGCGGCTCTGATGGAACTCGTCGCGGCGCAGAGCCTGCTGGCCCGCCAGGCCATGCTCCTCGCGTCGTACCGGGAGGATGTCGCCTCGATAGAGCGATCGTCTCGGGCGGCGCTGGGCGATGCGCTGTCGGATCCGTCCGGGATCGGCGCGATCGGTCGCGTCGATGTCAGGGCGGCCGAACAGGCCCGATCGGCGCTGCTGGAGGCGGTGGCCCGGGACACGACCGCCATGAGCATCGCTCGGGCCGCCATCGGCTTCGCGCTCCGCATGCTCGGGGCGCCAAGGGTCGGGTGACCCGCCATCCCGGGGGCCGCCGGGCGAACCACGCGGATCCCGCCCGATTTTGTGATCGGCGATTGCCCGAACGCTCGTACCATGCGGGGCGTCCGATCGTGTGACGAAGCGCACGACGGGGTCGTCCTGCGCCGGACCGGGAGCCGCCATGCCGCGTTACGAGATCATCCGCGAGAACGCCGATGCGCCGCGTGGAGCGCTCGATCTCGAGGTCGGTTCCAAACGGGAACTCGTGCTCGGACGCCACCCGGGAACGGACCTCGTCGTGGACGACGAACGGGCCAGCCGACGACACTGCATGATCGTGCTGGGCGATGACGGGCGACTGATCGTGCGCGATCTCCGCTCGCAGAACGGCACCAAGGTCAACGGCGCAAGCGTCACCGAGACAACCCTGCACGATGGCGACACGCTGACAATCGGACGAACGACCTTCGTGGTGCGCGCCGACCAGCCCCACAAACCCGGCTCGGATGACGCCGAATCCCCCGAACGCGAACGCGAACGCGGGCGCGGGCTCCGCGCACGCCAGGCCGAACGCGCCGAGCAGGAGCGCCGACGGCGCGAGGAACTCGGAGAGGCCTCGCGGGCGCACAAGGCTCGGCTCGTGCGAGCGATCGCCGAAGATGAGCCCGCCGACGCCAAGAGCGCTGGCGCCGCCCGAGCATCGGCGCATTCCGACGACGAGATCGCGCTCGAGCCCGAGACCACGGATCGTGATGCGTCGCGCGCGGGGCGGTTCCAGAGCCCCGAGGTCCAGCCGATCTTCGACGATGTCGATGAGGATCTACTGCGCCCGGTCGTCCCCGCCGGCTCGCGTCCGCGTCGGGCAGCGCCAGAATCCCCGAGTCCGCCCGCGTCATCTTCAGACGGCGTGCGGTGGGACACGCGACTGGAGAAGATGACGCTCTCGCTCCCGCCTTCGAGCGATGAACTCCCGATGGTCGTGCTGATCAACGCCGATGGCCGACCCTCCGCCGCGTTCGAGGGCGACGGCGCGGGAGCGGTCGCCACCCGCCTCATCCTCATGTGCGCGGGCAAGGCCCGGGCCACCGACATCCATATGGAGCCCCGAGAGCACTCGGTGGTCGTCCGCATGCGCATCGACGGCGCGATGGTCCACATCGTCGACCTCCCGCTCGAGACCGGCGGGCTCACCCTCCGCCTGATCAAGACCGCCTGCCAGTTCAAGCAGGGCAAGCGCGACGCCGTGCTGGATGGGCACTTCTCCGCCCGGTTCGACGGACGCCGCATCGACTACCGCGCCTCGTTCACGCCCACCGTCCACGGCTCGAAACTCGTCGTCCGCCTCCTCGACGGCGCCAACGCGCCGACGAAGCTCAGCGACCTGAACCTCCCCGCGTTCATGTTCGATCGGGTCAAGAAAATCTGCGAGCAGGACACCGGCCTCCTGCTCGTCTCCGGGCCCACCGGCTCCGGAAAGACGACGACCCTGTACAACGCGCTCCGCGAGATCGACCGCGAGCGCCGCAATGTCATCACCATCGAGGACCCCGTCGAGTACTATGTCGATGGCGTCACGCAGATCCCCGTCGCCGAAGACTCATCCTTCGGCGAGCTGCTCCGCTCGGTGCTCCGCCAGGACCCCGATGTCATCCTCGTCGGCGAGATCCGCGACCAGGAAACCGCGCGGACCGCGATGCAGGCCGCGATGACCGGGCATGTCGTGCTCAGCACCGTCCACGCCAAGGACACCATCGGGTCCGTCTTCCGCCTGATCGACCTCGGCGTCGAGCCCTACCTCGTCGCCAACTCGCTCGATGTCGTGCTCGCCCAGCGGCTGGTGCGCGTGCTGTGCGAGTCCTGCCGGCGCGAGGTCCCGGTCACGCCGGGCCAGGCCACCCGCGTCGGCAAGTTCCTCGAGGGCAAGCCCACGGTGTTCACCGCCACCGGATGCGCCAAGTGCCTGCGGACCGGGTACTTCGGGCGACGCGGCATCTACGAGATGCTCGACTTCAAGAACAACGATGCCCTGCGCGACCTCATCCTCACCACCCCGAGCATCCAGGGCATGAAGCGGATCATCGAGCAGGGGGTCTTCCAGACCCTGCAGCAGGTCGGCTGGTCGCTCGCGGCCCGTGGGATCACATCGCTCGAAGAGATCGAACGCGTCACCGGGTGAGCCCGCCGTCCCGCGAGGGCCCCCAAAGCAAACAACGGCTTCGCGCGATGCGAAGCCGTTGGAGAGCGGTCCTGCCGATGACACATCGGATCAGATGAGCGGCGCCGGCGCGGCGGGACTCACCGTCAGTGGAGGTCCGCCGGAACGGAACTCTTCCACGAGTCCTTTGCATCGATGTCCCAGTTGCGGATGTCAGGCTCGCCGAAGATGACCGGTGAGTATCCGTTCGCCGCCGCCTTCTCCGCCGCAGCGCGGAGCACCGGGTCGGGCACCCCCGCACCCTTGACCGCCAGCCCCTGCTCGTAGAACGGCGTGGAGCGGATGTTGCCCCAGATCTCATGACCCGGGAGAAGGAAGTCCGCGAAGACATGGGGTTCCTCGGCGGCGAAGTCCTCCTGCCCCTTCGGGCGGTTGACGAACAGGAAACCGGGAGCCAGCGTGTGCAGCACATCCGCTGGCATCGGCTCGATCACGAAGTCCATGTCCGGATTCTCGGCACGAATCTCCTTGAGATACCCGTACGCATCCCAGGTCGACATGTTCTTGAACGCGTCCAGGCCCATCGTGGAAGCGCCCATCTGCCTCGCCGCGGCGATCTCGTCGCGCGCGGCCTTGATGTGCGCGGGGTTGGACGGATCGAGCACCGCGACCTGCCCGGTGTCCCAACCGAACATCACCTGCGCCGACCGCCCCCACCAGAACCCGATGTTCGCGCCATCGGACTGCAGCGACCGGAGCTCATCGAGGGAATTGCGGGCCATCGCCAGCGCGGGCTCGTTGAGGAACGGCGTGGCGACGAGGAACGGC
The DNA here is from genome assembly GCA_052168315.1 of Phycisphaerales bacterium. GTDB lineage: Bacteria > Planctomycetota > Phycisphaerae > Phycisphaerales > UBA1924 > JBQLZO01. Next base: position 102,587 of record JBQLZO010000025.1, on the reverse strand, counting down.
GCGTTCAGGTGCTCGTGCTCCCACATCGCGCCCGAGATCCCCACCAGGTTGAACCGCTCGACACCCGCGTCCATACGATCGCGCATGTAGTCCGCCCACGGCGTGAAGCCAAACCGATCCGGAGCCCGCGTGCCCGAGAAGTTGTACGACCGAGGGTTCTGCTCGCGGTTGTTGTTCTGGTTCCGGTTGGCCATCGAGAGAAGCTGGATCGGGCGCGGGTCGCGCTGGTACTGCACGCCGCCGTAGGTCGAACGGAAAAAGTCTCGGTAGGGCGTGAACGCCTGGAGCCAGCGGTTCGGATGGTCGCCCGCTCGCTCCTTCACGATGCGGACGGACATCGTGTAGGTCCGCGACTCGCCGGGCTGCAGGCGGCCGCGCATCTCCCACTCGCCGTCCATCGTGTACGCGTAGTCGGTCCGGAAGCGCGCGAGCCACGCGGTGCCCTGGTCGCCCGGGTACACGACCGACATGTACTGGGTCCGCACGGCGTGCTGGAACTCGGTCACCGGGTAGTTCAACGAGACGCCGATCGAGTAGTCATCGTCGCCCAGCAGCATCACGGGTGCGTAGAGCTGGCTGGGATAGGAGTAGTGGCGCGAGTACCAGTGCTTGTTCGCCGGACCGCTCCGCGTGAGCGTGGTCTCGGACGCATCGAGGTAGAAGTTGCGGGTCTCGATCGTGCCCGGGAGGTTCATGCCCGGCATCCGGAACTCGCCGAGCAGCGCCGGCGTGCTCGTGTTGTTCTCGAAACGGAACACGATGTCGACCCCGCCCGGGCGCTGCTCGATGCTCGTCTTCGGCACGGCCCAGTTCTGCTGCTTCTGCCACTTGTTCGCGCCGAACTTCGACCACAACGCGGTGTCACGCGTATCGATGATCACGCGGTCGGTGTCCAGATCGCGGATGACGATCCGCTCCCCGGCATCGATGGCGATGTCCAGATTCGGGAAAGCGCCCGGGTCGCCGTTCCCGTTGCTCCCGCTCTTCCCGGCGCCGGCGATGCGTGCGCCCCGGTCCGGCGAGGTAATCGCCGCCGGCTTGCCGGCGGACCCGCCGGCGCCGCCGTGGACCTGCGAGGTCCCAGACCGCCCGGGGCGGTCCTGCCCGGCGATTCGGACGCGCGAGGAGGGCGCCGTGGGCTTGGCGTCCTCTCCCGGTGCGTTCGTGCCGGCGCGGTCGGGCTTCGTGTCGCTGGTCGCTCCGATGATTGAGGGTGCGAGGCGGTCGGCCTGTGCCACGGCGGCCGAGAGCGAACTCCCGAGTGCCGCGACAAGGACGCCCGCAGTCAGCAGGACGGTGTGGTGTGTGCTCATCATGCCCCTCCATTTCGGTGGGTTTGGACCCCGTGTCGCGGGAACCACTATGATCGGTGCCGTTCACCAGTTCCGTTTCGGAGGACTCTACCGGTGGTTGCGCGCAGCCCGAGGGTGGCCCATACCGTTCAAACGATCCCAGCGCCCGCTTGTGGTACGAGGACCCGGTCCGCCGGTTCGTTATCGCCCGATGCGCCGGAACCGCACCCGTTCGCCAACGGACGATCGCGCGCCGCCGCGAAGTTGTTCGTTCCGCTTGTGCTGGGTCTGGGAATCGGCATCGCCTCGGGGCTCGGCGGCTGCGCCAGCTACATCAATTATCCGCCGGTCGGAGACGATTGGGCCATCAACCACACCAATGTGAACCCCTCGCACGCGATCATGGAAGCGGGGATGCTCAGGGCCCTGCGCCGATCGGGAGCGCCCGGCGGGCTCGCCTACGACGCCTATGTCGTCAATCCGCCCCGCGGCACGGAACTCCGGCACGCCGAGGCGCTCGTCAATCGATTGAACGCGGTGCCGGGATTCGAAGGCGCCCAGATCGTCACGCCGGACAACGCCCATCTCCCGGCATTCCACATCACCCGCCTCTGGGTCCGCGGCGATGCCGCGGTCGTCGATGTGCTCCGTCCGATCATGACCGTGCGTCCCCAGCCCGGTGCCACGGAGGTGCATCAGCCGTACACCGTCTGGCTCCGCGGCGGCGGGCTCGAGCAGTGGCGCACCGTCGCCACCCGCGACTGGCCCGTGGGCATGGAAACGCCGCCCGAACGCTGGACATGGCGGTCGCAGTTCCCTCAGTCCGACCTCGGACCTTCGGATGAACTCCGCCCCGTGACAGCGCCCGAACCGGTCACCCGGCACAATCCAGACTGGGAACTCCTCCCGCCCGATGGGGGCGACTGGGCCACCGATGACCCCGATCTCAACGGCATGGAACCCGATGAGCCGAGCGATCCGAACGCTGGGCTCGAATTCGGCGTGCGGTACACGACGGATCCGTCGGACCCTGCCGAACCTGCGGACCCATCCGCCCCGCCCGCTTCCGAGCCCGATGAGCCAGACTCGGCAAGCGCCTCCGCGACCAAGAAGGACGATCGATCATGACCATCCTCCCCGCCAAGGACCACGCCCCTGGGACGCGGGTGCGGGTGACCCAGCAGATCCCCTTCGGCTCCCGGGCCGTGTCCACCACCTTCGAAGGCACCATCGTCCGCGCCGGCCAGCAGAAGACCGGTTCCTGGTTCGCCCACGGAAAGGACGACAAACTCTGGCTCGATCGCCTCGAACTCAAGATGGACGACGGCGAGAAGGTCATCTGCAATCTCGACCGGTACTCCGTGGTGCAGGTGCTCGAATCCGCCTCCCCCGAGGCGTGAGGATCGCCCCACGCCTGGGCGCAGGCTTGACCGCATCCAAAATCGCACCCGCGTTTCGTTGATACTGAGTCTCAGTTGGACGCCGTCGGATCGGCGCGGGGCTACCATCCCGACCTATGGCACACGGGACCACCACGCCGGACGAGCGGGCGCTGAGCGATGGCGCGGACGAGGCGCACCCCCCGACCCGGACGCCAATCCGCGAAGAACTCCACGCCGCCACCCACGGCCCGAACGCCCGCCCGGGTGCGGAACCGGGCATCGCGACCGGCTCGGACGCTGCGCCCATCGATCGCCTCGAACCCATCGAGCCGGGCGGCGCGGGAGGCCCCGGCGCACCCCTGACGACGCCGGGAGCGGTCGGCGCCGCCAACACCGGTTGGATGCAGATGCTGCGGGAGTTGAGCCCGAAGGTCTACATCCTGGTGCTCGCATCGCTCTCCGTGCCGGGGATTCTCGGAACCTATGTGCTGATCCAGTCCGCGTTCTTCCCGGAGAAGGTCCGCCCGTGGATCGAGTCGGCCGGCGCGCTGGGCGTCGTGGCCTTCGCCGCCGCGTTCGCGGTCGCGACCGGATCGGCCGTGCTCCCGACCTACGCGCTCTCATTCGCCGCCGGAGTGATGCTGGGGTGGGAGGCCGGCGCGTTCGTCGCGGTCACCGGTGTCACCGTCGGCGCCCTCGTCGGATACGGCTGGGGAAACCTGCTCGCGCGGAGCGATGTGATGGCGGTCATCGAACGCCACGAACGCGCGCGACTGGTCCGCAGCGCCCTGCTCGACCGCTCGCTCCGCGACGAGACCATGATGGTCGGCCTCCTCCGCTTCCCGCCCAATTCTCCGTTCGCCCTCACCAACCTCGCGATGTCGTCCACCGCGGTGCGCCTCCTGCCGTTCGCCATCGGCACCGCCGTCGGCATGGCCCCCCGGACTCTGCTGGCGGTGTGGATCGGCACGCAGCGCGACTCCGTGGCCGACTTCAAGGACACCGGCTGGATGCCGCTGGCAGGCATCGCCGTGGCGCTGGTCGTGTTCTTCTGCGTGTACCGCCTGTTCTCCAAGTGGGCCCGCGAGGCACTCAACAAGCGGATCTCGTAAACGACGCGCCCGCAGGCTATCGAGCGTCCAGCCGGTCCCAGATCTCCTGCTGGAACGCGTTGTTGTCCGGAGAGATCCCCGCGCACTGGCTGAGCTGGTCGTCGAACACGCTGCGGTCGACCCACCGGACCCCGGCATCGGCGTGCAGCACATGGATCCCTACACCGTGACGCGAATCGAGCCGCTCGGGCAGCCCGAACCCATCGGCCAGAATCGCGCGAAACCCGAGGTCGGCGATCCGCGGCATCGCCTCGGGAAACTCTGCGAACCCCCAGTCCGCCAGCGGAGCGAGCGCGTACCCGCCCTGCACATTGACGCCCGGCTGCCCCGGGGGCCACGGATTGGCCGGCGTGTCGAACGCCTGTTCCGGTGCCGTCTCCGCCGGTGAGTACAGCGCCTCCCCGGTCTCGACCAGGTCCGCTTGGACGAGGTGCCCGTGGAGCACGAACAGGTCCGAGGTGCCCGAATACACCATCGTGTTCCATTGCAACCGCCCGCCCCGGTACCCCACCGGGATCAGCCCGTCGTAGGTGTCGGCGTACAGGTGCATCCACTGGTGGATGGTGCGAAGGTTCGCCTGCGACCGGATCCGGATCGTCGATTCGCGGGCCGAACGGAGGGCCGGAAGCAGGAGCGCCACAAGAAGCGCGATGATCGCCACCACGATCAGCGCTTCGATGAGCGTGAACCCGGACGGGACAGCCCGTTGTGGAATCGGTATGTTCTTTTTCCGAGTCACTGGGCGGATTCTGAGACGGGTTCCTGGCCGCGACGCCGGATCGTGCGACGATCTCGGGGCGGTCTGCCGCCCAGGCAATTGGTAGGCGCCGGGCGAGAAAGCCACGAAGCCGGGATTCGTGCGGCGCAGGCACATCGATGCAGACACAGGCCGATTCCATCGAACGCAGCGGAGAAGTGGGCGATGTGCCGATCGCAGGGGGGCGCCCGGACCTCGCGCGCGCGGCGGCTCAGCCCCCGCCAGGACCCGCGTCCAGCGTCGCATCTCCTTCAGATCGCGGCGGGCCCGGACGCGCCGATCGGCGCACGACCCTGCACTTCCGCCGCATCTACTCGCCGCTGTCGGAGACCTTCATCCGCGAACCGCTCAAGGCGATGGCGGCGATGGGCGTGCCGGTCCGCGTGCTCGCTCTGATCCGCGCGGTGCCGCGGAGCAAGACGCTCCCCGTGGTGGGGCTCGTGCCGTTCCGCGGGATCCTGCGGTCCGCCCACGGGCTCCGCCGCCAGGTGGTCAAGCAGGTCGGGCTCTCGGATCCCGACACGCTCATCTGGCCGCTGTGCCGCCCGTTCCTGCTCTGGCACGGGTGGCGGATGAAGCCAACGCTCATCCACGCCCACTTCGGCCCCGACGGGTGCCTCATCCGCCCGATCGCGCGACTCCTCCGCGTTCCGCTGGTCGTGAACTTCTACGGGTACGATGTCTCGCGCATCTTCCACACCGATCCCGATCGCTGGATCCGGCGCTATCGGAAACTGTTCCGCGACGCGTCGGCGCTGGTCGCCATCTCCGAGCACATCGCGAGCAAACTGGTCGATGTCGGAGCGCCGCGCGACAAGATCCATGTGATCCCGCTCGGCATCCATCCGGAAGTCTTCCAGGGCATGGCCCAGCGCCGCGCAGAGGCCAGGCGCAGCGCTCCCGCAACCAACGGCGTGCCCACCGTGCGGTGCCTGCACATCGGGCGGCTGACGGCCAAGAAGGACCCGGTCACGACCATCCGCGCGTTTGCGATCGCCCGTCAGGAACTCACCGGTCGCGTCGACCTGCGCCTGGACATCGTCGGAGATGGCCCCCTCCGCACCGAGTGCGAAGAGGTCAACGCCGCATCGGGGCACGCCGACGCCGTGTCGTTCCACGGCTCGCTCTCCCACGAACGCGTGTTCGAGATGCTCGAGCGGGCCGACATCTACACGCAGCACAGCGTCACCGCCCCCGACGGCGACATGGAAGGGCTCGGCGTGACCTTCATGGAAGCCTCCGCCGCCGGCCTGCCCATCGTTGCCACCCTGCACGATGGAATCCCCGAGGTCGTCGCCCAGGGCCAGACCGGAATCCTGGTCGAAGAAAAGGACACCCAGGGCATGGCGCGGGCGATCGTCGAACTCGCCCTCGATCCCGACCGCCGTTCCGCCATGGGCGCTGCCGGGATGACCCGCGTCGCCGAGCGTTTCACGGCCGATCGGATGATCCAGCGAGTGCTCGAATTGCACAGAGTTGTGGGATCAGGCATACAAGCCGCACAGAATTGAGTGTTGCGAGAATCTCGGCAGATGCGGGAACGAAAGGGCGCCCCCGCGGCGTCTGAACGGGGTTCGCGTGTCCCGGGATCGGTGCCGACGGAATCCGGACGCTCGGGGGTTCTCGCCCCCCAATCCCGGGCGGGAATTCCGGTCGCGTCCGCTCGACCCGCGGGTACGATGGGCGACCCCGTTCGGGCGTGGCGCTCGCCGGGCTGCCGCCGCCGGATTCCGTGGACGGAACCGGATGTGCTGGGGCGGGTTTCTGCGACCGAGCACCCAGTCAGAAGATCGGACCCAGCGTGGCGGCAACGAACACAGGCAAACACGACGCCGGATACCGCAAGGCGCTGCGCGATCTGGCGGCGCTGCACCGTGTGAAGACGGCCTACATCGCCGGCGATGGGCGACGCCGCCTCGCGCGCGATGGCTCGCTCGTGTCGGTGCTCGCATCGATGGGCATCCCATCCTCCACGCCGCGCGAGGCGCGCGAAGCGCTCAACGAGGGACGCGCACGGATCGCGGGCCGGCTCATCGAGCCGGTCTGCACGGCGTGGACCGACGCCGATGGGCTCGAAGGCGTCACGCGCACCGCATCGGTGGCGCTGCGCTGGCCCGAGGATCGCGCCCCCAGCGGCACGCTCCGCGCCGCGCTCGAGTTCGAATCGGGCGAGGTCCGCGAGTGGTCGATCGATTCGGCCGAACTCACCGGGCGCAAGCGCCGGCACCCCAGGGCCGGGATCGCGCTCCGCGAGGCCCGATTCGCGTTGCCCGACGGCGTGCCGGTCGGATACCACCGCCTCCGCCTCACGCTGGAGCGCCGCACGCACGAGGCGATGCTCATCGTCGCGCCCCTGCTCTCGTTCGCGCCCGACCACTGGACCCGCCGCCCCGGCATCGACGGCTGGGGCGTGTTCTGCCCCACCTACGCGCTCCGGTCGAACAACGACCCGGGGTGCGGGAACTTCTCCGAGCTCCGCCGGCTCGCGCAGTGGTCCGCATCGATGGGCGCCTCCGCGATCGCCACGCTCCCGCTCACCGCCGTGTACCTCGACGAGCCGTTCCTCCCCGGCCCGTACTCGCCCGTCTCGCGGCTGTTCTGGAACGAGCTGTTCGTCGATCCCATGGCGCTGCCCGAAGCGCCGCACTCGGAAGAGCTCACCCGCGTGCTCCGGTCCGCTTCGTACCAGCGCGAGCTCGATTCGCTCCGCCAGGCCGAGCTCGTGCAGTACCGTCGACAGGCCATGATGAACCGCGATCTGCTCCGCGCCGTCGGGAGCGCGTTCTACGAGCATGATGGCGAGTCGAGCGATGCGTTCCGCGAGTTCCTCGCCGAATCGCCCGAGGCCGAGCGGTACGCGCGCTTCCGTGCCGTGACCGAGCGCCGCCGCACCGCGTGGAACGACTGGCCGAAGAAGCTCCGCGAGGGCAAAATCCGCGAGGACGACTACGACGCCGAGTCGTACCGCTACCACCTGTTCGCGCAGTTCTCCGCCTCGCGCCAGATGCACGCGCTCGCGCGCGACCTCCGCGCCCACGACATGCGGCTCTACCTCGACCTGCCCGTCGGCGTGCACCGCTACGGGTACGACACATGGTCGCGCCAGCACCTCTGGGTCGATGGCGCCTCCGTCGGCGCGCCGCCCGATCCGTACTTCACGCTCGGCCAGGACTGGGGCTTCCCACCGATGCACCCGGAGGCCTGCCGCGAGGAGGGGCACGAGTACTTCATCGCCGCCCTGCGCAACCAGCTGCGCTACGCCGGGTACATGCGCCTCGATCATGTCATGGCGTTCGACCGACTGTTCTGGATCCCCGACGGCCTGCCCGCCAGCGAGGGCGTCTATGTCGGGTACGAGGGTGAGGAGTTCTACGCGATCCTCTCCATCGAATCGCACCGCGAGCGGTGCGTGCTCGTCGGCGAGAACATCGGGACCGTCCCGCCCGAGGTCATCGAACGCATGGACCGGTGCGGCATCGGCAAGCTCTACATCGGCCAATTCGCGGGACAGGCCGAGGGCGACCGCGGCGTCTCGCCCGTCGACGCGGGCACGGTCGCGTCGCTGAACACGCACGACATGCCCCCGTTCGCGCTCTACTGGTCCGGTGCCGATGTCGATGAGCGGATCGCGCTGGGAATCTTCCAAGAAAAGCTCAAGCCGAAGGAGCACGCGCACCTCGAGGCGATCAAGCCCATGGTCCTCGGGTTCCTGATCGAGCGCGGGCTCGTCCCCAAGGGCACGCCGATCGACGACGCCGAGGCCATCCGGGATGGGCTGCTCAAGTACCTGGCCGGGAGCGAGGCGCAGCTCGTCCTGGTCAACCTTGAAGACCTCTGGCTCGAACGCCGCTGGCAGAACATCCCCAGCACCCACGACGAGTACCCGAACTGGCGGCACAAGATCCGCCGCGGGCTCGAGGATCTGGAGCAGGACCCCGAGATCGCCGCGCTCCTGCGCCGGATCTCCAGCCTCCGCGATGAGGCCGCCCAGCGCGAGGGCCCCGTCCCCGCCTCGGCCTGAGTCCGCCCGCCTGGCGCGGGAGCCGGGCCCGGTTCGCGCTACACTGGGCGCGCATGCGCGTCGAAGTGCCATCCGGTCTGGCCGGCAAACTGATCGTCGTCGACGGGCCCGATGGGTCGGGCAAATCGACCCAGTTCCGGCGCCTCGCCTCCGCCGCCCGCGACAGCGGGCTCACCGTCTGCGAGGTCCGCGAGCCCGGCGGAACCCGCATCGGCGAGGCCATCCGACAGATCCTGCTCGACCCCAGGCACACCGAGATGGACATCCGCACCGAGATGCTCCTCTACATGGCCTCGCGGGCCCAGCTCGTGCACGAACGCATCCTCCCCGCGCTCAGCGAGGGACAGATGGTGCTCGCCGATCGCTTCGTCTCCTCCACGATCGCCTACCAGGGCACCGCCGGCGGCATCGGCATCGCCGACATCCGCGCCGCCGCGCAGATCGCCTGCGCCTACCACGACTCGGATGGCACCCACCGCATCCTCGAGCCCCACCTCACCCTGCTCTACGATGTCGATGAACGCACCGCCGCCCGCCGGCTCAACCCGCTGCTGGATCGCATGGAACAAAAAGGCGAGGCGTTCCACCGGCGCGTCCGCCAGGGATTCCTCCTCCAGGCCGCGCAGGATCCAAGGCGATGGGGCGTCATCGACGCCAGCCGCCCCGAGCACGAGGTCGCCGCCGCAACCCTGAGCGTGCTCAACGAACGATTCGGATGAGTCGTCGCGCGATACCTGGGGCGGACGAGAAGTGGTGGGGGAGAAGAAGGGGTGGCGGGGGCGATCAGAAGCCCATCAGCATCTCGTACAAGTCCGCGACGCCCGTGCCGTGCGTGGCGACGGTCTCGATGACCCGGCGCTTGCCGGCGATGTCACGCAGATCGCGCATCAGCTCGTTCTGCCCCGGATGGTCGGCCTTGTTGCAGATGAACACATCCGCGATCTCAAGAATCCCCGCCTTGTCCATCTGCACCGCATCGCCCATGCCAGGCACCAGCACCACCGCCGTGTGATCCACATGCTCCCGGATCCGCACCTCGTTCTGCCCGGCGCCGACCGTCTCGACGAACAGCGTGTCGAACGCGCCAAGGTCTGTTCCATCGGCCGCCTTGACCGATGGACACCCGCCGATGAGCTGGATGATGTCGTCCAGCGCGTGGTAGTCCTCGCCCGCGATCGCCAGCGAGCGATAGAACACACGCTCCTCCAGCCGGTTGAAGTCCACCCGAAGCCGATCGCCCAGCAGCGCCCCGCGCGTGATCGGCGACTGCGGATCGAACGCCACCACGCCCACCCGTCCCAGCGACGGGTCCTTCTCGGCCCGGCGCGCATGCTCGGACGCCAGCGCCGCCACCAGCGTCGACTTGCCGGCGCCCGGCGAACCCGTGATCCCGATCACCCGCTTCGGGCGGCGCTTCGGCGCATCATCACGCACCGGCTTGTTGTCATGCGCCAGCGACAAATCCCGCGCCAGTTGCGCCGTCGGATGGTCCGTCCCCACCAGCGTCGCCCGCTCCTTCACCGTCGACCGCACCGCTTCCACGATGTCCAGCAGCCCCACCCCCGTCGTGAAGCACCGCGCCACTCCCGCCGCCATCAGCTCCGGCAGATCCTTCTGAGGCAGGATCCCCCCCATGTGCACTTCGATATCCGGCCGCCCCAGCTCCTTCAGCCCCTCGACCAGCCGAGGCCCGAGCACCAGGTGCGAGTTCGACATCATCGACGCCGCGATGACATCCACATCCTCATCCCGCGCCGACACCGCCAGCGAGCGGGGCGTCTGCCACAGCCCCGAGTAGATCACATGCACCCCCGAATCCCTGAGCGCCCGCGCGATGACCTTCACCCCACGGTCGTGCCCATCCAGCCCCATCTTGCCCAGCAGCACCCGCGGGCGGTGCGCCAGGCCGTCGCAGCGGTCGACCTTCTCAAACTCGGTGGTGGCGGCGTTCAGGGCCTGCGGCATGGCGAACCTCTCTGGCTGGCGCTCCGCGCCGTCGCGTGCCTGGGGAAAGGCGCCAGGGAGACGGCGGGAGCGACCACGATAGCCCCGCGTGGGCGAAAGTGCGGCCCGAACGCCCCGGGCCGCGACCACGCGCCGCCGGATCACCCGTCACAATGCCGCCATGAAGGCGGCGATCCTGGTCATCCTCGCGTGGTACCTCGTGATGAGCGCTGCGAGCTTCGCGCAATACGGATGGGATAAGTGGTCCGCCACCCGCGGATCGTGGCGCATGCCCGAGAAACGGCTCCGCCGCGTGGACTGGATCGGCGGCTGGCCGGGCGGGCTGCTCGCGATGCGGGTCTTCAAGCACAAACGCCGCAAGGGCTCGTACATGTGGCGGTTCTGGCTCGTGGTCGCCGCCCACGCCGCCGCGTGGGCCGCCGTCGTGGCGGCGTGGTGGCTCATGCGGGACTGAGCGGGAGGGTCTAGCGTCTGGCATGATCGACCCCGTGCTGCTCAAGCAAAAGTTCGATGAGGGGCTGGAATACGAGGCGTTCGTCGCATCCGGCGCGCCCGAGGGGCACGATGGCGCCTGGCGCGAGCGATACGAGCGGTGCGCCCTCACGCCCGAACAAACGCGGCTCGTCGCCGGCTTCGAGCGTGAAATGCGCGTGCTCTGCCTCACGGGCACATGGTGCGGCGACTGCGCCCTCCAGGGCGCGGCGATGCAACGCGTCGCCGAGGCCAACGACCGCATCCAGCTGCGATTCCTCGGACGCAACGACCACGCGGACCTGCAGGTCAAGGCCCCGATCAACGCCGGGTTCCGCGTCCCCGTGACCTGGTTCCTCGATCAGGACTTCGAGGTCGCGGCACGGTTCGGGGATCGGACACTGTCGCGATACCGATCAATGGCCCGCAAGGCGCTGGGAGATCAATCCGGCGTGATCGCCGAACCGCCCGCCGACCCCGTCCGCGAGGTCCTCCGCGAGGTGCTCGACGAGTTCGAGCGCGTGTCCTGGCTCCTGCGCCTGAATCCGGACCGCTGACGACGCCTGTCGCATGCGATTGATTTGTTATAGGTCGTTCGGGCCGCGGCACTGGAAAAACCAACCGCCGGCGCTCCCCGAAGGTGTCTCGATGGGAGAGAGCGATCAGTAGATCAGTTCCAATAACGATATGGGGATTTTGCCTTGTTGGCTGAACTTTATTGGCACAAGGGTTGAAATGACCGGCACTTGCACGCACACTGTCAGGGCGGAGTTGGAAGGCTCCGGGCACTCACACGCCGTCGATCCGAGACGATCGATCGCGCGGACCGCGAAGCGCCGGACGATCGCCGCCCAACGCCGTCTGGCTTCCAGCGCGCCGCGTGTACCTCCCAAAGCTGGTCCGCCATCGGTCGCAGAAGCACCGGTCGGCGGGAACGATCCGGCACGCTCGGGCGGTGGTACAAGAGCGGTGCGACCGCGTGGTGAGCAGGCGCCGGGCATGAATCATGGTGCGGGTGGGGAATCGATCGGGGGCGAACGGGTCGGGGCAAGTCAAGGGTGAGAGAGTCCGCCGTCTGGTTCAACGAAACGGAACACGACGGCGCAGCACACACGAGAAAGGGATGAGAGGCATGAAGACGAGGATCATGGCATTGGGCACGACGGCGGGCCTGCTTCTTGCAGCCGGCCTGGCATCGGCCGGTCCGATCACGCCGCAGAATGGCGATGTCATCTTCGCCAGCGGCACGCTTGGCAAGGTCGGGATCGTCCAGACCCCGGGTTCGCCGGTCGACCTGTACAACTTCCCCGTGCCCGAGGATGTGCGCCTGGCGCAGATCACCTTCGGCCCGAACGGGCGTCTGTTCGTCAACGACGGCTTCGGCACCTTCCCGGAGGCGGCCGACAGCAAGCTCTGGGAAATCAACAACCCCTTCAGCGGCGCGGCCTCGTCGACCATCATCGCCCAGGGCGGCATCCTGCAGACCCCGATCGGTCTCGCGTGGGATCCCTCCCGCAACGCCTTCTTCGCGGTCACCAACCCGGGCAACAGCAACCCCAACCCGCCCGAGCAGACCGAGGGCGTGATCAAGGTCGGGCTCGATGGCTCGCTCGAGCAGCTCTACAAAGAGAACATCACCGGCGTCCCCCTCCCGCGCTACCAGTCCGGCGTCCGCATCACCGAACTCCCGTGGACCACGGACTTCCTCGTCGTGGCGCTCAACGGCGGCACGCTCACCGGCAGCGGCGAGCCCAACACCAACGCCTCGTCCGTCCTCCACCGCTTCAAGCCCGATGGCGCGACCAACGACGACCGCATGGAGATCGTGCTCGACCTCGGCGGCGCCGAGGTCCAGGCCGCCCTCGGCCTCCAGCTCGCCCTCAGCCAGGGCGTCACCGGACGCGCCCTCTCCAACGGCAAGAGCCAGATCTGGGTCTCCGACCGCACCCACGGCGTGTTCAGCATCATCCTCGATGCCAACGGCGACTTCGAGTCCATCGCGCCCGTCGCGCCAGAACTCACCGGCATCGACGCCGGAGAGATCAAGTACGACCGGTACAACAACGACCTCGTCTTCGGCTACGGCGCCCTCCCCGGAAGCGGATTCGACTCCATCGCCCGCTGGGACCTCGACGGCGTCGATGGCCTCTCCATCATCGCCGAGAACCAGTTCATCCGCGGCCTCACCATCGTGCCCGCCCCGGGCGCGCTGGCGCTGATCGGGCTCGGCGGACTCGCGGCCACCCGCCGCCGGCGTCGCTGATCGTCGCATCCGCGCTGTCAATCAGGTCGTTTCTCGGAGGCCTCCGCATCACGCGGAGGCCTCTTTTCTTCCATCTGCCGTTGTCAGCAGGACCGGCCCCGCACCAAGAGACCCCGGTCCGCTTCACGCAGCGCCGCGCTGATGGAAAGCCGGCGTCAGATCGAAGTTGAACCGCTCCGTCGGTCGCCCCTCGGCCTCGACGATCGCCAGCGATGGCACGCGCCTCAGGTCGATCCGCTCGAGCATCATGCTCGATTCATCCGCATGCCCGATCGACAACTCGGCCCAGTCATCGCCCAGAACATGCACGGTGGGGCGGCACGGGTTCTCCGGATGCGACTTCGTCACCGCCGCCGACCGCCCATCGCTCAATCGCACGAGCGTGCCGGGTCCGTACGCCGGCACAACCGCCAGCAGCGCCCGCAGCACCACCGGATCAAGCCGACGCGACCACGGCTCATGCAGCAACGCGTTCTGGGCGGCGACGATCGGAATCGGCGCGCCCCCGTCGATCCGCGGGCTCGGCGTGTGCCGGACGCGGTCGAACGCATCCGCGACCGCGACGATCCGCGAGAACACATGGATGTCCTCGCCCGCCGGCGCCGGCGTGTCCTCGTCATCCGCGTGCACCGCATCGGGGCGCTCCGCGTCCGCCGGGCCCCGCAGCGCCTGGATCGCGGGCCACCGCGGAAACCCCGATCCGTCGTAGGCCTGATGGTGGTGCAGCACGATCGCGCTGGCCGTCGGATGCAGCGCCGCACGCACCTGCTGGTACCCGCGGACCGGGTGCTCCAGCCAGTCCCGCTGCGTCGCCGTCAGCCCCGCAATGAACCGCCCATCCGCGTCGTAGTGACCCTCGGGTGGCTGGTCGGGATCGGCATCGACGATCCCGGATTCCGCATCCGCGTGCGTGCCGACCAGCCCGATGTCATGCAGCAGCGCGCCGAGCCCGAGGTTCACGATGTCCTTCGCCCGGTGGGCCGAGACGCGCCGACGCTGATCGATGATGTAACCATCCAGCCTGAGACCCAGCAGCAGTGACAGATACGCCACTTCCGTGGAGTGACGCGCCAGCGACACCTCCCCTTCGGCCAGATGCTCAAGACAGATCGAGGCCCGCGGATCATCAATGATCGCGCGGCACAGATCACGGATCGTCGACGAGTAGTCCGAGTAATGCAGGTCGACATCGGCCTCACCCGCCCCGATCCGCTCGAACGCGTTGCCCACCAGCTCCATCGTCGAGCCGCGCAGCCTGTGCACCTCGGGCGACACATGCTCGCCGATGAACGCCAGCGGCGGGAACTCGACCCACAACTCGCCGACCCGCAGCTCGTCCAGCCGCGCGATCGTGGGCTCGTCCAGCACGAAACGCCGGCGCAGCAACACCGTGCCCGGGCGGTGCGGGTGGAGCACGGCCCGGGCGAGTTTCATCCCCTCCCGGGCCTGGGGTGTCGGGACGCGGAGCATGAAGCGGGCGAGCGCGATGCGTCGCGCCCACGCGGGCGGGTCGAGGGAGCGAAGAGACTCCGCTCCGATCGATCATCGGATCGGCGGGCCCAGCGCTTGCCGCGTCCATCCGCCGGACCAACCCATCCGTCCCCGGGATATGGGGCCGAGCGCTGCGCATCGCATGTCCGATAGCACGGGCAACTTCCCTCAAATGTGCGCCCCGCCCCGGAACCCCATTGACCGCCGCGTGCAGAAAGGCAATTCTCGTGCCTCGCAGCGGGTCGCACGCCCGCGTTCATTCAATCATGGAGGAGATCGATCATGCATGTGACTCGTGCATCGGGGGTGATGCTGGCGCTCGGGATCGGCATCGCCGCCCCGGCGATGGGTTCGACCATCTACACGCCCCTCGCGTTCGGCCCGCTCACCGCGCCGGGCGGCAGCCTGTACTACACCGAGGTCTACGACATCACGCCAGATGGCAAGTCGTATGTGGGGTTGCTCAACAACAACACGCCGCGATGGGTGGACAACGGCACGACCTACACGACCAACGGGCCTGGTGGGGCGATCGGCATGTCGGCCAACGGTCAGGTCGCCGTCGGCGGACTGTCGGGCGATCAGCGGCTGTGGAACATCAACGACGCCGCGGGCTCGAACATTCCGAACACGGTGCTCCAGCTGCCGTCGGGCTTTGTCGCCAACGGGCTGCTGTACGGCACGAACCAGAACGCGACGGCGTTCAATCTCATCACCAACGGACAGCCGGCGGTGCTGCACAACGGGCAGATCTTCCGCCCGAACGACGCGTTCACCGCGGTGAATCCGCAGGCGTTCGCGGGCGCGAACCGGGGCATGGCGCAGTTCGCACCGATCGTGGTGACGCTGGGTTTCGTGCCAGGTGTCAACGCCAACGCGTACCGTGTGAACTACGAGACCAGCGAACTCGATCCGCTCTTCGTGCCGGCCGGGGCGTCGAGCACCGCCGTCGGCGGCGGGGCTTCCGGCGCCCAGTTGTCGGCTGACGCGTCGATCGTCGGCGGGTCGGCGACCTTCCCGAGCGAGGGGCCCGTCGGGCAGCCGATCTACTGGGACGCGGACGGCACGCCGCACCGCATTCCGGGCGTCGGCGGGCGGATCTTCGGCACCATGAATGCCGCGAACTACACCGGCACGCTTCTGGGCGGCGGGTTGTTGGGACCGGGTCTGCAGAACAATGCCGTGCTGTATGACATCGCGTCGGACACCACGCTGAACCTGAACGATGTGTTCGCCGATGTGCTCCCCGACGGGTGGATCCTCACCTTCACGCTGCACATCTCCGACGATGGCTCGCGGATCTTCACGAAAGCTCTGGCACCGGATGGCACGGCCCGGGTCGTCGTGCTCGAGGGCGAATATGTGCCCGCGCCGGGTGCTGTGGCCCTGCTGGCCATGGCCGGCGCCGCCGCCACCCGCCGTCGCCGGCGCTGAACCGGATCGGGGCCCATCGCCCCGACATCGATTACCCAACTTCGATAACCCAACATCGTTCAACGAAAACAAGCGAGCGGCGGGCTCCACTCCGGAGCCCGCCGCTCGTTGTGCTTCGCTCGGGGCCCACCCGCAATCCCGCCGCGATCCACGCATCGGTCCCGGCACACCTCAGCGACGCGGCGATTCCTCGTCCTCATCTTCGTCCTCGTCCGAGTCTTCGTCGATCGCGTCTTCGGGCTCGGACTCTTCCTCGTCCGACTCGTCGCCCTCCTCGTACTCATCGACATACTCGTATTCCCACTCCCACTCCTCCGAACCCTCCGCATCCTCGCCGTCCGTCTCGGGTTCTTCCTCCTGCTCGACAGCGCTCCCGGCTTCCGCCTCCGCCTCGCCATCGTCCTGCTCGTCCGATTCCGTCTCGGTCTCGATGTACTGCTCCACGCCGCTGCGGTGCAGCGTGTCCGCATCGAACGGCGCATCGTCGACATCGGTCGAGGGGGCCGATCCTTTCGGCGCGCTGCCGGAGCGATCCCGAGCGGGCGGGGCCGGTGCCGGCTTCGCCGCGATGGGCTCGGGCCCGGGCTCATCCCCGACGCCGAACAGCGAGTCCGGATCCGCGCCGCCCGCGGCCGAATCGTGCATCGCCTTCTCGACCGCGGCCGCCGACGAGGCACGGATGGCGCTGGCCACCTCCTCGCCCGCATCCTTGAGCGCCTGCTCCTTGATCGCCTGCCACTCCTCGATCGTCATGATCACATCGCGCGCGACCGTCCCCTTGTGACCGCCCAGGATCCCCGCCTCGCCCATCATCTCGATCAGGCGCGAGGAACGGGTGTACCCGATCGCCAGCCGGCGCTGCAGCAGCGACACCGACCCGCGTCCGGACTCGATGACCATCTCCACCGCACGGTCGAACAGCGGATCCTCCTGCGCCGATTCGAGGAACCGCTGCTCCGCGTTCTCCACCGCGACACGCTGCTCGCTCCCGAGCTGCATGATCTGGCGATCGAAGTTCGCCGTCGCGTGCTGCTTGATGAACCGGACCACCGAGCGGATCTCCGCATCGTCCACCAGCGTCCCCTGCGCCCGCATCGTCGCAGAGGAGCGGGGGGTCAGCATCAGCATGTCGCCGTGCCCCAGCAGCAGCTCGCCGCCCTTCTGGTCCAGCACGATCCGCGAGTCCATCCCCGAGGCCACCTTGAACGAGATCCGCCCCGGCATGTTCGACTTGATCAGGCCCGTCACCACATTCGCCTGCGGGCGCTGCGTCGCCAGGATCAGGTGGATCCCCACCGCCCGGGCCTTCTGCGCGATGCGAACGATCGAGGTTTCCACCTCCTTGTTCGTCATCATCAGGTCGGCCAGCTCGTCGATCACGAACACCATGTACGGCAGCTTCCGGGGAATCTTCGCCTCCGCGAGCTCGTTCTTCGGACGCATCCGCTCCTTGAGCTCCTCCCAGTCGAGGTTGTTGTACGCCACGATGTCGCGGCAACCCGCCTCGGCCAACAGCTCGTACCGCTCGTCCATCTTGTGCACGGCCCACTCGAGGATGGACGCGGCCTTGGCCATCTCCGTGACCACCGGGCACAGCAGGTGCGGGATATCACGGAACTGGGACAGCTCGACCATCTTCGGATCGACCAGCACCAGCTTCAGATCGTTGGGCTTCTGCGTGTAAAGGAAGCCCATCAGGATCGCGTTCATGCACACCGACTTGCCGGACCCCGTCGTGCCCGCGATGAGCATGTGCGGCAGCGACGCCAGATCCACGATCAGCGGATCGCCCGACGCGTCCTTGCCCAGGAACATCGGCAGACGCATCTTCTGCGTCTTCTCGTCCATCGCCATCAGCTCGCGCAGCCGCACCTTCTCCTTGATGCGGTTGGGCACCTCGATGCCGACCGTGTCAAGCCCCTCGGTGTTCGGAACGATCCGGACATTCACCGCCTTCAGCGAACGCGCGATGTCCGACGCCACCGTGTTCAGCGACGCGACCTTCGTCCCCGGCGCCAGCGCCACCTGGTACAGCGTGATCACCGGCCCGGACTCGATCGCCACCACCTCGCCCTTGATCCCGTAAGTCGTCAGCGCACGCTCCAGCGCCTCGGCCTGCTCGCGCACATAACTCTCCAGCTCCTTCGAGTAGTTCTGCTCCGGCTCGGCCAGCAGGTCCAGCGGCGGGAACTGGTAGTTCCGGTCGGCCTCCTCCTCCGAACGCCGCCGCGCCCGCAGCGCGGCAAGATCCTCATCCGACGCCGACTTGGCCGACGAGTTCGCGAACCGCACCGGCAGCTTCGCGATCTTCTCCCGCAGCTCCTCGGCCGAGAAAACCTGCGGCGCGTTCACGCCCTCCTCATCGTCCTCCTCATCCTCCTCTTCCTCGCCATCCTCATCGACATACTCCCAGCCGTCTTCCTCCTCGTCCGATGCCTCGCCCCCATCATCTTCCTCTTCGTACTCCTCGTACTCGTACTCCCACTCGTCCTCCGCTCCATCATCCTGCTCCTCATCCGCCGCGACGCCCTTCGCGCGACGCCCGCCCGCCCGCTTCCGGTCCGGGCGATCCGGACGCTCCGGGATGCGCTCATCATCATCCAGGTCGTTGGCGCGGGTCGGCAGCGCGGGCCGGACACGCTCCACGACGCCGGACAGCGCCCCACGAAGGAACGGCGTGGCCGCGACGAGCGCAACGCCCGCGCGCCGAGGCGCCTCGATCAGCCACCGGTCCAGCGTCACCAGCAGCCCGAGCAGCAGCGCCAGCGTGATCCACAGCATCGCCCCCATCGGGTTGAACCGCTCGGTCAGCGCATCACCGACCGCGATCGCGATCAGACCGCCGCCACCCTCGGGAAACGCCGAAGCGCCCGACCACAGCACCGCGTGCGCCGACGCGATCGCCAGCGCCACCAGCACAAGCCCGACCAGCCGAACGGGGAGCTGGCTCACCCGGTACCCCGCCGCCCGGAGCCCCAGCGCCAGCATCGCGCCGCCGAGGATGATCCACGCCCCCAGCCCCAGCGCCAGCAGCACCTCGTGCGCGAACCGAGCGCCCACCCGCCCGGTCCAGTTCGAGATCGCCCCCGCCTCGTTCACAGGCACGACATTCCGACCCGGCGGATCGCTCGGGTCATACGAAACCAGGCTCGCCAGCGCGAAGATCGCGACGAACAGCCCCGCGATCCAGGCCCCGCCGCTCCCCAGCGTGAGCGGCACGCGCCCATCGCTCCCGCCCTCGGGCGATTCATCGCCGTTCGATCGTTCTCGGACTGGTTTCGTCGATGCTTTGGGCTTCCGTGCCATGATGCCATAGGCTATCGGCCCGCCAGCGCCGAAGTGGTCAATCGCCCGCGTGATCCGGGGAGGTGCCCGCATCCCCACGCCAACCCCCGCCCCCACCGACCACGCCACCCCGCCCGATCCCATCCCGGATTCCATTTTCTGCCCCGGACGGATTGCCGATGGTGCTCCCGGGGTGGGCCAATAGACTTCAGTGAGCAGCGCGCCTGGCGAGCCGTGTTCCAAGGGACTGGAACCGGTCCCGGATGGCTGGATGGGCGGCGGAACCGGATCGCCCCGCACGCGGAGAGCCCGATTGATGAACATGGATCGCACCATCGCCGCTGAACGGAACCAGGCCCCATCGCGCGCGAGCCGCAGCCCCCGGCGCCGCGACCTCGGCGCGACGCTGATCCCCCGGGCCCTGCTCGCCGCCGCAGCGCTCAGCGCCCTCGGGCTCACCGCGCTGAGCCTCAACGCCGCCAACAACGACCCCCGCATCCCCGCCCCCGATGGCGCCCCCGGATTCATCGGGCTCCCGCTCCCCACCACGCCCGAAGACTTCATCATGCCCGGCACCCAGCCCGGCGGGCTCATCACCGAGATCGTCACCTTCTCAAGCTGCTCCTTCTGCCACGCCGGATTCGACCAGAACAACGAGCCCGGCCGCTGGCGCGGCTCCCTGCACGCCAACTCCGCCCGCGATCCCGTCTTCCTCGCCGCCGTCTCCATCGCCAACCAGGATGCGCCCGGCTCCGGCGAGACCTGCTTCCGATGCCACGCCCCCGCCGCGTGGCTCGGCGGACGCGTGATCGACAACCCCAACGGCGACCAGCCCCCGTTCTTCCAGACCGACTACTCCGAGGGCATCTCCTGCAACTTCTGCCACCGCATGGTCGACCCCGTCTACGAAGCGGGCATCAGCCCCGCTTCCGATGAACTCATCCTCGCCGACCTCATCACCGCCGGCGATGGCGTGCCCACCGAGTTCGGCAACGCGCAGTATGTCATCGACCCCAGCGATGTCCGCCGAGGCCCGAACGACTACGACCCGCAGGGCAACATGCCGCCGCACTCATGGGAGTTCTCGCCGCTCCATCTCACCGGCGACATGTGCGGCACATGCCACGAGGTCTCCAACCCCCTCTACCTCAAGACTCCCGAGGGCAACTACGAGTTCGCCGCCTTCGATGCCCCGCACCCGACCAACTCCAAGCACGACCAGTTCCCCGAGCAGCGCACCTACTCCGAGTGGCTCAACTCCGCCTTCGCCACCGGCGGCGTCGATCTCGAAGGCCGCTTCGGCGGCAACCAGGAGGTGGTCTCCAGCTGTCAGACCTGCCACATGCCCCGCATCGACGGGTACGCCTGCCAGCCGTTCTTCGGCTTCGGGCCCCACACCGACCACCCCCACCACACCTTCCAGGGCGCCAACCGCTGGATCATCGATGTGCTCCAGTATGTCTACGCCGAGGACCTGGACTTCGAGGTCAACGAACTGCTCGAGGTGCACAAGTCTGATACGGAGTACATGCTCGAGCAGGCCACCGACCTCGACCTCTCGCAGGATGGCGATGCGCTGACCGTCCGCGTGACCAACTACTGCGGGCACAAGCTGCTCACCGGCATGCCCGAGGGACGCCGCATCTGGATCAATGTCAAGTTCTTCGACGCCGGCGCGAACCTCATCGCCGAGGCCGGCGCCTACGACTTCGACGAGGCGATCCTCGACGAGGAATCGACCAAGGTCTACGAGGCGCTGCTGGGCCTGGACGACTACGCCGCCGCCGTCACCGGCAAGCCCGCCGGCAAGTCGTTCAACCTCATGCTCGTCAACACCGTGCTCAAGGACAACCGCATCCCCCCGATCGGCTTCACCAACGCCGGGTTCGAAGCCGCCGGCGCCGGCTTCGTCGACTACTCCTACCCGGACGGCCAGAACTGGGACGACACCGTCTACCAGATCCCGCCCGGAGCCGTCTCGGCCAGCGCCACCCTCTACTACCAGACCGCCTCGCGCGAGTACATCGAGTTCCTCCGCGATGAGAACACCACCGACAACCGCGGCGACATCCTCTACGACGCATGGCTCAACACCGGCAAGGCCGCACCCTTCCCCATGTCCAGCGCCAGCCTCGCCCTCGACCCCATCGCCGGCAACCCCGCCGACCTCAACAACGACGGCTTCGTCAACTCCGACGACCTGGGCATCCTGCTCAGCAGCTTCGGCTGCGTCGCCCCGGGGCCCTGCACTGGCGATGTCGACGGTGACGGCGATGTCGACTCCGACGACCTCGGCCTCCTCCTCAGCGCGTTCGGGAGCTGAGCGGGCCTCTAGGCCAGTCGGACCGGGTTCGGGGGCGCGCACGCCTCGCAGCGGCCCTTTGCCCCCCGGATGTTCGCCGAGGGGCACACGGACTCCACGATTTCAGGAACCCGCGCATCACACGAGCGTCAAACCGCGCGGCGGTGTGGTGCCGTGTCGCGCCCGGCGAGACCGCCGACGCCAATCGGAGGGGGATGGTTCCAATTCCTTGAGAGCGGAGGCCGCGATGACGCACGCGAAGCGAACGATGGCGATCCTGACCGCATGCGCGGTGTGCCCGACGATCTGCGGGCTCACCGCCCCGACGATCCGAGCGAGCGGCGACCCATGCGTGCCCGGCTGGGAAGCGCAACCGTTCGGACTCCACGGCTTCAACGAGGGCATCCGCACGCTGATCCGCTGGAACGATGGGACGGGCGAGGCGCTGTACGCGGGCGGGTGGTTTGTCACCGTTGACGGCGAGCAGGTCAACCGCATCGCCCGCTGGGATGGCCGGGCTTGGTCAGCGCTCGCAGGACCGGACGGCGTGGGCGTTGGATCCGCCGAGTCCCAGCCTTACACTGTGCGTTCGATGGCGGTGTTTGATGATGGCACCGGACCAGCCCTCTTCGTCGCGGGATGGTTCGAGACCGCCGGCGGTGTGCCGGCTTCCAACATCGCGAAGTGGGATGGCAGTGTCTGGTCGGCGCTCGAAGGACCGAAAGGGGAAGGGATCGGTGGTGACGATGGCGTCTGGGAGCTGGCGGTCTTCGATGCGGGCGATGGGCCGATGCTCTACGCGGGCGGGTACTTCTCGACGGCCGGCGGCATCGAGACCGGCGGCGTGGCTCGGTGGGATGGCGCCGCGTGGTCCGCACTCCCTGGCGCGGGCGGCGCTTCACCATCGGGTATCCGAGCGCTAGAGCTCTTCGATGATGGCGACGGGGCAGCGCTCTACGCCGGAGGTAAGTTCACCGTCGCCGGCGGGGCGCCGGCGAACAACCTCGCTCGCTGGGATGGAACGCACTGGACACCGATTCTCGTCGACGGACTCAACGGAGTGAACAGCACCGTTCACGATCTGCGAGCGATCCAGGATGGATCCGACCCAGCGCTGATCGTTGGCGGCGCGTTCACACACCTCGGGTTCGTCGGCTTCGGCAACGGTGGGCCTCCCGCGTACCGCGTCGCTCGCTGGGATGGCACCCAGTGGTCGACGCTCGGCGATGGTGTCGGAGCCCAGTCGGCGTTTCCGAACTCCAGCATCTACATCGAAGCGGTGCGCTGGTTCGACGATGGCGATGCCCCATCGCTCTTCGTTGGTGGCAAGTTCACCGAGTCCAGCGGCATCGCCACGAACTTCGTCGCGCGCTGGAATGGCAACCAATGGCATCCTCTAACCGGTCCGGAGGGAGCCGGAAACGGCGTGTCCAATCCCTCCAACGCCGGCTGGACGATCACGGAAGCGCTGCTGCCCATCGATGGACCGGATGGAGCGGAATTGCTCGTCGCCGGGCAGTTCCAGATCGCCGGCGGCGAACCCGCCAGCGCCCTCGCGAAATGGCGCGACGGTGAACTCGTGCCCTTCTCGTCCGGCGATGCGAACGAACTCGACCTCGCGCCATCAGAGCTTCTCGTGCTCGACGATGGCACAGGCCCCGGGCTGTTCGCGGCGGGCGATTTCGTCGCCGCCGGCGGGCGATCGGTCCATGGAATCGCGCGGTGGGACGGCACGGAATGGTCCCCGTTGAGTGGGCCCGCCGGTCCCGGCATCGCCCCTCCGAGCGAAAGCAGCGGCGTCGCAAGAATCCGCGCCATGGTCGCGTACGACGATGGCGATGGCCCCGCGCTCTACGCGGCGGGGGCCTTCGCCTTTGCCGGCGGGCTGCCCGCAAGGAACATCGCGCGATGGGATGGCGACCAGTGGTCGCCGCTGGAACCGGGACCGGACGGAGAGATCCGCGCCCTTGCCGTGTATGACGATGGCAGTGGTCCAGCGCTCTATGCCGGGGGTTTATTCTTCGAGACCGTGGATGACCTGACCGTCAACCACATCGCGCGTTGGCGAGCCGACACCGGCTGGACCGCTCTCCCCGGGATCGATGGCGTGGGCGTCGATGGATCGGCATCGCCGTTCGTGCGGGTCTACGCGCTGGCGGTCTACGACGATGGCAGCGGTCCGGCGCTCTATGTGGGTGGAGATTTCGACATCGCGGGCGGAATTGCGGTCGATCGCATCGCCAAGTGGACCGCGGGCGGATGGTCCGTGGTGTCCACGCCCGCCATGGAGTTCGTCTCCGCAGGATCGCCCGCCGTCTGGAGCCTCGAAGTGCATGACGATGGCGATGGAATGGCGCTCTATGCGGGCGGACGCTTCGACCGCGCTGGCGGGAACCCGGCCTCCGGCATCGCACGATGGGATGGCGTCGCGTGGTCGAATCTCGGAAGCGGGCTCACGGCAGAGAAGGGCGAGCCGCGCGGCGCATCGACGCTGCGATCATTGAACGCGCAGTCCTCACCGGCGCTGCTCGTCAGCGGCTCGTTCGATCGTGCCGGCGGAGTCGCCACGACAAACATCGCGCAGTGGGATGGCCAAGGCTGGTCGCCGCTGGCAGGCCCCGCCGGCGAAGGTCTGGGCGCGGCCGCATCCGACCTCGCCGCGTTCGATGATGGCGATGGGCTGCATCTCTTTGCGGCGGGCGGCTTCCTGACCGCTGGTGGCCTCCCATCGGCGGGCATCGCCAAGTTCAAACCATGCCTCACGCCCGGCAACCCCGCCGATCTCAATAACGACGGCTTCGTGAACTCGGACGATCTGGGCATCCTGCTCAGCAGCTTCGGCTGCGTCGCCCCGGGGCCCTGCACGGGCGATGTCGATGGCGACGGCGATGTGGACTCCGACGACCTCGGCCTCCTCCTCAGCGCGTTCGGGAGCTGATTCATCCCGCCCCCGGCGACCCCAGCGCCGGCATCCGCGCCATCGAGAACTCCGATGCCATGGGCATTCCGCTCAAGGCGCTCGGAACCACAGGCGAATCAGGCGTGCGGAAGCCATCGCCGGTCGCGGATGCTCCACCAAAACGACAGGAGTCGGGCACCATCGCGATGATGTCCGACTCCCATGCCTACTGCCAATCGCTCGATCCGCGCCCGCCGGGGTTATTGCTCGACGCGTACTCCGCGCGATCACTCGTCGTCCGAAGAACTCTCCGCGAACGCCGAGAGCTTGCGGCACCGCACCGGGTGCTGCAGCTTGCGGATCGCCTTGGCCTCGACCTGCCGCACCCGCTCGCGCGTCACCTTGAAGATCCGCCCGACCTCTTCCAGCGTGTAGGTGTACCCATCGCCGATCCCGTACCGGAGCTTGATGATCTCGCGCTCGCGGTAGGTCAGCGTCTTGAGCACATCGTCGATCCGCTTGCGGAGCATGTCCGACGCGGCCACTTCCGCCGGCGCCTCCTGGCGCTCATCCTCGATGAAATCGCCGAAGTACGAGTCTTCCGACTCGCCCACGGGGCGGTCCAGCGAGATCGGGTGCCGAGAGATTTTCATCACCCGCCGCGTCTCCTCGACGGTCATGTCCGCCGCGGCGGCGAGCTCGTCCATCGTCGGCTCGATCCCATCGCGCTGCAGGATCGACTTCTGGATGTTCCGAAGCTTCGACATCGTCTCGATCATGTGCACCGGGATGCGGATCGTCCGCGCGTGGTCCGCGATCGCACGCGTGATCGCCTGCCGGATCCACCAGGTGGCGTAGGTCGAGAACTTGTACCCGCGCTTGTACTCGTACTTGTCCACCGCCCGCATCAGACCCGTGTTGCCCTCCTGGATGATGTCCAGGAACGACAGCCCGCGGTTGCGGTACTTCTTCGCGATCGAGACGACCAGCCGCAGGTTCCCCGCCGACAGGTCCCGCTTGCCCTGCTCGTACTCCCAGAACACCGCGTCGAGCTGTCGCACCTTCGCGTCCAGCTCCTCCGGGCTCATCAGCACCAGCGAGCGGAGCCCGGCCAGCTCCTCCTGCATGACCAGCACATCCTCGTAGTCGTACCGAGCAGGGTTCCGCTCCGCTCGAGCGAGCTCCGCGAGCAGGCTCTTGACCTTCTCGTTGATCGAACGCATCCGCTTGTGGAACGGTGCGATCCGGCTCGTCCGCAGGCAGCACTCCTCCGACAGCGTGGCCAGCTTCCGCCGACGCCGCGCCATCCGCTGCTCGATCGGTGCGATCGCCTCGGCATCACCGCCGGCGCGGGCCGCCTCCAGCGCCTCCCAGTCCGCGCGGTTCAGGTCCAGCAGCTTCCGCAGCGTGCCCGTGTTGTACGGGATCCGCGAGGCGATCTTCTCCTTCGCGTTGTCCTCGGCCGTCGACACCCGCATCGTGCGATCGAACGGCAGCTCCGAACGGTGCACCTGCTCCAGCGTCTGCACCGCCAGCGCGACGATGTAATCGCACTCCAGCGCCCGCCGGCGGAAGATCCACCGGGTCAGCTCGATCTTCTTGGCAAGCGAGATCTCCTCCTCACGCGTCAGCAGCGGGATCGTGCCCATCTGCGTGAGGTACATTCGGACCGGATCGTCGATCCGCTTCGCCGAGCCCTCGGCCGCCAGGGCCTGGGCAAGGTCGGACATCAGCTCGGCCTCTTCCTCGCCCGACGGGTCGGCCGCGAACTCACGCTCCGCCGGATGCGCCAGCAGACGCATGTTCGGCTCCGGCGTCTGACCCGTCCCGACATTCAGCATCGACTGCTGGATCGGCGTCGTGCCCGAAGGATTCCACACCCCCGTCACGGCGTTGAACTGCTTGTCCAACTCGCCCTTGATCGTCGCCCAGGTCCGCTTCTTCTGGGCCGTCTCGCCCTGCTTCCGCGTCTCGCGCCACGAGCGGGCCTTGTACTCGCGGATGTCCACGAACTCGATCCGCTGGCGGTCGGCCTCCAGAAGGAAATCGTCGATGTGCTCAGGACCGATCAGGTCGTCGGGAAGGGTGCTGTTCACATGCTCGTAAGCCAGCCAGCCACGCTGGCGGCCATGGCGGAGAAGATCAACGACCATCGGGTGCAACGGTTCGATCACAGGGCGGCTCCACTCACGCGGTGATCCGACGGCCAGGCGCGCCGCCGGGAAACTCAGACGATGCACTTCCGAAACGGGCCGCTCACCTGCCCGTTTCGACCCCACCCTCCGCCTCCATCCCCCGCCCGACCCGGTCCACTCCCGACTCCGCGCGCGCCCGCAATCCCGCAGTCAACGCCCACTCTGGATCACGCCCGAATTCCAGCCACCACGGCCACGCACCCCCGAAACCGGCGGGACACGCCCGCAACAGCGAACACCGCCGCCGGGCGCCATGCGCGTGCCCGGTCGTCTGCGATCTGGAACTTGTCGTGCGGATTGGGTGGGGTGCGGTCGCTCAGGCGGACACGCCCGGGCACGATCGAACGAATCTCGGTGCAAGCGGCTTCCGTGGTCAGGGGAGCGGACAAACTCGAGACATCGCGGTGTTCCGGCGCCGCCCGTGGTGGATGGTGCTGATGGGCCTGCGTCAAGTCGGAACCGTGGCGATCGAACAAGAGTGTGCGCCGATCCGCGTCCGAAGCAATCAACTTTGCCCAAACGAGCGGCAAACTCAGTGCATTCTTCGTGTGAATCAAGATCGCCACGAGCCGCCCCTTGACCCCTAAGCCGTTGGGTTCTCAAGAGTTGGGGGATGACCCGGGCAGTGAGCGAGGATTTCCCCCGAGCGTCCGAATTCGGGCGATCCGATCCGCCAGCGCCCGAGCGGATTCAGCCTCCCCGGACCCCGACATTTCGTGCCCGCCCCCGCTCATTGACCCATCATCTTGTGGAATATCCACAAACCCATCCCCCTCACCCGCCTCGGCCATCGCCACCACCCGTCGGCACTCCAGCGCGCAATCCCGCCAGTGCACATCCAGCGTCTCCGCCGTCGCCGACCCGCTCGCGATCGTGATCAACGCCGTCGCGTGCGCCCGCGCCTCCGGGGACAGCTCCGCGATCAGACGCGAAACCCCCGGCTCATCAGCCAGATCCGCATCCTCAAGCAACTCGGCCAACGCCCCCGCGATCGCCCGCAGAGTGGGGGGGTTGCCCTTCAGCGCCCCCGCATCCAAGGCCGCGCCGGCATTCCCGGGATCGCGAGCAAACAACTCCGGATGCGCCAGCAGGCACCCGATCGCGTGCTCCACCGGCGACCGCGTCCCGCCCACCCGCGCCCCGGACCCGCCCGCCCGAGCACTTCCTGAAGCCCCCTCCCCCTGCGCTCTCGGCGAGCGACGCGAGCGCCCGATCGCCTCCAGAATCGAACGCTCATCCACCCGCGCGATCGACGCCAGCCGCCGCACGATGCCCTGCCGCCGGATCGGCGACAACCGGTCCAGCCCAAGCTCCACCAGCCGCTGCACATCCTCCTCCACCAGCCGCGCACGCGTCGCCGAACCCGGCCCCGCCCCGAGCTCACGCAGCTTCGCTTCCAGCCGACGATGCCGGAACCGCAGCGCATCCTCCCCGCCGTGCACGACATCCATGAACGCCTCCCGCCCGCCCTCCGACTTCAGCAGGTCATCCGGATCCTGCCCCTCAGGGAGCACCGCGACCTGCACATCGATCGGCTCGGCCAGCAGCACCTCCACGGCCCGGTCCGCCGCCCGTTGCCCCGCCTCATCCCCATCGAACAGCAGCACCACCCGATCGCACAGCCGCCGCAGCAGCTTCGCGTGCCGCAGCGTCATCGCCGTGCCCAGCGTCGCGACCACCTGCTCAACCCCCGCCGCGTGGCACGCGATCGCATCCATGTACCCCTCGGTGACGATCGCGAACCGCTCCCGCTTGATCGCTGGCGTCGCCTGCCCCAGCGCGTACAGCGTCGACCCCTTGTCGAACAGGTCCGACTCCGGCGAGTTGAGGTACTTCGGCTCATCCTCATCGCGGATCTTCCGCGCCCCGAACGCGATCACCCGCCCGAGCTGATCCTGGATCGGAAACATCAGCCGATGCCGGAAGGTGTCGTACGCCCCATCGCCCGTGGGGCGACGCTTCGTCAGCCCCGCGGCCTCGAGCAGCCGCAGCGAAAACCCCTTCGCCTGCGCGGTCTTGATCAGCCCATCCCACCGGTCGGGGCTCGCGCCCAGCGCGAACCGCTCGACGATGTGCTCCGGAATCCCCCGCGCCGCGATGGCACGCCGCGCCGCCTCGCCGTGCTCCTGGTGCCGCAGCATGCCGCGGAACAGCGACTGCGCGAACGCGTTGGCCCGGGCCAGCTCATCGCGCGATGCGCCCGCATCGACGAACTCCGATGGCCCGAAGTCCTCGTGCGTGTGCCCATGCTCATCCGCGCTCCGCCGCCGCTGCGGTCGATCACCCCCGCCCCGCATCGGCGTCAGCTCAACGCCCGCACGCTCGGCCAGCGCCTTGAGCGCCTCCCGGAACCCCATCCCGTGGTACTTCATCATGAAGTCGATCGCGTTCCCGCCCGCCCCGCACGAGAAGCAGTAGAAAATCCCCTTCCGCGGCACCACGGCCATCGACGGCGTGTGATCGTCGTGGAACGGGCACAGCCCCACGAACTCCGCCCCGCGCGGCTTAAGCGACAGGTGCTCGCCGACCAGGTCGGCGATGTCCGTCGCATCGAGCACTTTCTGGCGATCGTCGGTCATGGATGGGTCGTGCGCGCCCGGGAGCGCCCCGCCGAGTCATCGTGCGCGAGCGCAAAAGGTCCGTGCGATCCGCGGCACACAACGCGAACCGCCCCACGCCCGCCCGCGCTCCGGGCGGGCATGGGGAGGATACGGCCCATCACCCAGCGGCATGAACGAGCAAGCGCGCGACCCGCCGCCGGCCCTCCGCCCCGCCCTCCGCCCCGCCCTCTGTCACGCCTTACCGACAGGTTGTCCCGAACGCGCTCAGCAGGATCGCCAGGTCGTCCGAGTCCGTCTCCCCATCCGTGTCGCAGTCGCCGCCAGCCCCCGCTCCGAACGCCCCGAGCAGGATCGCCAGGTCATCGCTGTTGACCTTGCCATCGAAGTTCAGGTCGCCCGGGCACTCCGGCACCAGCATCACCAGCCCCTGGCCCGTCGCGCCGTCCACCAACGATGCCTTCACGATCAGCGACACCGGCTCGCCGGAGTCGTACCCGGAGGTGAAGAACTCCACCAGCGGCTGCCCCGCCGCGTTGAACAGCACCGGCGGGAACGGGTTGGCGCTCGATCCCGGCGGCTCATCGACAAACGCCTGCGCCTCGATCGACGCGATCTGCGTCTGCGGGATCTGGTTCCCATCAAAGTCCACGACCAGCAGCGGGATGAAGATCACGGATGCATCCGGGCTGAACGGCACCGCCGGCACACCGCCGATCCCGTTGCCCGCGAACACGATGTTCGGCGCGATCGGATCCCAGCAGCTCGGGCTCGGGAAGCACGGGTTCACGAGCCACATCAGCCCGCAGTCGAACTGCGATCCGCCCCCCTGGATGCAGTCGATGACCTCCCCGGGGCACACGCACCCCGCTCGTGCGGATGATGTCAGCGTACCCGTGCCCGCCGCGCCCGCGGCGACCAGCGCCATCGTGATCATGAAGTTCGTGCGTTGCATGGGATACTCCTCGCATCGGTCGTGGTGATCGTGAAGCCGACTGTGTGGGACAAAGGCGAACGACGCCGCGAGGAGTCCGCCGTCCGATGCCCAGTCTCACGCCCACATCCCGAGATTCGTTCCGCGAACACGAAAAACAACCATCGCGCCCGATCGCGGGCGCGATGGTGCGTGCGATACCCCAGGACCCAAGGAAGATCACTCAGTCGCAGGCCGTGCCGAACGCGCTCAGCAGGATCGTCAGATCATCCGAGTTCGTCAGGCCGTCATTGTTGAGATCGCCGGCGGCCGTCGAGGCGAAGGCCCCAAGCAGGATCGAGAGATCATCCGAGTTCACTTCGAAATCGCCGTTCAGATCGCCCGGGCAGAGCGGCACCGCCTCGCCGCCGCCGACCCAGAACCCGCCGGTAAGTTCGAATCCGGACCCCATCGCAGCGCCCGCATCGTGCTGTCCGATCGTGCCGTTCAGCTCAAAGCCACCGCCGACCGAGGTCCCGCCACCCGAATCGATCGTGTACCAGGTGATCTCGAATCCGACGCCGTCTTCTTCCGGCGAAGCGCTGCTGATCCCGCTGGCGATCACGCACGCGAGCGATGCGCCGATCGCCGCCCGCACCACGCCCCGCCGCATGGCACGCCCGCTGGTGTATGGTTTGGTGTTCATCTGTATTCCTTTGTATTGAGTGTTCACTCAGCGAAGGATCACGGCTGCTGGAAGACCAGAGCCGAGGTGTACCCGTACTCATTCGAGTTCCAATTGACCGCCTGCCCGGCACCGCAACGGACGATCATGCCGACTTCGTAGGTTCCCGGAGGGAGGCTGGTGATCACTCCCGAGAGGCCCATGGTGACCCGCGTATTCTGCGCAACCCGATTACCGAAGATCCCCGCGCCCACAGCGTTCGGGGTATCACTCGATCCCGCGACGCGGTAACCGATGGCAAAGTCAAGCCCGTTCGCACCGCCTGAAGCAGTGGATCCGTACGCCTTGGAACCAGAGACGAACACGCGCTGTCCGGATTGAGTGATTGTGATGGTCACCGGTGGCGGGCCGAAACTGTAAGTGGTCTCGGTCGGTGGGTTGGTTCCGAAGCCGCTCGTGGAGTTGCCATTGATCACACCCGAAGGCCCCTGCGGCCCAACCGGTCCCAGTGGCCCCTGCGGCCCCTGCGGCCCCTGTGGTCCCTGCGGACCCGTCGCACCCGTCGCCCCAGTGGCTCCCGTTGGTCCCTGCGGACCCGGAGGGCCCATCACGCCGGGAGAGCCCGGAGGACCCTGGATGCCCTGAACGCCCTGCGGCCCAACGGGCCCGGCCGGCCCAACCGGACCCGGGGTCGAGCCGTTGAGCGCGTACAACGCATACGGCGCCGCCTGCACCGGCTGGCGCGGAAGCAGCGGGATCCCGTTGACGCCCACCTGCAGCCACCGCGGCTCGCCCCCAAACGCCGCAGCGCCGAAATCCAGGTCGATCGTGAACCGGCCCTCGGAATCGAAGTCCGCGAACGCCGCAGCGATCAACTCACTCCCAACCTGA
Source organism: Phycisphaerales bacterium (assembly GCA_052168315.1). Lineage (GTDB taxonomy): Bacteria > Planctomycetota > Phycisphaerae > Phycisphaerales > UBA1924 > JBQLZO01. Next base: position 70,671 of record JBQLZO010000025.1, on the reverse strand, counting down.
TTCCCGCCCGCTTCCGCATCAAACAACCTGAACGCGAAGTTCACGGGCCCCGCCACCGGATTCCCGCCCTGCTTCAATTGCCCCTGGTAGGTGAACTGCCCGGGACCTCCGCCAAGCGCCCGCCCGCCCGGAAGGGCGACGGCCAGAGCCATCGCGGCGTATGCGAACATCCGCGACCACCGCGGGAACGATCGAGCCTGCCAATTCATGGTGCATCACTCCTGTGGAAAGATCGGGATGCATCGCACGCATCCCACCGTGAGACTCGTGCACAACCACGAGCCGGATCGGACAAACGCTCAGCCGCAGCCAATCCGGTGCGCGCAACGACACCGCGGTCGCGCATCTCCACGACCCAGCGTTCGCGCACACCGCCTGGTACGGATCCCCGCCGAATGTCTCAAGGAGCACGCGATGCAAACGCGGCCGGGCAGACCATCGCGCAGAAGGGCTGACGATGACGGGGCAAGACCGTTTGTACCACGACCGATACTCCCAACACAAGAAAAATCCGGCCCCCCGCACCCTTGCCTCCCCGCCCACCGGGGCAGCACCCCACACTCCGCCGCCCGCCCAGCAGCGGAAACGCGCAGGCGATGAAGATCGCCGGGCCATCACACCCGGCGGCTCCCGCCATCAGTGTGCACCAGACAGTCAAACCACTCGCGAGTCGCCGACGATCCGATCGCCAGCGCCCGCGACTCCTGAAGCGATCAATTCCGGCACACAAGACCAAACTGCGACAACAGGATCGTCAGGTCATCCGAGTCGGTCACCCCATTGAAATCCAGGTCACCCTCGCTGTGATCGCCGAATGCGGCCAGCAACTCCGCGAGGTCGATGGAGTCGACGAATCCGTCGTTGTTGAGGTCTCCCGGGCACGGGTCGAACGGCATGGCCGGCGCCAATCGACCGAGGCCGTTGCTCGGGATCGGCGCTGAATCACCAACGAAGTCGAAGAACCCGCCGACATAGAGCGCCGGCGAGAGCGAAGCGCCGTCGTCGAGCACCATGGCGGTGTACGCGGTAGTGGAGAAGCCCGGGCCAGGTATCCCGCCATCCACGGGTCGCCACCGCTGCCCGTTGAATCGCGCGATCCGAGGCGATTCGAAGGCCCCCGCATTCGTGAACTCGAACTCACCGACCGCGTACAACTGCACCGTGCTCGGAGGGCCGACCGCCGCAAGCCCGCGGACGCGCCCGTCGAGCCCGCGGTCCAACGCAGACCAGTCCCGCCCATCCCACCGCGCGACATTCGATGCGGGCAGCCCTCCCGCGGTCGCGAAGTCACCACCCGCGATCAGGCTCGTCCCCGATACATCGGTAATCGGGACGATCACATCCGCAGCGCCATCGAGCCCGTCGCCCAGCGGCGACCACACCGCGCCATCCCACCGCGCGATGCCCTGCGCCGCGATGCCGCCCGCCGATGCGAATGCGCCGCTCGCGTACAGCGCAGGACCCGTGCCAAGATCCACCACACCGAGCGCGCTCACCCCGCCGGGCAGCCCGATGTGCCCATCAACGACGATGGGATGCCAGTCGTTCCCATCCCATCGCGCGATGTTGTTCACCACCACACCCTCCGTCGTCGCCGCGAACCCGCCAGCCGCGTACAGCGACTCGCCGCTCCCATCGCCCGGATCGAAGAACACCAGGTTGGTCACTAGCCCGACGAGCCCGTGCCCCGAGGGGCCGCTCAGCGGCTCCCATCCGTGCGCGGGCGTCCACCGCGCCACGCTCCACGCGGGAACACCACCCGCAAACTCGAAACTCCCGCCCGCGTAGACCGCGAGCCCACCATCCTCCTCGCGCGTGACCACATCGAAGGCGTAGATCGTGTTCGGGTGCGTGAGCGTGACACCACCCTCGAGCCCCGTCCCCGCCGGGCCGCTCAGCGCCGACCACCCGACGCCCGGAGTCCACATACCGATGTTGTTCATCAGCATGCCGCCGGCGCTGCGGAAGAACCCGCCCACGACCAGCGCCGCCCCGCCCACTTCGCCGGCATCGATCGGTGCCAGCCCGATCGCGCCGTTGTCCACGCTCGGCGTCAGCGGCACCCACCCGATCGACGGCGTGAACACCGAAGCCGGGTGATTCTGAATGAACCAGGAACTGAATCGCCCGATTCCCACCAGCGCTGGCCCGCCGCTCATCGGCCACGATGCCAATCCCCGGATGTCCCCCGCGTACCCGGGCACCGGCGACTCTGACCCGGGCGGGAAGGTGTCCCACTCGGTGCCATCCCACGCCGCGAGCCGGGCCGGCATCGCCATGCCACCCGCGGCCTGCAGGTTGGAGCCACCGACAAACAGCCGTGGGCCGTTCCCATCGTCATGCACCAGCAGCGAAACGAAGGAACCCGTGGAATCCACGCCGATACCCTCCGACCCGCTCAGCGCTGACCACCCATCCCCATCCCACCGCGCGATGTTGTTCACGCCCTCCACACCACCCGCGCTGTCGAACGAGCCGAACACGAACAGCCCTGGACCGGACCCATCATCGAACACGGCCATATCCATCCAGCTCGAACCGACCTGTTCGCTCAGCCCGCTCCCCAGCGCCGACCACGCCGTGCCATCCCATTGCGCGATCCGAGCCGCTGGCCGCCCATCGGCCGCCGCGAACGACCCGCTCGCGATCAGCCGCGCCCCGTCCGGGCTCGGGAACGACTCCAACGCGACAACAAAGTCATCGAATCCCGGAGCGGGACCAACGCCCACGGGGGACCACCCAGCGCCATCCCATCGCGCGATCCGAGCGGCCGGTTCCCCGCCAACGCTCGTGAACGCGCCGCCCGCGTACAACGCCGGGCCGGACCCGTCGTCATGCACCGCCAGCGCGAGCACGGTGCTGTCCGGCTGCGCCCCACCCGCGCCACCAACGGGTGACCAGCTCTGCCCATCCCACCGGGCGACGCTCAGCCCCGTGATGGGCGGCTCGATCCCCGTGATCGAGAACGAGCCGCCCGCGTACAACGCGGGCCCCGTGCCATCGTCGAACACCGCAAGACCAATGGCGTGGCCGCTGAGCCGCTCGCCATCCGCTCCGATCAGCGCCCGCCAGGTCAGCCCATCCCACGCCATCACACTTGGCTGGCCGAGCCCCTCAATCGCCGCGACGCCCGTCGCGGCGACAAGAACCGCCCCCTCCGGTCGATCCCACACGATCCCCGCGATCGCTTGCCCCGTGATGCTCGTTCCGCTCGGCCCAAACACCCCCGGCGTCCACCCCGCCCCCGCATCATCCGGAATCGCGCTGGCAACCACCCCCGATGCGCCAAGCGAAGTGAAAACCAGAGCCAGCCCAATGGACATGAATCGCATGACCGTGCCTTTCTGCTGAAGCACCATGAAACAACCCGAAACGCAATAACCGCGGGCGAATCCGCCTCGCGGATGTGAACTGTGACTTTCTTGTCCGTCCAATGACCGGCCGCTCGTATTGGCGCGATCTGAGCGCAAAGCGAGTCCGAGCGCTGAATGAGTGAACTCGCCCGAACGCCGCGCTGCTTCAAACTCGCTGCGCGCATCACACCGCGCACCACCGCTGATGCGACGATCTCCCGATTCGCGGACCGGGAACCGGGTGTTCCGCGAATCGTCGGACCGCGCGCCGGGTCGCGCGATCCATACGATCACACCAACGCACGGACACTCCAATCACGCGCCAACCACGCCACCCAACGAGCCGGGCCATGCCAGCAAGACACGATCAACCCCAGGACACGCCACCCGCGCCATCCACCCCCATCCGCGCCGACATTCGCTTCCACGGCCGCGTCCAGGGCGTCGGCTTCCGCGCCACCGCCGCCCAGGCCGCCTCCCGCCACGCCGTCACCGGATGGGTCCGCAACGAGCCCGATGCCACCGTCCGCATGGTCCTCGAAGGGTCGCCATCCGCCGTCGAAGCCGCACTCGCGGACCTGCGGTCCATGATGGGCGGACACATCGAACGCGAAGACCGGTCCGACGCCCCACCCACCGGCGAGTTCCGCCGCTTCGAGATCCGCCGATGACACCCGGGCGCCGCCGGGCGCCCCGAACGCCCCAATCGCCGAAATCCGGTATCTGGGGGTCGCGCTCGTCCGTTCTACTCTATATTGAGTGCTGATCGGTCCCCCTTCCCGGTCCCGCCGACGCCGTGGCCATCGGTGGCCCCGAGGGCTTCAATCGCCCGATCCGGTCAAGGGCGGAGCGGCCCGATCCCCCGCCGACGGTTCGATCTGGAGTGCGCGCGCATGCGATTGGCGAAACTGACCGTCTCCGGCTTCAAGTCCTTCGCCGACCGCACGGAGTTCACCTTCGATGCGCCCATCACCGGCGTCGTCGGTCCCAACGGCTGCGGCAAGTCCAACATCGTCGACGCCATCAAATGGGTCCTCGGCGAACGCTCGGCCAAGTCCCTCCGCGGCAAGGAAATGGCCGATGTCATCTTCGCCGGATCCGCCGGACGCAAGCCAGTCGGCATGGCCTCCGTCATCCTCACCTTCGAGAACCCCCGCCTCACTCCGGACCAGCTCCGGGCGCGCGAAGAGGCCGCACGCGTCCGCATGCTCGGCGAGACCGGCACGCCCGAACAATCCGAAACCGAACCCGCCAACGCCGCATCATCGGAAGAAGATCAGCGGGACGATGAGCCCGAAGTCGTCGGCATGCGCAGCGGCGATACCGATGGGGCGCACGGGGAGCGAGGCGACGCCCGCCGATTCGTCGAACTCTCGCCCGAGGATGAGGGCGGATTCAGCAACAGCGACTTCGCGCAGACTCGCACCCGCCACCTGCCCATCGACGCCGAGACCGTCGATGTCGAGCGCCGCCTCTACCGCGATGGCACCTCGCAGTACCTGATCAACTCTCGCAAGTGCCGCATGAAGGACATCCGCGACCTCTTCCTCGACACCGGCGTCGGCGCGCACGGCTACTCGATCATCGAACAGGGCAAGGTCGATGCCCTGCTGCTCGCCAACCCGCTCGAACGCCGCGTGTTCTTCGAAGAGGCCGCCGGCATCGCCAAGTTCAAGGTCCGCCGCATCGAGTCCAAGCGCAAGCTCGAAAAAGCCGAGTCCAACCTCGCCGTCACCCGCGAGCAGCTCGACTCGACCGAGCGCCGCCTGCGCATCGTCAAGGGCCAGGCCGAGAAGGCCCGCCGGTTCAAGGAACTCGATGCGGACCTGACCGCGTGGCGATCCGCCCTGGCCTTCCAGCAGCACCACGACCTGTGCGCCCAGATCACCGACCTCACCCGCGAGGTCATGTCGCTCGAACAGGAGCGCACCGAGGCCGCCTCGGCCCTGTCCGATCTCGAGGAACTCCGCCAGGCCGCCGAACTCGAGCGCCACGAACTGCTCGAGCGCCGCCGCGATCTCGACCGCGAACGCACCGAGGCCAACGCCCTCGTGGAACGCGCCCGCGAGCGCCGCGCCTTCTCCGAAAGGTCCCTCGCCGAAGCGCAGGAACAGCTCCAGCGCGATGAGGAGCGCCTCGCCGAACTGTCCCAGCGCGAGGAGGAGATCCAGCGCCTCGCCTCAGAACAGTCCGAGGCCGCCGCCCGCCTCGCCGAGGAAGTCGCCCGCGCCGAAGCCGCCCTCCGCAGCGCGACCGACGACCGCGAATCCGCCCAGCAGGACCTCGCCCGCTCGCGCCACGCCGCCAGCGCCCAGCGCAGCGCGCTCGCGCAGATCGACCGCGAACGCGCCAGCGTGTCCGCCCGGATCGAATCGGACGCTCGCCGCCGCGGAGCGATCGACGAGCAGCTCGAACGCTCCCGCGAACGCCTCGCGCGCGTCCTCGCGGAGCGCGACGATGCACGCGAGCAGCTCCGCCGCGCCGAGGAACAGGTCGAAGCGCGCCGCGCCGCCGTCCGCGATCGCAAGGAAGCGCTGGAGCGGCTCGTCGGATCCGCCGACTCGCTCGGCGCCGAGCAGCGCTCCGCGGCCGACCGCCTCAACGAACTCGAACAGCGCTTCGCACGCGAGGATGCACGCCGCCAGACACTCGCCGAGATGGCCCGGGCCCGCGTCGGCCTCGGCGAGGCGGTCCGGACCCTCCTCGAGCGCCGCGACGAAGCCGGCACGCCCCACGCCGCCCCAACCGCCCTGCTGGCCGCCATCGAGGCCCCGCTCGTCGAACTGATCAGCGCTGCGCCCAACGACGCCGACGCCGTCGAAGCCGGACTCGGCGCTGCCCTCTCCGCCCTCGTCGTCTCCGACGCCGCATCGCTGGCAGCGCTCGCCGCCAGCGATGAGCTGAAAGACCTCCCCGGGCGCATCACCCTGCTCCCCATCGAGCTCGATCGCCCGCGCGCCGATGCGACCACCAGCGCCGCCGCCGAGGCGCTCACCGAACGCGCACCGGGGCATGTCGTCCCGCTGGCACGCGTGGTCTCGTGCGAGCCCCGCATCCGCCCACTGGTCGATCGCCTGCTCGGCACGACCTACCTCGTCCGCGACCTCGACGCGGCCCTCCTCCTCTCGGCCGGCCCGATGCGCGGAAGCGGGGCACGCTTCGTCACCCGCGCCGGCGAGGTCTTCGAGCACGATGGCCGCGTCATCGCCGGGCCCATGTCCGCCTCGGGCGAGGATGCAGGCGTCCTCCGCCGCCGCGCCGAACTCGCGGAGCTCGAGCGGTCCCTCGACACGCTGGAACGCGAAGTCGAGTCCGCCCGCAGCGCCCTCCGCGAACTCGGCGAGCAGGCATCCGCGCTGGACGAGCGCCTCCACGCCGAGCGCGTCGGCGCCGCCCAGAGCGAGCGCGAACTCATCGCCGGCGAGTCCGCCCGCGACCGCATCAGCGATGAACTCGCCAGGCTCGAACGCGAAGCGCCCCGCCTCGAAGAAGAAATCGCCGAGTCCGCGGCCCGCCGGGAAACACTCGAAAGCGAACTGGTGGATCTCACGGCCCAGCTCGGCCAGCTCGAGCAGCGCCGCGAGGAATCCAGCGAACTGCTCGGCGAGCACGAGCGGGCCATGGAAGCGGCCCAGTCCCGCGTCGACGCCGCCAGCGAGCGCCTCGCCTCCGCCAGAGAGGACCGCGCCCAGCGCAGCGAGGCGCTGGCCTCCGCCCAGCGCGAGGGACGCCGACTCTCGCTCGCAATGGAAGAAAACCGCGATGCCAGGTCGCGGACCGAGCGAGCGATGGGCGAACGCCGCGACAGAACCGAAGAGGCCCGCAGCACCATCTCCGAAGCCGTCAGCGACATCGAAGCCGGCGAGCAGGCCCGGGCCGCCGCCGAGAGCGCTTCCGAGCAGCTCGCCGCATCCATCGAACGCGCCGCCGAGGCCGCGCGAGCCCAGGGCGAGGGCGTGAACGAGGCGCGCCGCGAGAAGGATGCGATCGAGCAGCGATTCGCATCCGTCGAACTCCGGCGCAGAGAATTCGAGGTCCGCCGCGAGCACCTCGAAGAGCGCACGCTCGAAGAAGCCTCGCTCGACCTCCGCGCCGAGGGCGAGTGGTACGAATGGCTCATGGCCGACGGAACCGTGTCGCGCGTCGACGAGCAGGCCGCCCAGCGGTCCATCGACGACCTGAAGAAGGAGATCCGGCGGCTCGGCAATGTCAACCTCGACGCCATCGCCGAGGAATCGCAGCTCGCCGAGCGGAACGAGGACCTGATCCGACAGGTCGCCGACATCGACGCCGCACGCCTCCGCCTCGAAGACCTGATCGGCAAGCTCAACGAGGTCTCCAAGGCCCGCTTCGCCAGCGCCTTCGCCACCATCCAGTCAAACTTCTCGGGCAACGACGGCATGTTCCGCCGACTCTTCGGCGGGGGACGCGCCGAGATCCGCCTCATCCCCGATCCCGAGACCGGCCAGGTCGACCTGCTCGAAAGCGGCATCGAGGTCATCGCCAAGCCGCCCGGCAAGGAGCCCCGTCAGATCTCCCAGCTCTCCGGCGGCGAGAAAACCATGACCGCCGTCGCCCTGCTCATGTCCATCTTCCAGTCCAAGCCCTCGCCGTTCTGCGTGCTCGACGAGGTCGACGCCGCCCTCGACGATGCCAATGTCGAACGCTTCTGCGGCATCATCAAGCAGTTCCTCGACCAGTGCCACTTCATCGTCATCACCCACAACAAGCGCACCATGCAGTCCGCCGACCAGCTCTACGGCGTCACCATGCAGGAACGCGGCGTCTCCACACGCGTCAATGTCCGCTTCGACGATGTCGGACGCGGCGGCCGCATCGGCGTGCGAAACGAGTCAGCGGTCGAGGTATAAACGGGCCCGCGACGAACAGATGCGAGTCTGAGCACAATTGACGGCACTTCCGAAGTCCTTAAGATCGCAAGCGGAGGCCCGGGGCCGCGTTCGCGGGCTTGTGCATGTGGTCTTGAGTCGGATTCGACGCCTGATGATTCAATCGCAATGACTCCATCGGTTGGACCAAGGGCATGGCGAAGAGCGTTGAATCGGCAGAGGTGCGACTGCCGCCGAGGAGAGTCCAGTGATCAATGGCAAACCAACGATGGCGATGGCCATGAGCCTGGCTCTGATTCTCGTGTGCCTCACCACGAGCTGTTCGCCATCCGGCTCCGACGCCGATCGGAACGATGCGCCGTCGAACGAACAAGGGGACGAGCTTGGCGATTCACTGGTCGATGCCGAGGCCGCGCGAGAGGCCGCGCGCGAGGCGGCCGAGCGACTCCGCGCTGAAACCCTCGCCGAACTCCGGGAAGCGCCCATCGCGGAGGTCATCGATGCGGCTCTGACGGGACAAGGCCTTCGATTTCGGCTGGCTCTTGAGACAGCGGTCGAACGGCTCGATGAATCCGCAGCGGAAGCCCTCCTGCGGGTCAGCAACATCCTCGAGTCGGGCGACATCAGCGATCAGCGAGCGCGACTGGAGTACACCTCTGCGGAGGCGGCGCTGTTCCGACTCCTCGGGACACTCGCCGATGACCAACGAGTGATCGAAGAATTGCGCCGCCTCGCATCATCGGAGTCGATCGCCCCTTCGATCCGCAGGGCCGCGGTCACCGCCCTCGCGCAGTCGGGGGCCGCCTCCGAGGTGCCCCTGCTCTTCGATCTCGCGAGCGCCGGCGCAGCCCGTGACTTTGATCTCGCAATGGGCGTCCAGGCGGCGGTCCGGGCCGACGCCGCCGAGCCGGCGTTCCGGGACGCGTTCTTCGATCACTTCGCCGCCGCCGATCGTCCCGACTACAAGTTGATGGCGATGCTCGATCCCGAGAGGTTCCTCCGCGAGATCGCCTCCGTCGACGCCCTGCGCGCCGCCGATCGCGACACGGTCGGGCGCATCTTCCTCGGGCTCGCGCTGGCCGACCTGACCGCAGGCCACGACGCCACGCTCGACACGCTGCGCCGCTTTGAAGGCGATCGGGCCGAGCGTCGCGATCGCCCCAGCCCGCTCTCGCACGCGCTCACATCAGCCGCCAGCCATGACTCCCCCGAACTCCGTGCCGTCGTCCTTCGGCTCACCGATCATCCCAGCCTGGGCATCGCGGCCCAGGCGGCGTCCACGCTCGCGCAGATCCACGGCGTCGCCGGCGCGCCGATCGAGGTCTCGCCGGATGAGCCGCTCGGGGATGAGCGGCACCAGCACATCGCGACCGGTTTCGTCGAACTCTTCATGGGCTCGAACTACGCCGGCTTCTTCCAGACCCTCGATCGGGCCGACGGGCTCGATCCGTTCCCGAACATGATCCTCGCGGCGCGCGAGACCGGCATCGAAGATCTTGTCAAACTCGTCGAGACCTTCCATGCCTTCATGAAACGGTCCGACGGCTTGCACCCGGACCCCGACAAGCGAGCGGCCTTCTGGGAGGGGTACCTCCATCTCGAGGAGGACGATTGGTTCGCAGAGCGCTTCGCCGAATTCGGGACTGGCATCTACGAGTACTTCCCAGAGATGGAACGCACCTATTACTTATATCTCGTCCGGCATCGCGAACTCTTCCTGCGCGACCGCGCCGCTCTCGAAGCCAAACGCGAGCAGGCCCGCAGCGAGAAATCGCAGATCGAAGAGTGACCACTGCGACACCGCGCTCGTTCAGTGAGATCACCGACACACGCCGCGGGGCATCGCGTGCCTGACCTCATCTTCCGCGGAGACCCCGAACGGGCCCCGCCGGACCTGGCTCGACACGCCCTGTCGCATGTCCAGATTACCAACGCGGCGCTGCGCGAGCCGGAAGCTGGGGAAATGGCCTGGAAAGGCGCATCCCGCGCTCGTCTGGTGATGAAGATCTTGTTCGCGGACGATCCGGAGGTCATCGAGCGGGTGCCCGACCCGGTGCTGGTGTTCTCGCCGCGCCCGCCTGAGCGATGACAACCCCTCCCCGGGCACCGCCCGGGGCTTTCCGGCACCACCGGGCGCGTCTAGGATGCGCGCCCACCCTCCCCCCGCGGGACCGCGGGCGAGGGGCGAGCGCGAAGATCGGAGACCTTTGAAATGCCGCACATCATCGCCGAACCGTGCATCGGGACCAAGGACACCTCCTGCGTGGATGTCTGCCCGGTGGACTGCATCCACCCCACCAAGGATGAGGAAGACTTCGGCAAGACCGACCAGTTGTACATCGACCCCGACACCTGCATCGACTGCGGGCTCTGCGTCGACGAATGCCCCGTGCAGGCCATCTACCCCGAAGAAGACCTCCCCGACGAGTGGAACAAGTATGTCCAGCTGAACCTGTCGTACTACCAGGACAAGGGCTGACCCCACCGGGCGCGAAGCACGCCCCTCAACTTCCAATCCCCACATCCAACCCAAAAACAAACGGGCCCCCGCGGACTGCGGGGGCCCATCGCGTTCTGGCAATCTGCGGCGCCGCGACCCTCAAGCCGGGCCGCACCACCGCCCCCCCGCGCGATCGATCAGCGCATCGCCGCCGCCACGGCCTCCTCCACCGCGATCTTGCTCTGCATCAGCACCAGCGCCGTTTGCAGCTGCGGATCGAGCCCCTCAACAAGCAGCTTGCCCGGGTCCACCCGCTCCGGCGAATCCAGCATCGGCACGCCGTTCTCATCCATCGGGAGCACATCGGCATCCTGCCGCGTCCGCAGCGAACCAGCGACCTGCTCCGGGAGCATCGACACGCTCACATTCGGCTCCACGCCCCACTGCGTCGCGCCCGGACGCCGGTGGATCAGGCGACCATCGGGCAGCCGGTAGTACTGCGTCGTGATCTTGAACATCGCCTCACCGCGGCCCAGGGGGAACAACACCTGCACCGAGCCCTTGCCGAAAGTCCGCTGCCCGACGATCACCGCCCGGTCATAGTCCTGCAGCGCACCCGCCACGATCTCCGACGCCGAAGCCGAGCCCTCGTTCACCAGCACGAACATCGGGATGTCCGTCACCAGCGAACGCACCAGCGATCCACGCTGCACATCGCCCTGGCGGCCCTGCGCATCCTCCTGCGAGACCAGCACACCGTCGGTCGCGATGAAGGTGTTCGACACCCGCACCGCCTCCTCGAGCAGCCCGCCCGGATTCCAGCGAAGGTCGAGGATCAGACCCTTCAAGCCCTCGCTCCGCATCTCGCGCAGCGCCGCGTGCATGTCGCGCGTCGTGTTGTTGGTGAACTGCGTGAGCCGGATGTACCCGATCCCGTTGTCCGGGTCGATGAACCAGTCCCAGTCCTCCTCGCCCGGCCCGTTGCGGTCCCAGCCCTTCACGGAGTGGATTGGGATCTCATCGCGCACCAGCGTCACCTGGAACGGCTCATCCTCGGTCTCACGCTCGATCGTCAGCATCACCGGAGAACCCTTCGGGCCCGTGATCCGATCAACGGCCTGGTTCAGCGTGATCCCCAGCGTCGGCTCGCCCTCCACCTCCGAGATGATGTCGCCCGACCGGATCCCCGCCTTCGAAGCCGGCGTGCCCTGCAGCGGCGTGACGACCTTGAGCCGACGCGCATCATCCAGCGTGATCTGGATCCCAACACCCGTGAACTTGCCCTGCGTCGTCTTCTGGATGTCCAGCAGTTCCTTCGGCCAAAGGATGGAGGTGTAGTCATCCAGCACCGACATCGCGCCGTTGCCAAATTCATGCATCAGCGCGTTCGAAGGAATCTTCACGCTCTCGTTCGAGACGCTCTGAAGCAGATCGATCGAACGGAACATGCGGCTCAGGTTGATGCTCCGCGGGTTCTCGGTGACATCCTTCGCCACCTGGTCGATGTAGTCGATGAACCGCCCGCGACGATCCGCATCGTTCAGGCTCGGGAATTCATCCGCAAGATCGGTCGTCGTCGCCATCGTGCGGACCGCCGCGAGCCCGCCCAGCAGAAGATCGGCCAGCATGTGCTGGCGATTCGGCTGCGCCGACTCGACATGCTGCTGCGACGCGATCAGCATCGAACGCGCAACCATGTCCGCGTTGATCCCAGCGAAGTTCTTCGTCCAGTCCTCGCCGAGGTCGTTGAACGGCGGCAGCGGATCATCGCCCTGCGCGACCAATTCGGCGTTCTGCATCTCCCAGAGCCGCTCGGGAACATAGCTCCGCAGCATCTGCAGTCGCTGGGCCGTCCGGCGCACATCGTCCCGGTAGGTGTCCTCGATGTCATACAGCATGTGCAGACGCGAGAACAACTCCAGCGCGTGCAGCCACTGCTCATCAGCCTCCGACGCGCGGGCCTCCTCGCTCGCGGCCTTCGCAAGGCGCACGACCATCGGATCCGCAAGCACCGCGTCGCGGTCGTGGCTCAGCTCCAGCAACTCGTTCGCAGACCGCAGCGCTTCGATGTTCTTCCCGCCCTCGATCCGCTCGCTCATCTCCGTCCGCAGAACCTCGATCCGCTCGAGACGCTTCGTCTCCCACTTCGTCGAGTTCTCCATCGCCAGCGCGATGCTGTCGCCCAGCGGATTCAGCCCGATCGAGCGCACCTGTTGATCCGGCACGGCCTCGAGCAACTGAAGCGTGCTCGCCCCGCCGTCAACGCCGGTCATCGAAGCCCAGACGCTGTTCGACCACTGCGCCACCGTGCGATACGCCTCGGGAAGGTCGCCCTCGGCCCCACGCGCCATCGGCGCTCCCGCGCCAAGAGCCACGCTCGCGCCCAGCAGCAACGCGATCAATCCACGCGCGCCACGCGCCGGACGCGGAGGCTGCTCGATCGGTGGCTCTGGACGGTGCGACTCCCGAGTGCGCCGAGAACCGCACGCTCCGGAGTCCGACGGGCAGGGCACCGTCACGCGGGTGTCTGGGTCGAGCGGCGATCGAGCGATGTGCATGCGCAGGGTCCTGTTCTGTGCTCACGGCCTGGGCCGCGATGGGATTCGGCGGCCATGCCGCCGCGTTGGTTTCTCGAGATGCATGTTCGCATCCGAGGCGCTCGGAGATTCCCGGGCTCCCGGCCCGACCGGTCCGCTCTGCTCGGGACCGGCCGAATCGCCGAAACGCACGATCCAAGCATGCATACGCCGGATCGTCCGGAAATGTTCGAGTTCCAAGCCGCGCAGCGCCGGATGTGGCGGGGCGTGGGAAGGTCCGAATCACCGGGCAGGCCCGGTCTCACCGTCGAGATCGGCGATGCCGGGCGATTCGGTGCCCGGCGATGGTCACGCCCCGGATGCCGACCCGGGCCGCATTCCCGCCCACTGGGGATCGGGCCGCGCCGCCACACCGCTTCAGATCGACTGCCCGAAACAGTGGTTCCGGGTCCGTCGCGCGGGGTTGCAGGCCGGACGACCCATTCTGACGCCCGCCGGGCCATCCCGTTCGCCCCAACTGGCAGGATTCGCCCAATGGGTCATGATACGGGCTCAAAGGTCTCACCCCGCCGCGCCGGGGATTCCGGTTTTGGGTCCCGGGGGAGCGGCGTCAAGAGCGCAGCGCGCCTCAGATCGACCGATGCCGACCCGGGAGCGTGCCCGCCGCCCCGGTTCGACAGACCAACGATCCCGCCGTGCGCCCACACAGAGGCACGCGCACGGACGATGCCACAGACGAACCCGCGGGGAGCACCGTGCATTCCGAGAATCCGATCACCGCCAGCATCCAAACGCCCGCCTCGACAAGCGCCACCCCGGACGCTGGCGCCAACGCGGACGCTTCCGCCGTCGCCCAGCTCGCCATGCTCGGGCTCGTCGTCGCACTCATCGGGCTCGGGGCTCTCATGCTCTGGACCACCATGCGATGGGCGCGATTGCGGAGCGAACAGCGCGCCCGCGAGCGCGCACGACCCGCCACGGGCGCCGCGGCCGCCGCCGGCGCATGGGTCGAAGCGGGACGACGCGTCGCGGGCGAACCCGCACGCACGCCCACCCCATGGCCTTCGATCGCCAATCCGAACCTCCGCGACCCCATCGCACGCTACCTCGAAGACGAAGAGGAAGAAGACGCCAAGGCCGAAGACCTCGAAGAAACCGCGCCCATGGGCGACACATCCCTCGATGACACCGACCACGAAGACGAACCCCTCCACGACACCGGACCGGAGCACCAGTGGGAATTCGAAGGCAATGCCGGCCACGCCGAAGACGACGATGAGGATGCCGCCGGCGATGCAGACCGCTCCGCAACGCGGGAGCCCGACGACACCGACGACGCGGAGAAGACCGACTTCGGCGATCGCAGCATCGGCTTCGACGACGACGACGACTCAGACCCGGACGACGACGACACCGACGACGACCAGAACGATCGTGGGCCCAGCCGCGGCCCGCGCCGAGGACCCCGGTGATGAGCGATCCCGACCATCGCACAACCAAGGGAGCGCGCCCGCGCGCGCTCATCACCGGCGGCGCACGCCGCGTCGGTCGCGCCATCGCGCTCGCGCTCGCCCAGGCGGGCTGTGATGTCGATGTGACCTACCGCTCGTCCGACACCGAGGCGCACGCACTGCTCGACCGCCTCCGCTCGCTGGGATCGCGCGATCCAAGGGCGTACCGGCTCGATCTCGACGACACCCGGAGCACCCGCTCGCTCGCCGATGCGTACCTCGCGGACCGGACCACCCTCGAAGTCCTGGTCCACAACGCCTCGGCCTACCTCCCCACACCGATGCTCGATCGCGAGCAGCCGAACACCGCCCACCCGACCCCGACCCCGACCCCGACCGCGTTCGATGCCGACGCCGCGGCGATGCTCATGCGTATCCACGCGATCGGACCGCTCGCCCTCACGCACGCCCTGCTCCCCCTCATGCTCCGCTCGCCCGGCGCATCGATCGTCGCCATGTGCGACATCCACGCGATGGGAAGGCCCCGCGCCGGGTACGCCGCCTACTCCATGTCAAAGGCCGCCATGCACGAGATGGTCCGGTCCCTCGCCGCCGAACTCGCCCCCACGGGCATCCGCGTCAACGGGGTCGCACCGGGCGTTGTGCAATGGCCCGAGAGCGGCCCGGACTCGGACGAATCCATGCAACGCCGATACATCTCCCGCGTGCCCATGGCCCGCGCGGGCACACCCGAAGAGGCCGCCGAGGCAGTCGTGTTCCTCGCCCTCCACGCCGGATACACCACCGGACAGGTGCTCCGAGTCGATGGCGGCCGATGGCTCGGCGCATAAGCCAACTGACCCGCCGGCCATCCCCGACCCGATCGTTCACTCCCCCAGCGCCTGATGCGCGATGTCCGTGCGCATCTGCATCCCCGGGAACCGGATCAATTCGGCACCGGCGTACGCCCGATCCCGCGCCTCGCGCAGCGTGCTCCCCTGCGCCACCACATTCAGCACCCGACCCCCATTCGTCACGAGCTTCCCATCCTTCTTCGCCGTGCCCGCGTGGAAAACGCTCACCCCCTCCAGCCGCTCGGCATCCTCCACACCGGTGATCTCAAGCCCCTTCTGCGGCGCATCCGGATACCCCGGGCTCGCCAGCACCACGCAGCAGCAGGGCCCCGGCGTCGTGTCGATCTCGGCCTCATCAAGCCGCCCCGCCGCCGTCGCGTACAGCAGCCGCGCGAAATCCCCCGCGATCCGCCGAACCAGGCACTGGCACTCCGGATCACCAAACCGCACATTGAACTCCAGCACCTTCGGCCCAGAAGGCGTGAGCATCAGACCGCAGTACAGCACACCCCGGTAGTCGATCTGCTCGCGCTTCATCGCATCGACCGTCGGCACCAGCACCTCGCGCCACACATGCTCCAGCACAGCGCCCGTCGCGATCGGCGTCGGGCAGTACGCCCCCATCCCGCCGGTGTTCGGGCCCTCATCCCCATCGCGCAGCCGCTTGTGGTCCTGGCACGCGTCCAGCATCAGGATGTTCCGCCCGTCCACCAGCGCGAACACCGACACCTCAGGGCCAGTGAGCTTCTGCTCCAGGATCACCCGCGCGCCCGCCTCGCCGTACACCCGATCGACCATGATCCGGTCGATCGCCTCCAGGGCCTCGCGCCGGCTCGCCGGGATCACCACGCCCTTGCCCGCCGCCAGACCCACCGCCTTGATCACCGGCAG
Organism: Phycisphaerales bacterium; assembly: GCA_052168315.1. Taxonomy (GTDB): domain Bacteria; phylum Planctomycetota; class Phycisphaerae; order Phycisphaerales; family UBA1924; genus JBQLZO01. The sequence continues at coordinate 54,295 of JBQLZO010000025.1, read as the reverse complement.
CTCATCCCGCTGCTCGATCACCGCCTTGGCCTGCTCCGCGTCCGCGTACTCGCGCGACTCGCCCGTCGGCACCGCCGCCGATCGCATCAGCTTCTTCGCCCACCCCTTGTCCGCCTCCAGCTGCGCGCCCGCGGCCGTCGGCCCGAACACCAGCGACCGACCGCCCGACAACCGGTCCGCGATCCCACCCGCCAGCGGATCCTCCGGACCCACCACCACCAGGTCGATCTCCTGCTTCGCGATGAACTGCTCGACCCGGTATAGCTCCCGCATCGAAAAATCGAACCCCATCGGGCTCGCCACCGACGCGATCCCCGGGTTCCCCGGGTGGGTGGTGTACAACCGCTTGCACGAGCGCGAGGCGTGCAGCCTCCACGCCAGCGCGTGCTCGCGCCCACCCCCTCCGACCAGCAGAATGTTCATCGCATCGGGCATCGCCCCGGCGCGGGCGCTGCGGGATGATGCGGATTTCGGTCGTGCCATGGCGGCGATGGTAGGGGATGCGCAGCACCGGGCGAGCCGGAGCGCGCCAAGGCCCCGCCACACCCCGCCCCCATCCCCCCGCCCGCATCACACCCCCAGCGACTCCCGGGCCGCCAGCAGCGCGCCGCGAAGCCGCAGGCTCGTATCGCCCATCCGCCGCCGCTCCGCGATCCCGATCTTCGAGTAAGGCGTCCCCGCCGCCGAGCCCGAAGTGAAATGACCATCCAGCAGCGCCATCGCCTTCTCGTACGCCTCACGCACGCCATCACCCGCCCCCGCACGAGCCGCGTTGGCCGCATCCACCATCGGCGCGAACTGCGACCAGATCCCCTCCCAGTTGTGACGGAAGATCAGCAGCGACTGGTCCGACCATGTCTCCTCCTCCGACGAGATCTTCTTCGCCGGCACCTCGGTCGCCAGCATCACCATCCCGTCGAACGACAGGTCCGCCGCGAACCGCTCCGCCTGCGCGAGCTCCTCGCCCAGCCTGCGGACGCTCGCCACCAGCTCGCGGGCGAACGGCAGCGCCGCATCGAGATCCTCGTACGCGAACACCAGCGCCTCGACCTTGTGGAACCCGCGGAACTCGGGATCCTCCTCGCCGCCCTCGAACGCATATGGCCGCGCGTCGATGTCGCGGTCCGAATCGACAAAGCAGTTCGCCAGCACCTCGATCTGCTCATACCGCGGCCGCGCCTCGATGTACGCACGCTTCGCGCCCTCCAGATCGCGCGACGCGATCGCCCGAACCATCTCCTCAACCAGCGGAAGCTGCGCAGCGCACTGCCGCCGGAAATACCCGATCCCCTCCGCAACCGCCGGCGCCAGCGCCCGCACGCCCCGCGATGCCCCGCCGCCGCCGCCACCACCACCCGCCGACCCAGCCTCCGGGTCACGGAACGATCGCCGCCCCTGCGCCGAGCCGCCCGCCAGCAGCAGCCCAAGCCCGCCCGCCGCCGTGGCGCGAAGCATCGCGCGACGATCAAACCCACCGCCCACACCCGCCCCGCCCTGCCCCCGGGCGTCACGGGGTTCGAGAGAGGCGATGCCGGAACCGCTGGAGACCGGGGAATTCATCGTGTCCATGTCGTGGCCTTCGTTCGGGGCAAGAGGTGGTCGAGACCCCGCGGATGCGGGGCATCCCGCATTGTATTGAGAGTGAGTCTCAGGCTCAACCACGCTCAAGGGCCCGCCAGCCCACCCCGCCCCGCCCCCCGCGTCCAACACCCCCAACATCCTCAACGCCCCATCCCACCGGAACAACGACTTCAAAACGCAACCAGCGGCCCCGGAAAGGGACCGCTGGTGCCGTGGAAATCAGATTCTGGGGTCAACACCCCCCGCCCATCACCGCCGACGCCGGACAGCGCACACCCCCGCCAGCGCGAGCACGCCCGCAGCGCCCGGCGAAGGAATCACCACCAGCCCGATGTACTGCGAGCTCCCGCCGTCGTACACCAGCGATGCGATCCCGGAGTTCGGGTCCGTCACCCACACCCCATCGCCGTTCGTCCACATGATGTTCCCGTTCCCAAGCTCCCACACGCCGCGCGCCCCCGCATCCGCGCCGGCCACGATCCCGAGATCGTTGCCCGCCGCGTCATACTCATACACGCCCGAGGGCGGCGAGAAGCCCGACGCGTACACATTCCCGTTCGCACGCGCGAACAACTGCTGCGCGAAGTCGATGCCCGTCGTCCCATCCGAGTCGTGGAAGATCGAAACGAAGTTCCCGGCCAGGTCGTAGACCTCCAGGTCCTCGGTGTCGATGTTGCTCCCGAGCAGCTGCCCGTTGTAGTTGATGATGTCGAACAGCGTGCCCGCCGTCGCGGCCGAACCCGAGACCGATGCAGTCGCGATGTCGATCTTCACGAGCGCATCGCCCGGCGCGCCGTTGTTCGTCCCCGCGTTGGTCACGAACACCTCGTTGCCCACCACCGCCATGCCCTTGATGTTGTCCAGCCCGCCGCCCGGAACGCTCCCGCCGATCGTGCCGACATGCGCGCCGAACAGCGTGAAACGCTCGATCTTGTCACGGATCTGATCGGACACCCAGATCTCGTTCCCGACCTGGATGATCCCCTTCGGAGTGCCCGAATCGAACGGCACAAGATCGATGTAGCTGGAGTTGATCAGCGAACCGTCGAACGGATCGAAGATCGCCACGCGGTCGTTGCCGGAGTCGGTCACCGCAAGGAAGGTGCTCGGCGTGCCGGCGCTGGCAAGCCCGCAGATGGCCCCCGCGCCCGCGATCGCAAACAGAATCGACTTCGAAGTCCTCGTGCGCATTGGTGTGGTCCTCTCTTCCAGATGTGGATGGGTCTGACCGCCCCGCAGGCTCCCGCACCCGATCCATCGCGACACGCCGACCGATCGAATCGCCAGAGCAACAGGGCGTTTCCTCGTGTGCAATTCCCACCATAGAGAATCGGAAGCGCCACACAAGCACAATCCCGTGCATCCAGAAATCAAGCCCTCTGGAAAGCGCAAAGCCGCGTTTTATTGGATGATCGCGCCGACCACCAGCATCCCCACGATCACCGCGCACACCCCCGACTTCACCACGATCGACACCAACCGTCCCGTCGCCGCCCCCTGCCCCACCCGCGCTGCAGACCGCCAGGGCATCTTCGAACCCATCATCTCACCCACCATCGCCCCCACCCCCGCGCCGATCACACCCCCCACGATCGTCCCGATGATCGGCACCACCGGCGACCCCAGGATCGCCCCGGCGATCCCACCCACGATCGACCAGATCGCACCGTGCCGGGTCCCCCCCGCCTTCGTCGACCCCGCCACCGACGCAAGAAACTCGATCAACTCCGCCAGCAGCCCCAGCCCCAGCGCCACCCCGATCGTCCACCACGAGAACAACCCCGGCTGCCACAACTGGCATAGCAGCGCCACCCCGACCACCACCCAGATTCCCGGCAACGCCACGACGGTCAGCGCCACGCCGATCAACCCGGTGATGAGCAGGATGCCGGCGGCCACAAAGTGCATCGGTGTGCCCGTAGGAAGAAAGAACGCTCAGAACACCCTCGCCCGGACCGCAACGCGCGAACCGATCGGCCACCGCCATCGCCGATCGCGCGGCGCCGGCGCGGCAGAACAGAGCGTCCAGTGATTGGGAAATCAGGGTGAGAGGATTCGAACCTCCGACTTCGGCCACCCAAAGACCGCGCTCTACCAAGCTGAGCTACACCCTGTCGCCCGGGCGTCGCCGGTGCTCGCCGATGATAGCCCCGACCCACCCACACCCAGCCGACGCCCACCACCGCAGCACCCCGCGCGATGCGCGACTTCCCCCCAACGCATCAAACAAAAAAAATCGGCACGCCCAAACAGCCGTGCCGCGCGACAATCTCCATCGCTTCCAACAGATCCTGAAAGTGCCCGGGAGAGGACTCGAACCTCCACCCCGTAAAACCGGGACCAGCACCTCAAGCTGGCGCGTCTGCCAATTCCGCCACCCGGGCAAGGTGACAGCCGGGGGTGATCCGGCGAGCCCATAGGGTAGCCCCGCCGCCCGGGTCAGTCCAAATCGGAATCCGCCCGATCGCGCCACCCCGGCACCCGCCGCACCCGTCCCGAAATCCCGCCCCGGCGGCGTTCAATGCGAACGGATTGCGGGTCCGGTGTGGATGGACGAATCCATCGGCCGTCGCAGGCCCCGGGTCGGGGGGGACCGGGCACGCGCGAAGGGGAGAGCCCCGCGAGAAACTGGCCTCCGTCTTGCGGCGTCGCCGGTAGCTTCGATGGTGGATCCTCGCGAGGCCGAGGGCCGCCCATCCGATGGGCCCGACGAACGAGCCGTGGAGGTTGGCGCACACATGATGGAATTCGACCCGTCTTCATCCGTCTCCCGCCCCGGCAACACCCCCGGGGGCGCCCCCGGCGCGTGGCGCTCGGGCGCGGTCGGGCGCATCATCACCGATGCGGAGGTCGTCTCCCGCACCCTGGATCGCGCACCGATGCGCATCCCGGTCGACGACGCAGCACGGGCGCGCCTCCTCCGCTCGGAGATGCGCCGGGCCCTCTTCGCGGCCGCGGGCGAACTCGATCAGGGCGAACGCGCACTCGCAAACGCCCGCTCCTCCGGCGATCCGAGCGCCATCAGAGAGTGGGAGGGAGTCGTCCGCGAACGCGCGGCCCGTGTGTCCGAATTGGCCGAGCGCGCCAACGGAGAAGCGCCCACTCCCCGCGACGCCCTGACGCCCGAACGCGTGCTGTCACTGCTCGCCTGGCGGCGAGAGCGCGCCGATGGCACCGGGTGATGTGATCGACCACGCTCGTTCAGCGCGGCCCAGCGCCCGAACCCGGCGCCCGCTCGCCTGAGCACCCGGCCGCGATCTCGCGAAGCCGCAGCGCGCGATACGACTGCCGCTCCATCGAATCATGCGGAACCGGCCGCTGATCGTCCGACACCGCGCCCGAATGCGCGCGCGCACGCGCAACCGCAAGCGCACCACCCCCCGCCGGCATCGCGCCGGATCCCCAGTGCCCAGCGCCGTATCCCGTCTCGCCCAGCGAAGCGCTGACAGGAGTTCCCGCCGGCACCGACACCGACGCCGTCGCGAGCGAATACACCGGAGCGCTCGCCAGCAGCGGGTTCACGGATGATGACGAGGGAACATCAGGGTCCGTCGCGTTCAGCACAATCCCCGCCAGCGCGCCGTGGTCCACCGCGGGATGCCGTGCCGACCACAGCGCCCGGATCTGAGGATCATCCGAAGCGCCCGCCGGGCGACCCATCGAAAACCGCACATCGACAACCTGGCCGGGCGAACCCGACAGCGCCAGCGACGGAAGCGCGTTCGACGGAATCCCCGCCCACAACCCGGTCGAGAGCGGGTAGTACCGCACCCAGAGATCCTGCTGAACCACGCGAGCATCCGCAGCGCTGGCCGCGACCCGATTGAGCGGCGCCCGGTGGGCGGAGACAGGCGTCGATGCCCGCATGAGCGGCTCCTGCTCCCTGGCCGCCGCATCGATCCCGGAACCAAGCATCGACGCCGCGATCGCAGCGCACCACAGACCCACGCGCCCAGGCCCGCTGCGCCCGAACTGAAGACTGGTCAAAGAGCCGCGGCGTGGCATCGTGCGTTTCACCTGACTGCTGGCGGACTCGATCGTCAATCGCGGATCCGGAACGCATCCGCACCCCCGCGGCACGCCAACGCTGGCCTGCGCAGGCCCCCTCGCTCGCCCCCGAATCACCATCAAGTCACTGTCTCGGCTGATCAGCGCTGGGCGATTGAGCCTACGCACCCACCACCGCGATGTTCGCCGTGGGTGGGGGGGATGCCGCCCGAGCCCGGAGCCCCGACCGGCAGGACACCACCCGCCCAGCCCTCGCCCGCGCCCATCGGTCACGGAATGAGCCGGAAATCCTCGCCCGCACGCGGGATCAGCACGATGACCATCCGCCGCACCGGCGGAGCGATCGCGATCCCGCCCGCCTGCCGAGCGGAGTCCGGTGCGACCGGGTCCGTCTGGAATGCGGCCTGCCCAAGCGTCAACGGCCCGGCATCGCCCGGCCCATACGCGGACGAAAGCGAGCCCGGAACGGGCCCGATCGGACCCTGCGGCACCTCATACGGGGTGGAAACGCCCGGCTCCGCTCCCTCTGCAACCGCCGGCGCAGATCCGCCGCCGACCTCCGATTCCACATCCGGGCGCTCCGACCCCTCATCACGCCGACGCTCCTGCTCCCGACGCGCCGCGACCGCGGCGATCGCATCCCAGTCCTCCTCAGGAGCCGCGGGAACGATCACATACACGCGCCCCGGCACGAGACGCGCGCGCAGACGAAGGTCGGCGAACACCCGCCCCGCCTCCAGCTCATTGATCCGCGTCACAGGGTTGTTCGGATCGACCGTCAGCGCGGGGTTCCGCTGAGCGATCTGCGGAACCAACTCCAGGTGAATCGCCGGCCGATCGGCATCCGGCGTGAGCCAGGAACGAACCAGCAGCCGCAGCCGACCCGCCGGGACCGGGATGGTCTGATCCTCGATCCGCACGAGTTCGCTCGACGACAGCGATCGCCCCGCCACAAGCTCCCGCCACGCGACCGGCTGCCCGAGCCACAATCGCTCCCACGCCTGGCGAGGAGGCAGCGCCCCCTGCAGCGGCGCGAACGATCCGGGCGGCAGCGAGTACACGCGCAGCCCGCTCGCGCGCCAGCGCTCCAGCGACTCGCCATCAAACTCCTCCGAACCAGAGCCAGAGCCGCCCTCCGCCCCATCCCCGCCCAGACGGGCCAGCCGCGATCCCCCGAACGCGCGGGCGAACGCGTCGTCCGTGTCGTCGGCCAACCAGTAGTGCGCTTCCAGACCCGTCTGCTGCAGCACCCCGATCGGCTCGCTCTCCGCCTCCGCCGCCAGCGCCTCGATCCGCGTCGGCTCGGCAACCTCCGCCCCGGGGTCCTGCGCGGCGCATCCCCCGAGCCCCCCCGCGCCCACCAACGCAACGAGACCAACCGCAACCAGCAAGACCGCGCCAACCACGCACCGGTGCCCGGCATCACCGGCGGCGCGCTCACTCCCTGCGGATCGACGCGGACACATCATGCCTGGCTCGGATACGGATGCGAGGACTCGGTGATCGGCACCGGAGGCCCGGCGGGCTCGAACTCGTTGATCCGGTCGATCATCGCCCGAACCAGCCCGAACTTGTGCCGGGTGTGCGTGAACGCGATCCGCGGCAGATGCAGGAACTCACGCTCGGCCTCGTACGCCTCGCTCGGGCGGATGGTTCCCTGTTTCACCAGCACGCCGAACTCATCGTTCAGCGACGCGATGTCCTTCGGATCCAGCGGCGCCCGAAGCCGGATGATCAGGTCGTCCCGCACATACCGCGAAGAGTGGTAGTTGCGATAGAACCGCACCACATAGTCGGCCGCCTGCTGCGCATCGCGGAACACGCGGTAGAAACCGGGATCCTCGGGGCTGATCAGCTCGCGCCCCAGCAGCGAGTTCCGCACATAGTTGTCCCAGTGGTGCCAGTAGTCCCCCTCCGGGTGCTCCACCAGCACGATCGGCACGATCGCCGACTTGCCGGTCTGGATCAGCGTCAGCGCCTCGAACAGCTCATCCTGCGTCCCGTACCCGCCCGGGAACACCGCCACCGCCTCGCACTGGCTCACGAACATCAGCTTCCGCGTGAAGAAGTACCGGAACTTCACCAGCTTCTCATCGCCCGCGATCACATCGTTCTCCGTCGTCTCGAACGGCAGATGGATCGCCAGCCCGAACGAACGCGCCCGACCCGGCCCCTCGTGCCCCGCCTTCATGATCCCATCGCCCGCGCCCGTGATCGACAGCCAGCCGCGCTCGGCCATCTCGCGCGAGAACTCCACCGCGATCTGGTAGTCCGGATGCTCGGGCCGCGTCCGCGCCGAACCGAAGATCGAGATCTTCTGCGTGTTCTTGTGCTCCCCGGTGAACACCTTGTACGCGTACCGCAGCTCCTTCAGCGACCGCGAGAGCAGCTTCAACTCGCCCGTCCCGCGATCATCCGTGATCAGCTTCAGCGAGGTCAGCAGCATGTCACGAATCAGCCGCGCGTCGTAGCTCGCCGGATCGCCACCGCACTCGGCGATCAGCGCATCGAGCTTCTCGTTGAAGTCCGGCTGGTCGACGCGCCGGTCGCCGGGCGAACCGGCCTGAGGATCGATCAGCCGCGGCGTCGAGCCGCGACCCGGCGATCGGGCACCCCGGGCCTCGTCGTGGGAAGAAGTGCCTTTCGAAGATTCGGCGTCGGTCATCTGGACTTTCGGTGGCTGGTGGAATCGGGAAACGCAAGCCCCGCGCCGGGGCCGAAGCATCCCCCCCTGTGGTCCACGGGTGCAACGGAGCACCGGGCCCCCGCGTGGAGCCGGGCATCATCGCCCCGCGAGCGTACGGAGCATCCGCCGCCGGATCATTCGTCGGGCGTTTCCGGACGCGCCACCGGCTCCGCCGGACCTGCGGGCGAGGCAGGCTGCCTCGTCGCGAAGATCGTACCGAGCATCCCGCGCAGGCGGCTGAGCTGCCTCAGATCCACCTGCGGCTCGCGCAGCGTGCCGGTCACCACCGGCAGCGCCACCTCGTCGCGAAGCCCCCCGAACAACTCGGAGAGCAGCGGAATCTTCCGCCCCGCCTGCGGGGTGAACACCAGCTCCAGCTCCGTCCCGGGGATCGCCATCCAACCCACCCCGACGAGCTTCGTGCCCGAACGGGGCGCTTCCAGCTTGATCGAATCGAAGGTGATCCGGTCGTGCCGCATCGCGAAGCTGGCCCGCGCGATGCTGAACGGCTCATCCGCCCCGGGCATCAGGTTCGCCAGCTTCACCAGCGATACCACACCCGGGATGTTCAGAATGTCGCCCCCCTCGATCACGATCTCCCCGCGGCCGCGATGCGTCTCCGCCCTCTCGAGTTCGCCGGTCAGGAACACCGACGCATCGATCGTCCCGCGACGACCGGCCATGAGCGGATCGCCGGATCCGATCGGCGAGCCACCATCCTCCCGCGACGCAACCAGCGCCGCATCGTCGAGCACCTCGCCCAGGTCAAGCCCGGCCATCCGCAGGTCCAGCGTGAACGCCGGCGCTGCCACCGGATCGCCGCCCGGGCTCAGGCTCGTCTCAACCTCAGGAAACTCGGCACGACCCGACACGAGCCCCGAGAAGCCGTTCAGCTCGATCATCGGAATGCTCACGCCCCCTCCGGGCCCCGCGATCGGACCGATCAGAACCCGCGAACGCGCGCGCTCGAAATTCAGCCCGAAGAGCCGGAGCCGCGTCGCGCTGGCATCGATCGTGGTCGAAGCGTCCGGCTCCCCCTCCGGCTTCTCGGAGTGAACATCGATCGTCGCATCTAAGCCGGTGATCAGCACGCCGGGCGTGAACGCGGCGTTCGACAGCGAAACGACGCCGTCGAACAGAACCCGCCCGTCCCGACGCGCCGACTTCTCGACCCGTGCGCCCTCGATCACGAACCCCCCGCCATCGCCCGGATCGATCGAAAACTCCAGCTCCTCGAGCGCCGCCCGCGCATCGGGCGGGAGCACCGCCATCGCCCCCTCCGGCAGCCCCCGCCCGGACGCATCCAGCTCAACCACGAACCCGATCTCGCCCTCCCCCCCGCCATCCCCATCCGCGCCCGCCGCCTCGGGCGCGGACCACACCCCGCGCGCCAGAAACGAAACATCCTCGCCCCGCCCCCGCAGCGCGCCGATCGCCCCGCCGCTCGGTGCGATCCCGACCGTCCCCGAAGCCTCCTCGAACACGAAGCGATGACCCTGCCAGTCCAGCGCCAGCGAGCGCGGCGCGATCTCGCCGACCAGCGTCGCGGGCTCGGGCGCTGTCCCTGCGATCGTCAGGTCCGCGTCGAACGCGCCCGCCAGCCCGAACGCCTCGAGCGCCCGCGCCTGCTCGGGCGCCGACGCACCCATCCACGCGCGGAGCAGCGCCGATTCGAACCGCCCATCGCCGATCAGCAACCGAAGATCCGAATCCCCGCCCTCGCCCAGCGAAACCAACCCATCCAGCGAGACACGCATCGCACCCGCATCGCCCCGCTCATCGCTCTCATCGCGGATCGTCGCGCCGAATCCATCGAACAACGCCCGCGTCGGCGTCACCGCCACGCTCCCCTCCGGATCAACCAGCGACACCCGACGCCCGAACAGCTCCAGCCCCGCTTCCGCGAACCCGTCCAGCGTCAGCAGGTAGTCCAGCGCACCGCCGTCGAGGCGCACCAGCGCGTCCAGGTCCACCGTCCCGCGCGGCGCGTGCCGCGATCGAAGCTCACCGAACAGCTCGTCCATATCGGGCACGAACGCCAGCACCAGACCCTCGATCGGCCGCTCGAGATCGAGCCGCTCCGTCCGCAGATCCAGCGCGATCGATGCGCCCTCCGGATCATCCGGATCGCCGAGCGTCCCACGCGCCGATGCCCGAACCATCGCATCGCCGCTCCGACCCTCGAACCCGGTGATCGCGAACGCCCGATCGTCGATCTTGATCCGCGCATCCACGCCTTCCAGCAGCGCCCCCCCGCCGATCGGATCGGCGCTCAGGTCATTGACATCGATCGCCGCGTGCACCGCAAGCCGCGCCCCACCACCGCTCGCCCCGTCCACCCCCGTGATCCGCGCTGTGCACGAGGCCATCCCCGACAGCCCCAGCCGACCCAGCGCATCCGGGAAAGACGCGATCCCCGCCTCCCCGATCCCGGTCTCTCCCGTCGCAGCATCTCCATCACCCGGAGCGCCCCTCCACGCCGGCGCCCCGCCGCCGCGCGGGAGCGCGAACAGCAGCACAGGCTCGATCGGAACACGCTGCGCTTCGATCGTGATGTCCGGCATCACCGTCGCCGTCGCGCGCCCGCGACCTCCCTCGACACCACCATCACCGCCGCCATCGCCGGGCAGATCGAACGACACCGTGCCACGGATCGTCCCGCTCCCGCCCGTGGTCGTCCGGAAAGCCGTCGGCTCAACCCGCGCAAGCCCCTCCGAGATGTGGATCCCGAGGCGCGTGCCGATGATCGGATACGGGAACTCCGCCGGCAGCAGCCCGGCCTTCGGAATCCGCACCACGATGTCCGTCGTGTACCGCTTGCCGGCCCCCACCGGGCGGCGGATCGCGATGTCCAGCCCCGCCTCACCGCCGAGGTCGAACGCCGGCACCGCGGCCTCTTGCCTCAAGCGCTCCACCAGCGCCTCGCCCTCCGTGATCAGCGATCCGTTCCCCGGCGCCGGCACCGAACGCAGCGCTTCGAGGTTCCGCACCGCCGTGTCCAGCGCCGCCAGATCGTCCGCGCGCTCGCTCGTCGACTGCACGAATCCCGCGCTCCGCAGCCGCTCGTGCCCGACCTCGTTGAACAGGATCGGCATCAGGTCCAGCCCGGCGTCCGCGAGCGTCCGCTGGAACACCGCGTCCAGCGGCACATCGACCGCGTTGATCCGGATGTCCACACCGGCCTCGTTGCCCAGCGGACCGATGCTCCCCGTCGCCGTCACCATCGCCCCCGTCGGCCCCAGCGCGCGAACCGCATCCAGCACCACCGTGTTCCCGTCGAATCCGATCCGCGCATCGACCTCCAGCAGCGGATATGGAAAGTTCTCAAACGCCCCCGTCCCCTCCCGGATGTGGATGTAGCCCGAGGGCACGATCGGCGACGAGCGACCGTCGATCGGCAGCGCCCGCGTCGCCAGCACCGCCGCCGAAACCAGACCCGTCGGACCGCCGAACCGCGCCGAGATCTCCTTCACCATGTCCGGCGCGTACGGCAGCAGCTGCGGCCGCTCCGCGATCCGGAAAGGCTCGGTCGTCTGGATCAGGAGCTCGAACGGCGCGGACGCGGAGTACCCGTGCAGCGACAGCGCGACCCGCGCCCGCAGATCGTTCAGCGCGCCCGTCAGATCCGACCGCACCCCATCCCGCGAGAAAGAGATCTGGCCGCTCACCTCAGACATCCGCAGCGGATCAGCGGGCCCACCGGTCGCCCGGTCCGCCGTGATCGGAAGCGTCAGCGCCACGCCATCGAGCGTGAACTCGGCCACCGCGCCCTCGCTCGGGCCAAGCAGCAGCCGCGCGCTCGTGATCTGCCCCCGCATGTCCAGCCGAGCCCAGATGTCGCGCAGGTATCGCGGCGGATTCAGCGCATCCACCGCCGCGAGATCGATCCCCTTCAGCTCCGCCGTCAGGCGGTTGCTCTCCAGATCCGCCTCCCCGGTGATGCTCAGACCGCCGGGCTTGATCGCCTGAGAGCCGGCCTTGGAAACCAACTCGTTCAGCTGGATGTCCGCACGCTGGTCGTCGCGCTGCGGCCTGATCGTCCCGGCCACACGCAGCGACTCCAGCGCACGGAACGAACCGCCATCGCCCGCGTCGTGCTCCCCCGCAACCACGGTCCCGTCGATGATCTCGATCCCCGGCATCGCGCTCAGGTCCAGCGTCGGCGCAAGCCCCACCGGCGCAGCGCCCGGCGGCACAGGCGCCGCCGAGGGCGCTTCCTGCGCGCGCTGACGCACCGAAGCGAGCGTGACCACATTCGCGACCCCCTCATCGTCGAGGCTGATCCGAAGCAGCGGACGGAACAACCGGACCCGCGTCGGCCGGGCGTTGCCCGACACTAGGTCGCGACGGCTGATCGAAATCTCCGCCCGCTCGACCTCCAGCACCCGCGACGCCGGCTCCGCCAGACCCGGAACATCGATCGTCAGATCGTGGATGAAGACCGTCCCCAGCGACGGCGAAACACTCACCTTGCTCGCCTGCACCCGCGCACCCGTGATCGACTCGAGCCGCGAAATGATCCGCGACTTCGGAACCCCCAGCGTCACCAGCAGCCCCAGCGCCACCGTCAACACCAGCGCGATCGCCAGCCCCGACCGCCACGCCCATCTCAGCACACGGGAACGCCGCGTCCGCACGGATCGACGCCGGCCCCGCGCCGAACGCCCGCCGGACGCCCCCGGGCGTGCGATCCGCGTGTCACCCTGGTCTCTCGGTGCTGGCATGCGCAGGCCTGACTGTGACGATGGGTGATCCGAACCAACGCCGCCCTCCCCGGCTGCCCGGACGATACGGCCCCGGACCGCCGCCCGCGCCGGGGCGCGCCGCCGGGGCATAATCAGCCCCATGCACCCCATCACCTTCGTCAAGGTACACGGCCTCGGAAACGACTACATCCTCCTCGATGCGATCGACCCCTCCGCGCCGCCGCCCCATCCCGAATCGATGCCAGCCCTCGCCAGGGCCATCTGCGATCGACGACGCGGCGTGGGCGCCGATGGCCTGCTCGTGCTCACGCCCGGCGATCCCCAAGAGTCCGACGCCGCGCTCACCATCCACAACAGCGACGGCTCGCCGGGAGGCGTCTGCGGCACCGGCATCCGCTGCGCCGCCGCCCACCTCGTCAGGCAGGGGATCCACGACCGCGATGAGCCGATCCGCATCGATGTCGGCCCCAGGATCGTCCGCGCGGCCGTGCTCTCGGAACGCCGCGACCAAGACCCCCTCGCGCCCATGAGCGTCCGTGTCGAGATGGGCGCCCTCGCGTTCGAGCCAGAGAAGATCCCCGTCGATCCCGACCGCATCGAACGCCGCGCCGATGGGCTCGTCTCGATCAGGCTCGACGCCATGGCGGGCCTCTCAGACGCCCGGCTCGGCTCCGTCCAGGGCGTGCTCGTCAGCGTCGGCAACCCTCACTTCGTGTGCCCCCTCGGAGAGGCGAACCCCACGCTCACCCCCGGCGACATCGCCGCCCTGGGCGCATCGCTGTCCCGCCACCCCGCGTTCATCGAAGGCGTGAATGTCCACATCGTCTCCACCGTCCACCCCGCCTCCGCCTCACCAACGGGCGAGGCGCACGAGGATGAACTCCACGCCGTGACCTGCGAACGCGGCGCGGGAGTCGTGCTCGCGTGCACGACCGGCGCGTGCGCCATCGCCGGCGCCATGTGGAAGCAGCGGCGCACGGCCCCAAGCACCCTGGTGCGAAGCCCCGGCGGAGTCATGCGCGTGAACATCCGGAACGACGCCGAAGGAGCAACAGCGCTCGTCGAAGGCGAAGCCGTCGAAGTCTTCCGCGGTCACTGGCAGCACCGCCAGCCGCCGGACAACCCACGCTGACCCGACCCCCGCGCCGCCCTCAGGACGAGGGACCGCCCCCGCCGGTCCGATGCCCCGGCTTGTCCCGAACCTTCGAAGGCGCATCCGGCTTCTCGCGCCAGTCCTCGGCCCGCGGGATCCGGATCTCGCTCGGCGCGGTCTTCCGATACCCGAGCAACCGCACAACCTCGAGCACATCGGTCCAGGTCGGGAAGGTCTTGTTGTTCGCGCGCTTGAAATCGTCGATCGCCATCAGGAACAGGAACTGCTCCTTGGAGAGGTGGCCCTCCTCCGCCGCCTCGGTGAAGTCCGAGCGACGACGCCCGGGACCGCGCCGCCGATTCAGATCCGTCGCAGAGCCCGCATCAACATCGCCATCCCCATCATCCCCGCCACCAGCCCCCTCGCCGAACAGCGCGCGACGCTGCTCTTCGATCCGGCGCCGATCCAGCCCCGACCGCCGGTCGACCAGAAACCGCTCGCTCTCTTCTTCGCCGGCCCCACGCCCGGGGCCAAGATCGGGATCGCTCGGCATGATCCAGCCCTCCGGGCCGTGCGCGCGATCCCCCTTCCAAGCCAGAACGCGCGCTCATCGGGCGTCCTCCACGGCCGCGCCGTGGATCAGGACTCAAAGCTCATCGTCCTCATCGTCCTCGAAGTCCTCGTCGTCCTCCCACTCCTCATCGTCGAGTTCCTCTTCCTCGTAGTCCTCGTCTTCCCATGCCTCATCTTCGTCGTCGTCGAAGAAATCATCCTCATCGTCATCATCGTCATCGTCGTCATCGCCCGCGATCGGAAGGCCGCGAACGGGCGCGAACCCCGGCGCCACGCCGACGACGCCGCCATGAGGTCCAAGCGCTTCGAGGAGTTGTTCGACGCCGCACGCTTCAGAGGATGTCTCGAGCGCTTCGCAGCGAGGGGCCGGTTGGGTTGCCACTGACATGATCGCCTCGCAATCGGTGCCACACGGGGTCCGGTGCCGCAGGCACGACCGGCCCTGAATCCTGGATGCCGCCGCCCGGCCTGGAGTCCCGCAACCCCGCGGGGTGCCTCGGCGCGCCGGTACACTACTCCGCAGTTCCGGGCTGTCAACGGGAGCAACCGCTCCGCCCGGCTCCGTCAGCCACGATCGAGTTGATCCCGGGCCCGAACCGGAACATCATCCTCCCGCCCCGGCCCGCGCCAACCGTCCCCCCGACCTCGACCCCTTCGACCCCATCGCCCCCTCCAATCCCCGCACCCCGATGCCCCGACGCCTCGGCGCCGAACACCGAAAGGACTCCGGTTGGCCCAGACGACCGAAGATCGACCACCCCGCCCCGGACCGGATCCCGAAGCCCCGCAGGGCCCCGAACGCCCGGATCCCGCCGCCCACGCCGCGCCATACCCCACCCCCCTCGCCGCGTTCCTCGCGTGGATACTGCCCGGGCTCGGATATGTCTGGAGGGGACAGGTCGCACGCGGAGGCGCCGTCGGCGGCTCCATCATCGCGCTCATCCTCGCAGGCCTGCTCATCGGCGGCCCCGACGCCATCGACTCGCGCGAGGAACGCTGGTGGTTCCTCGTCCAGGCCGGCGGCGGACCGATCGTCCTCGCCCTCGACCAGTGGCACCAGCGCATCCTCAAGGTCCCCGCACAGGAAGGCGCCGCCCGCCGCATCGCGCCGCACCCCGATCCGGCGATGAACCCCGGAAACCAGCCCCCTTCCTTCACCCGCTCCGTCGCCCGCGTCAACGAGTCCGCGCGCCTCTACATCGTCATCGCAGGAATGCTCAACATCATCGCCGTGATCGACTGCATGGCCATGTCCGCCCCCGCGCACCGCCGCCGCCAGAGGAGCCGATCATGATCCACCTCCTGAACCACACGAACACGACCGCGCCCGCGGATCTGGCCGCGCGGTCCCTCGCGTACCGCCCGTTCCTCGACCCGCTCGAGCTCCACGACCATTGGTTCTGGACCCTCATCCCGCTCCTGCTGCTCACGGCGATGGCCTACAAGGGCATCCGCGTCGGGGAATTCACCGCGCGCAGGTGGTGCGCCCAGTCGCTCATCATGAGCCTGCAGCTCGTCGTCCTGATGGCAGCCCTGGCGATCGGGCTCCACGCCATCGTCGAATTCGTCGTGCCCGTGCTCGGCTGAGCCCGCCCCATCCCGAACCACCGCCCGACCCCACCATCCGAACCGACATCGACAAAGCAGACGCGGGCCCCGTCGCGGCCGGACCCCCTCGAGCAAAAAAGGACACGGGCCCGGTCGCGACCGGGCCCGTGAGTGCTGCTTGCGTCGTGTGCTGGTGCCCGGCAACACGCCGGGCCGATCGGAGGCCAGACCTACTGGCGTCCGAGGTGTCGGTCATTCCCGCCCTGACTCCCACGAAGGGGCGGGACGGGACTCGTGACGAGCCGGGCGTCGCCCGGATCCCATCACATCGCGAGCGCGGGGCTCGCGGCCACGGTCCGGCGCGCCTTGCGACGAGCCTTCTTCTTCCCGGCCTTCTTCTTGCCAGTCTTCTTCTTGGCGACCTTCTTCTTCGCCTTCTTCTTGGCCTTCTTCTTCACCTTCTTCTTGCCGGCCTTCTTCTTCGAGGCCTTCTTCTTGGTGGACCTCTTGGCAGCCTTCTTGGCCACCTTCTTGCCGGTCTTTTTCTTGGCTTTCTTCTTGGCTTTCTTCTTCGCAGCTTTCTTCTTGGCCATTGTCGTGACCTCCTCGAATGGTTCGGAGCGAGAGGACATCACACACGATGCTTCGCAGCGTTAGGACTGTACCGCTATCGGCGGGGCGCGGTCAATCCCTTCACTCCCGGTTGGGGTCAGGATTTTTTCGACGCGCCAACCGGTGGCCGGACGATCCAAACGCTCAGCGATCGCCCGCGCGCGACCGCGAAGGGCCCTCGGGAAGGAAGATCGAATCCAGATCCGTCCCGTTGATCCGGTTGTACAACTCGAGAGCGCGCCGATCAGACACCGGCTGACCGATGCGCGCCCGAACAACTCCGTTCGCGGGGTTGTACCAGAACGACGCCATCGTCCCGTCGACCACCAGGATCTGCCGAGGGTTCGACAGCCCGTGCTGGCTCTCATCCGCGATCTCGAGCCAAGGATTCCGCGTCGGAACCAGCGGATTCCGGGGCAGCTTGCCACGGAACCAGCCCGGATCGACCGTCACCGGCCAACCACGACCGTTGATCTCGATCTCCTGCAGAGTCGCGCGATAGCTCAGCTCCTGAACGATCCGCTCGATCGAAGAACGCGCGCCCTCAACCGCCAGACGCTCCTCCGACCGCGCACGCGCGCGCCAGGACCACGACAACCACACCGCCGCCAGCAGCATCGCGACCATCACGGGATATGCGATCAGCGATATCCGCAAACCGGCCGTCCTCCGGGAAACCCCAGGCCCAACGCGCACCCGCACGCGCGGGCCGGAACCAACAACGGCCTCCCCGACGCCCGACTTCGGTGGGATCGTGCCGTCCGCGCCGGTTTTGGGGAGCAGAGCGTCCGATCCGGCGCGCCACACCCAGCACCACCCGCACAAACAAATCCCGCGCCACCCATCCGCCCCGGATCCGCGACAGCAACCCCGACCCATCCGCCGGCGATCACGCAGCGCACCGGGCACTAGACTCCGGCGATGGATCGAATCCGAACCACCATCCTCGACTGCGGCATGCCGCTCATCACAGAGCACATCCCCGGCGTCCGCTCCCTCGGCATGACATGGCTCCTCCCCGTCGGATCCGCGCTGGATCCAGAAGACCGCATCGGCCGCTGCGCCCTCTACGAGGAACTCATCCTCCGCGGCGCCGGATCGCTCGACTCCCGCGCCCAGGCCGACGCCTTCGACACACTCGGCATCTCCCGCGGCACCAATGTCGAGACCTTCTCCCTCGCATTCACCGCCACGATGCTCGGCGAACGCCTCGACGAGGCCCTCCCCCTCCTCGTCGACACCATCCGACGCCCGCGCTTCGATCCCGAGCACCTCGAACCCGTCCGCTCGCTCGCGCTCCAGGCCCTCGCCGGGCTCGCCGATGAACCCCAGGAACGCGTGATGCACGAGCTCCGCGCTCGCCACGCGCCCCCACCCATCAACCGATCCCCGATGGGATCACCCGAGGGCATCAAGCGGGTCACCGCCTCCGAACTCGCGCCCGGCTGGGCGCAGCAGGCAGTGCCGGGAGGCGATCAGACCGTCCTCGCCATGGCGGGCCATCTCGACCACGACACCGTCATCCGCGCCATCGACAAGCTCCTCAAGGGCTGGTCGGGCACCGCGACCACCCCCCAGTGGGACGAGACCCGCACCGACCGCGGCCGGCACCACATCACCGATGAGACCAACCAGGTCCACATCGCCATCGCCCACGACGCCCCCAGCGAACGATCCGAGGATGCATGGCTCGAACGCGCCGCCACCGCCGTCCTCTCCGGAGGAATGGCCGGCCGGCTCTTCACCGAAGTCCGCGAGAAGCGCGGGCTCTGCTACTCCGTGTTCGCCACCTACGGCGGAGAAACCACCTACGGCCGAGGCATCGCCTACGCCGGCACCACCCCAGAACGCGCCGGAGAGACCATCCGCGTCCTCATGGGCGAACTCGAACGCATCAACACCGCGGAAGGCGCTGTCACCGAGGACGAATTCCAGCGCGCCATCGTCGGAATGAAGTCCAAGCTCGTCATGTCCGGAGAATCCACCGGCGCCCGCGCCGGCGCCCTCGCCCGCGACCACCGCAAGATCGGCCGCGCCCGATCGCTCGATGAACTCGCCCAGCAGGTCGACGCCATCACCCTCGAACGCCTCAACGACTACCTGTCTCGCCGCTCGCTCGGCTCCACCACTGTCATCACCATCGGACCCGGCGAAGGCATCGCCTGATCGCACCGCCGCCCCGCGCGCCCACTCCGCACACCGACGCTGCGCCAAGCCCAAAACAAGAACACCCCCGCATCGCGGGGGTGCCGTGCGCGTCATCCGCTCGTGTCCTGCGCCCGCCCCACCAAGCGCTCTCAGCGCCGACGCCGCCGCGCGCCGACGAGCCCCGCCACCATCGCCAGCCCAACAGCGCCGGGGCCGGGAACAAAGGTGAACTGCGTGACCGTGAAGTTCCCCTGGAGCCCATCCACCTCCGCGTTGTACTCGGCCTTCCACAACGCGCTGAACAGCGTCCCGTACCCCACCGCCCCGCCCTGCGATGCCGAGATCGCATCCAGGCTCCGCGAACTCTCCCCGTTCCCAGTGTGGCTGATCTCCACCAGCAGGTTCCCGCCGGTGTACAGGTAATTGCTGAAGGGGATCACCACCCCGAACTCGTTCGGGTTCATCCCCGTCGTGTACGAACCCGCATCGACCGTCAGCGCGCCCGAACGCACCTGCGTCTGCGGGCCCACGACATTGTCGCCGAACACCGGGCTCCGGTCCGCAGGATCCACGCTCCCCGAGAGATAAATGTCGTAGTTCGAATAGGTCACATCCGACACCGGCCAATCCGTCGAGATGTTGCCCGGCGCACGCCAGGTGATCCCCGTCAACTCCTTGCCGACCAGCCCCGAAAGCATGCTCTCGTGGATGAGCAGCTGATAGGTCCGAGCGCCGGTCGCGTGCGGCCCCACGAAGCTCGTCCCACCCGGGGCCTTCCCGAATCCATCGGGAACAACCTGAGTGAGCGAGCCACCAAATGCGGCGGAAGCGATGAACGCGATGGCGGCCGTGGATGCGGCGACAAGCTGTGGGCGCATGGCAATCTCTCCCTGTGCGTTGTGATATCCGGGCGAATCCCAACTCCGCGCGGCGTGCGACCGCGCGAGACTCCACCCCAATCCTAGTACACCCCGCCCCATTCCCAGCCCGGAATCCACCGGGCGAACCCCCGCAGGCACGGCGAATCCGCACGCCACATCTTTCCGGACCTCAACGCCAGCGCTCATCACCCTGAACATCCCACCCACCGTCGCGAACACCGTGCCGCGCACGCGCCACACCAGCCCTCAAACCCCCCGGATCCCCGCAAACTTCTCGAACAGCGCCGCGTGCGTCCGCATCCCAAGCCGGAAGCACTCCAATTCAAACTTCTCATTCGGCGAATGCACGCGGTCATCCTCAAGCCCGAACCCCACCAGCAGCGTGTCCAGCCCCAGCTCCTTCTTCAACAGCCCCACCACCGGGATCGAGCCGCCCGACTTGATCAGCGCCGCCTGCACGCCATTCGACGCCGCCTCCAGCGCATCGCCCGCCGCGCTGAGAAACGGCGAATCCTGCGACACATTGCCCGGCCACCCGCCGCCGTGGTCATGCAAGTCAATCGCGAACCCCGGCGGCGTCCGCTCGCCGAGCCACGCGCGGAACGCCGCCACCACCTTCGCCGGGTCCTGATCCGCGACCAGCCGGAACGACACCTTCGCGCTCGCCTTCGAAGGGATGACCGTCTTCGCACCCTCCCCGATGTACCCGCCCTTGATCCCGTTGATATCACAGGTCGGCCGCGCCCACTCGCGCTCCACACCCGTCCATCCACGCTCGCCACGCCCCGCCTCCAGCGGAAGCCCGATCGACTTCAGCGACACCTTCTGCGCCGGATCATCCGGCGCCAGCCGGTTCCACGCCGCACGCTCCTCCGCCGTCGGCTCGATCACATCGTCGTAGAACCCCGGCAGCGTCACCCGACCATCGGCATCCCACAACTGCGAGAGGATCTTGCACAACTCGTTGTTCGGATTCAGCACCCGCCCGCCCCACAGCCCGGAGTGCAGATCCTGGTCCGGGCCCCTCAGCGTCACCTCCGTGTACGCCAGCCCGCGCACCCCGTAGGTGATCGCAGGACGCCCCCGCCCCAGCATTCCCGTGTCCGAGATCAGCACGATGTCCGCCTCACGCAGCGTCTCCGCGTGATCGCGCACATACCGCTCCAGGTTCACGCTCCCCGACTCCTCCTCACCCTCGATCAGCACCGACAGCCGGATCGGAAGCGGGCCCACCTCTTCGCGCCACGCCCGCAGCGCCTCGAGAAAGCTCGCCACCTGCCCCTTGTCGTCCACGGCCCCCCGCGCCACGATCCGCTCGCCCGGCACCGCATCCGCCGGCGCGCCCGCCGGCACCGCATCCGCCGGAACCACCACCGGATCGAACGGCGGGCTGTTCCAGAGCTCCAGCGGATCGGCCGGCTGCACATCGTAATGCCCGTAGAACAGCACATGCGGCGGACGCTCGCCCGCCGGCAGCGCCGCGTGCCCCGGATGGTCCTTCTCGTTCGTCGCCCACACGATCGGATGACCCGGCTTCTCACGAGTCCCGGTCTCGTGCAGCGTCGCATCAAGCCCGGCGCCACGCAGACGCTCCGCGCACCACTCGCCCGCCCGCCGCGTGTCCGCCCGGTGCGCGGGATCGGTCCCCACGCTCGGGATCCGCAGCCACTCGATCAGTCGTTCGATCGCGGCGCGGTCGTTGGCCTTGAGATTCTCGAGCACGGCGTTGAGCGACATGGCGTTCGTTCCCTTGCTGATTCCGGGTGGGCTTCATCGAGTTAGGTCGCGGGAGACGACCGCACCGCCGCCGGCGCCGATCGATCCGCACGCACCGCAGACTACCATCCAACATGAACGATGTGCCCGCGCGACTCAGGTCACTCGCACGCGCTGCGCTCTCGGACCAGCCCGCGGGCACGACGCCGATCCCCGATCCCGCCGAATTCTCCGACGAAGCGGGGCATCGCAGGCCCGTCGACCGCCCATTCCTCGCCTGGCGATACCGCTCACACCCCGGCGCCCGCCCAACCGCCATCGAGGAATCTCCGCCCTCACCCCACGACCCCGAGGTCACCCTCTGGTCCGCGCTGCGCGATCCGCGCATCGATGTCGACGCCGCGCTCGCCGAAGCCCGCAATCCCACGCACGGACGCACCGAGTCCGACGCCGGAGCCCTGTTCCCCCACCGCGGACGCACGCCCATCGAGGTCTGGACCGAGGTCGAACTCTCATCCCTCCACGCGCTCTGGTGGCTCGCACGCGAACGCCAGCGCGACGACTGGGCAACGCTCGTCGATCGCACCGCCGCGTGGCATGTCCAGAACCTCCAGCCCGACAACGCCACAAACCACCCGTGGGCCCTGCACATCTTCCTGCTCATGGCCGGCCGCGAACGCGACCCGCTCGCCCCCGAAGCACGCCTCTACGCCGACACGCTCCTGCACAACTGCATGGTCGCCCACGGACGACCCGACCGCTTCAGCGCCCACATCCTCGCCGACGCCGCCGATGCCATCGAATCCCACCAGCGCCCGGAACACTGAGCGATCCCGCACGCCCCACCGATACCATCGAGGCATGCCGAGCACGCTCCCGTTCATCGACCTCCGCTCCGACACCGTCACCCGACCCACGCAGCCCATGCGCGACGCCATGGCCCGCGCCCAGGTCGGCGATGATGTCCTCGGCGACGACCCCACCGTCCGCTCCCTCGAGCAGCGCACCGCCGAGCTGTTCGGCAAGGAAGCGGCGCTGTTCGTGCCCTCCGGCACCATGGCCAACCAGATCGCGCTGCGATGCCACACCGAGCCCGGCGATGAGATCATCTGCCACCGCAAATCACATTGCTACTACTACGAGTCCGGGGCACCCGCCGCCCTCCTCGGGCTCATGTTCACCCTGCTCGATGGCCACCGCGGCCAGTTCGACCCCGACGACCTCGACGCGGCCATCCGCCCCGACGATGAGCACTACCCCCGGTCCCGCGTGCTCGTCCTCGAGAACACCATGAACAAGGCCGGCGGCACCGTCTGGAGCGTCGATCGCTTCGCCGCCATCGCCGACCGCGCCCGACAGCGCGGCCTCGCCGTCCACCTCGACGGCGCACGCATCTGGAACGCCGTCGCCGCCAACAAGGCCGACCTCCGCGACTACGCGCGACACACCGACACCATCTCCTGCTGCTTCAGCAAAGGCCTCGGCGCGCCCGTCGGCTCGGCCGTCGTGGCCGACGCCGGCACCATCCGCCGCGCCCGCCGCTTCCGCAAGATGTTCGGCGGCGCGATGCGCCAGTCCGGCATCCTCGCCGCCGCCGCCCTCCACGCCCTCGAACACCACCGCGACCGGCTGGCCGACGATGCCCGCCACGCGCGCACCCTCGGACAGATCCTCGCCGAACGCACCGACCTGCCCATCGACCTCGACGCCATCGAAACCAACATGGTCTTCTTCGAAGGCCGGCTCGCCGGACGCGCTGTCGGCGCGGTCGAGTTCTGCCGGCGCATGGCCCGGGACGATGTCCGCGTCGGCCTCGTCGAGATGGACCGCCAGAGCGTCCGAGCGACCTGCCACCTCGATGTCACCGAAGAACAGGTGCGCGAGGCCGCCGAGCGGATCGCCCGCGCCGTCCGCTCGGGCTGATCAACGCCCGCCATCCCAGACCATCACCCCCGACCGCCCCCCAGCGCCGCGCCCCTAAACTCACCCCGTATGAGCATGGAGCCGCCGCGCAAACTCGACCTCAAGAAAGACCGCGGCCTCGCCGTCGAGTGGGCCGATGGCCGCACCTCCTACTACTCCATCGCATACCTCCGCCGATACTCCCCCTCCGCCGAGGCCCGCCAGCTCCGCGAGGAGATCGCCCGCAACCCCCTCACCGTCCTGCCTTCACCGAAGAAGGGCGGCGATGCGCCCCTCGTCGCCGAGTCGGCCGAACTCGTCGGCAACTACGCCATCCGCATCAGGTTCTCCGATGGGCACGACACCGGCATCTACTCGTGGGAATACCTCCGCGAGATCGATCCCGGCGACAAGCTCGACGCAATCCGCGACACCGGCGGCCCGCCCCCCGCCGGCCGCTAGCACCCCACCCCATCACTCTTCCGGCGAACCCGCCGTCCCATTCAGATCTTCCTCATCAATCCGCTCGACCGGCGCATCGACCAGCCAGTTCCGCAGCGCATCGCTCGTGATCCGCACCCGCGCGATCAACGCGCCATCCGCGCTGCGGATCTCCAGCGTGCCGCCATCCAGCAGTGCCCCGGCAGGCACCACGAACCCGCGCTCCCCTCCATCCCCCTCATCGCCGCCCTCTCCGGCAAGCGCCCGCAGCCGCCGCTCCGTCCGCTCCAGCTCCCGCAGCAGCACGCCCAGCCGGCGCTCCTCCTCACGCAGCGCAGCGCCCACCGCCACGCCCTCCGGCTGGTCGCCCCCCGGCGGCGCCCACTCCCCCGTGCCGAGCCGCGCCCGCAGCGCACGAACCGCAGCGCTCAGCTGCGCATCCGCCAAATGCTCAAGAATCCACTCCGGATCGCCCCACCCATCATCATCACCCGCCCGCTCGCCAGACCGCCCACCCGATCGCAAAACCTCCGCCTCGAGCCGCCGCTGCAGCGCAACCCGGTCGCTCTCATCATCCATCGGCACATAGAACCCCGGCGATGGGTCCACGCCCCACGCCGTCGCATCGTCGCGACGATGGATGATCCGCCCCGAAGGCAGCGCGTAGAACTGCTCCGTGATCTTCAACTGACCAAGCCCCTCCGGAAGCTGGTAGATCGCCTGCACCAGCCCCTTCCCGAAGGTCCGCTCCCCCAGCACCTTCGCCCGCCCGTTCTCCGACAGCGCCCCCGCCAGCACCTCCGATGCCGATGCGGACTCGCTATTGACAAGCACGACCATCGGAAACTCCGGCAGCGTCCCGCCCCGCGACGCGACCACCAACTCCTCCCGCGTCGTCCGACCCACCGTCGACACGATCGTCCCCTCGCTCAAGAAGAGATCCGCGCTCTCCACCGCCGCCAGCAGCGACCCGCCCGCGTTGAACCGAAGATCCAGCACCAGCGCCCGCGCATCCCCCTCCACGAACAACCGCTCGCAGAACTCGCGCAAACGCGGCGCGGTCGTGTCCGTGAACTGCGTCACACGGATGTACGCGATACCCGCATCCGGATCGACCAGAAACTCCCAATCGGCCCCATCGCGCACCAGCCCCCGCACCGTCTCCGTGCGGATCCGCTCCCGCGTGATCTCCAGATCGAACCGCACGCTCCCCGCCGGCAGCGCCGGCGGCTCACTCCCAACCATCACCCCGCCCGCCTCGACATCACCCTCCGCCGACAACACCTCGCCCGCCGGCAGCGCCCCCTCCGGAAGCGCCGCCTCCGCATCGCGTTGCACTGTCACCCGCACCACCGTCCCAGGCTCGCCCGTCAGCCGCGCGATGATCGCATCCACCGGCATCCCGAACACCGAGCGCCCATCGATCCCCAGCACCAGGTCCTCGGCCCGCAGCCCCGCCCGCAACGCCGGCGAATCGTCCAACGGCGAAACGATCAGCAGGTACCCCCCCTCCGAACGCACCTCCGCACCGATCCCCACGAACTCACCCCGGATCTGCTTGTCGAACTCCGCCACCCCCGCCGCCGGGATGAACTCCGTGTAAGGATCTTCCAGCGCCCCGATCAGCCCGTCGATCGCACCACGCCGCAGCGCCGCGCTGTCCGGCAGCTCGTAGAAATGCGCCATCACAGCCGCGTACACCCGACCCACCGGATCCAGAAACGCCCGCCGACGCGACTCGTCACGCCAGTGCAGCGGAAGCCGCACCGCCAGCACCAACAGCACCAGCACCAGCAGCAGCGACGCGACAAACGCCCGACCGCCGGAACCCCCGCGATCACGCCGCCGCCTCGATGTGCCGGACCGGACCATCCACCAAGTCTAGAGCACACCGCGTCCCGCCCCACGCCCCGCCCCGCATACCCTTGCCGCATGCCCGACCAGTCACTCCTCGACGCGTTCCCAACGCCCACCGACATCCCGTTCGTCATCGAGCACACCAACGACGAGTTCACCTCCGTGTGCCCCAAGACCGGACACCCGGACTTCGGAACCATCACCCTCCGCTACGAGCCCCGACCCGCCGCCGCCGGCGGACGCTGCGTCGAACTCAAATCCCTCAAGCTCTACTACCAGAGCTTCCGCAACGAGGGCATCTACTACGAGCAGGTCACCAACACCATCCGCGACCACCTCGTCGAATTCCTCCAGCCCGCGTGGCTCCAGATCATCACCCACTGGCGCGGCCGCGGTGGCATCCGCTCCATCGTCCGCGCCGAGCACGCCACCATCCCCCCCGAATACCGCGCCCGATGACCACCACGCCCAACCCATCTCCCCCGATCGCCTCCATCCGCTGCGGATTCTGCGGATACGAGGTCGCCGGGCTCCTCGAAGCCGGCATCACCACCTGCCCGGAGTGCGGCGGCGAACTCGACGACCACACCATCGCCACCGAGATCGAACGCCCCCCCGCCGCCCGCTCACCCCTCGGCATGATCGCCCTGCTCGCCATCGGCGCCGGCGCTGGGCTCGCCGTCGCGTGGCTCCCCTTCCCGCTCGCGCGCCTCACCCTCGGCGAAGCGCCCGTCGGCCTCGTGCTCGCCATCTCCCTCAACGCCTGCTGGTGGCTCCTGCTCGCGCCCCTCTTCGCCATGGCGTGGGCCGACAACCTCATTCGCGCCTGCGCCCTCCGACGCAAACTCCCCCTCGCCGGGCTCTCGCCCATCTACCTCGGCATCCCCGTCTTCTGCATCATGGTCGCCGCCGCCTGGCCCATCGCCTGGCCCGTCCTCAAGCCGTGGATCCTCGGCGCACCGCAGGGCGTCGCGGGCCCCACCGCCGCACCCTCCGCCCTCCAGACCGGCGCCCCCGCCCCGCCCCAACCGAACCCATCCGCTCGTCCCTAGCAACCCGCCCAACGCATCAGCCCCGCCCACCCCCGTCCGGGCACCCCCAACTCCCCCCGCCGGTAACACCGCACGATTCGCCGCCCCGCCAACTGGACCGCTCGCCCCCCTCCGGGCATGATCGCCCGCATCGATCCCCGCGATGCACCAGAACGCAGTCCATTCCATCCAGCGCACCCACCGCACACGACCACCACGGAGAGCCCATGCACACACTCCGCCCCACACGACCGACCACCTCCATGACCATCTTCATCGCATCCACGACCCTCGCGTGCAGCGCCCTCCTCGGATGCGGATCATCCGACAAGAACGACCGCTGGCAGATGCCCGCCGACGCCGAGCCCGCACCCTCAGACAACCCCGCCGCCGTCTCGCCCACCGGCGCCGGGTCCGATCACGCCATCGATGCGCCGCCGGACCCACCAACCCGTGCCGCCGGCGCATGGGTCCCCAACGCCCTCGCATCATTCCTCACCATCGACCGCTCCACAAGCTACGCGCTCATCCACGATCCCGACCACGCCGTGCTCATCGTCGCCGCCGTCAACTCCGCCATCTCTCCCGAGGCGGAAATCTGGATGGGCACCGAACGCTCCGACAACTTCCTCTGGTGGGTCGTCGAGATGCCCATCAACCCCTCGCCCACCCAGTCCGTCGAACTCGGCGGGCGATACCGCGCGTGGCTCCTCGAACGCGTCGCCGGCGAGCCAACCCACGGAAGCCAGGCGACCGGACGCGCGACCGTCATCGCCGTCGATCAGGAGCACCTGATCCTCGAACTCGACCTCACCGCGCAGATCGCACCCCCCGGCGCCGGCCAGGAAGTCGGCACCAGCGTCCACACCTCCGAACGCGTCGCCCTCGTCCGCCGCCAACCCCTGACCATCCCCACCCAGGAAATCACCACCACCTCCGGCGCCGCCGATCGCGTGCTCCCCGTGCGACTCCCGATCTGGACCGCGCTCGGCCCAGACGAATGGAAACCCGCAGGCTGGGAGTATGAGCAACCGGGCCGCCGCCGCCAACGGTGATGGCCCAGCAACAAGCCCGCGCGCTCACGCCACCACACACACGATCCCCAGAACCCCGCCGCGGACCCCTCCACCGCGCCGCATATCAATCCTTCATCATCTTCAGCTCATCACGCAGGATCGCAGCCAGCTCGTAGTTCTCGTTCGCGATCGCCTGCCGCAGCCGCTCCTTCAGCTCCGCCTTCACGCTCGATGGCAGCTTCTTCTGCAGCTCCGCCTTCATCCCGCGTAGCAGCGCCACCTCGTGCGATTCCTCGAACAACTCCGCCCGATCCCACCGCTCGAACACCTTCCGCAGCGACTCCAGACCCTCATCCAGCGCCCACAGAGCCAGCCCGCCCTCCTCATCGTGCACCGCCTGGCTCGCGATCGCGCGAGACCGGATCATCGTGATGTACGGCCGGAACTGCTCCAGAGCCTGCCGGTCCTCCTCCGACTCGCCGTGCTCGCCCACGAAGTCCATCAACCGCAGGTTCCGCGTGCTGTCGCGGATCACGCCCTGGAAGTCGCCGAGAACCAGCAGCGAGATGTACCGGTGGTAGTACTGCGCCGCTTCCTCGCGCAGCGCACGGCAATCATCCGGCTCCAGCGTGAACCCCTCCGGCTCTCCCGTCGCCGCCGCGTGGTCGTCCAGCCGAGCCTCGAAGTACTCCAGCAGCGACTCGTGCCCCTCCGGACGCTTCCCGTCCGGCCGCCCGCACAACTCCATCTGAAGAACGCCCAGATCCACACGCATCTGCACCTTGGGCTCGCCATCGGAACCCAGGATCAGGCGCACATTCAGGCTCCCGCTCTCGTAAGGCCATTCACGCAGCAGATCGGTCAGGTCCAAGGTCGGTCCGCTCCTTCGCTCGCGCATCGTCTCCGGGCGCACCGGCAACTCAGTCTCACCTGACCGCACGCCGAGCCCCAGACCACCGAGCATAGGGACAGCAACCGCCATCCACACACGCATGATCGGACCCACCCGATCCGGTGCCCCGCCACACCCACCGCCCGCTCGATTTCAGGACCGGCAAGACCCCCAGCACCCGATCAGACCACACGATCGGGGAAACCCCAGACACGACCCGATCGCGGGCGATCCCCCGGCGCGCCGATGTGCTGCACACGACCACATCGGGCCCTAGCATGCACACCCGGCCGCCGTGCGCACAGCGCGCCACACCCAAGCCGGCATCGCGCTCCCCGCTCTGGTGGGTCGGTCCGGGTCACGCTCACGCGGGTTGAGAGGACGGATACGCAGCGCATGGCACGATCCGATGTCGATTCAGACCTCCAGGTCTATCTCAAGCAGATCAACGAGATCGACCTGCTCAACGCCGAGCAGGAACGCTCGCTCGGATGGTCCGTGATCAACGACTGCTGCCCCGATGCGCGCGACCGCCTCGTCCGAGCCAACCTCCGACTCGTCGTCTCCATCGCGAAGCAGTACACCAACCGCGGACTCTCCCTCACCGACCTCATCGAAGAAGGCAACATCGGCCTCATCCGTGCCGTCGAGGGATTCGACCCCGCGGTCGGAACACGATTCTCAACATACGCCTCGTGGTGGATCAAGCAGTCCATCAAGCGCGCGCTGCTCAACGCGGCCCAGCCGATCCATGTCCCCGCCTACATGATCGAGCTCATCGGCAAGACCAAGCAGGCAACCGTCCGGTTCGAGGATGAGCACGGCCGCCCGCCCACCGTCGAAGAACTCGCAAAGCTCCTCGACCTGCCAATCAAGAAAATCAAGATCATCCGCTCGGCCGGAAAGGCCATGCAGACCTTCTCCCCACACGCCACCAACAGCGATGGCGATCCCATCAGCTTCGCCGACACCATCACCGACCAGCGCACACGCCGCCCCGACGAGGCGGTCATGCTCCAGGACGAACTCCAGACCGCCTTCAAAATCCTCGATGCCATCGACGAACGAGAGGCGCGCGTCCTCCGGCTCCGCTTCGGGCTCGACGGAAAGCCCCCGCTCACGCTCAAGGAGATCGGCGAAGAGGTCGGGCTCACCCGCGAACGCGTCCGACAGATCCTCGTCGAGGCCATGAACAAGGTCGCCTCCCGCCTCGCCGACGAGTTCCCCTCCCGCTGGTTCAAGAGCGCCCAGTTCCTCGATGCGCCCGACCCCGGCGAGCCCGGCAAACGCGGCACCCGCAAGCCGCCCCGCGGCGATGGCGATGACTCCGTCCGCGTCGCCTCCTGACGCGCACCACCTCGCCCACCCCGCTCATCCCACGATCGCCCCAACCGCCTCGAGCAGCCGGTCGATCTCGGCCTCGCCCGTCGTCCGCCCCACGCTCACCCGCACCGCGCCGCCCCCGACGATCGTCCCAAGCCACTCGTGGCACCACGGCGCGCAGTGCAGCCCGCCCCGAACCGCGATCCCGAACGACGCGTCCAGCGCCGATGCGATCGACTGCGGATCCGGCCCCCCATCCACAACGAACGACAGCACGCCCACACGCCGCGACGGGTCCCAATCACCCGCATCATCGCCCGAGCCCGTGTCCCCCAGCACCCGAACCCCCCGCCCCGACATCGAACGCAGCCCCGACCGCGCACGCCCGATCAGCCCCGCCGCCCGCGCCCGCTCATCACGCCCCTCACCCAGCCGCTCCCCGATCGCCGCCCGCAGCGCAGCGCACGCGATCGTGTTCGCCGTGCCGGGCTCGAACCCCGCCGGCAGCCGTTGCGCCGTGCCAACCACCACCCGCCCGCGCCCATCCACCTCATCCCCGCCCGTGCCACCATGAACGGTCAGCGCCAGCCGCGCGCCCTCGCTCCGCTCGGGGTCCGCCCACGCTCGCTCGCCCACCACCAGCACCCCGACCCCCGGAATCCCGCCCACCGACTTGTGCGCGCCGAACGCGATCAGGTCCGCCCCCGTCTCCTCGAGCCCGACATCCATCAGCCCCGCCGTCTGCGCCGCATCGCACAGCAGCAGGGGGGCGCCCGCACCCGCCCCGCCGCCGCCCATCGCGCGGAGCCCCTCACCAACCGCCCGCACCGGCTGGATCGTGCCGAGCACATTGCTCGCATGCGTCAGGCACACCAGCGCCGTTGACCCAGCCTCCGCCGCATCCAGCATCCGCTCCGCCCGCACCACGCCGTCAGGCTCCGGCTCCACGATCACCAGCTCGATCTCGCCGCCCGCCGCCCGCGCCCCCAGCGCCCGCGACACCGCGTTGTGCTCCAGCGCCGAGGCCACCACCCGGGGCCGCGCACCGCGGCCCCACCCCCGCAGCACCCCCTCGATCGCCATGTGGCACGACCAGGTGCACCCAGGGCTCAGCACCACCCGCCGCGCATCGTCCACCCCCACCAGCCGAGCCGCCGCGCCCCGCGCCGACTCCACCAACCGCATCGCCTCCCCTGCCATCGCGTGCGATGACCGACCGGGATTCCCCAGCGCCGAACCCATCGCATCGTCCACAGCGCGGCGAACCGCCTCCGACCGAGGCCATCCCGTCGCCGCATGATCGAGATACACAACCTCCGCGCGCATCGCACGATCATTGCCGACCACGCGCTGCCCCTCCAGCCCCGTTCACTTCAGCTCGTCCGGAAGCATCCCGTGCAGCGTCTTCAGGTCCTGCGCGTGCTCCGCATCCATGATCAGCGTCGCATCGCCCGAACGCACGATGATCAGGTTCCGGCACCCCACCGCCGCGATCAGGTGCGAATCGTCCGCGTTCACCACCACCGTCTCCGAGCACCCGTGCAGCATCGAACGACCCACCACCCGGTTCTCCGAGGAATCCGGCTCCAGCGTCTCCCCGTAGCTCGGCCAGGAACCAACATCCAGCCAACGCAGGTCCATCCGCACCGTGCACACCCGCACCCCATCGCTCGCCCCCGTCGACGCCGCCCGCGCCTGCTCACGCGAGGCCGGCTCCATGATCGCGTAGTCCACGCTGATCTTCGGCAGCTCCGGATACACCCGCCCCAGCACCGCATCCTGCTCCGGAGTGCCCCACGCCGCCGCGATCTCCATCAGCCCCTTGTACGACTCCGGCTTGTACCGCTTCAGGCAGTTCAAAATCGTCGAGGCCTTCCAAACGAACATCCCCGCGTTCCAGTCGAACGAGCCCGACTCCAGATACGCCTGCGCCCGCTCCAGCGTCGGCTTCTCCACGAACCGCTCGACGGTGAATCCCAGCCCATCGCTCCCCGCGATCGCGCCCCCACGCTCGACATACCCGAACCCCGTCGCCGGATAGGTCGGCTTGATCGCGAAGGTCACCAGCCGCATCGGATCCTGCTCCACGAGCTTGAAACCGATGTCCAGCGTCCGCCGGAACATGTCATCCGGCTCGATGATGTGGTCCGCCGTCAGCACCGCGAACACCGCATCCGGATCCATCTTGTGCAGCACCGCCGCCGTGAACCCCACCGCGTTCACCGTGTCCCGCCCCACCGGCTCGCCGAGGATCTGCCCATCGCCGACCCAGGGCATCGCGGCACGGATCTGAGACCGGTACCCCTCGTTCGTGCAGATGTACCGCCGATCCGCCGGGATCAGCCCCTCCAGCCGCTCCGCAGCGATCTCCAGCAGCGACGCCATCCGCCCATCCCGCGGGATCATCGGCGTCAACTGCTTGGGCCGCCCGCTCCGGCTCAAAGGCCACAGCCGCGTCCCCGCCCCACCCGCCATGATCATCGCGAATCGCATGCAATGCCCTTTCCGGTGCGTTCGCCACGCAGGATAACGCCTCCGCTCCAGGCAGCGCCAACGCCGCCCCACCGGCCCGCCAAACCGCCGAATCGGCGTGCTCATCACCAAACAAAATGCGAAATCGAAGATGTAATCGTTCTCATCTTTCCGCACATGTTCGAACTATGGCTGGAAAAACGAGCGTCTGTTCAGTGTCTGTCCTGAGGATTTGACGCCATGCCACGCCGTTCATCAGGACCCGCTCCACGCCGCACCGTAAGTTGAGTCGTGGCCCGCACCGCGGACCCCTGAAGAAAGGAAGCACCCCATGCTTGGTATGGCACTCCTCTTCCTGCTGCTCGCTTTCGTCGCGGCGCTGTTCGGATTCCAGGTCATCGCCGGAGTCTCGGTGCAGATCGCCTGGATCCTCTTCGTCCTCTTCCTCGTGCTCTTCGTGCTCTCGATGGTGGTCCGCGCCATCCGCGGACGCAGCGTGGTCTGAACCCAGCCCGCGCGAGCGGCGCAGTGTTCGCCCGGAACAGTTCCATCACCCACCCAATTCGCAAAGGAGCAACACCATGGCTTCTCATGAAGGTACGAAAGACCAGCTGGCCGGAAAGTGGAAGCAGCTCTCCGGCAAGGCCCGCGAGCAATGGGGCAAACTCACCGATGACGACATCGAGCGCATCAAGGGCAACCGCGACCAGCTCGTCGGCGCCATCCAGGAGCGCTACGGCAAGGCCCGCACCGAGGCCGAGCGCGAGGTCGACGACTTCGTCAAGCGCTCCGGCTGAGAACCCCGCCCGAGAACCCGAAACAGGATGCCCGCTCATCCGGCGAGGCATCCCCTCCATCGCAGACCAGGCCGCCCGCGGATCCAATTTCCACGGGCGGCCTTTCTCGTGCCACGCCGCCCGATCGCACGCCGCCCACCCGCTCCGACGGGCCCACAAGCGCAAAACGACGGCACCCGCCGAGCCAAGCCCGGCGGGTGCCGACAACAAGCCATGCTCCGATCCGGGGCGATCGGTGATCAGACCGGATCACCGCCGGCGACGCGCCGCCGCCAGACCGCCGAGCCCGAACAGCGCCAGAGCGCCCGGTGTCGGCACCGCGATCGAGAAGTTGTCGTAGCTGATGCTCTCCTCCGCGTTGTTGTAGAAGTTGTCGCCCGCCAAGATCACCTGCTCCACAGCCGTCGCGGCGAACACGCCAGCGTTGCTCGAGTAGAGCGGGTTCCCGCCGTAGAAGTAATCGATCGTGCCCGCGGCCGCGTCCGTCACCACGGTCAGATTCGAGTACGCGCCCTGAACGAACGGCACGCCCGTGTCGACCAGCGCCAGGCCGGCCCCGAGGTCATCGAGGATGAAGATGTTCCCGGTAAACCGGAACTGCACACGCCAGGTCAGGAAGCCCTGCGAGGGCGCCTGCGCGATCACGATCGCATCCGCGCCGCCCGGCGTGTCGACACGCACATCAACCGAAACGATCGACTTCTTGTTCGCGAAGTCGCCGTAGTCAGGCGAGAACGCGCCGTTGAACCCGCCCGCCGAGCCCGGGCCCTGCGTGATCCGCAGGTGCTGCGAGCCACCGGCCGGCGTCAGGTTCGACACCACCGGAGCGTTCTGGTTGGCAAGGAAAGTCGTCCACCCGCCCTGCCCGCTGATCGGCCCGAGCCCGAACCCCTCGAACCCCTCGCTGGCCGTCAGCGTGTCCACGCCGATCGACTCCGGCGCGGGAATGTACGAGGTGCTCAGAGACGGAAGGTCCTTCGCCAGCGCCGTGCCGGCAACCATCATCAACGCACCGACAGCAATCACATTCTTCATGATGACGCGTTCCTTTCACCCGCCGGGCTTCCCGACCCGCGCGGGCACTCCTGTTCGGCCGGGCCGGCCACGCCGACCTCAACTGGGGAATCTCCCCCAGTGTGACCGGACGAAATCTACCCCAGCCCCACACCGGTGCCAGCGACTTGCCATCGCCAGCGCGCCGATTCCGCCGATTCCCGATCCGCAGCGCCCCGTCCGCGTCACATAACACACGCAACGCGCGGGAAAACCCGTTCAAGAAACTCCAATCCAGTCCGACCTGTCCCGCCAACCACCCCGCAAAATCACCCCACGCGCCCAACCAACCGCCCCCATCTCCAATTCCTGTCTGACAGGAATCCACGCCCCCCTCATCCATCGAATCCCCTCGAAGACCCCACCGCTCGGCTATCCTGACCGTCCCGGGCCCCGTGGCGCATCCCCAGCGCCCCGTCGCCCCGCCTCAACCGGACCAGAGCCACCAGACCCCCTCCCGCCGGAGCACACCCCATGCCCACCTCGCCGTGGACACCCAAGTTCAACCAGCCCGTGCTCACCAAGCGGATCCCCACCTATCCGTTCGCCGACCCCAAGGACCGCCACATCGTCGACTACGACGAATACACCCGCACCGGCGGCTACGAAGGCCTCCGCAAGGCCCTCACCCACAAGCCCGCCGACATCGTCGCCACCGTCAAGGACTCCATGCTCCGCGGGCGTGGCGGCGCCGGCTTCCCCACCGGGCTCAAGTGGACCTTCCTCCCCAAGGTCGAGGATGAGAACAACCCCGGCCCCCGCTACCTCGCCATCAACGCCGACGAGTCCGAGCCCGGCACGTTCAAAGACCGGCTGCTCATGGACTTCGACCCCCACCTGATGCTCGAAGGCATCGCCATCGCCTGCTACGCCTGCCGGCTCAACAAGGCCTACATCTACATCCGCGGCGAATACCACCACCAGGCCATGGTCGTCGAGAAAGCCATCGCCGAAGCCTACGAGAAAGGCGTCTTCGGCCCCCAGGGCCTGCTCAACGGCGAAACCACCGCCACCGGCCAGAAGTACGCCGTCGAGTGCTACCTCCACCGCGGCGCCGGCGCCTACATCTGCGGCGAAGAAACCGCGCTGCTCGAATCGCTCGAGGGCAAGCGCGGCTGGCCACGCATCAAGCCGCCATTCCCCGCCGTCAAGGGACTCTTCGGCAAGCCCACCATCATCAACAATGTCGAAACCCTCGCCCACCTCCCCTCCATCGTCGAAAACGGCAGCGACTGGTTCAAGCGCCAGGGCACCGAATCGCAGATCGGCGGCCCGCCGTCCTACGGCACCAAGCTCATGGGCGTCTCCGGTCATGTCAACCGCCCCGGCGTCTACGAGTGCGAACTCGGCATCCCGCTGAGCACCCTCATCGAAGACCACTGCCAGGGAATGCGCAAGGGCAAGAAGTTCAAGGGCGCCATCGCCGGCGGCGTCTCCACCGGCATCCTCGGCCCCGACCAGTACGACGCGCCGATGGACTTCGACATCGGCCCACGGTTCAATGTCCTGGGCCTCGGCACCGCATGCCCCACCGTCTTCGACGAAGACACCGACATGGTCGCCGTTGCACGCAACATCGCCCGCTTCTTCAAGCACGAATCCTGCGGCCAATGCACCCCCTGCCGCGAGGGCTCCGGCTGGCTCTACCAACTCCTCACCCGCGTCGAAGAGGGCAACGGCAAAACCAAGGACCTCGACCTCGCCCTCGAAATCTCCACCAGCATGGGCGCGATGCCCGGCACCACCATCTGCGGCCTCGCCGATGGCAACAACTGGGCCGTCCGAACCATCATCAACAAGTACTGGGATGAATTCGAATCCCGCGTCAAACGCTCATTCGTCCCCGTCAGCATCTCCGTCGGCGCCGCGGCCAACGCCTGAGCCCGCTCACCCCGGAGCCGATCAATCGTGCAAACCCGCCGCACTCTCACGCCGATCGCCGGCGCATCCCTCGCCGCGCTCGCCATCGCCCTGGCCGGCTGCGCATCATCACAACAACACACCGCCACCGCCCAGCCCGCCCACTCGGACCACCCCTTCGCCTGGCTCGCCGGCTCCTGGCGCTGCGACAACGACGCCGGCACATGGGAAGAACACTGGTTCGAGCCCACGCCCAACGGCTCCATGGCCGGATCCCTCCGCTGGACCCGCCCCGACGGCACCATCGCCCTCCTCGAACTCTTCTCCATCACCCCCGCCCCTCCCGCCACCCCCGCACACCCCGACACCGCGCCGGGCGGTCAGCCGCATCCCGCCCTCTTCCTCCGCCACTTCGACGCCGCGCTCACCCCGTGGAAGTCCGAACGCGAAGCCCCCAAGCGCTTCGCCATCACGCACCTGCAGCGCGATGAACTCATCGCCACAGAGTTTCCGGACGCCCTGACCATGATCAGGTACCGCGCCCCCGCACCCAACCCCGGCGCACCCCACACCCCCGCGCCCACCATGACCGCCGAGGTCCTCTCACGCCCCGACATCACCGCGCCGTGGACCACGCAAGCCTTCTTCGCCTTCGATCGCGTGAAATGATCGGACGCCCGATGCCCACCCCGCAGTCTGCCCACAACTGATCCCCATCATCCGCGCCATCGACCCGGCGCTGCGCGTGCGCCCACCCCCTCCAACCCATGCCCGCACGCAGGCGATGGGCAAAAACGCACGACGCCTCCGTTTGTTTCCAATCAAGTTCGCTTCGCAATCGCCACGCCCCGGGTGATGCTCTTGCGTGTGCGCTGGGCCCGCACCGTGCAACGGGCGGGACGCTCGATTCCAGAGTCCGCCGTGGGCCGTTTCAGGGACGACACGACAGGCCACGCGGCGCACACCCCTCCGGTTCAGCAAATGTTCCGGTTTCTCTCTTCTCCAACCCCCGGGCGATCCCAGATCGCCCGGGGGTTTATTGCCGCGCCCCCCAACCCCCAACCCCAACCCGCCCCCAGCCATCCCCAACGGCGTACGGTTCGCCCACCTCCCGCCCCACCCACCCACACCCCAGCCACTCCACACACACCGCCGTGCTCATCAACGCCCAGAACATCTCCCGCACTCTCGGCACGCGCGAAGTCTTCCACTCCGTCAGCCTCACCATCAACGAAGGCGACCGCGCCGGTCTCATCGGCCCAAACGGCGCCGGCAAGAGCACACTCCTCCGCGTCCTCGCCGCCATCGACCCCGCCGATGCCGGCTCGCTCACCATCACAAAGGGAACCCGCGCCGCCTTCGTCCCACAGCACGATCACTTCCCCGCCGACCACACGCCCCGGCAGATCGTCATCGACGCGGCCACCCGGTCCTCCGAATCCCTCGCACGCGACCACCACGAGGGCGAGATCGCCGCCGACATCGCCCTCTCCATCGTCGGCTTCAGCGAATCACAACTCGCCGAACACGCCTCGGCCCTCTCCGGCGGATGGCGCAAACGACTCTCCATCGCCGCCGCACTCGCCGCCACGCACAACGAGCCCGACCTCATCCTCCTCGATGAGCCCACCAACCACCTCGACCTCGAGGGCATCGCCTGGCTCGAACGCTTCCTCACCGGCCGGCTCCCCGGCGTCCAGCCCTTCGCCTCCGTCTTCGTCACCCACGACCGCGCCTTCCTCGAACGCATCGCCACACGCATCATCGAACTCAGCGCTGCCTACCCCGCCGGAACCCTCGCCGTCGATGGCAACTACACCGAATTCATCCGCCGCAAGGGCGAGTTCCTCGATGCCCAGGCCAAGGCCGAGCAGGCCGCGGCCAACCAAGTCCGCAAGGACCTCGCGTGGCTCGCCCGCGGCGCCAAGGCCCGGCGCACCAAGGAAAAAGGCCGCATCTCCGCCAGCCACGCCCGCATGGAATCGCTCGGCGAACTCCGCGAACGCAACGCCGCCGCCGGCGCCGATGCCGCCGGCGTCTCCTTCAGCGGCACCGACCGCAGAACCCGCAAGCTCATCGTCGCCAAGGGCATCGCCAAGTCCTTCGCCGGACGCACGCTCTTCTCCGGGCTCGACCTCATCCTCGGCGCCGGTGAGTGCCTCGCCCTCCTCGGCCCCAACGGCTCCGGCAAGACCACCCTCATCCGCATCCTCACCTCCGAACTCGCCCCCGACACCGGCACCATCACCCTCGCCGATCCCCCGCCACGCATCGTCGTCTTCAGCCAGCACCGCCAGGACTTCGAGCCCACCACCCTCCTCCGCGACGCCCTCTCCCCCGCCTCCGACCAGGTCCACTTCCGCGGCCAATCGATGCATGTCACCGGCTGGGCCAAACGCTTCCTCTTCAAGGAGCACCAACTCGCCCAGCCCGTCAAATCCCTCAGCGGCGGCGAACTCGCGCGCATCCACATCGCCCGCATCATGCTCCAGCCCGCCGATGTCCTCGTCCTCGACGAACCGACCAACGACCTCGACATCCCCACACTCGAGATCATGGAAGAAGCGCTGGAAGACTTCCCCGGCGCGCTCGTCCTCGTCACCCACGACCGCGCCATGGTCGACCGCCTCGCCACCGACATCCTCGCCATCGACGGGCGCGGAGGCACCGGCCGATACGCCAGCGTCGAGCAGGCCGTCGCCGCCATGGAGCGCACCCCCGACCCCGCTCCGACCCGCGCGCCAAAGGACCGCGACGATCGACCCGATACGCAGCCCACCACTCCATCCCCCGCGCCTGCGACCCCACCCCAGCGCCGCAAACTCTCCTACAAAGACCAGCGCGAGTACGACCAGATCGAGCAGCGCATCCTCGAAGCCGAGGCCGCCGCCGAACAGGCCGAGCGCACCCTCTCCAACATGCCCTCCACGGCCACGCCACAGCAATGGACCGACGCCAGCACCGCCCTCGCCGAAGCGCAGGCCGCCGTCGCCGCCCTCTACACCCGCTGGGAACAACTCGAAGCCATGCGCGGCTGACCGCGCGCACCCGGACTCACAGGACACCCGCGGCTCACTCCGCGGCCTACTCCGGCACTTCCGTGTTCTTCACGAACAACTCCGCCAGCTGCTTCGCATCCACCGGCGAGGGGCACCGCGCCATCAAATCCGCGCCCGTCTGCGTCTTCGGGAACGCGATCACATCCCGGATGTTGTCCGTGTTCCCAAGGTGCATCACCAGCCGGTCCAGACCGAACGCGATCCCCCCGTGCGGCGGCGTGCCGTACTTCAGTGCTTCCATCAGGAACGAGAACTTCTCCTCCGCCTCCGCCTTCGAGATCCCCAGCAGCTCGAACACCTTTGCCTGCAGGTCCCGCCGGTGGATACGGATCGACCCGCCGCCGATCTCCGACCCGTTCACGACCATGTCATACCCCGCCGAGACGATCGTCTCCAGCGTGTCGCGGTCGTTCGGATCCGCGTTCAGGAACGCCTCGATCTGATCGTGCCGCGGCGCGGTGAACGGATGGTGCATCGCGTAGAACCGCTGCGTCTCCTGGTCCCACTCGAACATCGGGAAGTCGATCACCCACAGGAACTCCCACTTCGACTTGTCGATCAGGTCGAGATCCTTCGCGACCCTGATCCGCAGCTCGCCCAGCGCCTTGCACGCCGTCTGCCAGGTGTCGGCACCGAACAGCAGCGTGTCGCCCGGCTCCGCGCCCGTCCGCTCGATCACCTCGCCCGTGATGGACTCAAGGAACCGCCCGATCCCCGTCTCGAATGCCGCCCCGTTGGGCCCCGCGACCACCTTCGTCACCGGCACACCGCCCGCGCCGAACTGCTTCACGAACTCCGTGTACCCATCCGTCAGCTTCCGCGTGAACTTCTCCGCCCCGCCCGGCACGCGGATCACGCGCACCACGCCACGACGCTTGCCCAGCGCTTCCGTGAACACCTTGAAGTCCGTCTTCTTCGCAAGGTCAGAAATGTCCACGATCTCCAGCCCGAACCGCAGGTCCGGCCGGTCGATCCCGTAGGTGTCCATCGCGTCGAAGTACGACATCCGCCGCACCGCCGGAACCTCGTACCCGAGGATCTCCTTCCACAGCGAACGGACGAACCCCTCCAT
Source organism: Phycisphaerales bacterium (assembly GCA_052168315.1). Classification (GTDB taxonomy): domain Bacteria; phylum Planctomycetota; class Phycisphaerae; order Phycisphaerales; family UBA1924; genus JBQLZO01. The sequence goes on along the minus strand of JBQLZO010000025.1, from coordinate 13,968 downwards.
CATCTCGATCACATCCTCGCGGATCACGAACGACATCTCCAGGTCCACCTGCGTGAACTCCGGCTGCCGGTCGGCCCGCAGATCCTCATCGCGGAAGCACTTCGGGATCTGGATGTACCGGTCGCACCCCGCGATCATCAGGATCTGCTTGAACAGCTGCGGCGACTGCGGCAGCGCGTACCACTGCGCCGGGTTCAGACGCGATGGCACCAGAAAGTCACGCGCCCCCTCAGGCGTCGACTTGCACAGCACCGGCGTCTCAACCTCAAGGAACCCGTTCGCGTGGAAGTAATCCCGCGTCGCCTTCGCCACCCGCGAGCGCAGCCCGATCAGCCGCTGCATCTCCGGACGCCGAAGATCCAGGTACCGATGCGTCAGCCGCAGCTCCTCGTTCGGCAGGTTCGAGGTCTCGCCCGGCTGGAACGGCGGGGTCTCGGCCTTTGACACCACCGTCAGCGTCGAAGCCACCACCTCGATCTCGCCCGTCGCCAGCTTCGGGTTCGGCCCGCCATCACGCTTCCGCACCGTCCCCGTCACCGCGATGCAGTCTTCAGAACGCAGCTTGTCCGCCTGCGCCAGCAGCTCCGCGGATGCATCCTCGCGGTCGAACACCACCTGCGTCAGACCGAACCGGTCGCGCAGGTCGATGAAGATCAGCCCCGTCCCGTGGTCGCGATACGCGTTCACCCACCCCGCCAGCGTCACGACCCCGCCCGAATCGTCAAGGCGCAGCGCCCCGCAGGTGTGCGTGCGGCGATAGGGTGATTCCGGCAGTGGGGGGGTGCTCATGGTCGCTGGTCCGGTCGGCTGGGCGATTCGGGCCCGATGCCACGCCGCCGCCCGCGCGCCGGCCCACCGCGGCCACCCGCGGGATGCATCGAATCCTCGGTGTTCGGCGCCCGGCGCATCCGCAATGCGCCCCGCGCCGGGCCGCGAGTATACCCCACCGCCCACACCCCCCAATCCCAGCACCCGCCCCCCGGGCTCATCTGGCCCCCCGGCCCCCCGGCCCCCCGCTCTCCGCCCATCTCGCCCGGACCCCGCCGCCCTATCGTTCCCCCGCCCGAACGCCTCCGCACGCAAACGATCCGATCCCAATGACCAACGCCGCGCCAGCCATCCTCTTCACGGCCTTCGAGCCCTCCGGCGACGACCACGCCGCATCCGTCATCCGCGAACTCCGCAGGCGACGCGCCGATCTCACCATCTACGCGTGGGGCGGACCCAAGATGCGACGAGCCGGCGCCACCATCATCTCCGAAACCGGCCAGGACGCCGTCGTCGGCGTCCCCGGATGGCAGAAAATCCGCGAACACCAGATCATCAACAAGAACATCCGCGCCTGGCTCGCCGAGCACCCCGAAGTCGCCCTCCATGTCCCCGTCGACTCGCCGGCCGCCAACTTCCCCATCGCGCAGATCGCCAAGCGGCTGGGCCGAAAGGTCGTTCACCTCGTCGCCCCCCAGCTCTGGGCCTGGGGGCCGTGGCGCATCAACAAGCTCCGCCGATGCTCCGACCTCGTCCTCTGCCTCCTCCCGTTCGAGGAAAAGTGGTTCAAGGACAAGGGCGTGCCCGCGCGCTTCATCGGCCACCCGCTCTTCGACGAGCCCCTCGACCTTGATGACCTCTCCGCCCGCGCCGAACGCCTCCCCCACGGCTCGCCCCGGATCGCAATCCTCCCCGGCTCCCGCCCCGCCGAACTCAGGCGCAACTTCCCCGTCCTGCTCAACGCATTCAAGGCCGTCCGCGAGAAGCACCCCCACGCCGTCGGCGTCGTCGGCGCCACCTCCGACGCCGTGCGCACGGAGCTCTACGAACGCGCCAACGCCCTCGGCGGATGGCCACCCGGCGTCGATGTCACCGTCGGACAGACCGACCTCGTCACCCGATGGTGCGACCTGGCCATGGTCGTCTCCGGAACCGTCACCCTCCAGCTCGCCAAGCAGGCAAAGCCCATGGTCATCCTCTACAAGACCAACGAGCTCATGTTCAAACTCGTCGGACGATGGCTCATCACCGCCGAGTTCTTCACCCTCCCGAACCTCATCGCAGGACGCGGCATCGTCCCCGAGTTCGTCCCCTACTTCAAGGACCACGGCCGCTACGCCGAGGCCGTCGAAGCCCTCGTCTCCACCCCCGAAGCGATGAACGAGCAACGCCGAGCCCTCCAGGACATCTGCGCCAAGTTTGATGGCAAACTCGCCTCCGCAGAAGCCGCCGATGCCATCGAGGAAATGGTCGGGCTCGGAATCAGCGCAGCGCCCGCCAATCCCAGAAGATCGATGTCATAAGCGCCACCGTTCCCCCTGCGCGCGCACCCCAGCCGCACCCCCGCCCACGCCGCGCGCTGCGCCGACACCAGGCACCGCCGACCGAACACCATGCTCCTCCGCGACCTGCTCCACCAACTCCCAGGCCTCGCCCCCGGCGCATTCCCGCCCCGCTGGGACTCCGTCCGCATCGCAGACATCACCGAAGACTCACGCTCCGTCGTCCCCGGCTCCCTCTTCATCGCCCGCAAGGGCCTCTCCATCGACGCCCGCCGCTTCATCCCGGATGCCATCGCCCGCGGCGCCAGCGCGGTCATCGCCGATGAGGGCGATGCCTTCGAACCCTCCCTCATCGATACCCAGAGCCTCGCCGACACCGCCACGCCCATCCCCATCATCCTCGTCCCCGACGCCCACGCCGCCGGCGCCATCGCCGCCGAACGATTCTTCGATCACCCCTCCCGCGCGCTCGCCCTCATCGGCATCACCGGAACCAACGGCAAGACCACCGTCGCCGGCATGGTCCACCAGATCCTCAACCACGCCGCGCTGAGATGCGGGCTCATCGGCACCGTCATCACCGACGATGGACGATCCATCGGCGAATCCTCCCAGACCACGCCCGGCGCGATCGAACTCAGCCAGACACTCGCCACCATGATCGACGCCGGATGCCGCGCCGCCGCCATCGAGGCCTCCTCACACGCACTCCACCAGGGCCGATGCCAGGCGCTCCGCTTCCAGATCGCCGTCTTCACCAACCTCACCGGCGACCACCTCGACTACCACACCACCATGGACCGCTACGCCGACGCCAAGGCCATCCTCTTCGAATCACTCGACGAAAACGCCCTCGCCATCATCAACGCCGACGACCCCGCCGCCGAGCGCATGGCCCGCCGATGCCGCGCCCGCATCATCCGAACCCACCTCCGCACGCCCGACCATCATCCCGACCAAAAGTCCGATCATGATCCCGGCGACCCAAGCATCGCCACCGCCACCATCACCGCCGCCGATGCCCACGGCATGCACGCCGAGTTCCACACCCCATGGGGCCAACTCAACGCGCGCATCCCGCTCTTCGGCCGGCACAACGCCATGAACGCCCTCCAGGCCACCGCCGTCGCACACGCGCTCGGCATCGACACCCCGACCATCGAACGCGCGCTCACCCTCCTCACCCCCGCCCGCGGCCGACTCGACCCCGTGCCCATCCCGCCCCCGCTCGACCCCGCACGACACCCCCTCGTGCTCATCGACTACGCCCACACCGACGATGCGCTCCGCAACGCCCTGCACGCCATGCGCCCCGTCGCCGAAGCCCGAAGCGCCAGACTCACCGTCGTCTTCGGATGCGGCGGCCAGCGCGACACCACCAAGCGCCCCCGCATGGGCGCGGTCGCCGCCGACATGGCCGACCGCATCGTCATCACCTCCGACAACCCCAGGACCGAACGACCCGCCGACATCATCGACCAGATCCTCGCCGGCATCCCCGCCGAACGACGCGCCGCCGTCGAGGTCCACGCAGACCGCCGCGCCGCCATCCGCCACGCCATCGCCACCGCTGGCGCCGCCGATGTCATCGTCATCGCCGGCAAGGGCCACGAGCGCGAGCAGATCCTCACCACCCCCGATGGCAAGCCGCTCCGGATCCCCTTCGACGATGCCCAGGAAGCGCGCGAAGCGCTCACCCGCCGGCACGCCGATCAACAATCCGCCGACCCGAGCACCCGCCCGCGACCCCAGGAGCCCGCCCGATGACCGCCCCGTCGCCCAGCAGCGCGAGCGAATTCTGGCGCCCGCATCGCCTCGCCGAAGCCGCCCGCGCCCGCCCGCTCTCCCCGGCGATGCCCCTCCCCCCGCACACCATCCTCGGCGTCTCCATCGACTCGCGCACCATCGAACCCGCCCAGGCCTTCATCGCCATCCACGGCCCGCGCTTCGACGGACACGACTACATCACCAACGCCATCGAACGCGGCGCATCACTCATCATCGCCGACAAGCCCGACCACCCGGCCGTCGCCGACAGCGACGCCCGCGACGATCGACCCCCCATCCTCATCGTCGATGACACCCGCCGCGCACTCGCACGCCTCGCGGCCGCATACCGCCAAGCCCTCCCCGCCCTCGTCATCGCCGTCACCGGCAGCAACGGCAAAACTTCCACCGTCCGATTCATCGATGCGGCCTTCCGCGCCGGCGGATGGCGCACCCACTCATCCATCAAGTCCTTCAACAACGACATCGGCGTGCCCCTGACCATCCTCGCCGCCCCGCCCGACACCGAAGCGCTCATCTGCGAGATCGGCATGAATAACCCCGGCGAGATCGAACCACTCGCCCGCATCGCCGCGCCCAACGCCGCCCTCGTCACCACCATCGGACGCGCCCACATCGGACACCTCGGATCCGTCTCGGCCATCGCACGGGAGAAACTCTCCATCCTCCGCGGGCTTCGCCCAACACCCGCCCACCCGTCCCCGCTCGCACTCATCCCCGCGCTCGGCGCGGAGCCCGGCGTCGTCGACCTCGCCCTCGAAGACCTCCGCGAGGATGGCGCCCTCCGCGACATCGACCTCCGCCGCGTCCGCGCCGGAGAGGGCCACGGCATCCGATGGTCCATCCAATCCGTCTCAGACGCCGACCACACCACCACCTTCCGCGTCGAAGACGATCACCTCCAGCACGACAACACCCTCTTCAAACTCCCTTTCCCCGGCGCCACCGCCGCCGCAAACGCCGCGCTCGCCGTCACCATCGCGCGCTGGGCCAACATCGCCGACGACCGCATCGCCCAGGGCCTGCTCGCCGCACGGCTCCCAGAGCAGCGCATGACCCAAGCCACCGCCACCCGACCCGACGCCCTCATCGTCCGCGCCATCGACGACTGCTACAACGCCAGCCCCGAATCCATGCTCGCCGCGCTCATCGAAGCCGATCGACAAGCCACCGCCGCCGGCGCGCGCAGGATCCTCATCCTCGGCGAGATGGGCGAAACCGGCCACCACGCCGAGCCCATCCACCGCGAGATCGCAACAGCCATCCGCGATCGACCCCTCATCCGCCAGGGCGATGCCATCATCGCCGTCGGAGAAGCCACCCGCTGGCTCATCGAAGAACTCAGCGACATCGCCGGCGTCCACACCCAGCACTTCCCGAGCAACACCCCACAGGTCCGCGCCGCCATGCTCGAAGCCATCGACCGCATCGTGCGCAGCACCGCGCCCGAACCGCCGACATCGGATCCAACTTCCCCCGCATCGCCCGGCCCGACCGCAAGCCCACGCCCCCATGTCATCGTGCTCATCAAAGGATCGCGCAGCGTCGGGCTCGACGCCCTCGCCGACGCAGCGCTCCACGCGGCATCCTGATCGCCCCCACCCGATACAGTCCGCACATGCCCGCTCCCGCTCACATCCCGCCGGCTCTGCCCGGAGAAGGCCTCCCAAGCGGGCCCGCCCGTCGCCACGCCCTCCGACCCCCCATCGGCGCAGCGCTGCTCCTGATCGCCGCCGCCCTCCTCACCGGCGCTGGGCTTCTCCCCAGCGCATCGTCGAACCACGCCGGCTGGTTTGTCGCGCCCTCCGGATCCGGCACCGGACCCATGCTCCACCTGCTCCACGCCGACGATGAGTGGAACGAAATCCGCCCCATCGCCAAGCTCGACTCAGATCCCATCGCGCTCGCCGCGATCAACCAGACCCTCTACCTCGCGTTCGACCTCGCAGGCGAACCCCCCGAGAACAACCAGGCCCCACACTCCCAGCCCGTGCTCAGCGTCCGCGCAACCAGCGCCATCATCGCGCCGACAGGCGCACGGGAGATCGAACGCTTCCGCGTGCTCCCGCCCATCCCCATCAGCGCGCCCACCGACCCCGATCCCGACTCCCGCGTCCAACCCACACCCCTCGTCGCCCTCGCCGCCGCACGCGGTTCCGGCCCCGACGGAACACTCCTCTTCGCGCTCCTCAGCCAAGACGATTCAACCCACACCCTCCTCGCGCTCGATCGCACCGGCTGGAACGCCGTGCCCCTCCCGCCCGATCTCGCCGCCGAACACCCCCTCCACCTCATCGCCACCGGGACGACCCTCGCCATCATCCAGCGATCCAACGCCTCTCTCGCCCGCGTGTGGTCCATCCAAGCACAACGCCTCATCAACCCCATCCCCAACCCCAACACAAACCCGTCCGCCCCCGACGAATCCACACCCCCACCCAACACATCCCGCTCCCCGATCCAACCACGGTGGAACGCATGGACCGCGCCGGCCCCCGCCGGAGACTTCGACCTCACCGCCGTCGATGGCCAGCTCGTGCTCATCACCGGCGTCCAGGGCGATGGCCACCGACGCATCACCCTCCTGCGCCCCGACACCGAGATCCCCATCACGCGGATCCTCGCCTCGCCAGGGCACCGCACCGCCGTGCTCGCCCTCGCAGGCGCTGTCGTCTCCATCGTCATCCCCCCCGACTCACAGCCGGGAAGACCCACCGTCGCCGCGCACACCCTGCTCGGCGTCGCCCTCTACGAAGGCGAAGCGGCCGCTTCAGCGCCCGTCGATGCCAGCCACCTCGGCCTCCTCGCGCTCATGCTCCTCAGCCTCTTCGGCTCCGTCCTCGTCTTCGTCGCAAGACCCGCCAGAACTTGGAACCCGCCCGTCAACCTCCCACCGGGCGCAAGCCTCGCACCCCTCGGAAAGCGCCTCCTCGCGTTCATCTTCGACCTCGCGCCCGGAATGTTCGCCAGCTCCATCCTCTTCCCCTCCGGCGCCGGCACCGGACCGCTCGAACCACTCGCGGGACTCGCGCCCCTCCTCTTCGTCCTCCTCTTCACCATCACCCATATCACCATCAGCGAAGCCCTCGCCGCGCGATCGCTCGGAAAGCTCGTCCTCGGCATGCGCACCATCACCGCCGATGGCGCCAAGCCGCCCTTCCACACCGCACTCCTCAGAACCACCGTCAAAGTCCTCTGCCCGCCGCTCATGGCCTTCACCATCGCAAACCCCTACATGCCAGGACCCGCCGGCTTCGGCACCATCGTCATCGCCGAAGACCCCGACCACCACGACAACGCGGGCCCGCACGACCCCACCAACAACCCCACCAACGACCCCCCCAACCAGCGCCGCGACCGCTGAACGCGCCCACACACACCACACCACCGCCCGTCCGCCCACCCGCCGGAACCGGCGATCCCGATCACCAGCGCAACATCCCACACACCGGTGATCAGCCTCCATCCCGCGCCCACCCGCCCACATCGCCACCCCGTCCGACCGATAGCCCCGCAGCGGGGCGTGTTCGGCGCGATCCCCACGCCCGTCCCGACGTCCAGTCCCCACACGGGTCACACGCGCAAGTGGCAAAGAAGGATCCGGAGAAATCCAGGGCAGGCGAAGAAGCGCCCGCGAGCGAACCCGCCGCGAAGACGCCCGCCGTCCGCGCGCCCCTCCGCGATGGCTGGCGCGACCGCTGGCAGATCCCCACACTCGCCGCCGCCACGCTCGTGCTCGCACTCGGCCTCGCCGCGTGGGTCCGCGGCGCACCGCCCCCCGACTTCCCCGCCGCCCTCGACCATGTCCAGAAACTCATCGACGATGGCAAGTACGAAGCCGCCATCGCCTTGCTCAACGACCCCATCCGGGTCAACATGCAGCCCGAGATGGTCCCCGCAGCCATCCTCGGCCGCTACTTCATCCTCTCCGGCGATGCGCTCTACCTCGGCCAGAAAGCCCGCCAGGTCGATGTCCCGGAAAACCACGAAGCCATCATCACCAACTACCGCGGCGCGCGCTCCGGACTCAGCACGCCCCTGACCGCCACCCAGGAATACCGCCTCGCCGATTCGCTCATCTCAATCGGCCGCGTCGCAGAGGCCATGGACGAACTCGCCCGCATGCCCGACGCCGCCGCGCAGCATCGGCACATGCTCATGCGCCGCATCATCGACCTCCACCTCACCGGACGACAGGCCACCCTCGACCCCTCCGGCGTGATGCGCATGCTCGGCGAACTCAGAACCGATCCGCGCGTCAGCACCGACGACAGGCTCTGGGCCGCCACACGCCAGGCCGAACTCCGCCTCGCCGCGGGCTTCCCCGAAGACGCACTGCTCAGGCTCATCCCCGAGGTCCAGCGCCTCGGCACGCCCATGGAAGAGCGCGTCGGCCCACTCTACCTCCTCATGGGCGAGGCCAGCCTCGAACTCGGAAGACTCGACGAAGCCCGCAAGTACTTCGCCCTCGCACTCGAGGTCGTCCCCGCCATCGACCCCGTCGCCGGACGCGCCCTCGTCGGCGTCGGCAGGGCCTCGCAGCTCGCCTCCGATGATGAGCAGGCCGCCGAGTGGTTCACCGAGGCCATCGCCCGGTTCCCACTCACTGATGCCGCCATGGCCGCACAGCTCGGCCTCGGCGAGGTCCTCTCACGCAGGGGCCAGCGCGCCGACTCCATCGCCGCATACGAAGCCGCCATCGAAGGCCTCGGCTCCTCGTGGACCAGGGGAATCATCACCGCACAGGACATCGCCGACAGCCTCGCCCAGCGCCACGAGGAGTGGTTCGCCACCGGCGACTCCGCCGCGGCGCTCCAGTACGCCAAGCTCATCGAACGCATCCATCCCGACGAGTCCATGCCCGCCGATGCCCTCGCACGCATCGCCGGAACCCAGCGCGCCTACGCCGACGACCTCATCGAAGGCGCTGTCGAACGCCCCGACGGAACCCTCGACCTCTCCGCGCTCGACCCCGTCAGCGTCGAGGAGGCCCGCCGCCACTACCGCGAAGCCGCCCGATACTTCCAGAAGCACGCCGAACGCCGGCTCCTCGGAAGCCCCGAAGAAGCCACCAACTCGCTCTGGCTCGCCGCCGACAGCTTCGACCGCGCCGGCGACCTCGACTCGGCCATCCAGGCATTCAACGAATTCGTCGCGACGCAGGACGAGTCGCCCATGCTCGAACAGGCCAGCTTCCGCCTCGCCCGCGCCTACCAGGCACGCGGCGACTTCACGCAGGCCTCCGACCTCTACGATGCCATCATCCGCCGATCACCCGAGTCCATGTTCGCCTACCGCAGCTATGTCCCACTCGCACAGTGCCTGGCGCTGGCCCCCGAATCCGCGCAGCCCGAACGCGCCGAAGACCTACTCCGCGAGGTGCTCTCCAGCGGCATCTTCGAGCCCGAAGCACCCGAGTTCAAAGCCGCAAGGATCGAACTCGGCAGGCTCTACCGCCGCCAAGGCGACCACGACCGCGCCATCGCCCAGCTCCGCGAAGCCAAGCTCCGCTACCAGGAACTCAACGACGACCCCTCCATCGTCTTCGCGCTCGCAGACTCCCTCCGCCAGTCCGCCGAGCAACTCGGCCGCGACCTCGAGACGCCCCGCCCGCCCAGCGAACGCTCGGACCTCCGCGTCCGCCGAGGCCAGCAGCTCAGAGAAGCCCTCGATGGCTTCACGCGCACACGCGAGCTCATCGAGCAGCGCGACCCCAGGCGCCTCGTCCCCATGGACCGTTCTCTCCTCAAGAACGCCATCCTCTACCGCGCCGACTGCGCCTTCGACATGGCCCGACTCACCGCCGAGATCCCCGAGGGCATGCTCGAAGAACTCTTCGGCCAGCCCGTCCTCACCTCCAGCGACTGGTACGAGCAGGCCGTGGCCTTCTACGACACCGCCGCCCAGCGATACGCCGACGACCCCATCTCGCTCACCGCCATGGTCCAGATCGTCAACGCCTACATGGCCATGGACAAGCCGCGCGAAGCCCGCACGGCCCACGAACGCGCCCGCGCACGACTCGCCGAACTCCCCGACCAAGCCTTCGACTCCGATGCCACCTCCATGACCCGCGACGCGTGGGAATCATGGCTCGCCGCCAGCGTCCGACTCGACCGCATGGCCGGCGCCACACCCTGACCCACACCCCCGCCACGCCCCACCCACCGCGCACGCCACCCACCGCTCCCCGTTCTGGTACAAACCCCCGACCAGAACGGAGCACCTCCCATGCGCGATCGCCCAACCCATCACCAGTCCCAACACCAGACCCATCACCGCCGCGCGCTCGCCGGCATCCTCACCTTCCTCACCCTCATCACCATCGCGCCCCACGCGAACGCCGCGCCTGCCGAACCGGTCCGCTTCGAAATCACCATCCCCGACGACCTGCCCGCGTACACCGGCCGCATCTACATCGCCCTCGCCGAGGCCGAACCACCCGCCGCCGGACGCGGCCGGGTCTCCGAGCCGCGCCGCTCCATGCACTCCTGGTTCAGCCCGCCACCCGTCTTCGCCATCGATGTCGCCAATGCCCAGCCCGGCGACACCGTCACCATCGAGCAAGGCTGCCTCGCGCACCCCATGCCCATCGAACAACTCCCCGAAGGACGATGGCTCGCCCAGGCCATCCTCCGCCTCAACCCCGACTCACCCAAGGCCGGCACCGGCGCGGGCGACCGCTACTCCGACCCCATCCCCTTCACCATCAAGCCCGCCAACGACAACGCCGAAGCCGACAACGCCGCCGAAGATGCAGGCCCCACCATCGTCCGACTCACCCCCACCAACATCGTCGCCCCGCGCGCCTTCGAACCCACCGACCGCGTCCGGCTCCTCGAGTTCCGCTCCGAAAGACTCAGCGAGTTCCACGGACGCGATGTCACCGTCCGCGCTGGCATCGTCGTCCCCGAGGGCTTTGATGAGCGCGCCGATGAGCGGTTCCCCGTCGTCATCGATGTCCCCGGCTTCGGCGGCGACCACTTCTCCGCATTCCGCATCCCCCAGATGCTCGGCTGGCTCGAACTCGAAGATGTCCTCTATGTCATCCCCGATCCATCCTGCTTCCGCGGCCACTCCGTCTTCGCCGACTCGGCCAACAACGGCCCATGGGGCGACATGCTCATCAACGAGATGATCCCACGCATCGACGCCGAGTTCCGCGGCGCCGGCCCCGAACACCGCTACGCCACCGGCATCTCCTCCGGCGGATGGTCCAGCCTCTGGCTCCAGACCACCTACCCCGAACACTTCGCCGGATGCTGGAGCCATGTCCCCGATCCCATCGACTTCCGAGACTTCCAGCGCATCAACCTCTACGAGCCCGACCAGAACATCTACACCGACGCCGAGGGCGAGCCAAGACCCCTCGCCCGCGCCAACGACCGCGTCATCCTCACCTACCAGGACTTCGTCGCCCGCGAACAGGTCCTCGGCCCCGGCGGCCAGATCCACTCCTTCGAGGCCGTCTTCAGCCAGCGCGGACCCGATGGCACCCCCGAGCCCCTCTTCGACCGCGCCACCGGAAACATCAACACCGCCACCGCCGAGTCATGGCGACCCTACGACATCAGCCACACCCTCCGCAGCAACTGGGACCAACTCGCCCCGAAACTCAACGGCCGCATCCACATCTACGCCGGAGAGGTCGACACCTTCTACCTCGAAGGCGCGGTCGCCCTCCTCAAGCAATGGCGCGACACCGTCGATGCCGACATGGTCGTCCAGATCGTCGAAGGCATGGCCCACTCCCCCTCACGCGATGGCATGCGCGACATGGCCGAGACGATCAAGCGCCGGTGGGAAGCATCCGCCGCCCAGTGACCGCGATCGCTCACATCCCACCACCGCTCACTTCCCGCTCCGCCGCACCTTCTTCTTCGTCTTCTTCTTCACTTTCCGGCGCCCGCCACCACTCCCGCTCCCCTTGCCCGCATCAACCCCGCCGCCCGCTTCCTCCTCCTCATCGCCGAACAGCGATGACCCTATCCCCTTCGCCTCCACATCCTGCCCGGCGCTTCCCTTGCCGCTCCCCTTGCCGCGCCCCTTCGACGCACCGCGCTGCGCCCGCTCATCATCCTTCGACTCCGCGATCCCCTCCAGGTCCAGATCGCTCCCCCGCGCCGATCCCCCCGCCTCGCCCTCCAGCACCGCCGAGTCGCGGATCAGCACGCCCTCATCCTTGCTCAGCCGCCCGAGATCATCGCTGTTGACAACCCGCCCCTCCTCGTCCAGCTCGATGTCCACCTCGAAGGTCTTCGTCTCCGCCGTCGCCATCAGCGCCTTGTACAGCGCCTCCGCATCCGCCCCCGAAAGCTTCTCGCACGCCTTCGAGATCTCGCCGATGTACCGCAGGAACACGCCCCGCCGCTCCCCCGCACGCTTCATCCGCTGACGCTTCCGCAGGAAGGTCCCCAGCTTCCGCCCGCACTCCTGCAGCGCCAGCCGCATCTCCTTGCGGATCTCGTCGTAGTCCGCGATCGCCTCCTTCGACTCCGAGGTAAACGGCACCCACACCGACGCCATGTGGATCATCACCACCATCGGACCCACCGGAACACCGCCCCGCGGCTGCTGCAGCCCGTAGTTCCGCCAGGAAGTGTCCGCCACCGCCTTGAACGAGCAGCACGCCGACTGCTGGTACTGCAGCGGCACCCGGTTCGCATACCGATAGATCCGCGCCGACTCCTCGCTCGAAAGATTCCCCCCGTACGCGATCCCCGCCTCGATCACGAACGGCCGACCCCGGTACACCGCCGGAGGACGCGACGACGCCGCGATGAAGTCCGGCCGCAGACCAGACTCCAACCCCTTCAGCAGCGTCTTCACGCCGATCGGCGAGAGGCAGTTCGTCGGCGGCGCGATCACCTTCGCGCTCTGCAGCGCCGCGAACAGCTTCTCCGCCTGCGCGTGACCGATGTTCTTCACCCAGGTCCGCGGCGTCAGCCCCGACTGCTCCGCGATCGACTGCGCCACCTTCGGCCCGATCCGGCAGAACTCGTTCGTGAAGAACCCGCCCAGCTGCGAGTGCTCCGTCCGCTCCAGCATCCCGATCAGCGTCCCCAGCTCGATCCCGTGCGGGTGCGGCTTGATCTCCTCCGGCTGCTCCGGAAGCTCCTCCACCGACCGCTCGAACACCAGCTTCTGCCCATCGGGAAACGCGGAAGTGGGGGGGGCGATGAAGGTGAAGGTCCCGTGCGGATTCGCGATCGCCGTCAGGTGGATGTACTCGTCCACCGACCGCCCGCCCTTGGCGTACTTGCCCTGCAGCTCGATTTCCACCCGCGTCCCGTGCCCGTGCGGGAACATCACATCGTCTTCCGGATGCTCCGTGTCCGAGACCACATCCGCGCGGTTCTTCGAGGTGTCCATTTTCAAGATCACCTCGTGGCTCGGCTTCTTCGCCCCCGTCTTCGAGATGATCTTCACCGGCTTGCCCGTCGTGATCAGCCCGTACATCCCCGCCGCCGAGATACCGATCCCCTGCTGCCCGCGCGACATCTTCAGCCGATGGAACTTCGACCCGTACAACAGCTTCCCGAAGATGTTCTCGATCTGCTTCCGCACGATCCCAGGCCCGTTGTCCTGCACGATCACCAGGTACCGGTCCGCCGCGATATCCGGCAGATGCCGGATCTCAACCAAAATGTCCGGCAGGATCTCCGCCTCCTCGCACGCGTCCAGCGAGTTGTCCACGGCCTCCTTGATCGTCGTCAGCAGCGCCCGCGATGGATTGTCGAACCCCAGCAGGTGCCGGTTCTTCGCGAAAAACTCCGATACCGAGATCTCACGCTGGCGAGTCGCCATCGTCTCGGCCGTCTGCTTGGTGGATCGTTTGGCCATGGTCAGCGAGGAGAGGGTCGTTCCCGCACCCGACCGGTCGCTGGGAGGCGGGGGGATTGGGGTGGGG
>JBQLZO010000024.1:0-92133 GCA_052168315.1 Phycisphaerales bacterium | reverse complement strand
GGTGTGAGGGGGGGTGGCGGGTGGGGGGAAGCGGCGTTGGTGAGCGCCCGGCGGGTGCTGGGGGCGGAGGGGTGGTTGGGGTGATGCAGCCGGCGTCGTCGGGCGTGCAGCTGGAGTTGGGCGAGGCGGTGTGGAGGGTGTTGGTGAGGATCTGGGTAGGTGGGGCGTGGTGAGGGAGGAAGACACCGACATCGAGGCGATGTCGGTGGCACGGGGAGAGGGGTGGAGGTGTCGGTGCGACCCTGCCCAGGGGGTCGTGCGGGGTGATGGGAGGTAAAGTGATGGCTTGGTTTGGGGGGTGGGTGCCCGGTGTGTTCTTCAGGAGTCAGTTGCCATGTGTTCGAAGTTCCGATCGTTGCCTGTCATCGTTGCGCTGGTTTGTGTGCTGCTGGGTGCTGGTCGCTCTTGGGCGGAGGAGGTGCGGGCGCCTCGGCCGCACATCGTTCACATTGTGGCCGATGACCTTGGGTGGAAGGATGTGGGGTTCAACGGGGCTGAGGACCTTCGCACGCCGAACATCGATGCGCTGGCCGCGGGCGGGGCGCGGCTCGGCCAGTTCTACGCGCAGCCGATGTGCACGCCCACGCGGGCGGCGCTGATGACGGGGCGGTATCCGTTCCGGTATGGGCTTCAGACGGCGGTGATCCTCTCGGTGTCCGACTACGGGCTGGACACCGAGGAGTGGCTGATGCCGCAGGCGCTGAAGGAGGCCGGGTACAAGACGGCGATCATCGGCAAGTGGCACCTGGGGCACGCGGATAAGAAGTACTGGCCGCGGCAGCGCGGGTTTGATTATCAGTACGGCCCGATCATCGGGGAGCTGGACTATTTCACGCACGAGGAGTCGGGCGTGCTGGACTGGTTCCGCGACAACGAGCAGGTCCACGAGGAGGGGTACACGACGACGCTGCTGGGCGCGGATGCGGTGCGGCTGATCGAGGGTCACGATCCGGAGACGCCGCTTTACCTGTATCTGGCCTTCAACGCGCCGCACACGCCGTACCAGGCTCCGCAGGAGTATGTCGACCGATTCCCGCATATCGAGGATCCGACGCGCCGGACCTACGCGGGCATGATCGCATCGCTTGATGATGAGATCGGGCGGGTGGTGGATGCGCTGGAGCGGACGGGCATGCGGGATGACACGCTGATCGTTTTCCACAGCGACAACGGGGGCACGCGGAGCGCGATGTTCGCGGGTGTGATGGCGGATCTGTCCGAGATCACGATTCCGTGCGACAATGGGCACCTGCGGAACGGGAAGGGGACGCTGTATGAGGGTGGCACGCTGGTGTGCGCGCTGGCCAACTGGCCCGGGGTTGTGCGGGCGGGCGAGGTGGATGGGTTGATCCATGTGGTGGACCTGTACACGACCTTTGCGGCGCTGGCCGGCGCGCCGACCGACAACGCCAGGCCGCTTGACGGGCTGGATGTATGGGGCACGATCGCGGGTGGGGAGGCTTCGCCTCGGACCGAGGTGATTTACAACATCGAGCCGTTCCGCGGCGCGGTCCGCCAGGGCGATTGGAAGCTGGTCTGGCGGACGATGCTGCCGCAGAGCCTTGAGCTGTTCAATCTCGCGGAGGATCCGGGGGAGACGACGAACCTGGCCGAGGAGTATCCGGAGCGGGTCCGGGCGCTGCAGGCTCGGCTGAACGCGCTGAGCGAGGAGGCCGCGAAGCCGCTGTTCCTGGTGGATCAGTTCAAGGTTGTGCAGCAGAACATGCAGGGTGAGCCGGTGCTGCCGATTGAGGATGAGGCGCTGGGGTATGAGATGCCTTGATGGCTGGGCGGGAGGGGGAGGGGGATTGGGGCGTGGGTGGTGGGGTGGTGGGGGGAGCGGCGGACATTGGGGCGATGTCGGTCGCACGCGGAGAGGTGGGGAGTGTTGGTGGCACCGCGCCGTGAGTCAGGCGTGTCTGAGCATGTCGGGCTTGGGACTCGTCGGATGAAGACACCGACATCGAAACGATCTTGGTGGCACGGGTAAGAATGGAATTGGTGCCACCCCGCCGGTCATGTCTTTGGCATTTCGACCGCAAAACCTGTCAACCGGGAAAGAAGCTCTATTTCATTCATTCGCCTCGGCCATCGATGGCGGAATGTCCAAAGCAATAGCCGCCTGGTTGGTTCAGAAGATTTTGCGAGCGATACTTGCCAACATCGGACGCGATTGATCTGCAGCGTTTCTGGATTCACAACTCCAACTCTGCCGCTGGTCACAACAATAACATTGAAATCGCTTAGCCGCGCGACCCAGCCGTCTCGTTTATGGATCACTGAGTTGCGAGGAGCATCCCAAACCACAATTACTGGACGGGAGTACCACGCCTTGTGCAGCAGGGCACACATAACTGTGTTTGCAGATGCGAAAAAGGTTGCGGCCGCGACAATTGCTGCCCAAGCACCAATGCTCAGATTCCCAATTTGCACTTGAAGTATCGCGTGAATAGTAAAGAGGAGGGCCAACATAAATGTAAATCCCCAGGTGACGACAAATACGATCGACAGGGTAATCCGGCTCGATCTTGAGGGATATGACACCGATATGGCACCGCTTGCATCGGCGCCTATTAGCAGGCGGGCCGTGAGAAATCTCGGGATTTTCTCGCCATCTGACGAGGCAGGCAAGTCCTTGATTGCCAATACTTGGCGCAAAGGCTGCTCTGAGACGTCAGCCTGCAAGACTGCTTGATCGTTTGTTGCTGTGTTGTTATCGTCTTTCTGGATCATATGTCGTCCGGAGGCAGAGCGCCGCTCCCAAGGCCGAAGGCGGGGTGACACCGGCTTGAGTCACCCTCTCGATCGTGCCACCGAGATCGGTCTTCCGATCTCGGTGCCTCCGCTTGATCCATTCAGCCCGATGACTGCACCCAACCCGGCGAGGTTCTTTCGCGATCTCGGCGGCACGAATTCTACCAGAAACTCGGTGCCAGCGGGCCGGAGCTGGTTTTTGGGGTTGCGGGGGAGCTAGGAAGACACCGACATCGAAGCGATGTCGGTGGCACGGGGAAAGAATGAGATTGGTGCCGCCCCGCCGATTAATCCTTCGTTTTGAGCAGAAGCATGTGAATAACAACAAGGAGTGTCCATGACGCCACAACCGATCCTGCCGCGACAATCATTATTAGCCAACCCGGGACATGTTCCCAAGGGGGTCCGCCTACAACAAGAACGGCTGCCAGCAATAGCAACAGCAGCAAGTCAACCTCGATCCCGAGAGAAATTCCTTGTTCTGCATTGCCGTCTCTTCGAATTCTGCGAGCCAGCACTAATGGCGTGGCGACAGTCCAGCCTTGCTTGGCTGCAAGCAACAATAGCAACAACACGCAGATCAGTGAATGAAAATTTACCGGCATTATTTAGTCCTTCGCTGACGAAACGGGCGGGGTGACACCGGCTTGAGTCACCCTCTCGATCGTGCCACCGAGATCGGTCTTCCGATCTCGGTGCCTCCGCTTGATCCATTCAACCCGATGACTGCACCCAACCCGCCGAGGTTGTTTCGCGATCTCGGCGGCACGAACTCTACCAGAAGCTCGGTGCCAGCGTGCCGGAGCTGGTTGTTTGGGTTGCGGGGGAGAGAGGAAGACACCGACATCGAAGCGATGTCGGTGGCACGGGTAAGAATGAAATTGGTGACACCCTGCCGTCTAAACACAAGCCTACAGAAAATGCAAGGGAGTCACACTCTCTCGCGAAATAGTTTATCAATGAGAGCGGCCGCGGCCTCGTGTATTGACGATTCGGTTGATTGCGATACATCACAAGAAACAGCCGCAATCTGGTAGATCCCTTGATCCGGCAAGGACACCACGAAGTGCCGGCAGCGAGAAGCCTGCTGCGCGGCGAATTCTGTAACCGACCCCGCCTTTAGCCGAGCGATCAATGGCGAATTCTTGATCTCGGACAACTGTCCCGGAGTCCCGGCCGGAAGCCCTGTGGAATAGAACTGATAATGATCGGTGAAGCTATAGTGTCGAACCCCATTGAACAAAACTATTCTTGACTTTGGCGACGACACTTCCTGGAATACGATCGCCACCACACCAAAGATATCCACGCACACATGTGATCCGTCGTCAACATCTCCTATTGCAGCAATTCGCGCCACTTCGGGCGGTGACACGGTGCGCCTGCACACCTTGAAGTTCCGGAACCAATTGACCACTGCAGTTCCCTTCGCCCCGATGAACTATGCGACACGGTGCGAGACCGTTTGAATGGGCCCGGTGGGGCTCGAACCCACACTGCCGTTTCCGGCAAGCGGATTTTAAGTCCGCCGCGTCTGCCAGTTCCGCCACGGGCCCGGGGTGGAGCAAGGGTAGCGGGGTTCGGTTGGGGTGCTCTAAGTGGGCACATGGATGGGGGGTCGTTCGCTTCCCCGCACGCCGCTACCCGCAGCGCTTCACCCGCCGCAATGGGCATCCGCCGCACGGTGCCCGCCGCCTCATCGGGGAGCAGGTGCCCATAGGTGTCCATCGTCAGCGTGATAACCGAATGGCGCAGCACCGATTGGATCGCCTTGGGCGATGCCCCGCCCATCGCCAGCCACACCCCGCAGGTGTGCCGGAGCGCGTGAAAGTCGATCCGTTGCCCATCGTGGTTCTCAGCCGCGAGAAAGTCCGACGCCTCGCGTTTGGCGCGTTCGTCGGGTGTCGATGCGGCGTCGATCCACAGCCGCCGAGCATCGGCCAGATCAGCCCGGAGCATCCGGGCCATCGCCCCATAGTGGGGCAGCGCGAACACGCGAGCGCCGGGCATGATCCGCCGGGAGTGTTCGGCGAGTGCCGCAGCCGTTTCGGGTCGCAGGTATTGGCGTGCCGCCTTGCGCGCCTTCGTTGATCGTGCGTCGATCAGCACAAACGGGGCATCACCGGACAGGTGCAGCGACGATCGCACCATCGCCCGCAGTTCGTTCGCCCGCAGCCCGGTTTCGATCGCAACGCGATACAGCAGCGCCCGCGCCTCGCCGGTCATCCCGTGGCGTTCGGGTGCGGCCTCGGTCGCCGGGGCGAGCCAGCGCCATTCCTCGGGGCTCAGGTATCGGCGTTCGGATTGGCGGACGGGAGCCGGACGCTTGATCCTCGCCAGTGGATCGGCGGGGAGTCGTCCATCGGCCACGCACCAGCGGACGAACGATCGCCAATGCCCGATGCACTTGTGGGCGGTGCGGGGCGTCCACGCCTTCGCGTCCGGGTCGGTCGGGGCTTGCTTGCTGGCGGTCATGCGTTCCAGTGTCGCCGCATCCACATCGGCCAGCCGACGCCAGCCCAGTTCCCGGGCGCTTGATCGCAGCACCGTTTCCAAGTCGTACAGGTGCCGGGGGGATCGCCCCTCGGATTGTTTCGATCGCAGGTAGTCGGACAGGTGCCCATCCAGCGGGGCGCGCGCGTGCCGGTCCAGTGCATCCCCACCGATGGGCTTGGCGAGCCCTTGCCGCACAAGCGCCGCGTGCCGGTTCCATTCCGACGCGATCGCCTCAGCCGCCTTCCGATCGCTCGTCCGCGTCGATCGCTCCACGATGCGCCCGGTGCCGTCATCCACGCGGGCGATCCATGAGCCGCCATCGTCTCGCCGGAACATTGCGCCCGTGCCGCGTTGCCGTCGTGTGGGTGTCCGCTTCATGGGCGCATGCTTGCGCGCTGGCGCTGAAAGTGCAACAGCCCCAGCCGGTCGGCGGGGCTTTGGATTGGATTGCACCTATAGGGGTGGAGCCCGTGCAATCGAATCAGAACAGCGAGACGGGCTCATCGGGCACCGCCCGGGCGGGCTCGGGTTTGTCCGGGGCCAACCAGAATCGGAAGGCATCGTTGCGGTTCCCGGTGCCGCGCTTGCACCACAACCCATCGACGGAGCCCTTCACCAGCGAGCCCCGCAGCGATGTTTCGCTCGGGCGATCGTCGGTCGGCCATGCCTCCCGTATCTCCGCCGCCGTCATCGCTGTTGTGCTATCGGTGGGCAACAGCCGGAGAATGGTCTCGCGAGTGTCCACATCCCGCAGTTCGTCGGGTGCGCCGAGCACTTGATACCCGATGCCCGGGTTCAGTTCGATCACCAGTTCGGCGGGAATGTCCCACCGCCCATACCCGGTCAGCGTCCGCCGTCGGTCGCCGGGCGTGCCGGGGTTCGTCCGCCGTAGTTCCACGATCGCATCCACGAACGCGGGCAGCGCACCCGATCCACGCGATACCCGGGCCTCGGTCGCGTCGGCCTTCTTCGGATGGTGGACCAGCACCACCGCCGCGCCAGCCGCCGCCAGGTCTTTCAGCGGGTTCAGCGCCGAGCCCATCAGCGCCGCGTCGTTCTCATCGTGCAGCGGCCATAGGTTTGCGATGGTGTCGAAGATCACCAGCCCGATTCCGAGTCGCCGTACATCGTCGGTGAGTTGGGCCATCATCGCCAACCAGTCGTCCATGCTCGGCCTTGCGAACGATGGGCGCTTGGCGAGCATGATGCGCTCCGGGTCCAGCCCCAGTTCATCCCGACGCTTAGACCATTGCCCATCCGATTCCTCGGACACCACCAGCGTCGGCCAATCCACGGGGTCGCCGTTCGCCAGCCCACCGCCTCGGTACAGGTCTTTCAGCAGGTGTCCGAGCAGCGTGCTCTTGCCGCCCTTCCACAACCCCACGAGCAGCGTCAGGTGCTCCCGCGCCACATAGCGCGGCATGACCCAAGCGGGTTCCTCGGCGGGCTTCAGTTCGCCGATGGGGACCAGCCGATACCCGCCCGAATTGGATTGCACGGGGCTCGCCCCTATAGGTGCAATCGAATCCAATCGAACCCCGGGAGCCTCGGCAGCCATCGCCCGCAGGTCATCCCACAGGTCGGCGGGGTCATCGACCATCGCGAGCAGGTCCGCCGCATCGCCCTTGGGTGGCAGGTCGGGCCACCGATCGACCAGCCGGACGATCCGAACATCGGATGCACCCGCCTCGGTCGCGAGTCGCGCAACATCCAGCGCGTACCGCTCGCCGGATTCATCGTGGTCTGGCACGATCACCACCGATCGCCCACGCAACGCGGACCAGTCCGACTTGCCCGCCGCCTCCGCACCGCCCGGGCTCGTGGTTGCGGTCAGCCCGCAGGATGCCAGCGCTTCCGCCGCTTTCTCGCCCTCGGCGATCCAAACAGGCTCGGACGGATCATCCGCCATCAGTTCGGGCAGCCGGTACAGCGGCCTCGGTTCGGACATCGCACCGATCCGCCACGCCGAACCACCAGCCACGCGCGACACTGGCCGAACATCACGCTTCGATCCGTCTGGGTGATTCCAGCGGAGCACCGCGCCCACTGGCTCGCCGCTCGCGTCGTGGTACTCCCAGAGCGCCGCACGCGGTCCGTGCGTGCGTTCCAGCGCCGCGATCGCCTCATCCATCGTTGGGAACGCGCGGCCCTTGGGCTTGCTTGTGCGGGCCTTGCCGGGCTTGGGTGGCCTTGCGCCGGTGGCGGACATGAGGTCCGCCATCCCGAGCCCGATCGCTTGCACGATCGCCTCGGTGGGCTCGCCCCCATGATCGAAGATCAACGCCCGCCCATCATCACCGATGCTCAATGAGCCGGACGGCCGCCGGTCATCGCGGGTCGGCACGCGGAACGCCCAGCCGGTGCCGGATCGCTTGGGTTCGCATCCATGCTCGGTCAGTGCGTCGAGCACGGTTTGTAGGGGGTCGGTGTTCATTCGCGCCCCCCTTCACCGCCGGGAGCGTGCTCCACCGCAACCCACACGATCGCGGCCCGCCCCCATCGCGTCGGGCGACGATCGCCGCCATCGACCACCAGCCCCGCCTCGCGCAGGTCCAAGCATCGCGGACCGACGCTTTGGATGGGAGCGCCGAGTAGCGCCGCCGCTTCGTCGTTCGTCAGCCCGGACGGGCCAGCCGCGCGGATCGCGTCCAGCAGCCGGGCGCGAACGCTCGGAGCCGTCGCCGCCGCATTGTGGGCCGCGTCGATCGATGTTTCCGGCGCGTCGCGCCGATGGGGGAGCGCGACGCCGGTAGAATCCGTCGGCCAAAGTTCATTCGTCCCCGCGTCGTTGCTCGCGTCCCGGGGGCATTGCCAAAGATCATCACTTCGCAACATTCGCGCCCCCCTTCTCAGCCTCAGCGTTCATTCGCTCAGCGAGAAACGCCTCCAGCCTCTCGGGGTTGACGAGCCGCACGCCGCCGGATTCCACGCAGGGCAGCCGCCCAGCCTTCGCCTCCGCACGCAGCCACGGTTCGGGGATGCGATAGCGGCGCGCCGCTTGTCGCAAGGTCAGTACCGATAGATTGGTTTCGTTCATGCATTACGAAAGCCTCGCCGCTTATTGGCAACGGGGCGTGAGTCGGGCATGAGTTGGGCGTCAGTCGGGCGTCTGGAAGTGCGAAGCCAATGCGTCGATCCCCTTCCGCGCGATGAGCCATCCGTCTCGTTGCTTCTTTGGGGCAATGACCAAACCGCGATCCGCCAGCGATCGCAGGCGCGAGCGAATCGCCTTTGGGTCGCCCGGCGCGGGCTCGTCTGGCGCGATGCGACCGATGGGCCACTTGTATTGGGGTCGCGTGTTCAGAGTGCGGAGGATTGCGAGGTCGGCATCGTCAACGCCGCTCGGTGTTGGGGCGTCATCCACGCTACCAGTTCCGCCGATCACTTCGCTTTCGGCGGCCAATGCCGCCTCCAACCGTCCAACCGCGATTGCCCAACGCGCCGCCCACGCCGCATCGGGCTCGCTTGGGCAGGTCAGCGCGCAGGTGTATGCGAGTGCCGCTGCGTCGCGGATTGGGTCGGGCTCTGGGTCGCCAGCGTCTATCGCGGGACGCGAGTCGATCACAGATTGCAGCGCGGTCAGTGCCAATTCGGATTCGACGCGCCCGGGGTCGCCCGCGAGTGCTACGCGATGCCCGATGGCGCGAAGTTTCGCCAACAACCCGGAAGTTTCGTTGTTGCCTTCGCGGCGTTCGGATGACGGGGCGTGCGCTGGATTATTCTTCAACCCCCTACCCCCACCGATGCCCGCCCCCAGCGATCGCAGCATCCGCCACAGGGCCGCCACCGCTTCGGCCCTCTCCCGTTCGTGTTCGGCCAACGCGAGCCGTGCGCCCGTGTGCGCATTGGTGCCGAGTGCTTCCCGCGATGCCTTGGCGTCCAAGTGTCGAGCCGCCCGGTCGGAATCCAGCGCATCGACGCGGGCCAGCGCCTCGGACCACCGGGCCAGCCACATCGGATCGGTCGGGGGATTCTCAAGCGCCACCGCGATCAGCCGCGCATCGTCGATCGCCTTGGCACGCACGCGCGGGGCGCTCTCCGCTCGCCGTTCGTGTTCGTCGTTCCCGACGATCCAACGGCGCGCCGGGTCGGGTTCCGCCTCGGCATGAACGCGGATGGTGTGGATCGCGAGCCGGAGCAGCCCGTCGATGGGTTCGTACCCGCCCGCGTATTCGCGGAGCCGTTCGACGGTGTCGAGCGCCTCGGACGCTTGATCGGTCGGGGATTCGATCCACTTGCGGAGCGCCGCCGCCGCATGCTCTTGTTGTGTTGTCATCGGTCGCACCTTGACGCGGGCCGCCCGGCCTCCGCCCGGGGGTGCGATCCGGTGCGGGGCCGGGACGAACGGCGGGGATCAGCCGCCTACCCGACACCCCAATGATGCGCCATCGGGCGCGGTGTGTGGGTGCGCTGACAGGCTACCCACGCTCATCGTCGGGAATCGTGGGCCAACGATCGGGCTCGGGCAGGTGCGCCGCCAGCGTCGCCAGTTCCCGCAGCAGGGCGGGCGCATCCGCAATCAAGTGCCGCCGCCGCCGGGCGTGTCGGGCCGACCACCCGCCGTGCAGGTCTCTGTCGGTCCGCAGCCACGCGCGCGCGAGGGTGCTCCACACCAGCCACAGCGCCGCCCGCTCGCCGTGCTTCCATGCGTTCTGCGAACATCGGCGCTTCCCCTCAGGGGTTCGCGGGCCGGTCGAGTGCCGCCACGGTTCGTTCCTCAGCGCCGCCGCCCGGAGCCGTGCGCGCCCCGCTTCACTCAGCCGGTACGGACGCTTCTGGCGAACAGGGTCCGCAATTCCTAGTTCGTTCGTCGTCCCGGGCCGGGTGCTAGGCATCCCCATCGCCCTCCACGCTCGCCGAGTCCACCAGAGCGATCACCGCCCGCCGGATCGGATCGGGCAGTGTCGGCCACGCCCGAATCACCGCCGCCAGATCGGTCGGATGAGTTGGCATATCAATGGGGGGCGCGCCGGGATCGGCCGTAAGTGGTTGCTCATCAATGTTTTCCGTTTCCGGCAAGCGGATTTTAAGTCAGGTGGCCGAATCCACAACATGTTGCCAGTTCGACATTTGCAGACAGCGGCACAATACCCCCAGCATCAATACCGGCACTAGGCGGACCGGAATATGCGTCCGAGTGCATCTCGATGCGTGGCTGGCTCGGTGCCCGGTCGCCTTGCCCCCGTCGATCGCACAGGCCATTCGTTTGCTCTGCGAAGGATGTACCCTTCCGCGCCTTGATCCTGATGAAGCTACCGAGTCGCTACCGGCGACGACGGAGCCTGAGGCGGTGCCCCACGCGCAGCTCACCGAGCTGGTCGAACAGGTGGCTCCTTCTGAGTCGCCATGGGCGGGCACACATCCCGCTCGCGGCCTTCTGGGCCTCGCCCGTCGGCATCCGGGCGATGGAATCCCGCGCCCTAGCGTCGGGGAAGCTCGGCGCGGGGATGTTCACCATGTGCGGAGCATGGGATTAGGTTCGGATTAGCGGGTAGAATTCTAGAGAATTGGTCCGTCCTCGCCCGAGACGCGCGAGGCGGTCCGCCTCTAGTAGGAGTTTCACGATGCCGATTCTGCGCGAATACAAGGTGTTCATCAGCCACGCCTGGAAGTACAGCGAGAGCTACAACAGAATCGTCAGGTTCCTGAACGAGGCACCCAATTTCAACTGGCGTAATCTGAGTGTTCCCGAGCACGATCCGATCGAGTCGAGCGAGAAGCTCACGGCCCGACTCAACGATCAGATGCGTCCCGCGAACGTCTTCCTGATCCTGGGCGGGATGTATGTCTCGCACAGCGACTGGATCCAGTACGAGATCAACTTCGCGCGGCGCATCGGGCGACCCATCATCGGCATCCGGCCCTGGGACTCCGAGAGAACTCCGGACGCCGTCACGAACGCGGCGAAGGAGATCGTCGGCTGGAACACCGACTCGATCGTCAGCGCCATCCGCCATCATGCACTCGCCGACGGGCGATGAAGGACTCGGATTATCCAGCGCTCTACAGGTGCAGCGACGCGGCCTCGAACTCTTGCCAGCGCTGGTACATGATCACCGTGAAGTCCCACCTTGGTCTCCTCGCCGCGACGGGACTCATCGCGTGCTGGAACCCCTCGTCGGAAGGGTGGGAGTGGTCAGTCTCGATCGGGATCGCGCTCACGATGTTCCTCGCGCTATTGATCGGGCTCGTGCTCAAGATGGGCGGCCTCGACGACGCATGGTTCCGAGCGCGGGCGTTCGCGGAAAACACGAAGAACGCGGCCTGGCGGTTCATGATGACGCCACAACCTTCGAATCAGGCGGACATCGAGCGTGAGGAGCGGGCGTTCCTGGAAGAGCTACAGAAGATCCGGGATCGCCTCCCCCAAGTCGAGCGATACCTGTCCCAGCACCAGGACCACGGCCACGAGATTACCGAGAAGATGCGCGAGGTTCGCGCGCTACCGACTGCGGACCGCCTCGCGTACTTCAAGAAGCATCGGCTCCAGAACCAGATCGCTTGGTACATGCGCAAGGCGAAGATGAACGCCAAGTCCGAGCACCAGTGGTTCTTCGCGATCATCGCCGCCGACGGTCTCGCAGTCATCTTCGCAGTCGTCAGGCTCCTCGTGGACGTCGAGTACAACCCAACGGGCGGGATCGCAGCGCTCGCCGCGTGTCTCCTCGCCTGGACTCAGACGAAGCGGTTCTCCGACCTCGCGAACACCTACGGCGTGGCGAGCCGGGATCTCAACGGGCTTGCGACTCGCGCCGACCACGTCCACACTGAGGACGAACTTCGCGACTTCGTCAAGGAGGTCGACATCGCCGTATCCCGCGAACACCGACTCTGGGTCGAACATGGGATACTCACCAGATGAAGCTCCGGCCCCTCGGCGCTGAACAAGATGGCATGAACCGCCGTCGCGCTGTCATTCCGATCGTCCCTCTTGTCGTGCTCGCGTTCGCGCTTGTGGGGTGCGGCATGTCTACACCACGCGATCCCGACCGGCCCTACCACGGTCGCGACCGATGCAGTCCGAGCCCGGCCCAGCACCGCGCCGAGCTGTACTTCGCCGAGAGACTCGATGCCCGCGAGAACGAGGG
Organism: Phycisphaerales bacterium; assembly: GCA_052168315.1. Lineage (GTDB taxonomy): Bacteria > Planctomycetota > Phycisphaerae > Phycisphaerales > UBA1924 > JBQLZO01. The sequence goes on along the minus strand of JBQLZO010000024.1, from coordinate 79,795 downwards.
GCGATGAGCCCGTTTGTATCCGAGGAGTATTCCGGCTTCCCGCCACACCCTTGCGAGCGGCTCGAACTCCCTTTGAACACGCTCTCGACAGGCTGTCAGGGGTGTTGCCAAAGTGCCCCCCGAAGGACTCAAACCTTCAACCCGGTGATTAAGGGTCGCTCGGACGGGGTTTCAGAAAGCATCGGGAACATCGCACACACCCTTGTGTATCAAGACCTTGTGGACTGGATCCGGACTGGGCTCGAACTGCCTCAAGGAGTGAAAATCGGCTCAAACTGGCACCCACCTGACACAAACCGGTCTTAAGGCCATTCCGCGAGCAGCCACTTAGGATGTGCAGTCTCAATCAGGTGGTCCCGACACCCGCATCAGAGGCTCCAATACCTCCTTCTCGGCGCTCAGAACGTTAGCGCACGCCAGTGAGGCACCATGTGCGTTCCTGCATGTTGGCTGCTTTGGGGTCTCGACTCGCTAACCTCTAGTTTGAGCCATGAAGCGACGAGCATACGCGACTTGCCATTTCCCAGTATGATTGGCGTGGTGCAGTAGAGAAGGTGCGGTTACCTTCTCGATCCTCGCCGGGATCCGTCTGTAGCGAAGGGGCCGAGACATGTTACGCGATGTATGGTTTTCGCCGATCCAAGAGACCGACAATGTGATTCTGGCGCTGCGGAAACTCGGCGTTTCTGAAGACTTTCTTGCCGTCTTGAAGCGGGACTTTCATTTTGAACGTCTTTCGCTGCCGTTCTACGAGGACTTTGCACTTGTTCGTGTTCGGTGCGACTGGCCACTCCCGGGATCTCAACACGAGGTGGCTCCCTTTCGGCTTGAGACATTCCTTTTGCTTCCCAGTGACGCCGACAGGCCGTGCCGACCACTTGACACAACCTCGCCACCGATCCATCGATTGAATCGAGAAGCGCCAATCAAGTTGCCCAAGCGTGATGCGATAGTTTTGGATGCACCCGACGCGCCGTGGAACTCGAATCGTGAAGAAGTGTCCGATGCAAGCAAGCTCGATCCTGTCGATCTCTACGCACGGTTTTTTTGTCACATGGTATGGGGTGCAGAGGGGCCTTTCATGATCACGAACACACGGACCGATCTGCGAACAGACATACTACCATCCGACTCATCGCCAGCCGAAGGAGACGAGAGGGCCGATGAAGAAGGCAACCGAGAGGCCGCCACTTTAGATGCGATCTATGATGAGATCTTCAACTTAAGCGATGAACTCTTGAACATTCTCGGGCGACCTCGCGACAACCAAGCCGTGATCGCCCATCGCGTCCTCTATCGCGATTATCTCTTTGACGCGGTCTTCGCGGTCCGGACGAGCGAGGCATCCCAGCTGAGTTCCAGCATCGAGGGAACCGTCGGGTACATCGAGATGCTCAACGATCACCCACTCGGCAAGGTCGCGGGCGATGTTGTGCGATTCAAGAAGGGACAACTCTTCCACGAGAACCTGACCTGGCATGTCGTCGGCAAGGCGAGCGACATCGAGAATTGGACGAAGACGATCCCAAACTGGTGGTTCCGGCGCGGGCCGAAGAGCCCGCGTGGCAGGGGAGCCACCCCCGAACCAGATATTGAGCGTGGAGAAGAGCTTACAGCCTCAGAATTTCTCGAACGCATCGCCACGCAGCGCACCATCCGAAATGTCAGAGTCTCAGAGGCGGTCCGTATGCTCGGGCAGCCGCGCAACGATGCGGAGAGCTCCGATCCACCGACAACCACTCCTTCCTTCGACCAGGATGAGGATGACAAGGACGCGCGAGACGGCGGCGCGATATGCCGGTTCAATGCGGCGACCAATGGTTTCGATTGGTGCGGCGAGCGAGCCATCACATCGTGCACGGTGACGATCAAAGATGTGACCTTTGAGGATGCCTTTGAACTCGTGCATGCGCGGTTTGCGTCGTCCGTGTCATTCAAGAGCTGCGTGTTCAAAGGGGCATTCAGCTTGAGGGGGGCGACGGTGCGCGGCGATCTGACCATTGACCAGTGCCTCTCGCATCCTTCAGGCACACACACTTTCTCGCTAGCTGACGCAGTCGTCGAAGGCTCGGTCCAAATCGAGGACACACAGTTATGACCATCTCAACACCTCAGACAACACCGGATCCTGGCGTGCTGTTCATGCACGGCCTCAAGGCCGCCGGCGATGTGTGGGTCACAGACACGCATGCTCAGACATTGAACCTCGAGTCCGCCGCAGTCGGGCGCGAGATCATCATTAGCCGGGGGAAGTTCGACCGCAGCGTCAGCATGGTGGATATGCGCGTCGGACTTAGGGCACTTCTCAACGAAGTCTACTCTGATGGGCCGGTCTTGCTGCGTGGAGCGGTCGTTGATGGTATAATGCATATAACGAAATGCTCGGCCGCAACAATCAACCTCACCTCGGCTCGCGTCGCTGGGCCCCTACATATAACACATAATTCCGCACCCGTGATTGATCTTACTTCTGTCTGCATCAATGGCGGACTGGTCGTTTTAGGACGTGGGAGCGCCGAAACGTCTGGCACGCCTGCCAAGTCAATTGAGGCACCTCACGCGATCGTTCGCCAGCAAGCACTGTTCCGAAATATCGCGGCACAGAGCCTTTCACTGACGGATGCCCATTTTGACATGGACCTCTGCATTCAAAGGTGCCGTATATCTGGAATAGTTCACCTCAAGCGTCTCTTCGTGGGTCGGGAGTTGTGGGTTTACGAAAGTTATGTGAGCACAATCACTGCAGCGGAGTGCCGGGTAACGGGGCGAACCAGGCTAACGCAGGTCGAAGCCGATGACAAGATCTCGATCTACAACTCGAATCTCTCGAGCGGGCTTGAAATCTCGACGACAAAGCAAACGGATCGCAAGCCGAAGGACACTCATGAAAAACCAGCACCGTCCCTCGAATTGATACTCTGCAGTATAGGACAGGGTTTGTTTATTCTCGGAGTGCGGTGTAAGTCGCTGTCACTCAACTCCATCGATGCAGGCCACATCGTGTGTCGCGGAATCCACTGCACCAAAGACTTCAAGCTCAATCTTTCCCGTGCGACATCATTTGAATTTCGCGGCGCATCAGAAAGCCACCCGACTGGTGAAGGCGGGCAAGCCCACATCGACAGAGATCTCATAATAACCGGTTCAGTTTTCGCTCGAAGCGTACGAATCCACGATGTCCTTGTGGGACGATACACCATGGTCGGCTCACTCGTTGCTCACACTCTCTCTTTCGGCAGATTGGAGCGAACCAACGGAGCAGTAACAGAGAAGGTCGACACCGGAAGCGATACAGAGAATCACGAAGTTCCGCTTCGCTCGGCAGCCGGTAAATGGACGTCGCCTAATGGTGAGAGTTCCTCAACTCCACCCAATCAAGAATTCAGCGCCGCGAATAAGTCACTCGAGGAGATTAGTGCATCATCTTCATCAGATGTCGATAACAAGACAGTTTTTAAGGCCGCATCAGGAGCGGAAGAGCTCCAACCTCGCGAGTTGGAGCCTAAAGGCGGGCAGACACCTGGGCCGAATCGAGTAAGGCTAGGGGCAAAGGACAAAACACATCTCTGTGGCGGCCTGCTTGTCGTTTCGTCGGCCATTCAGTCCACCATGAGTATGCTCGGGCTTCGGGTGGGCAAGCTTGACCAAGATGACGACCCTGAGTTCTGGGACGCTGATCCAGAAGTACCGGCACAGATGAGGGCCGCCCGAGAGGCGATCGTTATCGACAACTGTGAGATAGGTCGCTCGCTCAACATCTACGGTCGCTGCGCCGGCGCGAACGAATTTCTCATGGAACGCGAGTGGCTGCGCGGTCAAGACGACCAATATCATCCGCAAACTCCGGAAGAGTTCCATGACGAACATGAACAGCCGCTTGCGGTGAGAAATCGAATCGAGATTCGGAACACAAGGATTGGCTCGGAGTTAGATCTCCGGGATCTTGATGTGACCGGCACGTCGAAAGAGTATGGGCAAGATGCCGATGCAGCGCAGACAACCTCGCCGCACATACGGATCGACGGCGTGTCCACGGGCAGTCACATCCGGATGGAGCCGGTGCTCTGGGCAACGAAAGCGTCGTCGTCAAGACGTCTGGAAAACCATCTCCTGATTAGTTCTACCTCGGAAGAGCTTGACCGGTTTCTGGGTGGCGAGACTATCTGCCCCCGCGTCGTGATGAACGCCGTGCAGTGCGGTGGTGACCTACGCCTCTCGGGCATCCGTCCGCCGAAGTTCGAAGCAGAGATGGCATCAGCCACTTTATCGCCGCAGGAGCCGGACTGCGACAGACTTGTCATGTCCAAGGTGCCTCATTGTGAGTCAGGCGGCACTGGATCCAGCTTGAATCTTCCTTCCATCGACCTGCGCAATGTTGAAGTCGGAGGCGACTTAGAATTATATAGCCCGCGGCCCACGGTTGAGGATTTCGTCGACGTCGCTGGGTATGGCTATCTCCGAGCCGAGGGCGCGGTGCGCATCGAAAGTTGCCGGATCTCGGGGAAGATCGACGCACGCTCCGTGTGGGTGAAACAGAAGACTCTGATCACCGATGTTCATGCTAAGGCAGGATTAAAGCTCGACACCGACTGGGACTCTGTTGATTGCAAGCCTGCACGGCTTGATGGCGGTCTGTTTGTCCGGCGGCTGCACACCGAGGGTGATGTGGATATGTGGTATGTCAAAGCCGGAGGTATCGAGTTCACCCAGTGTCGGATCGCGGGTGAACTTCTACTCTGCACCGAATTGCCGATTCAACGTAAACGATCATATGAGCATTCGCCCCCCGATGATGTCCTTGGAACCCACGCGGACTGCACAGGCAGAGTCCTAATTGAGGATTCAGATATCAGTGGGATCGCTTTTTGCGAGCGCACATTCAGAAGAATGTCCGACGGCAGCGAAGGCTCGCTCCATGCGCTGCGAGGCACCACCGTCCGGCGGCTACGGGCGTTCGTCGACCCGAAGCGTAAACACAAACCGGAGATTGATGTCCGGGGGCTTTCTGTCACGACCTGGGATTTTCGCACATTGCACAAGAGCGGGAGCGGGCACATACCCGAAGAGAACGGGGCTGAACACACGCCAGAGGACGCGCTTGGCCGATTCCTGCTTCTGATTCGTGGCAATGGCCCAAAGACACCACGACCACGGGATGTACTCCTCAGCATCGAGCGATCGCTCATTGAACGTTGGGAGTACGAACTTGCGGAACTAGTTCGCCATGGAATGTTATCAGAAGGTATGACACGGGCGGCTTGCGACAAGAGTTTCGAACGGATCGTACGCGGGGATTACGGCTTGCGACGGTTCATGCGCGGGTTGAGTTTCTTCGCTCCTCCAATTGCCGCTAATTTGTTGTTTGTCCCTATATTTCACTTTATCAAGATTGGTGTGTGGCAAAGTCTCTTTCATCGAACGCACGCCACGCGATCAAAACACCGAAGGCTCCGAGAGGTCGCATCGACGTCGATGCTGAGATGGTTTGGCTACGGCACACCATTTCGATATGTCAGTTGGCTTTTCGTGCTCTGGAGTTTCAGTGGTATCGTCGTGCTCGGATCGCCGAAGAACATTCGGCCATCGATCGAAGCGGTCGAGTCGAACTCCGCCAGGCTTGTCGGGCAGTCTGAGCAGAGAGAGGCAATTCACGAATGGACCGCTCAGTCCCGGAGTTCGGTGGTAGACCCATGGCAACCGCCGATGGATTGGGGGATCCCGGAAGGTCTGCTGCTCGCATCGCACTATGTGCTGCCGATGATCGAACTTCCCGTGAAGGAGGAATGGCGTCCCGCGCCGGGAGAAGCCCCATCACTGCAATGCACCGCCTCTGGCAGTCAAGACAGAATCGACAAGTGTGGCGGACAAGCCGCGAGTGACGACGGGGTGTATGGGTGGAATTACTTTGGCCTTTGTCTTCCATGGCCGTCGCCCGAGTTCCTAATGTTTCTCGTGACAGTCAATGCCTGGCTGATCTGGCCACTGATCCTGCTGAGCATCGCGGGCATGGTGCGCCGTGCCAACCTCCACGGTTGATTGAACGCCAACAGCCATCTCGCTTCGCATCATCTGTAGCTCTTGGATCTCATCCACGCTCAGCTAGTGCTGTGTCCACTTCGTCTAAGGTGATCCTGAAGTGGTTACTCGAACACCAAGCTCATATGTATGAACTGGCACTAGAAAATGTGGTAGACGACAAGTTCTTGACACCAATAACGCATTGGCGCTCATTCCTACACCAGCGCCTCGAATTCATCGCCCAGCCGGTACGACCGGCTCTTGCGAGCCGGATCGTGCATCGCGAGGAAGCCATCACGGACCCAGTCCCGGCACAGCGCCGTCACCGTGCGAGGGCTCAGGCCGAGATGGGATGCGATTTCAGCGCTCGTCGCCGTGCCCTGGGTGCGGAAGAGCTCCAGCACCCGCCGCTGCTTGGGATCGAGCGAGCGGAGCAGCCCGGACTGGTCCTTGGCATCCCGGTGCATCGCCTCACCGGCGCGCTTCCGGACGGCGGCGAACGACTCGGCCACGCCGCGGCAGAAATACTCGACGAACCCCGTGATGTCCGCCTCGGCCCGGCCCTCGTAGTAGTTGTGCGAGGGACCGATGGCCAGGGCTCGGTAGTAGTCGTGGAGCCTCCGGGCGTAGTACTCCTCCAGTGAGTACAGCCCCTTGAGCCCGTACCCCGCCCGGTGCAGGATGAGCGAGGTCAGCAGGCGTGCGGTGCGGCCGTTCCCGTCGTAGTACGGATGGATGGTGGCGTACTGGTAGTGAGCGATACCGGCGACAATGGGCGCCGGAAGCTCGCCCCGATCGAGTTCTTCGTTGATCCAGTCGACGAGGTTCGCCATCAGCGGCGGCACATCGGATGCCTCAGGCGGCATGTACACGATCAGGCCGGTGTCCGATTCGCGGATGACATTCTGGCCGTCGCGGTAGGGCGTGGGTGTGTTCCGGCCGTCGAGCACCAGACCGTGCAGGCGCTTGAGATCCTGTTCGCTGAGTGGTTTCTTGCGACCCGCCAGCGACTCGGCGTGTTCGAGGGCCTTGAAGTAGTTCCGCACCTCGGTCTCATCGCGTTCGCGGCCGGGGTAGTGCGCTCCGGCCAGCGCCCCGGCGACCTCGGCCTCGGTCAATCGGTTGCCCTCGATCTGGGTCGAGTAATGCGTGCTCAGCAGCCGCGCGGTCTCCCGCAGCTTCGCGACGACCGCCACATCGATGGGCAGGCCATCGACCGCCTGGCGGGAGGCCTCGATGTCCATGAGCCAACGAACGATCGCCGGCGTGAGCTGGTAGCGGGGAGCGAACACCCCATCAGGCTACCCGCTGCGTCATGAAATGTCAAATAAAACGCTGATAAATGGTCGTGAACACGCTGTAGAGATCGTGCATGCGCCATTCAGCACCGGCCAGGAGGAGTCTGGCGTTCTTGCGTGCCGGATATGCGGTCGGACCGAGAATCTCGGCTTGCACATGGGCAAGAGCGCAGTACGCTTGGCTATTCCCCATATCACAATCACACATTAGGAGACCGGCCATGGCAGATCGAATCGGCGTCCCGCGCTTGCCCCAGCACCTGGTCCCCATCGCGGCGGCCGTCGCGATCGCGGTGGCCGGGTATGTGCTTGTTGCGCTGCGTTTCGGGGGGACGCTCCGGGAGGCCACAATCGTGGTGCAGAATTCCGAGCAGGCCCGCCAGCAGATCCCGGCGGAGGTCGATCGGTTGGTGCAGAGCTCTCTGAAGACCCACCTGGCGGAGATCGAGGACGCCGGGAGTTCGATCGAGGGCATCCGGGCGAGCACCGAGTCACTCAGCCGCGATGTCAACGGCCGTTTGAGCACCATGAACACCGAGATCATCGCCCTTCGCCAGGCTGTGCAACGGGCCGAGTCGGCGGCGACGCAGGCCAAGCGTGAGGCCGAGGCCGCGAAGCTCGCCCTGGCGCAGCGGCCGGCGGCCGGAGGCGGCGCCGTCGATCCATCGTCACGCCCGGTGGCTGCGACGACGCCCGTGGACGGCGGCCCCGTGATCGCGACGACAGATGCGGGCGCTCCGGTCGTGCTGGCACCACCCCCGGGGACGGTGTTCTCCAGCGTCGGGGACTTCCGGCTCGATCTCATCCGGGCGCGCACCGGCTCGAACGGCATCGTGCTGGAGGCGACGGTCACCAAAGAACGCGGCGGGGATGGTGTGCTCAGGCTCGTGATCCCGGATCGTCGGTACGCCTCACGGGTGGTCCTGGCCGATGGGGTCGAATTGAGGGACGGCTCCATGACCATCGCCGGTCGCAGGGCCAGTTCCAGCAAGAGAGATCACGTGTTCGACTTGATCGAAGGCGTCCCGATCCGCGTGGACATCATCTTCGATGGCGACTTTCAGGCTCCCGTGCTCTGCCGGCGTATCGAACTGCAGGCGTTCGCCGGAAGCTCGGGTGAGGACGGGATGATGTTCCGATTCGACGATGTGCTGGTAGCCGAGCGCTGAGCGGGGGGCCTTTACTCGACATCCACACGCTGGAATCCCGGGCGATCGGGCTCGATGGCCGGGCCCGCGGCCTCGCGGGCGTAGGCCTCCAGCACCGAATCACGCTCGCGGATCTGCTCGTCCCGGGCCCTGATCGCCCACATCGCGTTGAACACCAGGCCCGCGCCGCCACCGCAGGCGAGGAAAAGCCCGAACAGCGTGGTCTCCGGGAACGAGGTGAGCAGGAAGCCCCCGCCCAGGAACACGAACAGCGGCAGGGCCCGGCCATGCACGCCGATGGCCGAGAGCAGCGGCACACCGAAGTCACGGCTGTGGATGCGCTCGCCCTGCGCCTCACGCCAGTGCAGCCACACCCGCTCCGCAACCCACTTGGCCACGAACACGCCCCAGAGCAGGAACAGCAGGTCGCCCGAGAGATCCTGGAACCAGTGGGCCAGCAGCAGCAGGATCACGCTGCCCGCGATCAGGATGTGCAGATCGTTCAGGAACCGCCCCCCGCCGGTGTGCAGCATCCCGATGAGCATCTTGCCGGGGATCAGGAACACGATCGTCAGGATCAGCTTCCAGAGGTTCCGGGACGCTTCCTGGTTCTTCGGATCCTTGAACGCCCGCCGGGTTCCTTCGATCCCGTCGATGAGGCCCTGGGCGATGTTCGGTTCTTTCTGGTACGCCATCGCTGTCACCTTTCCGCGGCGAAGAGCCGCTGATCGAACCACAGCCGGATGATGTTGCCCTCGCCGCCATGGAACGCGGCGCCGGACTGGAACAGGATCGCCTCGACGATGCAGTCCGGCTCGCCGCCGCAGCGGAGCGAGCCGAACTCGCGGGCCAGCAGTCGCGGCTCGCGCTGGCGGGAGATCGACATCGAGTTGTTCGGCTCCTTCGACTGACCGTTGGCGCCAGGGGCCGAAGCGTTCCGCTCGCCGATGTTCCGGCTCACGCGGTGCTTCCAGTCCTCGGATACGACGCGCTGGGCCCACTCGTTGGTCTCGGGATCGCCGTTGCAGTGGAAGATCTTGGTCTTGGGCACGCCGAGGAAGGTCTCCACCGCCGCCGTGTGGCCCGCGCCCAGCGCGTGCAGGTAGTTCGAGCGGGCCTGCGTGATGTACACGCACGCCGCCCGGTGCTCGCGGACGGTCTGCACGAAGCCCGCCTCCTGCGGCGTGATGAAATTCTGCGCCTCGTCCACCCACAGGAACACCGGGCGGCTGTCGGGACCGCGGGGCGATGCCTCCACATCCCGCTGCCAGCAGGCCTTCCAGATCACCTGGGCCAGCTGGCCGAGCTCGTGGAACTGCTTGGAAGGCAGGTCGAGCACGATGACCCTGCCATCGAAGGTCCACGCGGGCGAGATGTTCAGGTCCGTGCAGAACAGCTCGCGGAGCGTGCCCCGCATGAACCCATCCGCGATGGTCGTGAAGGTCGAGACGATGTTGCCGCGGGTCCGCTCGTCCATCACCGCCGCGAACTCATCGAGCCAGAACGCCGTGGTCACCCGCAGGTCATCGCGGTCGGTGGGCGAGAGCTCCGACTCGTTGGCCCGTGCCAGCAGGTCGAACAGGTACGAGTGCGACTTCCAGTGATCATCGTCGGCCTGCTCGGCCGACTGCGGGGCCGAGGTGATCACGCGGTGGATCGCCGAGATGGTCACGGGCTCGTTGGCGAGCCGCAGGGCGTCGATGGCGTTGCGGAGGAGTTGCCGGAGCGCCCGATCCCAGAAGGGATCGCGGCCGGACTGGGACGCCCCTGCGCTCAGCAGCGTGACGAACAACTCAGCGAGGTTGGTGGTCTGTCCGCCGCCGCGGCTCGGGCGCTTGAGCTCGTGCTCCAGGAAGTTGAAGCGGTGCGGGGACTCGGGCGAGAACACCACGAGGTCTTCGCGGCGACCGGCCGCATCGAGGTAGCGGCGCCAGCGCTCGGTCTCGCTGGACTTGACCGTGAGCACCAGCCCGCCGAAGCCCGCCCGGAGCATCGCCATCGCCAGGGCCTGCCCCGAGCCCGAGGTCTTGCCCGAGCCGGTGTCGCCAAAGATCTGCACGCCGGCGAAGGCATCGCCGATGGTCCACGCGTCGTGCGGGCCGAGGCGGAGCAGCGGGCGGGCGAGCGACCAGGGATCGCCGGTCCACGAAGCATGCTGGGGGGTGGTGGTCGGCACATAAGGAACATACTATGAATTGTCGTATAAAGTGGTGGCGATTCACGACGAATGCAGAAATTGAACCAATGAGCCGGGGCGGAAACGCTGGGCAGGTTGGTTGAGGGTCGGTCACCGGAAGGGCTCCGACCGGACACGCAAGACGGCGTTGCGGTTCGCGGGCACAGCCGCCGCCGACAGGAACGCGGAATGGGTCGCGAACCCCTCCGGCTCGAACCGTCCGGCAGCGGGGCGCGGGGGAGGGGAACAAGGGACGAGGGCGTTCGCAGGCTGCCGGCTCTGCGTCACCATCAGGGCCGGGCTGGGCGAACCCCGATGGCGACTCCGATCCGGCAGCGAACGCTGCACAGCTGTTCACAATGTGGATGCGCGCGCCCACTCGCGCCCTCCAAGCGACCGCGGCATGGGGCAGCAATGACCTGATCATCAAGGCCAAGAATTGCGACGATGATCGCGGCGTGAGCGAGGCGCGATTTCCCTTTCCCACGCTACGCGCCTGATCGTGCTCAACAGAATGCATCCGTACATTGACCGCATGACTTTCCAGCCGACCAGATGCGCGAAGGACCATTGATACGATGATTGAGTGGACCAAGGATTGTGCCGCCGAGTCGCGCAGTCGCAGTCCAGTCAATACCGCGATGGAGAGTATCTGCCGGGCAGTTCGAGAGCGGCAGGTGATTCGTCAAGAAAGGATTGACACCGTCTTGGCGCGACTGATCATTGTCGCACCGACCGGAGGATTCAGCGCGGTGCCATTCTTGCCGCTTCCAAACACCTGCAGGACGGTATGCTCGCTCTCGTCGATGGCGGCTCTGGCAACACGCTGGACGAGATGGACGCGGGGAAACGGACAATGCGCTGCAGTTCGTGCGATCGCCCAGACCCAGGCGAATGACCTGGAGTAGATGCGTGAGAGCATCTGATCGATGGCAATCTCGAACGCCCCAGGCGGGCTGAGATAGTCCATGAGTTCGTGACTCGACAGCCATCTCAGCCGGTGTGTGGGTTTGGACTAAGAGTCGCGAGCGGCCATTCCGCATCACGGATGACGACTCTCAGGACCTCAACCAGCCCCTTCCAGTACTTGGTGTCGCCGCGCTTCCATGCCTCCGCGGTGAATCCTGCTCTTTCGGTCGGGGTCAGTCCCTTGCATGACTCTGCGGCGAGCATCACCGAATCAGCAATGTTCTCGACATAAGTCGCGTACAGAATCCGCTCTGTGAATGTCTTGAGCCATGGATCCAGAACATCGGAGACGGTTCTGGAGACGCCGGCCCGCGCTTGCTTGCGTACCTCTGCGATCACACTGTTGAGCCTCGCGGTGAGAAAGACCCAGAGGTCCCATTCAAGCCAGAAGCGCACAGCGCATTTGAGCGGCAACAACTGCCTCGATTCCCGGATCAATACCCTCAGTCGTTCCTTGCTCTCCACTGTAGCCTTATCCGCGAGCCAAGGGAGCAGTCGGAGCCATGCGCTCATTTGGCATGCGTCAACCGATTGCAGTCGGCTTATGGCCGTGGCGTGAAACAGGCGGCTCGCGCGATTGGGATCAATGGTCAACGGCGAGCGATGGAACACCTTGAACCGCTCTTCTATCCAGTCGACGAAACCACCCAGATCGATCGGGTCGCTTCCGGCCAACACGGGATCGCGGATCTTGGCTTGCATCTGGCGGACATCTTTGTCTGCATCGAGATTCCAGTTGCGACACGTGAGGCAGATGTTCGATGGTGAGTCGATGTTGATGATATCGATGCGCGCCGATCCGACCACCACCGACTGAATCACTCGATGGTCACGCAGCAGCTCGCGAAGTCGCCCATCCGAGTCGAAAGACAGCAGTCTCGTCAGGTAATCGCCGGCAGCAGACACCGATGTGACAGGCCTGCCAGCGCTGTCTGGGCAAAGCGCGCGAGGGAAGATGTGCTGCCGATTGAGTCGAGAAGATGCGTCCCCGCTGTGCCGCCGATGGCATCCAGAACAGTACCCGTCCGCGACCGCATAGGCGAGCCCGAACTGCAAGACGTAGCGGTGGAAGGACGGTTCCAGGATGTCTTTAGCAGGCCCCCGAACCCACGCGGCGAGACCATCGCTGCCATCCATCAGATAGCTTGGGAGGGTGGGATGTGTCGAGCTCATGCAAAAACTCTTCCGCAGGAGTCCGCTTTAAGATTTCCGGATGTCCGCGACACAACCCCTCATCCACGACAGGATACAAAGAACCCACATCACCCGCTCCGTCGGCTCGTTAACGACATCATGCCACTCGGATTCACATCCGGCCCACGCGGGTTGTCACCGGCCTCTTCGGCGGTGCGAATCTTGCTCGACCTACCCTGCTCCTCGATGATTCAGACCGGAGATCATCACTACGGCTGGACCGGGCTCTGGGGCAAGCCCACAGTCCCTTTGACTGCTAAGCGTAACATCGCACGAGGCGCATCGGAGTGCCGATGGCAAGCTCCGGATCATCAGGCATCCCACACATCAGTATAACGGAATTCCTCGCATGCTCTCTCAACTCCTGGAATGGTGTCTTGCCAAGCAGCATGCCGGAGCCACTCAGGCAATCCGGCGAGCCCACGCACTCCAGATCGATGCTGGGATCTCAGCGCCGTGGCAAGCCGCACTGGAGGTTCGCGACACGGGCGATGGTCGTGGTCGCGGAGTCTTTGCGCTTCGCGCGTTTGGTCGTGATGACATCGTTGAGGTATGCCCGGTTGTTCTCGCCACAGGATCGCTGCCCGAACCACTCTCGCAGAGGGTCTTTGACTGGCGGCACCTCGCTCGCTCGAAGCATGACCACGCTCTCGCCTTGGGATTCGGAAGCTTGTACAACCACAACGATGATGCCAATTGCCGCTACTTTGCCGAGCGCGATCATCTGGTCATCTGTGCCGTCCGCGGCATCGCGCCCTCCGCTGAGTTGACGATCAATTACAACAGCCGCGGCGGCGGTCCGGCGTGGCCGCGCAACAAGTGGTTTGAGGGACACGACATACAGAAGATCTGATCTGTATGCCTCTTGCTGTCGCCAGCTGGACATTGATGGGAAACGCCATGAACTCAGCTCACCGCTCCTGCGTCGCCACGACCGAGATCGACTCCACGAACGGCACACCGCCGCCCTCGTCGAACTCACTGGTCGATTCGGCGACCTCGGTCGCCCGCTGCCGGACGATCGCATCGAGGATCGCGAGCAGCCGGGTGCCGCGGATGGTCACGGCGTGGCCGATGAAGTCGAGCTCGAGATCGGCCTGGGGATCGAACCGTGCGGCCGTGAAGTAGTGATAGCTCAGCGCTGTCACAATCCCGTCGCGATGCCGCAGTTCCAGGCACAGGGCGTTGGCCTCCCGCGTCACGGTCAGACAGGGCCCGATCGCGTAGGGGCCGATCATCGGTTCCGCCGGACCATCGCCCAACTGGGGCTGGCCCAGCGATGGGGGCGGCGTCTCCGGGGACGCGTCCCCGGTGGGGTGCTCGGGCACCGCGGCGCGCGGATGCCCATCGGCGTGCGACCGGGGACGCCGCAGCCGGTGCAGCGGATCATCGCGGCGCTCAACGCTCATGGCCGAGATCCCTTCCCGGTGTGCTCGGACGCCCCGGACGCTTACCCGGCGTGATCGAGCGGGTCGTCGGCTTGGAGGCCGTCCCCGGCAGGCTCTGCTGGGCCTGATTCGTGTACTGCTGGGTGGACTTCCCGCCGGCCCCGCGCGCGAGATCCCGCGCCCGGTTCCGCATGGCCTCACGCGCCGGGGCCCGCTTGGCTTCGAGCACCTGCCCGCTCATCAGCTCGATCGCCGAGAGCCGCTCGGCCGAGGCATGCACGGCCTCGACTAGGGCGACCTTGTCGTCCGTGTAGATCGCGATCGACTGCTTGCCGCGGCTCGCCGACACATAGAACTGCTCGATGCTGGCCGCTCCGCGTGAGGCCGCGGATTGGGCGAGGATCACCCGATCCACATCCCGCCCCTGCGAAGCCGGCGAGGTGCGGACCGAGCCGTAGGCCAGATGCCCGAAGTCCTTCGGCACGATCTTCTTCGCTCCCTTGGTGCGCCCCGACTTGCCGCCATCGAGCACGATCGCGCCGTGTTCGGTGAACCCGGTGACGGTGTGGACAGCGCCGTTGGTCAGCCGGCCGCGTCCATCGGCGGTGCGGCCGTTCCGCGTGATCCGCACCGAATCCCCGACCGCGAGGTCGATGGTGTCAGGCTGGTAGACCTGGAACCGGTCGGGGTTGCCGATCGGCAGGTCGATCTCCACGCCTCGGGGTGTGCGGGCCCGGACGATGGCGTTGCCCGCCTCATCCTCGGCCTCGCCGAGGATCTCGCACGCATCGCCCGCGACCACCCCCTTGGCGTGCTGGTGGAAGCAGGCGAAGAGCCCCTTCTCGTAGTTCCTCGGGTCCGCCCGCTGTGCTGCCGTCCAGCCGGCGTCGCGGAGCCTGCGGTGCTCCCGATCCTCGCCCACGATCCGCCCCGCCGCCCGCATCTCGGACCGGATGGCCTGGGCGACCGCGTGCCCCTCGGCGTGCGTGGGCGAGACCACCAGGGCCGATCTGCCCGAGGCGGTGACGGCCACGTAGTCCTTCGCCACCGCGCTGATGCGGGCATCCCGGTCATTGATCTCGTAGAACGCCCCCATCCGATCGAGGGTCCCGAGACCATCGCCGATCCTGCCATCGGCAAGCGCCTGCACGGCCTCGCGGTACAAGCCCTTCTGCCGCCGGATGTTCGTCAGCTCGACCGGCGCGATCCCGCCCACCCGTTCGAGCACGCGGAGGGCATCGCCCCGCTCGACGGGCTTGTGCTGCCGCTGATCTCCGCAGAGGACCACGCGGGCGTTGTATTTATCCGCCAGCTCGAAGAGCTCCTTCATCGTCCCCACGCCGAGGAGCCCTGCCTCATCGATCCACAGCACACCGCCGCCTTGCTTATTCTTCAGGCCCTCCTGCATCGCGCGCTCCTTGAACAATTGCGCGACGGTGTCGGCGCCCGGGAACCCTTTCGACCGCAGACCTTCGCTCCCGCGTGACGCATCGGTGCTGGGCGCGACCACCACCACCGAGTGCCCGCCGGCCCGGATCGCCTCGACGGCTTCCTTCATCATCGTGGTCTTGCCCACACCCGCCGCCCCGCGGATCGCCATCACGCGGTCCTTGCTGTCGAGCACATGATCGACCGCCTTGCGCTGGTCCGCGTCCAGCCGCTCATCCTTGATCGTCCAGTCCTCGCCGGTGGACCTTCGGATCCGTTCGCGGATCGGGGCACACCGCCCCTTGCCCTCCACGGCATACCGCACCACGGCCTTCTCCTCGTCGAGAACGGACTGCGTGGTCACAACCCGTTCACCCCGCACCGTGCGCGAGAGCAGCCGCTGCTCGTCGATCTTCTTCCACACCGACGCCACATCCGTCCGGCCGATGCCCGCCATCAGGGCCTCGGCCGCGAGCCGACGAACGGGAAGCGACGAACGCCGCTCGAAGCAGTGCCCCATCGCGTGCTCGACCGCCTGCGAAGCCGGATCGCGCGGCGAAGGGCCATCGCCACCACCACCCGTGGCGTCGCCAGCACCGGGTGGACGGCGGCCATCGCGATCGATCTGCTTGAGCAGCGACCGCTCGGCGTCACTGAGCCGGTTGTCCCAACGCTTATGCAGGTCGGTGATGGTGATGGCCTTGTCCTTGGCCCGACGGGTCCGCGCGCCGAGCTGTCCCTTGGCGGTGGGGTCGGTGATGCCCTTCTCCGCCGCGTACGCCTCGATCTCTTTCGTGCGGCCCGAATACTTCTCGACGAGGCTCCTCGGCATCCGCTCCAGATCCCAGCCCTTCGGCGTCCGGGCGATGGGGTAGCCGATCCGCTGCAGGCCCTGGGCGAGGCGGCTGTGGAACGCGGCCTGGTAGTAGGGCGCATCCCGCATGAGGTGCCGGAACTGCGCGGCCTTCCATGTCTGCTCGATCGGGTCGAAGGTCGCATTGAACACGAAGCAGTGGGCGTGCAGGTGCGGATCGGGCTCGGGGTGGTCATCCGGCCCCGCTTTCACGGGCCGGGCCGTCAGATGCACGAATTCGCCCCAGACGAGGTTGCCCGTGGTGCGATCTTCCTGCTTCCCACCTTTGCGGACGCGGGTCGCCGCATCGGCCTCGATCTCCAGCATGGTCTGGTGCACGGCGGCGCGGAATGTCTCGACGATCCGGTCATCGCCGTGGATCGCGTGCAGCAGTGACACGCCCTTGGGCGCGTGGAAGCTCATGTCATAGCCGGGCGTGCGATCGAGCCGCTGGCGCACGGTCAACCGCTCGCCGGTCATCGGGTGCCGGTTCTCGGTCAGCGCGATGAATCCTTCTCGGGTGACGCTCGGATCGCCGGTCCCGAGGAGCCCCAGCCGCTCGGCGCCGTTGCCGCCCCAGCGACCGGGGATCTCCTGGTCATCGACGTAATAGTCCTCGCGGGCCAGCCCCTGCGTGAAGTACGACTGGGCGGACGCGGCGTTCTCGCTCTGGTGGATCCGCAGCATGGGCGCACCTTACGAAGTTCGTCGCATCGATCACAACGGCGTCCCCGGCATCCTCAGTATGCCATCGGATCCGATCGAAGGTGGGGACGGAGTTGTCTTGGGATGAACTTTCTGGCTGGTTGGCGTAAGCCATGCCTGCCCCCCCACTCCCCCTACTCACATCGATCTCACAAGGCGCGGATCAGGGGGGGAGTCGGGGGGGTGCGAAAACGCATGAGGCTCCGGGCGGCTGTGGCTTGTCCCCGGACCCCGGCCCGGAAGGACCGGGTCGGACGCCGCCGCCCCGGGACCGGCATGGCTAACCAGACCTCAGAAAGGAGCACCGCCATGACCACACATCGTTCCACCTTCTTCGCGCACCCATGGAGGCGCGTGTGACCCGCGGCCGCGGCAGCAACGCCGCATCCGATCCGGGCGCCAAGGCCGAGTCGGCCCGCCGGATCGTCTCCGATTCGCTCGACACCCTGAGCCAGCAGCTCGCCGCCGGCAACAGCCGGCAGCTTGATGCGTTCCTCCGCGTGATGGGCCGCTTCCACCGCTACAGCTTCGGCAACATCCTGCTGATCGTCTCGCAGCGGCCGGATGCCACCCGCGTCGCCGGCTTCCACACCTGGCGATCGCTGGGACGCACCGTCCGCAAGGGCGAGAAGGGCATCGCGATCTTCGCACCCATGCGGCTCAAGGCTCGCAAGGACGACACCAGCGTCAGCGGCAAGGCCAGCAGTGCGAGGGATGACGGCGTCGAGGACAAGACCTTCATCCGATTCCGCGTCGTGCATGTGTTCGACATCGCCCAGACCGAGGGGGATCCGCTGCCCGAACCGGCCCGCATCGGCGGCGATCCGGGCGAGGCCCTGGCCCGCCTCGAACACGCGGTGCGCACCAGCGGCATCATCCTCAACACCGTGGACACGCTGGGGGCGGCCGATGGGGTCTCCCGCGGCGGCACGATCGAGCTGCGTGAAGGCATGAGCGAGGCCGAGCGGTTCTCGGTGCTGGTCCACGAATGGGCCCACGAGCTGCTGCACCACGCCGGCCAGAGCACCGAGCCGGACAAGAGACCCAGCAAGACCGTCCGCGAGACCGAGGCCGAAGCGGTGGCCTTCGTCGTCAGCCAGTCCATCGGGCTCGACACCAACACCGCCAGCGCCGACTACATCCGCATGTATGCCGGTGATCCAGAGACGCTTGCCGCCTCGCTCGATCGCATCCAGCGCACGGCTTGCACCATCATCGACGCGATCGAGCAGGATCCAACCAACGCCCCCACCAGGACGACAAGACCGTCCGAGCCACCCCACATCGTCGCCGCCCATGTCCGCGCCCGGAGGCAGCGATGAGCCGGGCGAACATGACGCTCCACGCCGTCGATCCGCAGCGGCTCGCCGCCGGGCACTGGTGCCACGAACAGGACCGCACGATCGACGAGGGCGACATCTCCGCCGCCTACAGCGCCGATCGCATCGGCATGGAGGGTGCCGTCCGCCGGCCGTTCCGATTCCAGGGCCAGCTCTGGATCACCACCGGCATCAAGGGTGCCGCGACCGACTTCGTGATCGAGGCCTATCGGCTTGTGCCCGTTGAGCAGTTCGACGGGATCCCCCTCTCCTACCACGAGAAGACGCACGACGCCGAAGCCGCCCGCAACGATCCGATGGGGTTCTACCACGGCATCCGGGTCCGGCAGGGCCGATTCGACTGGGTGCTCGTGGGTCCGCCGATGGGGTTCGTCAAGGGGCGCGAGGCCCAGCCCGACCTGTTCGAGGCATTGGGCAGGAATCGAGAACGATGACGAGCCGATCCAGGGGCGCTCTGAGGTTCAGAGGCCGATTGCCATCCCGATCCTGCTCAGAGCAGAGTGCGGCATTCGGCGGGGACCGCTTGGCCAATATGAGCCGTGCTACCCAATGCCTGCGAGAATCGCCACAACTATGCCGAGCAGGATGTGTCGCGCCGGTTGCCGGTGCCGTCCGTGGGTGGGGCGCTGGTGCTTTGGCGCTGCTGGTCGCGCGATCAGTTGTCAGCTGATCGGTTGATCGGGTTTGCCTTGGCGTCCGGAGTCCATGGTCTCCACCGCTCGTTGGCCCTGGGGTTGGTTTGCGGCCAACTTCCATGGCGTCGGTTGCGGTCACGCTGGCGCCGAGTCCATAGCGGACAGGGCCTGTCTGCCCTTTGGGGTTGGGGGCGCGTTTGTGCGCACGGATGTGGTTGGTGTGGGGGCGGGGTTGTGGTGGGTTGGTGGTGTAGCACTTCGGAAGGTGTTGATTGGTGGGGGGTTGGGGGGTCGGAGAAAAAGTTGGGGAGTTTTGGGACTTGGGTTTGGGGTGGGGCGGAGTTGTGCGCACGGAAGGGGTGCTATTGGGGGGTTGGATGAACGGGGAAGAGTGGGGCATAGGGGAGCGGGTGTGCCTTGGCGGCTTGCCCAACCGCCCTGTGTAGGAGGAGTAGTGAAGATGAGAAGTGGTAGCCCGGGGGACTGGCTCGATGGTGGTGTGGGGTGGGGGGAGACGGCGGCATCGGGGCGTGCTTGGTGGCGCGGAAGAGGGGGGCTTGGCGCCGTCCGGTGATGGCGGCGTGATGGAGGGGGAGCGCGAACGGACGGACGAACGGAGTGACTGGCGGTCGTTGAGGGCGTGCGGTGAGGCGGACGGTTCGGCGTGCTGGATCGGTGAGCTCGGAGTGGCGACGGATTTGAGAACGGCGCGTGAAGACGCTCGAATGTCGATCGGACGGCCGGCCCCTCGCATCACCCCCCAACCTCGAACACATCCCCGATGGGCAGGGCGTTGGCCCGGGCATCGGATAGACGAATGGGAGCGTCCCGTCGAAGTGGGAGTGAGTGGCTTGACATGGGGAGGGCCTTCATAGACGGTGGCACTGGGAGGGGATTCTGGTACCACCCCGCCACGGGGAGGAAACACTCGGAGTCACCTCGGCGTAAATATTCTTGTCAGACAACAACAGATTTGTTGCTAGCGGCAATTCTATGTTCCGAGCCACATTCAGAACACAGTGCCGTAGTCGCACCCGAACAATCATATCCGCAATGTATGCATTTATACCTCGCTTGCCGCCATCGCATTTGAGCCGCCGCATAGATCGACACAATAACTTGGATGGCTATTACACTAATTATAAGCAGCGTCAACCAGGACGCATACTTTGGCTGGAGCGGAAACACAGCCGCCTTCTTGTAAATCTTATCTGGGCTTTTTTGCCAATAATTCTGTGTCGGGTTCATGCTATGATCTACGGAAGTACTGAAGAGCGTCAAAGGCCAGCCAAATTCATAGACGCCCGCAAATTCGACTGCCGGCCCGGCTGTACAGAATAGTGGCACTTCGTTTATTTGATATCCGCCTGCCGTTACAAATCTCTCGCCTTCCAGCTCAGATATTCTCGCGAATGCCGAATGGGACTGCGAATTGCAGACCTGCCACTTCAATCCGTTTGATTCGACGATTCTTCGAACTACTCTTTGCCGTTGCTCCAGTGAACGAGGTTGGTTGCCTGTCGATGCTAACAGCCAACCCTGCTTCATCTGCTTCACGTATAGATCGAGGCTCCCGCTGGAGATTGTATAAATTCGATGCACGCGAGAACCTCGGCCGAGAGCGCTTGCAATTAATGGCTCGTCGAATCTAGATTCGTCACTCAAAACAAACTCGACGAGTTCTCCAAATTGCTCTGTTTTAAAGTCCCCAATGAAGAAAATCGCGACATTCACTGCCATCCAGAATGCGGCCGACACGGCCCCAAATATGCAATATCGGACTAGCAGTTCGTACATCATGCGAGATGGCCGCCGTCGCAATACGGATCGTGTTGCAGTCATACTGATTCACTCTCGTAGTTCGTGATTGCGGCCATATGCTCGTCCTACTCAAGTACTACGAACCAGCGTACACGGGATACGGCAATATAAGATCTTTCCCGGGACGCGTATCAAGAGTGCAGGCCTTACACTCGGTTCCTTCAATCTGAGCGGTGTGCACGACAAATTTGAAAGTCAAACAAATTTTGCAGTCATGTGCGAGAAGCTTTGTGCAACATGTGCCATCATCAGGTGTCGATTTTTCCTTAACTTCACCACCCGAGCAACATGGTTTTGCGCTGGGGCAGTTGATGTTAGTTGCATGTTTCTTCCAAACGCTCTTGCGAGCGCACTTAAGGAGATCCGCTCCAATACGCTCTCTTGCTTCTGGAGCAAGGGCTTGCCAAGCAGTGCGGCATTCTGGAGAATTCGCAGGAATAGTAAAAATCTTAAACCCCTCATCCAGTTCTTCGATCCAATAGTGCAGGATTATTCGGCAAACCGGGCCGTTCCCGCCAGGGCCCGGTATCTCGCCGTCGGCTGGCGCTTCACCTTCTGGTTGCTGTTCGCCGCCTTCTATCACGCCTCCAATCGAGCAGCACAATAACCCCATCGGATCCCCCCCACTGACTCCGTTTCCTCGCGCGTACGCGTACACATTGGCCCCATCCACGAACCCCATCGGGTCCCGGCTCATGAAGCGGCCGAGGTCGCCGGAGTACCAGCGGTTCCGCATCACGATCAGGGCGTGGTTGAGGTCGGCGTGGGTGTGCCCGGTGTAGCCCAGGCGGTGCCCGCCGGCGGTGCGGGAGCTGGGGTTGAACGACAGGGCGTTGTGCCCCAGCGTGTCTCCGAAGGCGCCGTTGGCGATCGCCAGGTCGCCCGCATCCACATCACCATCCAGATCCAGATCGAAGCGGACCGCGTACGAGCCGCTGATGGCGCTGAGGATGGCTCCGGTGTCGTTGGAATCGGTGATGCCGTTGCCATCCACATCCCCGAGCGGGATGCCGAAGGGCGAGCCGGTGTCGGTGTACCGCGCGTGCTGGACCATCGCGCCGGCATCATCGAGGATCACGACGATGTCGGAGCGGAAGTTCTGGAGGTAGTAATGACGCTCATCGAGCGATGATCCCGCCGCCGCGGTCCAGCCGGCCGAGGTGTTCTTGTCGCGGAAGGCCACGGAGTCAATATACGACGCCGAGCCCAGGCCGTTCAAGCCGGCCGCGTGGTAGATGAACTGTTCCTTGGGATTGGCGTCCATGACCTCGTTCGGGGATGAGCCCGTGGCCCGATAGACCGCGACCGGTTGCCAGCGGTCCGAGAAGATCGTGGCGTAGCGATCAGGATTGGAATCGACGAGTTGGAGGGGGATGACACCGACATCGAAGCGATGTCGGTGCCACGGGGGAGGGGATCTCGATGCCACCCGCCGCTCGTTGGCCCTGGGGTTGGTTTGCGGCCAACTTCCATGGCGTCGGTTGCGGTCACGCTGGCGCCGAGTCCATAGCGGACAGGGCCTGTCTGCCCTTTGGGGTTGGGGGGCGGGTTTGTGCGCACGGATGTGGTAGGTGTGGAGTGTTGAGTTGGTGGGTTGGGTGGTGTGGGAGTGTGGAAGTTGTTGGTGGGTGGGGGGTTGGGGAGGGGGAGAGATTTTTGTGGGAGTTTTGGGATTTGGGTTTGAGGTGGGGCGCGTTTGTGCGCACAGGAGGGGTGATGTTAGGGCTGGGCGGATGGATTCAGTGGTTGAGTGACGGCAAGACACCGAGATCGAGGCGACATCGGTGGCACGGGAGAGGGATGGTGGTGCCACCTGCCGACATCCATCAAGCGCTGTCACACTTGTCGCAATGCTCATGTGCCTCAGGAAACTGCCGGGAGAGAGATATTATAATAATAGCCAAGAGATCGCCATCGACCCGTGAGACACCGTCTTAGGCACTTATTCATTCAGTGCTCTGCACGGCATACCAAGTCCACCTGACGGGAACACTTGTCGTCGACTGGCAGGATAAAAATCTATTCCCTCGTTTCCAATATCACTAACTATAACATCATTCGCGTTGCCGACTCGATCAAATGTTACAGATTGTAGAATTTTACGTGAATTGTCAGTGGCGCCGCCGCACTTTGAAATCACAAAAACGCAAGATATCAGAGATACGCTTGTTCCCGTGTCGCGGTACACTTCAGACTCATCGGAATGAACAATGTCAAATGCGACAAACTGGAACGGTGGCAAATCATGGCAATTTAATACATAGGCGCATTTAACAGGAAGAATCTGGTAATCTTCCGCTTGTCCATGCGGCAGACCCACAGCCACTGAATGTGATCTATTTGTGTCACAGTAGACTGCTATCAATTGTCGAGTGTTAAGATCATTGATATACGCATCAAATATTAATGCAAATCGCTCAGAACCTGAGCCCCCAATCTGCATCGCCTGCATCAAGGAAATCTCTGGCCAAACACGGGTACTCCACGGCAACCGATCTCCGCCTTCACAGTAAGTTGTAATAACCTTCGCGTTCGACAACATTTCGTCAAAAAAGAGGATCGCAACTCGGTTTACATGGTCATCATCTTCTCGCTCCCGCTTCATGCCAATGCGGAGCCCGCTGTCCAAATCGCAATAGCTAACGGATACACCTTGGCCAATTAGCGTATCGATATCCAGTACATTGACTTTCGCGAACAGTCCGCTCGGCACGCTACCTTGCATTATCGGCCGTTTACTAAAATAGGCACTAGCCACCACATTATGATTGACATCTAAGGAATGCATAACCCACGAATCGTTCACATCGTCCCATTCCACCTCGTGAGTGATCGCGCTTGTTATTCTTTGTTGAGACACAACTTCTTCTTGTTCGGCCCCTCTCGATTCTGCTTGTTGCGTGCAAACTCCGATCATCGCCACCCCTAGCATCGCGAGAAGCATCAGCCAGCGATAACTGGACGCCATCTTGGCACCTTGCATAATTGCACCACCTTGCATTAAATTACGGGCAAAACTGTGATTTCTTGGCATTGTGCTGGTCAATCAGTTTTTGAATCGTGAATGTGCATGAATTCTTCGGGCACTGGGCTAATTTTAGTGTTAGGCACGCAATCTGGGCAGTATAGGCCTGGCATTCTCTATCGTCTCGCGGGAGTTTATAATAACATCCCGATTGGCACTGTCGAACATGGCTTGTTTCATGCACGGCAACGCATTCCACTGCAAACTCAAACGCTGTTTCATCTTTGGGCATGTCAAATGGACCGGGTAGCGGCAATTCGCGATAGATGTTATACAGGCAAATACAGCAGCTATTGACGAAACCATCTGGGCAATTTGTCGTCTTTGGGCAATCCACAAATCCTTGCGGCGACGGCTTTCCGTACTGAGGGGGTGTTTGCAATTGTGGATTGCACTCTTTCTGGCAATAGGAGTCAAATTGATGGAACTGCGGCGGCCATCCATTCGGCATTGAATAGTCTGTTTTGCATGGCTGCGGCGATTGAGACAGAGGGTGAAGGCATGGATTGGTAAATTGATCTAAGGGAAATGGATCATTGTAACTTGGATCGCCATTCGGATCATTCTGCCACTGGGGAAATGGATTGTGTCTCTCGACTGGGTGCTTGAGGGTGTTGCACATCAATCCATACGCATCTTTCCCACTGACTCCGTTTCCTCGGGCATACGCGTACACATTGGCCCCATCCACGAACCCCATCGGATCCCGGCTCATGAACCGCCCCAGGTCCCCCGAGTACCAGCGGTTCCGCATCACGATCAGCGCGTGGTTGAGGTCCGAGTGCGTGTGGCCGGTGAGCCCCAGGCGATGCCCGCCGGCGGTGCGGGAGCTGGGGTTGAACGACAGCGCGTTGTGCCCCAGCGTGTCCCCGAAGGCGCCGTTGGCGATCGCCAGGTCGCCCGCGTCCACATCCCCATCGAGATCCAGATCGAAGCGGACCGCGTACGACCCGCTGATGGCACTGAGGATGGCCCCGGTGTCGTTGGAATCGGTAATGCCATTCCCATCCACATCCCCCAGCGGGATGCCGAAGGGCGAGCCGGTGTCGGTGTACCGCGCGTGCTGGACCATCGCGCCGGCATCATCGAGGATCACGACGATGTCGGAGCGGAAGTTCTGGAGGTAGTAATGACGCTCATCGAGCGATGATCCCGCCGCCGCGGTCCAGCCGGCCGAGGTGTTCTTGTCGCGGAAGGCCACGGAGTCAATATACGACGCCGAGCCCAGGCCGTTCAAGCCGGCGGCGTGGTAGATGAACTGTTCCTTGGGATTGGCGTCCATGACCTCGTTCGGGGACGAGCCGGTGGTCCGATAGACGGCGACCGGCTGCCAGCGGTCCGAGAAGATCGTCGCGTAGCGGTCCAGGTCCGTGTCCGCGTCCGGATCCCAGGCGTGGATGATCCGGTGCCCCAGCGCGTTGTACCGGTACTCGGCCACCACGGCCTTGGTGGTGGTGTTGAGGATCTGGATCAGCTTGCCCCACGGCGACCACACGAACTCGTAGTCCACCCCCGCCTCGGTCAGGTTGCCGACGGCGTCGTGCGTCAGGGTGTAGTTGTTGCCGGTGGTGCCGATGGTGTTGTCCAGGTCGCGGGTGCTCGTCTCGTTGAACGAGGAGAAGGTCCGCCCATCGTTCCACTCGCCGGTGCCACCCCAGGCGCCATCGCCGTTGAGGTCGCGCTTGGTGAGGGTGGGGTTGGTCAGGATGTCGAGCGTGTGCTGCTGGCGCAGGTGCAGCGTGGTGATCGAGCCGCCGGTGTAGGTGCCGAACTGGGCGTCGGAGATGCGCGCGAGGTCATCGAGCGTGTACACGCTCGACCAGCGGTCGGCGTAGACCTGATCGACCATGGAGGTGATGCCCGAGGTGCGGTCGTACGCGACATCGAGGTCGTAGACATCGGCCCCGGCGTTGAGCGAGTGCCAGGCCGAGGTGGTCACGCGGTTGAAGCGATCGAGGTTGGGGTAGCCACCGCTGCCATCGTGCAGGCGGGTGCGGGCATCGGGCTCGTGCAGGTGCGTGCCCGCGAGCGTGGAGCCGGCGTAGTCGTAGGTGGCGATCAGCGTGCCGGTACCGAGGTTGAACGGATCGTGCCGGATCGTGGACACGCGCGAGAGGTTGGCCGAGCCGCCGGCCGAGCCGGACTCGTTGTCGTACTTGAAGAGCACATCGTTGTCGTTGGGCAGCCGCATCTTGGAGCGGCGGAGCGTCTGGCGGCCGTTGCCCGACACGCCGGTGGACTTGTCCCAGAAGTACTGGACTGTGGCGTGGTCCCCGCTGACGGTGTCGACGCGGGTGTTGATGTCCTGGTGGATGTGCGTGGCGTTGCCCCAGCCGTCGTAGATGTACATCAGCCCGTCGAGCTCGCGGCTCGGATCGCGGTTGGTGGTCGCCGAGTACTGGATGACCTCTTCGACCTGCCCGCGGGGCGTGTAGGTCCAGACCTGCGCCCGCACGGTGCCGTTGTAGCCGCTGGCGACGGTGTCGAGGATCGCCTCGGTCCGGCGCCCGGCATCGTCGTAGAGGTACGAGAACTCGCTGCCGGCCTGGTCCTTCATGTAGATCTGCTCGCCCAGCGCGTTGTAGGCGTGGAACACCGCGTCCGAAGCGCCGCCGGAGTCCGGGTACAGGACCTTGAACAGGACGTTGTTGGCCGCGAAGCCCGAGTCGGTCGCGCCCGCGCCCTTGGCGATGCCGTAGGTGTAGGTCGTGATCTGATCGCTGCCGCCGTTCTCGGCGATGACCTCGGTCCGCAGGCCATCGGCGTAGGTGTACCGCGTCTCGCGGGCCAGGCCCGTCGAGTCGTCGATCTCGATGGTGGTGCGACCGGCGTGGTCGCGGGTCAGCGCGCGGACGATCGCCTTGGGATCCGTCACGGTGTCGACGCCGCCATCATCGGCGTAGGCCGTGGTGCTCACCAGCAGCGTGTCCGAGCGGGTCATCGGGGCCGAGAGCGAGGAGCGCGTGAAGGTCGCCCCGCCGTTGTCGCCCACCGCCGCGGACTCGATCAGACGATCGAGACCATCGTGCTCGTAGACCGTGATCTGGATCCGGCCCTCGAGGTTGCCGGCCGTGTACACCGTCTCATCCGCATCCGCGTTGGTGTCCAGCGGGCCGGTGGTCTCGGAGGCCCCGAAGTCGTTCGGGTGCCGCGACAGGGATGCGGTCATGATGACCTTGTCCTCATCGTCGTAGACCGTGTGCGACTCGGCGACCACGATGTCGCCCGACACGCCCTCCATGTTGGCGTAGGTGGTGCCATCGTTGTCGGCCGCCAGCTCGTACTGCCGCGTGGCCTTGCCGTGGCGGTCGTAGGTGGTCTTGGACAGCCGCTCGCCCTTGACCTTGATCACGCGGCCGGCATCGCTGTCGTACCAGGTGTCCGAGGTGAGCGTGTCGGCGCTGGCGCCCGTCGACTGCGTGATGTTGTGCCGCGTCGTGCGGAACACGCGCCCGAGCTCGTCGTAGGATGACTCGGAGAGCGTGATCCGGCTGGTCGTCACGCTGGTCGGATCCGTGGCCGCCGTGAGCGAGCCCGAGGCCGAGTAGCCGCCCACCGCGATCGATCGGCCGAGGTTGTCGATCTTGACGACCTGGTGCGGGGCGGTGGGGTTGACCGTGACGATCCGGCGGTTGCGGTAGTCGTACAGGAACGAGCTGGTCCGCTGGTCGCCCGTGGTGCCCCAGTTGCCATCGGGGTCGCGGGTCATCGAGGTCGGCAGCCCCGAGCCGTGGTTGGTGTTGGCGTAGGCCGTGACAGCGGTCTTGGTCATGTTGCCGCCGCCGGTGCTGTCGTTCCACGAGGTGTCATCCGTGCCGATCCAGCTCGCGGTGACCTGGCCGCGGTAGTTGTACACGCTGCGGCTGATGGTCCCATCCGGCGTCTCCGAGCGGACCACGCCCCAGATGCCGTGCTCGACGGTGGAGGCGTCGTAGTCGGAGGTTGATCCCGGCCATGAGCCCGGCAGGGCGGTGTAGGTCCGCGAGATGAGCACGCGGCTTCCCGATCCGTCGTAGATCGAGCTGCGCAGCCGCAGCAGGTCCGCGCTGGTCACATCGAACGCATCGAGCAGGTTGCTCTCGGCCGAATCGATCCAGCCCGCCAGCGCCTGCGTGGTGCTGTTGTTGTCCAGCGCGATCAGCCCGCCGGCCACGGGCCGCCCGGCGGTGTTGGTCACCGACACGCTCACCGGCCCGTAGCTCGTCGAGCCCGAGCGGTGCGGGATCGAGAGCGTGACGATGTCGCGGTTGGCCAGCACCGTGCGGTAGACCGTGCGCACCAGGCCGTTCGGGCCGGTGCTGGTGAGCATCCGGCCAAGGTGGTCGTAGGTCATCGTCGTGACCCGCTCATCGGGCGTGCCCGTGGCGCTCAGGCCCGAGGGCAGCGAGATCGAGGAGAACCGCCCGTGCGAGAGGTCGGCATCGAACACCCGGGTCACCGCCAGGCCACGGTCATCGAACTCGGTGTAGCTGATCAGCCCGTCGGTCGAGGTCGAGAACCAGGCCCGCCCCCGCTCGTCCAGATAGGTCGCCGAGGACATCGCGCTGTTCGGCCCGTTGCTGGCCGTGGCGACCACCGGCATGGTGGTCGTGATCCGCGCCGGGATCAGCGCCGCATCGCCCGTGTGCCAGGTATAGGCCAGCGAGGTCGTCTCACCGCCCGTGGTCACCGTGCCCTCGACCGGGTACCGGGTCTGCGAGGCGGCCATCGGACGCACGAGGTCGTAGTCGGGCAGCGACTTCGTCTGGGTGGTCAGCGTGAGCGAGGCGTCGTAGTACTGATTGGCCGAGCCCTTGCCCTGCTCGTGCTGCGTGTGCTGCAAGAACCCGTCGGTGTCGCCCGACGAGAACCGGACCATCGCGTGCGCGAGGCCGGCCGAGGATGAGGTCGTGATCGCGCCCGTGCCGTGCGTGTAGCCGGTCACCGCGGTGGGGCTGGCGATGCTGGTCACCTGGCCATCGGCGTTCCGCGTGATCTCGGTCACGAAGAACACGCTGGCGCTGCCGGGATCGCCCTCGCTGTCGACCGTCGAGAGCGGCTGGCCGGTCTCATCGAAGTAGGCCGTGCGGTGCAGGCCGCCGGGGTACTCGGCGATCGTGCGATTGAGCCAGGCGGTGTCGTAGCCCGCGCCGCCCGAGAACGAGCCGTTGGTGCCGTACTCGTAGGCCATCACGCCGTTGATCGCACCGCCGCCGCACCCGCACTCGCCGTTGCGGTACAGGCTCTTCACGCGGCCGTTCGCATCGTACTCGGCCACCACGCTCGTGTACTGCGCGAGCGATCCATCGCTGATCGAGAGAAGCGAGTCGTTGAAGGTGCTGTCATCGGCCAGGTCCGCCGTGGTGTAGCCCGCGGTCTCCGTGATGGATTTGATCGCGCCGGCCACGCCCGGGTGCGTCGTCGCGTGGTACGCGCTGGCGCCGTAGTAGCGGTACAGCGTCACGTGCGTGGACTCATCGCCATCATCGTTGAGCCGCTCGGTCACGGTCACCCGCTGCAGGTCGCCGGGCTGGCCGTGGTCGAGAATCCCCGAGGCATCGCCGGACTCGTAGTACTCGTACACAGCCTCCGAGAGCGTTGTCAGCCCCGATGGGCTCGCCCAGGTGCCGCCGGTCTTGTGCTCGGCCTCGACCGAGGTCAGCCGCACCACCGAGTCGATCGTCGTGTAGGTCGCGGTGAGCCGGACGCTGTCGCCCTGGTAGAACAACTCGGGCAGCCCCGTGACCGAATCGAAGCCATCCGCGATGGCCTGCGCGCCATCCGTCTCGTGCCCGATGTAGGCCACATCGCCGGCGGTGTTGATCATCTTCCAGAGCATGCCCTCGGCCGGCGCCGCATCGCCATCGAAGCCGAAGAACACCGCCCGGTTCCCCACCGCGTCGTAGTAGGTGTACGTGTCCGGCTGGTCCACGGCCCCGGCCGCGAACACCAGCGCCCCCGCCGCACCGTTGGTCCCGCGGTAGGTGTCCGTTGGCTGCGGGGGATCCTCCTCATCGAGGACCACCCGGAACTCGATGTACCGATCGGCCCCGTACACGATGTGCGCCATCGCGGCATCGCCCGAGCCGCTAAGCACGAGCTCGGGCGCCAGCCCGATGAACCAGTTCGTGCCCATCGGGCCATCGCTGACCCGCGCCGACCCGCCCGAGGTCGCCTGCTGGCCGTTGAACGAGCGCATCACCGACCACACCGGCCCCTCCGAGGGCACCGCCAGGTCCATCGCCACCGGATGCAATCCCCCGGTGTCCACACGCAGCTCGCCGTTCCACGGGCTGCCCGCGCCGCCCGCGCCCAGCGTGTTGGCCCCGATCGCGAAGCCGAAGAACCCGCCCGAGCGCACCGAGCCCTCGATGGCCGTGCCGCGGTGCGCGGCCACCGGACGCACATCCTGCTTGGGCGTCGCCGCCGCCGGCGGGTACGCCGTCAGCGAGGCATCGTGCACCTCCAGCAGCGGGGCGGCGTGCGTCACGGCCACACCCATGCACGCGGAGCTGATCGCCGCTGCGAAGGCCAGGGCGGATGCGCCAGATCGGGAAGAACGCCGGAAAGACCGCGGGAAAGAACGAGCCATCGTCGCACCTCACTGACTGAGCAAGAGGGTGTCCGGGACGGGCCAGCGCCATGATCGCGGTCCGCGCCGGCACAGCGATGCCGGCCACGGTGGTGCGCGATCAACGCAGAGTGTGGAGGCAGGCGCACGAACATCGATGCGTGCGCCGATCTCAGGAACACCACAGCATGCGCACGGACCCGACGCACGCAAGTTGCTTCCACACTGGTCCGCGAAGAATGTGCAGATTTTTGGCCCAGCGATGGAAATGAGTTTGGCGGGGGCGGGTGGCGCGGTATCTTCATCGGTCCGATGCAAGCCACGCATCGTCCCGCGCGCTCCGTTGCGGGCGCTGACGGGCGACTCATGAGTGATTGCACATAAGTCCTTGCACACGAGAGCCTGGGGTGTTGGGAGTTTGGTGTTTGCTCTTCGGTCCAGATCCTCAGTTCACGAAAGGATCCCGATCCATGCCGCCCGTCATCCAGAACAACGCCGGACGCATCGCCATCGGCCTCGCCGGGGGCCTCGTGCTCGCGGCCCTCATCGTCATCGCCTCCTTCGCGGTCCCGCAGCGTGATGCCATCGCCGATCCGCCCGAGCCCGCACCGCCCACCGCATCCCAGCTCGACGCGGCCCTGCGGATGGCCGGGCTCATCCCCGAGGTGCTCGCCGCCGCGGGCGCTAACGCCGACAACACCAGCGCCATCCTCGCGGCCGGGGCCGGCGCCGCCGAGGCCGGCTACGACGAGTTCAGCACCACCCACAGCGCCATCGCCGCCAAGCGGGCGCTGATCCAGAGCCTGCAGCGAACGGTCACCGCGGGACTGGCCACCAACGAGCAGATCACCGAGCTCGCGACCGAGCAATCCGCCCTGCAGAGCCTCGAATCCGAGCAGGCCGTCTGGCTGGCGGGCGTTCGGGCCGCCGCGATCGCCGCGGCCCCGGACGCCATGGAGTCGACCCTGTCGGCGCTCGCGACGGTCGATCAGGCCTTCGCGGCCGCTCCGGCGTACCGACTCGGCGGCTTCGACGCCGATGAGGCCGCCACGCTCAACCGGCTCCTGCGGGCCAAAGCCGCCGCGGACTCGGCGGGGCAGGCGTTCCCATCCGAGATGCAGGACCTGCTCAATGGCTTCAACGCAGGGCAGGCCGTGTCGGTGGCGATCCAGAACCAGGCCGCCAACATCGCCGCCGTCTCCGCCGCGTGGGCACAGGCCATCGCCGCGGGAATGGAATGAGCAGGATCCGGGCCGCTCGGGGTCGGGGCTCCCAGAGGCCGACGAGTGCCCGTAGCGGCCTGTACTTCGGATACGCTTGGGGCATGAACACCGCCGTGCCAGCCCGCTCGCAGTCGTCCCGAGTTGCTTCGTCCCGGCGATTCACAGTGCTTCGCGTTCGCCGACACCGCATCTTCGTGTTCGCGCTGTCCGCGAGTGTCTCAGTGCTGGTTGCCGCAGCGGCGCCGGCGCAGAACAACGCCAATGGCAACGCACCCCCTGCCCCCCCCGCTACCCCCGCACCCGATGCCGCCGCATCCAACATCGGCGAGCGCATTGAACTGCCCGGCACCATCACGCTGCGTGATCTCATCGAACTGGCCAGTAGCCGCCTCGCGATCGATGTGCTGTACGACACCAGACTCATCGAGAACGAGACCATCACGCTCCGGCTCCAGGATGGCCTGCCCGTCGATCGGCTGTGGGCGCTGACCACCGCCACGCTCCGGACGCGTGGCTTCGAGGTGCTCTTCGATCCAAGGGCGCAGATCTTCCGCATCGTCCGCGGCGAGCAGCAGGGCGTCGGCCGCATCGCGACCTCGCCCATCATCCTCGACGGCTGGAATTTGGATGTGGACGACGCCGCCAGTGCCGCGCCGGGTGCCAGCGTGATCGAGGTGTTCGTCCGGCCGCGTGGCACGCGGCCGGAGCCGCTGGTCACCATGCTCCAGCCCGTGGTCGATGCGGGCGGCGGTGTGGTCGCCGCCGTCGGCCAGAGCCCGTACCTTCGCATCAAGGGTCCCCGCACGCTCGTGGGCGATGCGCTGCGCCTCGGGGATGCCCTGGACACCGCGAGCCCGCTGATTGAAGAGCGCACGATCCACCTCACGCACATCCCGCCGGCCGAAGCGCTGGCCGCGATCGAGCGGTGGCGCTCGCTGCGTCCGCCCGCCACGACCGATCCGACCGAGCTCCTCCGGGCGATCGATCTCGCGCCCCGGCAGGAGATCGTGATCCGGGGACGAGCCACGGAGGTCGAGGCCGCCGAAGCCCTCGTGCGGCGGCTCGATGCGCCGGCCGACCGCACGATCCAGACCTACGCGCTGCCGGGCGTCGATCCCGAACGACTGGCCTCCACGCTCACCGCCTTCGCGGGCGAGTCCGGCCGCCTCACACGCGTCGTGCCCGATGCGCTAACGGGCGTGGTCATCGTCGAAGCCACCCCGGCCGGGCACACCCAGCTCGAATCGTTCGTCGCCACGCTCTCGGCGACCCGCGAGGTGCGCCGGCCGCAGCTGATCGCTTACGAGCTCCGCCACCGCGATCCCGAGGCCGTGCGCGAGACGCTCGAACGCCTCCTGGCCACCGAGCCGACATCACAATCCAACGACAATGCCGGCCTGTTCGAGCCGGCCGGAACCAACGCCAACGCCATCTCCAATTCGACAACCGCGAGCGCCGGCGCCGACGCCGGCCCGCGGCTCATCAGCGCCATCGAGCCGCCGCGCATCGAGACCGATCTCCGGCTCAACCGCCTCGTGGTGCTCGCGCTGCCCGAGATGCACCAGCGGATCCGGGAGCTCATCGCGCTGCTCGATCGCCGCGAGCCGCAGGTGATGCTGGAGGTGGCGCTGCTGACGATGAGCGAGAGCGAGGCGCTCTCGTTCGGCGCCGAACTCCAGACCCAGTTCGACGCCGGCCAGACCTCGATCAACCTCGCCTCGCTCTTCGGGCTCGCGAGCGAGGCCGGGAGCGGCGCGCTGGCCACCGGCACGGGATTCACTGGCATCGTGATCCGACCGGGCGACTACTCGGTGACGCTGCGAGCGCTGCGGACGGTCAACCGCGGCCGCAACATCAGCACGCCCATGGTGGTCACCAACAACAACGAGCCCGCGTCGGTCCGATCGGTCGCCACCCGGCCGTTCACGAGCATCAACGCGTCCAACACGGTGGCGACGACCTCCTTCGGCGGCGAGTCGGAGGCGGGCACGACCATCACCGTCACGCCGCGGATCGCCGCGGGCGAGGACCTGGTGCTCCGCTACGCGGTCGAGCTCAGCGCCTTCACCGGCGAGTCGATCATCACCGAGGATGGCGGCGTGCTCCCGCCGCCGCGGCAGACCAACACCATCGAGGGCTCGGTCACCGTCCCGGATGGGTTCACGGTCGTCGTGGGCGGGCTGCTCAACGAGGCCAGCAGCCGGGGCGAGAGCCGGGTGCCGGTGCTCGGCCAGATCCCGCTCATCGGGCCGCTGTTCGGAACCACCAGCGAGTCGAGCTCGCGGGACCGGTTCTATGTGTTCATCAACGCCCAGATCCTGCGGGATGCGATGCTCGAAGACCTGCGGCTGCTCTCGGCCAAGGCGATCGTCGAGGGCCAGCTGCCCGACGATGGCCACCCGCGGATCGAGCCGCGCTGGATCGAATAGCATCGATCCCGGGGAGCCATCACCCCCAGTATCCGTCCCCACAGCACTCTGAAGGCGGACAGCCCGACGATGCAGGCCGCAGCACACCATCCCGACGACCTCGCGTGGTTCAGCGCCCGCATCCCCATCGAGTTCGCGCGGCACTGGTCGATCACGCCGCTGCCGCGCCCCTCGCCCGATGCGTGCGCCCGGGTACTGATCGCGGACCGTCCGGGCTGGCCGCTGGCGCTGCACAACCTCCGGGCCAGGCTCGGACTTCACATCCACGCGTGCGTGCTGGATTCTCAGGCGGCGGCCGACGCGTTCGATGCGGTCGCAGAGCAATTGGCCGACGCCGCATCGAGCGAAGTGAACACCGCAGCGGCGAGCGATGGCGATGACGAATCACCCGACGAGGACCTGTTCGACCCAGCCCGGCTCGCATCCGCTCTGGAGCGTTCCGAACGCGATCTGCTGGCCACGAGCGGGCGGGCCCCGGTGGTCCGGCTGGTCAACGCGATCCTCTTCGATGCGCTCCGCCGCGAGGCCAGCGATGTGCACATCCAGCCGCAGCACGAGTCCGTCGCGATCCGCTACCGGATCGATGGTGTGCTGCACGAGGCCCGGCGTCTGCCGATCGAAGCGCTGGCGCCGCTGACCAGCCGCGTGAAGGTCATGGGCCGCATGGACATCGCCGAGCGGCGGCTGCCCCAGGATGGCCGCGCCACCGTCACGATCGGGACCCGCGAGATCGACCTCAGGCTCTCCAGCCTGCCCACGGCCCAGGGCGAACGCGTCGTGATCCGGCTGCTGGACAAACGGCGCGATGACCTGTTCGAGCTGCCGCGGCTGGGGATGGACCCGGCGATCGAATCGCGGTTCAAGCGCCTCTGCGGCATGTCCCACGGGATGGCGCTGGTCACCGGGCCCACCGGATCCGGCAAGACGACCACGCTCTATTCGGTGCTCAGGCTCGTGTGCACGGGCGAGCTCAATGTCATGACGCTGGAGGATCCCATCGAGTATGAGCTCTCGGGCATCAGCCAGTCGCAGATCAACACCAAGAAGGGCGTGACCTTCGCGACCGGACTGCGGCACATCCTCCGCCAGGACCCGGATGTGATCATGGTCGGCGAGATCCGCGATGGCGAGACCGCCCGCATCGCGGTGCAGTCGGCGCTGACCGGCCATCTCGTGCTCTCGACGCTGCACACTAACTCCGCCGCGGGCGCCATCACGCGGCTGCGCGATCTCGGAGTGGAGGGCTACCTCATCAACGCCTCGCTGCTGGGCGTGCTCGCGCAGCGGCTCGTCCGACGCCTCTGCGGCGCGTGCGCGGGCGCTGGACGATCCTCAGATGGCCAGCGCTGCATCCACTGCCTGGGCAGCGGCTTCAAGGGACGGGTCGGGCTCTTCGAACTGCTGACCATGGACGGTGCGCTCCGCGAGCTCGTCGCCGGCGATGCGTCGCTGGCCGCGCTGCACCAGGCGGCCCGGTCCGCGGGCATGCGCACGCTCCGCGAGAGCGGGCTCGCGCTCGTCGATGCGGGCATCACAACGCTCGAGGAGGTCGACCGGGTCACGCTCATCGAGGATGCCGAGGTCTTCGGAGCCGCGAGCCTCACCACAGGCGTCGCAGCGCCAGCGACAAGCGAGCCGGTTCCGCGTGATCCGGGCACGGAGATCCGCTGATGGCCGTGTTCCGTTACCGAGCGCTGGAACTGGGCACCGGCGCCCGCCGCCGCGGCGAGATCGCCGCCGACAGCCCCGCCGCCGCCCGGGCGACGCTGCGGTCCACCGGTCTGCTCGCCGAGTCCATCGCGGCCGTCGGCGGCGCCGGCCAACACCCGATCCGCCTGCCCGCGGGGATCCGAGATGCGCTCGGCGGAGTGCTCCGGCGGTGGCAGCGAGGCCGCAACACCGCCGCGAGCGTGGAGTGGTACGAGGGGCTCTCGATGCTGCTGCTGACGGGCACACCCCTGGTCGCAGCGCTGGACACGCTGGCGAGCACCTTTGATCGCAGAGCCGCGGGCTCGCTGTCGCGGGTGCTCGCCGATGCGGTCCGCCGTGGCCAGAGCCTCGCGGGCGCGGCCCACGACCACCCCCAGTGGTTCTCCGAGGCCGACCGGGCGCTGCTGGATGCGGCCGAGGCCAACGGCTCGCTCGGCCAGACCTGCGCGGAGCTCGCCGCCGAGCGCGCCCGCGGCGATGAGCTCAAGACCCAGCTCTCAGCGGCGCTGGCGTATCCCGTGCTGCTGCTCGTGCTCGGGGTCGGCGTCGCCGTGTTCCTCGCCACCGTGACGCTCCCGCAGCTCGTCGGCGTGCTGCGCGATGCAGGCGTGCCGGTGCCGGCGGCGACGGACGCCCTGCTCGCGAGCGGCGCGCTGATCCGGGAGCATTGGATGATGGCAGTGATCGGCATTGTGATGGCCCTGTCCGGCATCGCCTGGCTGCTGTGGACACCGCGATTGGCCCGGCTCAGGCTCTTGATGCCGCTGGCCGGACCGGTGCTCCGGCGATCCCAGACCGCCCGTCTGGCACGCCTGCTCTCACGATTGCTCCGAGGTGGCATCCCGCTGGATGAGGCGCTGAGGCTCGCGATCCCCACAGTCGGCAACGCGGCGATGCGCACGGCCCTGACGGAACTGCGATCCGATCTGCGATCGGGCGCTGACATCGCCCCGGCCCTGGAACGATCGGCGGTGTTCGAGCCGGTGTTCGTGCGGGTCATCGCGGTCGGGGAGCAGTCCGGAGAGCTCCCGGCCGTGCTGGAAACACTCTCGGAACGCCAGCACGCCTCGGCCGAGCGGATGATCACGCGGCTGGCCGCCGCGCTGGAGCCGGCCGCGATCCTGGCCATGGCCGCCCTGATCGGGATCGTCGTGTACGCCGCGATCGCGCCCATGCTCCGCCTGGCACAGACCTTCTAGCATGCACCGAAGCGGAGTGAACACGCGGTCCGTCCTGCGTCCGACCGATCGAAGCAGCCACCGACCGACAAAGTGACCGACGATCGCCCCGGCAGACCAACATCGAGCGACCCCATGATCAATCCCAACGCGTCACAACAATCCAAGCCGCACACCCATCCTCGCGGCATGACGCTGGTGGAGGTCCTCGCGGTCGTGGTCATCCTCGGGCTCATCGCCGCGACGCTCGTGTACTCATTCGGCGGCCAGGTCGGCCGCGCCCGCCGCGAGCTGGCCAAGAGCGGCATCGCCGCGATCGTGCAGGCGCTGGAGACCCACGCGATCGAGACCGGCGCGTACCCGGAGATGGGCGATGGGCTGATCGCGCTGACGCGCCCGATCTCCGGGCGCGCCACGCCGCTGCTGCAGCCCGACAAGCTCATCGACCCCTGGGACAATCCCTATCAGTACATCGTGCCCGGTCCCAACAGCGCTCCCTACCAAGTCGTCTCCTACGGCTCCGACGGCGCGCCCGGCGGCGAACCGGGCACCGACGCCGCCGACATCCTCTCCGATCAGCTCCGCGATACCGCCAACCACAACGCCCCCTGACCCCGCCCCCCCCCAACTTCCCCCCTCAACCTCATCATCGCATCTGCACTGATTGCCACGCATCCCCGCTCGGAGCACCCGACCGATGGCACGGACCGGCGCCGCCCATGGACTCACGCTGATCGAAACGCTCGCAGCGCTGCTGATCCTGTCGCTGGCCGCGATGTCGGGCCTGGCGTTGCTGCAGCGGAGCGGCGATGACCCACGCCCGACCATCATCCGCATCCATGCCGCGCTGGATCGGGCCCGCCTCATCGCGGTGACTTCCGGCGGCGCGTCGATCACACCCGAAGATCATGGACGGGCGCTCCGCTTGCGCGCCGGAGCCGTTGATGGTGATCAAAGAATGGGGAGCCCACGCGCCGTTCTGTCGCTCGCGCGACCATGGCATATTGAACTTGTGACAGAGGATGGCGCCGGCGGCGAGGAGGGGATCTTGGCGTTCGATCACCGCGGTCGGTCGGCGGATGTTGTGATCGTCGTGCGACGAGATGATGCGGTCGCAGCGCAACTGCGGTGGCTCGGGATCTCGGGCCAGTTGATCATCGATGACCGGGCATTGGGGCGTGATGGGGAGGTGGCTCCGTAATGCCCCGTTGTGGCCTCACACTGCTGGAGGTGCTCGTGGCGGCAGCGCTGCTCGCCGCGGTGGGCGCCGCCGCGGTGAGTGTTCTGCGCTCGCTGGCGGATGCGGATCGCCATCGGCGAATGCTGGCACTGGCGCCCATGGTGATGGCCGTTGCGAACGCTGAGTTCGATCGAGCGTGGAGCTCGGAGCGGTCCTCATCAGACGGCGCCGCGGATCCGATCGGAGAGATCACGGGTTCATCGATCGAGGTCGAGGGCGTCGTGTGGATCGTCGAGATCGCGCCGGTCGAGCCAGTCCACGACACCATCCCGAATCCGGATGGCCCCGTGGCAGCCGGCGGAGACTTCGCCGTGACAGTGCTGCGCTTCGCCGCGCGCCCCGGGGGTGCCACCGAGAGCCATGATCCCATCGTGTGGTGGCGGGCGATTCCGACAACTCGTCCTGTCGCGGATACTGAGGAAGGTGAGACGCAATGAGTCAGCGCCTCCGACACGCCAAGCCGCGATCGGTCGCGCGCCATCGCGCGGGGTTCACGCTCGTGGAAGCGCTCGCCGCCACGGTCCTGCTGGCGCTGCTCGCGGCCGCGATCGCGGGATTGTCGGTCGGCTGGATGCACGCCGAGCGGGCCATTGGCACCGACGCTGGACGCGGGGCGCTCGAACGCGCCCTGGATGCGCTGGCCGACGATCTGAGCGAACCAGCGCCGGGATGGCTCGATCTGACCGGCTTGCCGAGTGAGCCACTGGAATTCATCACCGCGAACCGGATCCCATCGGGCGATGGCCACACCGCGACCGGATGGCAGCGGGTGCGCTGGAGCATCGACCCCGACGGCGACCAACTCGTGCGCACCAGCCAACCCGTCGATGGCCCCGTCGGCGCACCGCCGAGCGAGCGAACGGTGGTGACCGGCGTCGCAGCGCTGACCATGCAACACATGGATCCGGTGACATGGGCAACCACCGTCGGTCAGACCCGATCGGGGCAGACTGATCCGCAAGCGCAACTGCCCCGGTACATCCTCATCGAGCTCATCGCCCTCGACGGCTCGTCCGCACGCCTGCCTGTCCGTCTGCCTAAGCGCCTCGCTGCGACATCCGATGCGCTCCCATAACACGAGCGCGGTGCGATCCCCTCCATGACGAACCACCAGCAACCCATCCAGACCGATCCGCAGCCACGCCGGGGCGTGGCGCTGCTGGTTGTCCTGGTGCTGCTGCTCGCGATCGCGACCGTTGGCCCGGTGCTTCTGACCCGTTCGTGGAACACCGGCTCACACGCGATGCTCGGTCACCAGCGCGCTGCGGCCGCGTGCATCGCCGATGACATCGCCGCCGTGGTTGCCGCTCGCCTCGGTTCCACACAGGCGAATTCCGACGAAAGCACCCCAGCGCTCACTCTCGATCCCGGTTCCGACTTCACGATCCGGCCGGGGTGGCAGCTCGTCCTGGATCAGTCTCTGGATCCGTCCACCGAGTCCGAAGCATCGAGCGGGATGCAGGGCGCGCGCGTTCGAGTCTGGCTGGTCGATCTCTCGGGCCGGCTGCATGTGCGCTATCACCGGGCGATCGTGGCCGAGGCGCTGCCACCGGCGATCGCGCAGGCCCTGGATCCCATCGCCATCGACCGGGCGCTGGACCGTCGGGCGGCGAGCCGGCAGAATGACGCGGCGATACCGCTCCCGCCGCCGATGCTCACAAGCCTCGTGCGAACCGGTGGCCACGCGCTGCACCCGGACGATCCGGCCTCCGAAGCCCGATGCGCCGAGGCCCTGACGCACTGGGTGACGACCGGCGGCGATGGCGCGCTCAACATCGCCACGGCCCCAATCGACCTGCTCGAAACCGCGCTGCTCGGGCTCGACTCCCAGCACGGCCGCGCGGTGATCGATGCGCGGCGACGCGACCTCCCGCTTCCACCCGACAGCGCTCGGGCACTGATCCAGGCACGAGAACGCCAGATCGCCGACGATGAGGCGACGCGGCTCGTGCCGCTGACCGATCGCTCCACGGCCATCGGTCTCCTGATCGATGTGACATTCGCGAGCCACACCGTACGCTCCTGGCACATCGTGACCCCTCGGCCCGACGCCGCCCAGATCCAGCGCCGAGGCCAGGGATCACCCCGGCGGGCCCGCACGATCGAGGCAACAATCGCGGAGCCCTCGGCGTGGCGGGTCGCATCCAGCCAATCCCTCCCCCCACCATCCAGTGCCGGAGAACCCGCATCCCCATGACCGCACGACGGCCCCCATCCACGCGCTCGGCCACGCCCATGCCCATCGCGGCACGCGGCCGGTTATCCCGCGCTCTGGAGCGCGTGCATCCGATGGGGTGGATCGCCGTCGCGGCCATCGCTCCGCTGGCAGTGATGGTCTGGCCTTCGGGGCCTGGCGTATCCGAGCCGATGCCTGCGACACCGATGCGATCAGACCAACTCGTTGATAGTCGACCAGCGGAGTTGGCGACCGCGGCATCGCGCCCCCCCCTTCCCGAAGCCGTTCGCACCGCCGCGCTGCGGCGGCCACTGATCCCGCCGCCATCGGTGCCCTCGGCAGCGCCACTGCCAGCCCCGCCGCCGCGGCTGGAGCTCCGTCTGGTCGCGATCATCGATGATGCGACCGGCCTTCCGGCCGCCGCGTTCGTGCACGATCTCATCGCCGATGAGTTCCTCCGGCTCGACATCGATCAGGCCACCGGTTCGGGCGCCCGGTTGATCGCTGTCTCGAGGCGGGCCGCGACCTTCGACCTCGCCGGCCGGCAACACACCCTGGGCCTTCCGGAATGACCCGTGACCACGCGCCCACATCTCGGCCGACGCCCCACTCCGGGACCACCGTGCGGGTCGGGGCCGATCGGTGCGCCTGGGCCATCCTGAGCGACCTGCCCGCCAACGCCTCGCCGCCAGCGGTCGCGGCGGCGGCTGAGCCGTTCCTGCCCTTCCCGCTCGATCGGGCCGAGATGCGGGCCGTACGGATCGGTCGCACGGTCGTGGTGTGCGCCATGGAGCGCGATGAACTGGACGCGATCATCGCGGGCGGCACGCCGACGCCGCGTTCGGTTCATCCGGAATCACTGCCCACAGCCGTCACGGATGCGCTGGGTGACTCACCGCCTCCGCCTTCGGCGCTGTTCGAGTTCCGCACCGGAGCGCTGGAACCACCCTCCCATCGACGCCGGCGGCAACTCGCTTATGCGGCACTGGCCATCGGCATCCTGGCCACGAGCGCGGTGCTCACCCACCGCTGGCGCGAGCATGGCGACTCGATGCGACAGGATGCGGCGGCGCTGCGGCTCCAGACCGATGCACGGCTCCGAGGGGCGCTGCCTCCGCCCTATGACCGAGCGACCGCGATCGACCCGCGCCTTCGGCTCGCCTCCGAGCTCAACCGGCTCCGCCGCACACGTGCTGCGCCGGCGGGCGTCGACGGGTTCGATGGCGATGTGATCGCTCCGTGGCAGAGCCTGCTCGGCGCGTGGCCGAGCGGCCCACGCATCGCCGTCGAGCGGATCGTTCTCACGCCTCAACGACTGACCATCGATGGCCGGGCCGCCGACATCGACAGTGCCGAGCGGCTCCGCGCTGCGCTGGATGCGTTCCATCCCGGCTGGGCCCGCATCGCGTACCGCTACGCCGACCCACGCGGCGATGCGCAGCCCTTCCTGTTCGAGTTCGCGGTCGCCGATCCGGCAACGACGGAGCGGTCGGTCGGCGCTCCGGGCGATCGCTCCGGGGCCAGCCCACCCTCGCTCGCCAATCAGGGAGCCGCCGCGCCATGATGACCAGCACCGAGCGCATTCTCAGGGCCTCGTTCGTGGCCGCGGTCGCCGCGGCGGGATGCCTGCTGTTCATCGCCCACCGGCAGCGCGCCGATGCGGAGCAATCGCTCATGAGGGCCAGCGCCGACCACGCGGCGATCACGGCCCAGCTCACCGAGTACGACCAGCTCCGAGCCCGAGGCGCCACCGCCCTCGATCGGCCGCCCCCCGCCGATGACCTCATCGAGCGGATCCGCGCGATCGCCCGCTCGGCCGCATCAGCTGCGCCATCCCTCCGTGGCCTCGAACCCCGCAATCTGACCCTGCTGCCGCCTGAGCCGATCGCCCGGACCGGCTTGCTCCGCCAGCGCGTGACGCTCACCCTGCCGTCGATCGCGCCCGGCGACCTCGCAGTCTTCCTGAACGAGTGGGCGGCCTCGGAACCCCTCTGGTCCGTGCCGGGCCTGCGTCTCACGGCCGTCGATCGCCCCGATCAGCCCATCACCAACCGCTTCGATGCCCAGCTCACGCTCGAAGCGGTCCACAGCCGGGACACCACGGCCGAGCCCGTCGATCCCGCTGTGCCGGACACCGGAGGGCAGCCGTGATGGAGTATCATCTGGACACGATGCACCGCCACCCAGCGCCATGCCGGAATACGCTCGCGTTGGCTTCCGCAGCGATGCTGGCTTTGGCGGGAGGAACGCTGCACGGATGCAGCGCCGCATCGAAGTCCACCGGCCCGTACACGGCGGCGTCCGACGCCCCCCGCGATCCGCAGCGGGCTCAGGAACTCCACGCCGAGGCGATGGCGCTGCTCCGGCGCGAGCGACCGCTCGATGCCGACGACACCGCCCGTGTCGAACGCCTGCTCCGCCAAACACTCGACGCTGATCTCTACCACGGCCCCGCCCACAACAACCTCGGCATCATCCTGCTCGAACGCGGCGAGCTCTACGACGCGGCGCGGGAGTTCGAATGGGCCCGCCGGCTCATGCCGGGGCATCCCGATCCACGGGTCAACCTCGCCATCACCCTCGAACGCGCCGGCAAGACCGACGAAGCGCTCTCGGCCTACGCGAGCGCGCTCGACGCCTCGCCGGAATACCTGCCCGCGATCCAGGGCAAGGCATCGCTCCTTGTTCGTTCGGATCGCCTGACGCCGGACACAGCGCACTTGCTGGAGACCATCGCACTGCGGGGAGATGAGCGGTGGCGCGAGTGGGCGTTGTTGTGGAGCAGCAAGGCGCGGCAGCGAGGTTGATGATGGTGCGGGAGATGCCCGAAGGCTCCGATACGCTCGGGCGACCCCGGACCTCTACCTGAATGGCCTGCATGTGCCCGTTTCAGTGTCCCCGGTGGGCAAGCGACGGTTGTTAAGGCCGAAGGACTTGATGTGGAGATTGCAGGAGTCGCCGGCGGAATCGATCAGCACGGTGCGCGTTAGAGCATCTTGCACAATCATGACTCATATCCGCACGCCCTGAAGTAGTTCTTGCACTCGTCCGGCGTCACGCGTTTGAACGCTTCGGCGGCCGCGTCCACCAGGGCGTCGAGCGTGTCGGCCATCGCGCGGCGGAGCCAGCTCTTGATCTTGCTCCACAGCTTCTCGATGGGGTTGAGGTCCGGCGAGTAGGCCGGCAGGTACCACACGCTCGCGCCCGCCGCGTCGATCGCTTCGGCAACGCCCGTGGCCTTGTGCGCCCCGAGGTTGTCCATCACCACCACATCGCCCGGCCGCAGCGATGGCGCGAGGCAGCACCCGACATAGCCGACGAAGGTCGGCGAGTTCATCGGGCTGTCGAAGAGCATCGTCGCGGGTTCGATCACGCCATCGACCCGGAGGGCGCTGATCATCGTGGTGGTCTTCCAGTGGCCGTGCGCCAGCGAGAAGTTG
Organism: Phycisphaerales bacterium; assembly: GCA_052168315.1. Taxonomy (GTDB): domain Bacteria; phylum Planctomycetota; class Phycisphaerae; order Phycisphaerales; family UBA1924; genus JBQLZO01. The sequence continues at coordinate 35,851 of JBQLZO010000024.1, read as the reverse complement.
CAACGGTCGCCCACACGCGACCGCCCGTACAGCCGCGTCATGTTCGTCTTTGCGCCCGATTGATCAAGGAACACGAGCCGGTCGATCGGCACGAACCGGCGCGCGATGCGGAAGTTCAGCCGCTTCTCGACGATGTCCGGGCGGCGCTGCTCGCGCGGGATCAGCGACTTTTTTTCAAGGAGATCCTGAGCTTCTGGAGACGACGGCACACGGTGGACTCGGCGACCTCGACGCTGAGCTTCGCGCGGATCGCGTTGAGCGTGATGCCGGTGTCGGCCTCGATCAGCGCGAGCATCGTGGCATCGTCGGCGGGCGTGAGCTTGACCGGCCGCTTCGGACCGGGCTTGATCGGCTCGATCGAGCCCCGCTCACGGGTGGTCCGGATCATCTTGCCCAGCCCCTGCGGCGTCACCTCGAACCGCCGGGCCACCGAGTAGATCGACTCCCCCCGCTCCACCGCCGCGATCATCTTCTTCCGCGTCTGCACCGGGATCAGCATCGCCACGCCCTCCTTCAGCCAGGAAGCATCACGATAGAATCATGTCGGCGCAAGGCGCTCTAATGACGCAAGATGCTCATAGTGCCCCACAAGCCAAGTCAAATCAAGACGGACTCTCATGATGCTTGCGTCCCAAGCGAGTGCCAATCACGGTCGGGGACATTGGTGTGGAGATTATTCGGTCGGGCCAACTCGATGCACCTGATCCCATACGCCCGAAGGAGAAAAATTGGCGTCGCCGATCGCCATAGAAAAATAATCATGAAGCGACACCAAGAGGTCAATCTTTTCAGAATAACCAAACGCAGCAATACTGGCAGAATATGTTGATACCATTTCACCTAGATCATCTACAGTTTCGTACTCCGGCGGAAGGCGATCAGTCAGAAATCGCCTTGCATCATCAGAATTAAATGGCACAAGGGAATTTGTGTTGTAACTATAAACGATATACGAAATCTCACGTAACTGCAAGAGCCGTTCGAGCTGCTGAGTAGCAATAGTCCCCAAAGGATCATGAAGCATCGCTTTAAAACGAGGTGGAATGCCAGTGCAGTATACTCTGCATGCGGAATTTGGTGGGGCTTGACGCAGACCGTTCATGGGAACATCTTCGAGTTGATGATAACTTGGCAAGCACGTGACTGCCTGCCACAAGTTGTTGCACGGATGCTCGCTATCACCATCAGATATTACGTAACTAAATACATGTTCTGGCTTTCCCCATTCGATCTCGCCGTCATCGGTTCGTTCGATTCTATAGTCTGTGCATGCCAAATCATTCGGCTCAACGATTGTCCATACCCTAACCGATGCGTAACGACTAGACCATTCCCCGTCAGGACGCAATGCGATACTATAGAGCTCGGCATCGTGCAAAATGTGCGCGCCAGAAATCGCAATGGCAGAAATGCTCTGACAGTCACTTACAATATTTTCTTGAAACCCATGATCATATTTTGATGAACCGCAGCCTCCAACAATTGAAATTATATAGCCGCTTGCAGCCAATTTGCCCAAGGTGTTCACAACTGGTCCTTGTTTGATTGTTTTTCTTAACATTTTCCGCCGATCGAATGTTGTCAGTTTCCAATGATATCGTACTCTGTTCCGTCTGGAAGGATTATAGGATTGTTGGTCCACGGAAATGGATTCGTCAACTCGTCAACTGGGATGGGATCTAGTGTGTCGTCGTTTCCAGGATATCGAATATATGGATGATCCCAAGCTCGATGCCTGACAGGCGGCTTCTCGGAAGGGCGTCTACATGTGTTGTACCAATCTCGGAGTCGATTCATCTCGAATATTGTCAGAATTTCTTCTTCGACGCTACCGCCTCCGTCATCCCGAATAGTGAATTTATTGTGATACGGGTAGAACCCGTAATCGAAGTGGTAAGCGTGAATGATCTCGTGCCAGAACCACTCCCAAAACTCATAATTCCCTTTGGGCTTGTAGTGAAGTGGCGTGACAATACGGGGATGTGAATTGCGGGGCACAGCGTTGCCGGGGATGAAGAAAACAGGTCTTTCGCCTTCCCGATTCTTGTCTGGATCCCCTCCGGTGTCAACGTATTCTCTCGAATTTCCGAAGTTGAACTGATATGTTCTTTTTGAATCTCGAAGTCGCTTTAGAACTTTGCATCCCGGCGGATCGATGCAAACTTCAGGAGTATTGGCAGGATGCTCTGACACATCTTCGCAAAATATCAATTCGTCCGCAAGAAAGCCTGTCCCTTTATTTCGCTTAAAGCTAGCTGTTGGACAAAGATTTTGGATCGCCTCTTCAATTCTTAATTTAAGCGGATCCGATAATTTGGGGTGGCCCAGCGACGGCATCTCGAATGTCAGCTTCAACCCGGATGGGTCAGTTGATGTCTTAGGATTTGATCCAGCATACAGTGACAGGTTCGCCCCATCGACATACCCCGCCGGATCCCGCGAAAGCCACCGTCCCATCTCCGGCGCGAACCAGCGGAACCGCACGCAGTAGAGCCCTGTGGCGTCATCGAAGATGTACCCGGCGTAACCCACCGGCGTGTCCGTCGTGGACACATCCCCCGTCGGCACGCTGGTCGACGCCGCGCCGGTGTAAGTGGACAGGTCATCCGAGTCAACCACGCCGCTGAGGTTGAAGTCGGCCTCGACCACATACCCGCTCGGCGTGCCATCCAGGTCTCCGCTGAACGCGCTGAGCAGGATGGTCAGGTCGTCCGAATTCACCGTGCCATCGGCGTTCGCGTCCCCGCGGGGGGCCGTGCGGGCATGGCCATAGGCCGTGTACCGCGTGCGATGGGTGATCGTCTCCGAGTCCTCGGCCATGGCGATGACGGAGAAGTTGCGATCCGTGACCGCGTACTGCCCGGCGGCGTTGGCCCTGCGGTGGAACATGAGCTCGTCGATGTACCGCTGGCCCCAGACGAACTGGTCCGGTTCATCGAGCGCGAAGCTCGGCTCGGACCCGAAGACCGCGTTGGTGAAAGTGTCCCGGCGGCGTTCGAGGAGCCGCCAGCCGGCGTCGTAGTAGAAGTGCTCGGCGCGGTCGGCCTTGGCGTCGACGTCCAGATCCGCATCCGCGATGGCCGTGGCTCGCTGGTGCATGCCGTAGTAAGTGTAGACGGCGCGGATGCGGGCGGAGTTCCAGGGATCCGAGACGCTCGGGCGGTCCTGGACCTCGACCTTGACCAGCCGGTTCCATGCGTCCCATGTGAAAAGACGGCGGCTGTTGAGCCCCGTGGGCTGGGTGGTCATGTTCCCGGCGTCGTCGTAAGTGAAGCCCAACACGGCCGAACCGGTGCCGAAGGTGTCAGAGGTGATCTGGTTCGCCATGTCGTGGTCGCGGTCGAAGGTCTCGGCCGTCACAAAGCCCGCGCTGCCGTTTGACTCCGACTGGAACGAGCCCCAGTTGCCCAGCATGTCCAGGTCCCAGGCCTGAGACAGCAATTCCGGCGAGCCAAACGAGCCGCCGTCCTCGCCACGGAGCGCCTCGGTGAGCCGGTCGAGCCCATCGTAGGTGTACTGCTCATCGCGCCCCTGCAGGGACACGCCGACCCGGCGGTCCGAGCGGGTCGTGATGTTGGAGTTGTGGTCGTACTCGTATTCCAGATCGAAGATCGAGGGCGTGTCCGCGGGATCCCATCCATCATCAGACCAGACGTGGCGCGTCAGGCGCCCGAAGCGATCCAGCCCCGGGTACTCGCCCGAGGTCGTTGTGCCATCGGCCGGATCGGCGAAGCGATCGAGCTTGAGTCCAGGCGTGGCGTAGGCCGAGGCGACGGGCATGCCCGTGCCCAGCAGTTCGTGCGCGACCGTGTGATTGAACGATGTTCCGCCGATGGCCCAGCTGCTCCCCGTCATGCGGGCGATGCGGTCGTCGGTGTCGTTGGTGGCGGCGCCGTAGTCCGGACGGTGCTTCAGGCGATGCGTGAAGCCATTGGTGATGCCCGAGCTGTCCGGATACTCCAGCAGTGAGAACCGGGACTGGTTGTGTGTGTGCCCCGCGGATGCCATCGGGTCGAATTCCGCGATCGCGTAGTCGTACAGCACCTCCGCGGAGGTGTCACTGCTCATGAGGTTGACAGCGCCGGCAGGATCCTGGGCGAACGACTCCAGCTGCCACAGATCGTCGTACGCGTAGGTGAGCTGATTGAGCACCGTCGATGACGACTTCGTGCTCACGACTTCGAGCCGCCCGAAATCGTCGTACTCATACTCGAGCGAGTCAGCCCAGCTGCTGATCCCGGTGCCGGGTGAGGCGGAATTCGACTCGACCCGTCCGAGCGTGTCGCGCGTGTAGGCGTGCATCGTGCCGTTCTGGTCTGTGATGAGCGTCGCTTCGCCGAGCCGGTTGTAGTCGTAGGTCACCTTGTACGCCGAGGTGGTACCCGGGAGCCCGGTGCTCTCATCGGGATAGGCCACAAACGCGAGCAGGTCGTTGGACGAAATCAGCGTTCCGCTGTAGCCGTAGTCGTACTGCGTGATCTGCACGGCCTCGCTGGTGCCATCGGGGAGATGGGCGATGCGCTTGACGATGTTGCCAGAGCCGTCGAACACGAAGGAGGTCACTCGATCGGTGTCCGGCTCGGCGGCCGTGAGGCCCGAGGTCACTTCGTAGCGCCCGTCGGTGTTGTCCCATGCGACGACCGCATCGTCGAAGTTCTCGATCACCGCGATCTCGCGGTCGAGCGCATCGTAGAGGGACTTCGTAAGGTATGGCACGTCGGCCATGCCGTTGTTGTAGGTTCGTGGCGAGGATTGCAACGAGACTCGCCCTATGGCGTCGTAGGCAACACCGGCCACAAGCACATTGACGCCCGGATCGGCATCGGGGGGGCTGGCCTGGTTGATGGTTGGCGCGGTGCTCGTCATGACGAAACCGCTGGCATTCGTGCCATAATCGGCGACCCGCAGGATCCGGTTGGCATCGTCGTAGAAGTACCCGCGGTAGGTGGAGATGGAGTTGCTGGTGTCGAGGGCGCCATCGGTGCTCATGCCCCAATAGTCGTGGAGGCGGTTCCGTGTTGTCTGCAGCGACATCTGCCCTGCCGCGAGCGAGGCGTCCCATGCCACATAGTCGTACTCAGCCTGCGCCAGCACATGGTCGCCTGAGATATCGGCCTCCCAGGTCGCGGCCGTGTAGACATCGGCGTAGTTGCCGCTGGTCCCCGGCTGCGCATCATCGGCCCGATCGGTCGAATACACCGCTTCGCGGCGCCCGAACGCGTCGTAGGTGATCTTGGTCATGGGCGAGGAGGGCTGGAACGACCCCACCGGTCGTCCCATCTCATCGAACCATGTGTGGGACTCAAGGAACATGGTCGGGGCACCCGAATTGGCCGGATCGATGGCCACCGCCTGCTTGTAGGCAAGCCCTCGCTGCGAGTATGCGGTCTCCGTCCAACGCCCGCGATCGGTGTTGGTCACGCTCGCGATGGTCGGAGTGCCCGGGAAGCTGCCCTTGAAGACCAGCTGGCGGACCGGCCGGTCGAGGTTGTCGTGCTCGATGATCATGTGCGGCTGGATGGCCATCTGCACGCCGACACGGCGATTGCGGAAGTCGTGGATGTAGCGGGTGTTCCGGTCGTTGCCGCCGGTCCCATCGGGAAGCTGCCGGACCCATGTGAGGTTGCCATCGCCGGTTCCCTGCGTAGGCGAGCTCGTGCCGGTGAAGTCGTAGAACAGTCGCTGTACGGTCACCGGTGCCTGGGAGGTCGTGCCGAGCAGCACTTCAACGACGCGGCCCAGCACATCGTAGCGCCGCTCTGTCACCGTGCCGTTGTCGTTCGTCACCGCCTCGACGCGTCCGAGCGTGTCGTACTCGATCTCGGTCTCGTAGTAGGCCGCCGAGCCTCCGAGACGGTGCCATTCGCGCTGCGCGGTCACCAGGCCGGAGACCTCGTTGATCGATGTCCGGCGAGCGGTCTCATCTCCCAGTGTGTAGTCCGTGTAGTCGCCCGCATCGATGGCGGTGACCAAGTAGTCGCTCGACCGGATCGAGGCGCCCCCAGCGTTGATCCATGTGATCGACGCCGGCCCGTCGAATGTCGATGTGCCCGCGAGCTTGTGGGGCAGGAACACCATGGCGAGGTACTTCAGGCTCGGCCGCTGATCATTGGTGCGCAATTCACGCACGGTGTGGGTCGTGATGGCACCCGGACGCGTGACCGAGGTAACTCGTCCGAGCGCATCGCGGCCGAACTCCACAACCTTCGTGCCAGCGCCCGTGCGGCCACCCCACCCGGTCAGCGTGATCGGCGGGGTCCAGGTCCCCCCGCCGTCGAGGGCATCGAGATCCTTGTCCCAGTGGTCGTACCGCTTGACCACCTGCGATGTGCTCGGCTGGAACACGCTGTAGGTCAGCGTCTTGTCGGCGTGGGCAACGATGCTGAGCCGGCTCCACTCGTCGTAGAAGTAGGAGGTCTGGTAGGTGCCACCCGGCCCATTCTCTGATTCGAGTTCTGCCTCCTCAGAAACCGTCACATACTCGAACGCATCGGGCTTGCCCGATCGGAATCCGTAAGTGAACTGCTTGACCTCCACGAGATTCGGATAGGTCGAAGGGCTCTGGTCGACGGGATCGCGGAACGCGCGGGACTCCTTGACCAGCCAGTCGCGCTCGCCCGTGACCATCGAGTCGCCGTAGACAAACTCGTTCGTCCAGGCGATCGTGCCGGTCGTGCCCTCGGATACGCCGATCTTCGTGCGCCGCTTCGTTCCGTTGTAGCTGTGGTGGTACACCAGCCCGCCATCGTCATCGGCCGTGTAATCAGGCGTGGAGCTCACGGTGCCCGGCGTGTAGGTCTCGAGGTTCGATGGCATCCGGACCTGGAGCACATTGCCATCGCCGTCGAATGTCCAGTTCGTCACCCACTTGCGCGAGTCCGATCCGTTGTTCGCGACGATCGCACGGATCCCCTCCACGAGCCGTGTCCCGGCAACCGGTTGCACCAGCTCGTGATAGTGGATCACATGGTTCTGATACACGCCCGGAGTGGTCGAGAGCCTGGACTGGGCGATCTTGGTCGTCTGCTTGTAGTCCCCCGACGCGTGCGTGAAGTAGTCGTAGTCCAGCCGGATGCCCTGGGTCGAGCCCGAGCAGCCGCATCCGGAGAGGATGTACTGCCGTGTGACCTTGCCGCCCACATAGTTGGCCACGATCTTGGACGGCAGATCCACAAGGTCGTACAGCGAGCTGATCGCACTCATGAACTCATAGTCATCGTCCAGCTCAAGCAGCCGCGCCGAGACCTGAGCGATCGTCGTGCCCGGTGAGCTCATCACCACATCCCCGCTGAGCACACGCTGGGCGTGGTACTCGATCTGCTCGGCGGGGATCACCATCTTGAGTGATCCGGATGTGCCCGCGATGATGCGAGATGAGGCGCTCTCGTGGAGCGTGACATGGTAGCGGTAGTGGGTGTACCGGTCGTACCACACAGGCGATCCGCCGGGCGTATCCTGATCCACGATCACCGAGTGGACGACCTCCACCAGGTCGCCCGGGCCGCCGACATCGGGGCTGATGCCGTCCACAAGGTCCTTGTAGCGGTAGCTCACGCGGCGGAGCGCGGTCCACGACGAATCGACATAGCGTTGCTCCTCGACGCTGGTCACGCGACCGTAGTTGAACTCGTCATCGTCGGTCTCATACGAGAAGTCGACGCGTGCGATCTCGGTCTCTCCGCTGGAACCCGGCACATAGCAGCGCACGCGATCCAACCGGGGGATGTCGATCATCCCCGTGATGTCCGTGAATGTGTCGACCCACTCGTACGCCCACCGCGCCCCGTACACATCACGGGTCTCCTTGGGAAGGCCGATGAGCAGGGTCTCCTCGGTCTCGCCTCCCCCTGCGGCCCGGTAGAAGTCGATCTCGTAGCGACCAGGGCTGATCAGACGCCAGATCGCGAGGCTGCCGCCACCGACGGTGGTCTTCTCGATCCGCCGCTTGTCATTGCCGGGCGGCGAGAAGGTGGTGCCGCTCCCCCCGTTCGAGAACGCGACCTCCTGTCCTGCCAGCACCAGCACGATCGTGCTGGCCGACTCCGGCACCACCACCGAGTAGACATTGCTCATCCAGCCGTTCCCGAAGATGCCGGGCTCGCTGAGGTCGTTGGCGAACCGATCGCTGCGGTAGTTCCTTGAAAGCACGAAGTCCGATCCCGGCAGGTCGACCACCAGATCGGTCATGGACTCGATTTTGACGCCGGACTCAAGCTCGACAGGCCAACTCGAGTAATAGGTCGGAGGCGGCGTGTGATCGATGGTGCTCGGATCGATCTCCGGAACCAGCGGGCCATCGCAGTTCACGCCCATGCACACGCTGTCGAGGCCGCCGGGACCCGCTCCGCCGCCGCCGCACCCGGACGGATCGCCGTACCCCGGAGGGCCCCCGGTGGGGTACAACGGATGGCGCATCGGGCCGCACCCGAATGCCGAGTAGATGTCTCCCCAGGTCGGTTCCGGATCGCTGTACTGTGCGACCTTCCCAGCGACCGCCCAGATGAGCTCTTCGCACGGCACGCTGCAGCCCGCCGCCGTGATCACCTCATGAGCCGCCGCGGCGACCTCGATCACCGAGGTGTACGCGGGATTCACGCCGCAGTCGACTTCACTTTGCACGCCCGCCATGCCGAGATCGATGAGATCGTTGAAGGCCTCGATGCACCCCGATCCCGGATCGAGGCATATCGCCACCATGATGTCGCAGCTGCACTCGCCGCATGGGTCGTCGCGCAGGCAGCAGAGCGGCGCATCGCACGCAACGCATGCAGTGTGCAAGCACTGCGCGGCAAGCGGACGCCACGAGCATGCCACCGCGATGATGCCGACCAGGAGCAGGAACCATGCACGGAAGACTGAGTGAGAATTCACCATGATCTCCTCTGGCTCGGTGGCCAAGAGACTCTGAACACGATCCGACCAATGCGATCCGTTCTGGCAGCGACCATCGGGCCGAGACGCGACTGATTGCTGCGATGACGACTGGACCGTCCGTTACTCTCCGCCTTGCAGCGAAAGAGCCACCCACAGCCCCACGGCCTGCTGAACCACTGGCACGCTCGAAGCCCGCATCGTGCGGTAGGTGATCACCGCTGGATGAGAGTTCACCAGGTCGAGCGCCAACTGCTCTTCGAATTCGAGGGCGTCGCCCTGGGTGTCCTTGGCCACGGCCGCCGCGTATGCCGCCGCCTGGCCCAACGACATTCCCACGAGACCCGACTCGCCGGGAACGCCGGTTCGCTGAGCTTCGAGCACAGCACGGATCTGCACCGCGGACGACTCGCTCAGGCTGTCAAGCGTTGCGGCCATCGTGTCCAGCATGGATGCTTGCGCGGTGGAATGAGCCACGGCGGTCGACTCGGTGGCCGCCCGCTGCGACGCGAGCTCTTGAGGACTCATCCGGCCGTCGCGGGCCGCCGAGATCGCCGACGCGAGCGCGCGCTTGGCGGCCGCATGCTGATTGGCAGCCTGCTCGAACGCGATGACCTGCTCTGCGACCGATTCAGAGAGCGCGGCCAAGGCCTGCTGCACCGGCTGCTGTCCGGTGATCCCGGCGATCGCGAGGGTTTCGGCGAGTTGCGGGGCCGCAGCGAGGACCGAACAGGGTGCGGTCGGCAGGCTCGCTGGAGCGATCGCGTGAGATCGCGGCACTGAATAGAGGAGGATCAACCCGAGGGAGAGGAGAGCCACGACCGGAACGAGCCACTGCCAGGCTCGGCCACGACGGATGGGGTGCTGCATCGACGGGTCCTCGGGGATTGTCGGAGATGTTTGGGAGGGAAGGTATCGCGTACGCGACCGGGTGCAAGCAGGTTGCCTGGATTCGGAGGGAGATCGTGCACATTCTTCGATTGCTCACCGGTGGTACGGCGTGTGTTCAACCGGCGTGGGTGTCGGTTTCGAGGCGGCGCCTCGAGACAAGTGCGATCGGCCATCGCCCGTTCCAGAGGCTCTCCCACCCACCCGGGTGATTCTCACTAACATCCGATGTCTACGAGCTTTAGATGTGTGGATGTGTGTCCGCAGTCGAAGCGTCTCACCCCGTCCCGCTGGCGATGCACGACCAGACCGGCCGCCTCGCGGCCGTCTCCGACGGATGGGCCGGACCAGGATGTCGTCGGGTGGGTGGACTGAACCGGCAGCTCAAGCCGCTGGCAGGACTCCATCCCGGGTGTGCTGCGTGCCGAACATCTATGTCTCAGGCTCAGAGACGAGCACCGCTCAGAGCAGCGTGTGGCCTGGATGCTCTTCCTGGGGCCCCGGCCGCAGCGGCGAGACCGAATACAGCAGTTCTCCGAGCAGCCGATACGCGAAGCGCCACTCCAGCGGCATCGCCGCGGCAAGTGCCGCGATCGGGATCGCCTCGCCCGGCCCCGCCACCGGCGGCACTGCCTTCGGGACAGGGTCAAGGAAGTATCCGACCGGCACCTCCAGCGCGATGCCGATCGACACCAGGCGGCTGGCCGAGATCCGGTTGGCCGCCGATTCGTACTTCTGAAGCTGCTGGAAGGTGATCGAGAGCTCAGCGGCCAGCGCCGATTGCGAGAGACCCCGGGCGCGCCGTGCGGTGCGCAGCCGCTGGCCGATCCGCAGATCGACCGCCCGCTCGGCTCGGGTGGAGGCCCGCGAGGATCGGCGCTTGCCGCGGTCCGAACGCCGGGGTTCCGGTTCGTTCGCCGGTGCGCGGGGATCGTGTTCCTTGGTGGCGTGTGGGTCAGTGGGTGGTGCGGTGTCCGCGTTCATGGCGCGTGCTGCTCCTCGGCTGGATGGCCGGGTGTCTTCAACCCCGAAGCTGGCAGGGCGCCGTGGCTTTAGGCCGAGCGGCCCTGGACATGACACGGCCACCCGGCCGCGAGCACGCGGCCAGTCGCTTCGCGGGGTGAAGATCCCCGTCATGATGCGATTCAACACATCGATCCACCACCCCTAGCACATCCGACCACCGCCGCGCAAGCCCGAAGTGCGCGATCGTGCACATTCCTCACGGCGATGCGATCCCGATCGCGGCGCGCCGACTGGTGTTCCCCGAACGGTTCAAGGGGATGCCGCTGAAGGACCACGAAAGGACCCACTGTCGCCGAAGCCGCCCGGACCGATCCGATGGGGTTCTACCACGGCATCCGGGTCCGGCAGGGCCGTTTCGACTGGGTGCTCGCGGGGCCACCGGCGGGGTTCGTCAAGGGGCGGGAGGCCCAGCCCGACCTGTTCCGGGCGCTGGAGCGGGAAGGACGCTGATGGTCGGTCGTTGACCGCTGGCCGAGCAAGTCCAGGTGGAGTGCCACCCGAAAGCCCGCCAAGGGGTCTCAGCCCGCTAAGTCCTAGAATGATCTGGCCTGTGCCGGTTTGAGTGATAAAGCGGCTTGCTATCGCTCAGTTTATATGCAATAATGATCGATACAGGAGCCCGCTATCGATCATGATCTGGAACTGGCAGCAACCCGACTGGCCTGAGTTCACCTGGAATCGGCCGCGATTCGAGAACGCCGAGCGGGCGTTCCTCGTGGGCGGCGGCGTGATCGTGGGGGCGGTCGCTCACCTCGATCCCGACGGCGAGCACGCCCTGCTGGTGGAGATCTACACCAGCGAGGCGATCAGAACCTCCGAGATCGAGGGCGAGCTGCTCGATCGGGAGAGCGTGCAGTCATCGATCCGCCGGCAACTCGGCCTGACGAGCGAACCGACGAAGGCGCGACCGGCCGAAGAGGGCATCGCCGCCCTCATGGTCGATCTGTACCGGCACGCCGCTGAACCCCTCAGCCATGAGACGCTGTTCGAGTGGCACCGCATGCTCACGCAAGGGCGGAGGGATCTCCGCGATGTCGGCCGGTACCGCACCCACGCCGAACCCATGCAGGTGGTCTCCGGGCCGCTGCATCGGCCGACGGTGCACTTCGAGGCGCCGCCGTCCACGCAGGTGCCGCAGGAGATGGAGCGGTTCATCGACTGGTTCAACCGCACGGCACCGGGAGGCAGCGACCCCATGCCCGCCATCACGCGGGCGGGGATCGCCCACCTGTACTTCGTCTCGATCCATCCCTTCGAGGATGGCAACGGACGCATCGGACGCGCGATCGCCGAGAAGGCGCTCGCCCAGGGTCTGGGCAGCCCGACGCTGACCGCACTGGCTGACACGATCATGCTCAAGCGGGCGGACTACTACCGCGAGCTCGAACTGGCCAACAAGCGCACCGAGATCACGCCGTGGCTGGCGTGGTTCGCGGGCATCACCCTCGAAGCCCAGCAACGCACGCAGGCACGGGTTGACTTCACGCTCGACAAGGCTCGTCTGCTCGATCGGCTGCGGGGCCAACTCAACGAGCGTCAGGAGAAGGCCCTGCTCCGCATGTTCCGCGAGGGCCCGGATGGCTTCCAGGGCGGCCTGAGCGCCGGCAACTACCACGCCATCACTGACGCTGCGCCGGCCACCGCCACCCGCGACCTCGCCGACCTCGTCGAGAAGGGCGCCCTGACCCGCACCGGCGAGAAGAAGCACACCCGCTACCACCTGGCGATCCCATTGCGACCGGTCCCACGCATCACGATCGCGGAAGACGGAGCCGTGCAGGGATGATCACTGATCAAATTGGTTGAGTCTTGCCGAGCGAGAGCGCCGCGAGGCGCGGTCGTCGTTATCTGCGGTACTGCCAGCTTCTCGCTCGCTTCTGCTTGGCAAGCTTGATGGCGACTTGGTTGATTTCTTCCTGGACTGCGTCGGCATCAATGACCGTTGAAGCGGCTTGACTGATGGCAGGCTCTCGTGTTGCCTGCCGGGCTGTGGCTGCAACGCCACTCGCAGCCAACTCTCTTTCCCATCGCTCTTTGAACCGTTCGATAAGGCGCTCACGATTCTCGTCGAGCATGGCTCGCTCTTCGGCGGTCAGGCGGTGTCCTCCGGTCCCGGTGAACATCGGCTTGATGCCGAGCTCCCTGGCCGCTACTCCTAACTCTCGCTGATAGCAGATGCCGCCCCAGCACTCGATCCGACCGTCCGACCACACAATCATGTGCACCCGGCGATAAACGGCGTGTCCGCATCCTTTGCATTGGCACTGGACTCGATCAGCCTTGTCAACCCCGAACACGGCCGCCAGCATCCATGGTTTATCTTTGGAGTTCGTCAAGCCGGGCATGTGAACATCGTATCAAGCCGTCGATGCGTGACCAGCCAGAAGATGCTCTTGGCGTCACCGAACAGGAGGTCTCAGCGAGGGCGTGCGCTCCGCGGACGCTTGGCTCCAAACAGGCTGTCGAATGCTGCCTGTGGATCAACGCCGCAGGCCTCGGCCCAATCGGCGAACTCGGCCACATCGACACGGCGATTGCCGGTCTCGCTGTTGTAGATCCACGAGTGCGGCTTGCCGAGGCTCTCGCCGAGTTCCCGCTGCGTGAGGCCCGCCTCTTCCCGCAGGGAACGCAGGAAGTCGGGCACACCCGTGTAACGCTTGGAATGTTGTGCTTTGCTGCCCAAGCCGGACAAGATGCCCGGATCGGGTCGTGGCACCAGATGCGTGCCAGGCGGCGTCGGCCGCCCCCACCAACAGAAAGCCCCGCCGGAGCGGGGCAGAAGAGGTCAGCGGCGGGATAGAGACTCAGCGGGCGGGCTTCTTGCCCTCCGCCTTCTTGTCGGTGCCCGCCGGCTTCGGCTTGGAGTCCTTCGGCGTCTTGGGATGGCTTCCGTTGGTCATGGTTCGGCCCTTCCTGGTGCCCAGCAGCACCTCGGTCCTTCGGTGATAGCGAGACAACGCGTCGCGGGAGCCCGCGATGAACACGATGGCGATCGCCCAGAGTGATGCATCAAGCCAGCCGAGCCCGGTGCCGGTCCCGACCAGTGAGATCCGCCACGCCGCGTAGCCCGCGATCATGGCGATCAGTGTGTTGCCGTAGAACTGGTAGTAGCGGTAGTGATCCTCCACCAGACGGGAGAAGGCTCCCAGACGCTGCTCCAGGTTGCGGTCGTCGAACTCCGGCCGCCGGAGCCCGGTCAGCTCGTTCATGCGATCCAATGTCGCCCAGCGAAGCAGGCCGCAGGTCATCCCCGCACCAATCGATGCGATCGTGACATACAGGACACCGCCCACGGTCGGGCCATCGACGCCGGCACCGAAGAGCCATCGGTCGAGTTCAGGGACGACGAAGCTCAGACCGCACAGGGCTGCGAAGCCGGGCACGATGTACGCGATCAGGATCCCGAAGTTCCGGCTGGCGTCTCCGCTCAAGTCCCCCTCACTCGCGGCACATCCGCGTAGCGAAACTATCGCGTGGCACGGAACTGGTGTCAAGCCTCTTGCCACGAATTCCGCCGCGATCCCGCAATCGGCACGCTGCCCGCCGGGGACGGTGTTGCCACATGGCTTCCTTTCTGGCTGTCTGACCTGACCCATGCCGTGGCATCGGTGCTCGGCGGCCGCAAGCCCTCGTCCGGCTTCCGCGCCCTTCGGGCTTGTGCAGCCGGCAGACCCGGGCTCATGCACGCGTGCATGAGGCTCCGGGCGAGTTGGCTTGCCTCCGCCTGCGCCGCGCTGCCTGAAAGGACGGCATGGTCAAACAGCAACAGAAAGGAGACCATCATGTCCAACAAGAACCAACCCGTCGAGCAGGTCCGCATCGGCACGACCGTCGCCGCGATCTGGGCGAATGACACCGAGAATCAAATCCGCGACACAGCCATGCAGGACTAGGATTCATCCTGAGGCTGTTGCCTCAAAGGGATAAAAGGGCTACAGTCTTGACACCCTCTTCGGATAGAGAGCCATCGACACATAAACCCGAGCACCCAATGCCATCAGATGACAATTCAATGCTATCTGACACAATTCTGCATAAGCTATTTTTGCGGCTTCAAAACCGCACGATGCTTAATGAGGCCGAATTCCTAGACAATCTCAATTTAGTACAATGCACACTATGTGACCCACGCCAAGCTGCCGGAGCAATCGTCGAGTGCGGGACGTGGAGGGGCGGAATGGCTGCGGCACTGATAGCTGTTGGTGGTGCGAACCGAATTTACCATTTCTTTGATTCATTTCGTGGCTTGCCTGCACCTTCCACACTTGACGGAGAAGAGGCAATTCAATGGACGCTTGAGACGGATTCCCCCCGCTACTTTGACAATTGCACTGCCTCCCGCAAAGAATTTGAAGAGACACTTTCAATGTTGCCATTCGAAGCTCTAAGGGTGCACATTCATGAAGGATGGTTTCGCAACACTTTCCCACATGCTCAGACTGGTCCGATTTCGGTTCTGCGTCTGGATGCAGATTGGTATCAATCAACACGAGAATGCCTTAATTGGCTTTGGAGCCGGCTTATCCCTGGAGGGCTAGTAATTATCGATGACTATGACTGCTGGGTCGGCTGCAGGCGGGCGTTGCATCAATTCCTAGGCGAGACACAGTCAAGTGAACCCATCAGAAGAAGTCGGAATGCGCAAGTGGCATACATAGTCAAGGATTAGCCACATGAATGACCGCGATCGCCAGCAAGCAAGAAAAGCCGAACATGATAAATACAACCAAAAATACTTTGAGCATCACTATTGGGCCGAAGATCTTCCTGGGAAATCGGGCAATCGAGGGCTCAGCTACGACGATCCAGATCACATCCTTCGCTTTTCACACATAGCAGACACACTTGTCGGTACATTCAATTTCGATTCAATCCTTGATGCCGGCTGCGGGACGGGAATATTGCTACCGATGCTCGCGGATCGAGGTAAAAATGTAACCGGAGTCGACATTTCGTCTGCTGCTCGCGAAGTTTATACGAGGCAAACATCAAGAATGCATGCCCCTACTTTTCTGCTATCGCCACTACACGAACTGCCGTTTCCCGACGACCACTTCGACCTAGTATGGTGCTCTGATGTGCTTGAGCACATACCTATTTTTGACATACCTCGCAGCATTGGCGAACTTATACGTGTTTCAAGATCTACAATTGCATTAACAATTAACTTAGATAATCCCTATGATTTCCATCCGACGATTTTGCCCAAGTCGTTATGGGAGGAAATGTTCACACAAAGCAAGGCTATGCGCATTGATCGCCAAAAGGAGTCTATATTGCAGAACAGGCTGACTCGCAAATATCCGGAGTATGACGCCTTCGTATTTACTTGTGATGATTCGCAAATTGCTTAGTGCTTTGCCGAGAGAGTTTCCGAGCCCCTATGTGCGGCGAGTCCATTAACCCTATTGCGATTAATGCGCCGCCGACGAGCATCAATGAAAAATCAGATGGCCAACCAAACGAATCGATCACATCGCGTATTGCGTATAGAGCCACTGCAGCGACCGCGATGGCAATAGGTTCGAATTTTCCACCGCTAATTCTTGCTCCTCCGACTACTGCTGCCGCAATCGCAATCAGTTCTCGACCCCAGCCCACATCTGGGCTCCAGCCTCCCCGCGAAGCGTCGAAGAGAAAGAATTGTGAAGCCAATGCAACTAAACATCCAGCAAGGATGAAAGCACGGGTTCGAATTGCCTCCACCCTGATACCGGCCATTCTTGCCGCCGACGAGTCCATTCCCACAGCGATGTGCTGAATGCCCCATGTGGTCCTATATCTCCAAAGACACAACGCAACAAGAATTGCGATGATGCAACATATATTAAATGTCGTACTAGAAAACCCAACAATAAATTGGCCTGGACTCAATACCAACCGGCTGGCAGGACCCCCCGTAGAAACAGCAAAAACACCAACTCCCTTTAGGTGCGAATAAATCAGTACCGCCGCTGCTTTCGCGCAAAACCCAACGGCCAGTGTACATAGTAGAGGGGGAACACGAAAGCGATAGCATAATACTCCCACGGCGGCATAAAGGGTTATGACCGCAAGAATTGCACTTGTCACGGCGATAATCATTGCGTTTGGCGCGACATTGGCGACGAATAACACAATCATCCCAGCCAGCCCAAACACAGCACCCGATGCAATGTCCAAACTACCACAAGCCAGCACTATCCCCGCAGCAAGTGCAAGGCAGATGAGTGCAGGTGCATTCTGTAGCCAACTGTGTCCCACGAGAAGCGCCACGCTCATAGAGCCACTGGACAACACAAGCAAAACGATCACCAGAATTGACAGAATCAAAGCTCGCATACTCTCGCTCCTCCTGGCTCTGCAGTCAACGCCAGCGAACAATGTCTCACACCTCTTGCCTGTGCAATCTCAGTAGCCTGTCGATGATCGCGATCCAAATGAGAAACCAAAACAGCTAGTCCCCCCTGTTCAACAACATCAAACAAAGATGAGATGAATTCACGGCCGTTTTCGTTATCTAAGTTTGATGTTGCCTCATCCACCAACAAGATACGGCAGCCCCAAACGGAAGCCCTAGCAATTTTCACCAATGCGCGACCGCCTGAAGACAAGCTGCCCAGCAATGTGTCCGGCGTAACTCCCGATTCTGAGAGTACAGGTGTTTTCTGGATAAAATCTCTCAGCGACCCTCTAGCGTACGAGGTTGATGCTTGTTTAATTGTTGGGCGAGCAGCTCGCAGATTGTCCCAGAGCGACAATTCCGGAAACATTGGATCGTCATGATGAATAAGCTGGATCGCCCAACGTCCAGGATGACCCTCAGCATACCTGACAATTGACTTTGAATCTGCCCGAGCCAGTATACCCCCTCGTTGAAGAATAGAAAGAAAGGTACTTTTTCCGGACATATTGGGGCCACGCAGACTGTAGAATCGACCTGAGTATAACATTACATCGTTGGCACGAAGCCTCCATCTGCGTCCGTCAATGTTGCTGGACTCATAGGCAAAGTCAAGCTCTTCTAGACCGATCAGAGGTTCCTGCACTTTGGGCTCGATCATTGATCTCTCACAATTTTCACCGAAAGCAACTCATGTTGCGGTAAGGATGGATCTTCCTCAAGTGCACGAACGGCCCGCATGACTCCCTCACTGCCAAGTCGTCGCGCATCTTGCTCAACGCTGGCGTACATTGTTCCGGCGGCGATCGCATCCCGTGCATCTTGGGTGGCATCGAAACCAATAACAATAGGCCACTCGCTTCTTGCAAGATTCAGGGCTTGCAATCCTGCAATTGCACCAAGTGCCATGTCATCGTTGCTCGCAAAGATACCACCAAATTCGCCACGCGCGATATGAGACACAACGAGTTCCTGTGCGCGGTCACGTCGCCACTCTCCCCTGACTTCGACTACATCGAGGCCAAGTTCTTTTGCTGCAGATACAAAGCCAATGGATCTGTCGATCGCACTTTGATGTACGAAGCTGCCTTGAATCAGCAGCACCCTTCTTGTTTTGTCACGCTTGTCAATTGCTGATGCCATTGCTCGGGCGGCCCTTTCGCCGCCATCCACATTGCTCGATCCAATAAATGAGGTCACCTCCACCCCATGCTCTTCCATTGCCTTGGCGTCCATTTCGGTATCAACAACGACAACCGGAACGCCGTCTCGCAGGAACCGAGCGATCCTAGGGACCGTACTGTGGTTATTGGCCGGGCCAAACACCAGTGCATCCGCACGCTGCCGAGTATAAATTGTGTCCAAAATAGCGTTTTGAGAGGTCGCATCCTGATCGCTACTCGCTGTGATAGTCACTGTATATTTTGCCCCCAATGCAGCAGCGGCCTCCTCGGCTCCACTCCTGACATCGATCCAGAATGAGTTTCGATCCGATGGCAGTACAACAACAATGGTCTTTGCGTCGGAGCCAATACTTCCAGAGATCGCACGAAGCGCGATGGCTCCAATAATAACACACAAACCGATCGCCACGATCAAAATGATTTTCTTATTCATTGCTCCTCCGAATTCAATAAATTCGTGCGAACTTGTTTATCCCGCTGCGATGCGATGACAAAAATTGCGTCAACGGTGTCCAGAAACCCAAAACTATAGTTTCCTCTGCTTAATGCGTACGCAAGACGACGAAACTGCACATTAAGGCAACGAGACTCAAATATTTGGCACGCCCGATACATTTCCGGATCGTCAATGAGACCATCTTTGTATTTATCATAGACGAACTCAAGGTTGTCAAGTTCATAAAATACGAACATTTTTTGAGTGAAGGTGGGAGAGCCTGCCGGATCCTTGGCCGTAGCGCCAGCGGCCCTTAACTCATTGTGTGCATCTGTCCTCAGCCCGAGAAGAATGTCTTCGCACTCTTCGGGCGTTAAGCTGAGTTTGTAACCATCATCAATTCTATCGCGAGGAGGATTGACTGCGCCAGAAACCATCTTTGCAAGCTCTTTCTGCTCCCGAATGATTAATTCGTTTGATTTTTGCTTGCGTTCAAATGCTTCGCTAAGTGTGTCTTGCCGGGTTTTTATATGCCACCGAACAAAACTTATCAAAAACGCCCACAATAATACGACGCTCCTCGCCCAGTCGAGATCAAACTTTGGCGACGCCAGCCCATTACTTGTTGCCATATTATTCTGAATAGTAGGGCAGGGGTCTGCCCGAAGCCAAAGGTGAGTGCTTGCAAAATTAGACACATAGTAGTCGATATGTGGCCACAGCCCTGCGACGCAGAACACAAGAATTGTGCAGATGGCAAGTGTTGGTACATTTGTTAATGATGATCGTGAAAGCTTTGCAAAGCATTCGTTTATAATCCGTGCAAAAAGAAATTTCTCGCGCAGCGCTCGAACGCGCAGTTGATGAACTATTGGCGAGTGTGACGCTATCTCGATCGGCCGCCTGAAGCGGCTGATTGTTCGACTCTGATGGGGTTGGTTTGACGCCACGCCGAGACCTCTGGAAGGGCACCTGCATTGGGAGACTGCCCGAAGTATACTAGGATCCGCCAGGTGGCGATCGAGATTGAGGGGCGCGGCCTGTTCCATGTTTCGCCCGACCCGATTGAGGCATTCAGCGGCCGGGGAATCACGAGCATCCCGGTCCGATCCCGAGACGCGCCCGCGCCTTCATCCGTGGTGTGGTGCACACCTTCTCATCGCCGGACGAGCCGCTGGTGTTGCTCTCCGGCCACCTGCCGTTCGTCGCTCTGGATGACGGCGAGCAATACACGCTGCCCGAGACGGTGATCCGACCAGCGGACCTTGTCACCGATAACGAGGCGGTGCCGTCGCTCGATCCGGCTTGGACACTGCTCGTCGGGCTGTAGTCGCCCGATAGCACCGCGCACATCCACCGGGCCATCGTTCCGACGCACGCGCCATCCAATCCAACGCCGCCTCCCCGCCGGGGACGGTGTTGCCACATGGCTCTCTTTCTGGCTGTCTGACCTGACCCATGCCGTGGCATCGGTGCTCGGCGGCCGCAAGCCCTCGTCCGGCTTCCGCGCCCTTCGGGCTTGTGCAGCCGGCAGACCCGGGCTCATGCACGCGTGCATGAGGCTCCGGGCGAGTTGGCTTGCCTCCGCCTGCGCCGCGCTGCCTGAAAGGACGGCATGGTCAAACAGCAACAGAAAGGAGACCATCATGTCCAACAAGAACCAACCCGTCGAGCAGGTCCGCATCGGCACGACTGTCGCCGCGATCTGGGCAAACGAGACCGACAAGGGCGTCCGCTACGGCGTCACCTTCGAGCGGCTCTACCGCACCGAGGATGGCAAGTGGAAGTCCACGCCGACCTTCAATCGCGACGATCTGCTCGTGCTCGCCAAGGTCGCCGATCGTGCCCACACCCGTGTGTACGAACTGATGGCCGCCAGCCGGTCGAACGACCGTGACGATGGCCACGACCCCGAACCGGCCGAGAGCCAGCCCAAGCCCCCGGTGCCCAGCACCGGGGGCGCTTCGGCCGCTCCGCCCCCATCCAAGGCCGCCCGTGCCAGACGCGAGCTGGAGCACGCCCGATGACCGGGCGTGTTCGCACCGCCAACGAGGTCGTCAAGCTGCTCCGCGTCCGCTCATCCCTGGGCGGCGTGATCCGCAGGACCTCGCCGGACGGGAAGCTCCGCTACGAGGCGAGCTTCGCCCGGGAGTTCGGCCGCCTGGCGTCCGCTCCCGCGTTCGATCGCTCGCACCTTGAGGATCTGGCCTGGGTGGTCGGCAGCGCCGCCGCCATGATCGACTTCCTCGAAGGCCGGCTCGATCGCCACCAACTCGCCCGCCGCCTCCCGCCCGAGGGGCTCGAGGAGATCGGGTGATGGAGCTGCTGCCCTACGACATCAGGGTTACGCTCCCGCCGCTCTACGCGACGGAGCACGAGCCCGATCCGCTCGCCCGGGTGAAACTGTTCACGTCGTGGACGAACTGGACCTGGTACCTGATCGAGTACGACGGCCAGGATCTGGCCTTCGGGCTGGTGCACGGATTCGAGGTCGAGCTCGGCTACTTCTCGATGGGCGAGCTGCGGTCCATCCGCGGCCCCCATGGCCTGAAGATCGAACGCGACCTGCACTTCGAGCCGACAGCGGTCGCCGCCCTCCGCGAGCGGCTCCAGGGCCGCTGAGCGGCGGCCTCGAACCAGGCGACTCACTCCCCTGGGGCCTGTCCCACGCGGATGGGCCTCGGGGGAGCCTTCTTTCAACTGGACTCCCCCACTCACTGCACCGGTGGATGGCCTCTCGCTCGGGGTTCAGGGACCGATTGCGGATGGGCCTGGGTGCCACCCCCTGGCCCCGGCGTCAACCCCTTCGGGGTCCTCCGCTTCGCTGCGGCCTCCGGTGACACCGGGCCCATCGGGGGCGGCCAAGGACTCGCATGAGCGGTAAGGCCGGCTGTAGCGGCCTTACCGCTCAATCTCAACAGAAAGGAAAGACGATGAGCACAACAACAACAACATCACCCAACAGACCCAACGACCAACCCGTGTCCCGGATCCGCCTCGGCAGCGTGGCGATCGCCATCTGGCGGAACGCCGATGAGAAAGGCCGGGTGTGGTATTCGGCCACGCCGGACCGTTCCTACCTGGATGCCGATGGCAACTGGCAGCACACGAGCTCCTTCGGGCGCGATGAGCTGCTGCTGCTTGGCAAGGTGGCGAGCCTGGCCAACACGCGGATCTACGAACTGCAGGCCCGCGATCGCCAGGCGGCCAAGTATGACGAGATCCCGGATGTTCCGGTCAACGAGGTTGGCGTGTCCGACCCCGTTGAGTCATACTAACGGGCGCCCGGCCACGATCGCCGGATGTCCGAACCGAGCATCGTCCACGCTCCCGCGTGGGCGATGCCTTCGGCCCTGCCTCAGGGCCCCGACATCACAACCAGACCCCCCCCCATCACAACACTGGCACCCCATCCGGCCGTCGGGGCCTGTGTTCTTGAATCATACAAGCAACCTTCGCCCGGCCCCGAGGCTCGCTCCCCATATAGCGAAAGCCTCGGGGCCAGTCCGATACTGGATCGATTCGCCTGAAGTGTTGACATTGTGACATCGCTGTGGCATCAAAGCCCGATGACGGACCATGATCAAAATGGACTCCCAGGCAACTCGGTGAACGCCATCGGCCTCACCATCGCCGATCGTGTCTATGAAATGCGGCAACGCCTCATGGCATCGCTGCTCCAGCGAGACTGGACCACCGACCATCTCGACGGCGCCATGGATCGCTTCTTCTGGTTCGAATCCGACATCGAGGCGTTCCGTCGTTCGAATCACTCCCCGGTCACGCTGACGCTCAATGGCCTCGATCGCCTGGCCCGGTGCCTGGAGCTCCCGCTCCACTCCTTCCTCAGAGAACTGGACGGCGACGACCGCCCGCTGCCGATCACGCTGCTCCGGCCCACCGAGCACTTCGACATCGCCTCCCACCTCGGCCGACGGCTGCACGCCGCCCGATCCACGCAGAACAAGACCGCCGGGTGGGTGGTGCGTCCGATCCCCGGCATGACGGCCCAGGATCTGAAAGGGATCGAGCGGGGGGAATTCGAGCCCTCGGTCATGGATCTCATGATGCTCGGCGACCGGCTCGGGCTGACTTTCGCGGATCTCATCGGCGATCTTTCGGAGGGAGTGGAGATCGGCACTGAGGAGCTTCCCCCGCCGCCCATCGCGCTCGGCGAGGCCGATTCGGGCCCGCTCGTGGTTCGGTTGTGGTACGATCCCGATCGTGCCGGCGACCCCACCGCCTGGGCCATTCAGGTCATGAGGCGGACCGGGCGGGCCCTCTCCATGCCGGCACAGGACGAATTCTCCGATGAGGACTGGGCCGCCATCCGCCAGCTCGCCGATCGCGTGCTCACCACGGCCCGGGCGCGGCTCCCGCACCTGAACCTCCCGAACGCACGATTCAGCGGCACTCCCTCAGGGTGAACCCCCACACACGACCGGTTCGCCGGGCCCGACTCGTCGGGGACACCGTTCCCGCTTAATGCCGCACGGAGTGTCCCACACCCACGGGACCCGCCGCGGAGACACGGGAACGGGGCGGCACGATCACGGTGTCCCCGACGACGGCTCAATTCAATCCGATCCCGCCCGACCCGCAACAGCATCCCGTCCCCAGGAGTCCCCGAATACCGTCCCCGCAGAGCCGATATCCTCTCCCTGAACGACAGTCCACACACGACCGCGCACACGCTCTGATACCCCGAACGCACACCGCACAGCCTTCGCAGGAATGATCTACCGGGGCAGTCGAAAGGGAGTGTTCAAGGAGCCCGTTCAATGAGTCAGACATCTTCCCTAAGCGGGGTTAGGCCAGCTCCGCTGGAGCCGGAATCTGGCGTCACCCGCACCCGGGCAGGCAAACAAGCCGTGGCGGGCGATCAAGCCCCCGGTGGTCTTCCAGTGGCCGTGGGCCAGCGCGAAGCTGCAGCGATCACCGATCGGTGAGCCGCCGGGCAGCGGCGTCATGTTCGTCTTCGCGCCCGATTCTTCGAGGAACACGAGCAGGTGGGTCCACACGAACCGGCGCGCGATGCGGAAGTTCAGCCGCTTCTCGACGATGCGCAGGCGACGCCGCTCGCGCGGGATCAGCGACTCACTTTCAAGGAGATCTCCAATTTCTCCAGGCGCCTGCGCACGGTCGACTCGGCCACCTCGACGCTGAGCTGTGCCCGGAATGCGTTGAGCGTGATGCCCGGTTGCGCCTCGATTAGCGCGAACATCGTGGCATCGTCCTCCGCGGGATGCGCCCGCTCCGAATGCCGGCGAGCAGTGTAGACTTTGTCCCCAAACAACCGTCAACCATTCCTCCGGGCGCAACAGTCGGGACGACCCACGCGAATATATTCGATGCGTCTGGCCCAAAGGTCCAGCTTGCACTTGGAAAATTTGTGCGGTATCGTCCGAGGTGTTTATCGAGCTCCGATGATGGAGCTGCACAGATCCCAAGTGAATTCGGGATCGTGTTTGCAGATACCGCGTATAGAGGGTCGCCAGGCATTGTGCCAATGAAGTCCACAGGTCGAATATGGATCAGTTAAATAGTATAAATCGCCATCGCAGACGCACGAGACGGTGGAGCCTGTTCTCTCGAAGACGTCGCTGCAGGCTCGCCAAGCAAGATCGGGTGTACTTCCACTACACAACTAAAGATGGGTATCGACGTATACTTTCCGAGGGCTGCCTACGATCCGGATCGCTAGGAGGCAGAATTTGGTGCACAAAGATACGGCCGTGCATATACTTTGGCAGGATGCACTGGTTTATCTATTGTTTTGGGCTGGGAGGCCCTTCAATTCCATGTTTCTGGCCGCCGCAGATGACCGTGATACGGCGAACTCAAATTAAACACAGTCGGTACATACGTATTCCCCTTCCATACAATTCAATGGTCGAGTTTCCCAAATGTTGGAAACGCCTTTTTCCCCAACAGTTTATCCGTGGCAGGACTTTGCTACTGATGGATACCAAGGAAATACGCCGATGCTGCAGATAATCTTGGCCATAACCGGCGCTTTAACTCTTGGGTACTTGGTCTTCATGGTATCTCTGTGGATAAAAATAATAGTCAGAGGCGAGTCGATGATTTACGCCCGCCCTTTCGTTGCATTGCCGCTGGTAGCTGTACACCTTTTGCTTTTGAATTCACTAAAATGGATACTCGTAGTTGTAATTGTCGATACCATATATTTATGCGTAGTCACAATCAGCGAATTAAGAAAACGGCGGGCGGCTGAGGAAGCAGAACTTGGTTTGCAATCACTCATTCAAAAGCTTGAGACCAGTGATTCATTCATCACCTCAACCAATAACGAGCAGGCGCCCTGTGGTGCAAGTTCCGGCTCACGCCCGCCTGTGGACATGACTGCACTGGTTGCAAGCCGCGGAATTTATGTGAAGAGCAGAAAGCATGCCGCATAGTGGGGCTACGAACGCACCTGCATGATATTGCGAGCCAATACAACACGCGGCATGGAGTATCCTCGTGAACCTGAAATGCCGCTCCCGTCTAAATCATTGACTTCTTGGTTATCTTGGGTAGGCCGAGGGATCGCATTAAATAGGGCGTCAAACTGTCGAATAATTGGTGCGGCGAAATGCCTTGCAGTTCTACCGGCACACAGTATTGCCGGAGGAGCCGGGGAGTTTGGATCCACTGTGCTTCGTAACGCAGCGACGCTGTGAGGCTGCTCTATGCGAATAACAACATCTGCAACATTCGAGGATTCGTCGATGAGATGGCGATGCCGAGGATGAGCGCATACAAAATGAGCAAGGCGATCGTGATGTTCGCATGTGCCGCTCAGCCTAATGTCTAGCGGACGATCACCCCAATCTTGCACATTATTGCGATCCTCCATTAGCCTGACCACAGATTCCGTGATCAATCCAGATTGTTGCTCGTTCCACAGTAGAATTCTGATGATTCCATTGGAGTTGAGTACATTGCGCAGAAGTAAATCAAAAGGCTGGCCTGTCATTTCTTCAAAGGCACGCCCTCGAAACGGGTCTCGAAGAGAGCCAGCAAGAATAGTCACATCCAAAGATTGTTGTGCCGCATGTATCAACACTGTAGAAATTGATCGAGCTGCATCCCGATAAGTTTTATCAAAACCCAATATATCGGAGCGGTCGAGGCCGGAATCGCCGTGACGATTGGATTCCGGCCGCACAGGTGAACGCCCACTAACTTCGGAATCGACCGAAAGACCGCGTTTTTGAGGGCCAGGGCGTGGTGTCATCGAGCAATTCCTTCAGTGGTCTAGGCTTGTCAGCCCTTAATCTAGTCAAGTCTACAGGGTAAATGCCGTCCGCACAAGCAGAATTTACACCGGCTAATTCCGCTCAGAGCCACCCCCCACCCGGATCCCGGTACGGCGTACATGGGGAACGAGTTCGGCGATAACGGCCTCAATCGCACTAGGCGTGGTAATCGCCCCGATCCTATCGACTAAGTCCGCCTCTCGATCGACGAGATCTGGCGAATTTCGGTGCGCGCTTGGTGTTTGTTTGGCGGGCTCGGTAGGCACGGTCCGAGTATCGGGCAATTTGAAGACGATGTCAATCTCTGTTCCTCAAGACCTTGTCTTCACTTTCGCCCCGCGTATACCCAGGCGGCGCGAAGAGATCATCGAGGCTGATTCCGAAGCGCCTCTTCGGGAAGCCGTTTGACGCTCTAAAATGTGTTATAGGACTCGATCTTGCGTCCTAAGAACATGGGATGCGTTTGGGTGCATCCACGCGATGGCGTTTGTGCCACGCTTCTGATTGTGGCTGGGCTGCCACACCATCACTCGATGCCGTTCCGGCCTGTTCGGCGCCTTTGTGGCAGCAAGTGAGTGACAACACAACTCTGATGTCTCGTGCCGTCGTGTTATTGTCACATTTTGTTTGCGGCAACGCTCTTCACTGGTCTTGGCGAAGTTCAGCCGTTGCCCAGAAGCGAGGCAATACGACATTGCGTTGAGTTCGTGTTTGAGAAGACTCTGTCGGCAGTCAGGCCAGATGATACCGCCCCCAGGAAGTGGCTGGTCGCTATCCATTGCACTTCTCCCCTTCCTTGGTAAGGGAGAGGCCGGAAGTTCGATCCTTCTCAGCAGCACCAGCTAACCGCCTGATTCCACAGTGATTTCTCGGGTCGCCCCGCACAACCCTGGCGGGCGTTCCCCATTCTGGCTCGGTCCTGGCTCGAATCTCCTCCGAAAGCGACGGATGCCGTGAACCCACCGTCCCCGGCAAATGTCCCCGCGCCGTCCCCATCGTCCCCGGCGACTCGCCGAACAGCGTTTCGAGGGCCCGTGAGGCGTCCATCAGGAAGTCTGGATGGTGCTTGGCGTAGATCTCCGTCGTTCGGCTCTCGCTGTGTCCGAGCATGCCCGCGATCTGACGCAGCGGCACGCCAGCCGCGGCCATCAAGGTCGCCCCGGTGTGCCTGAGCGTGTAAGGCGTCACATCGGACAGCCCGGCCCGTCGGCAGGCCGTTGCGAACGCCCGTTTCACGCTCCGCACCGGCCGCCCGTCGTATTCGAGCACATGCCCCGTGCGGGAGCGCATCATCGCTGACTCCAAGTACGGACGCAGGCTTGGCGTGATGGGAACGACCGGCCGGCGCTTGCGGGTCTGCCGCATGCCCGGGCTTGCGAAGTCGATCCGTCCCCAGTCCAGGTCGACCTGCTCCAGTCGCAGGCCGAAGATCGCGCCGGGCCTCTGGAGCGTGTGCAAGGCCAGCATCACATAGAGCCGAAGGTGGTCCGCCTCACAGGCATCGAGCAGGCGGCGGACTTCCGGCGTCCGCAGGAAGCGATCTCTGGGCGGTGGGTTGGACAGCAATTGGACATGCGGCACGCTGTCCAGTCGTCCGCGCTTCCACGACCAGCGCAGTGCGGCCTTCATCACGCCCAGCTCACGATTCAGTGTGCCATTCGATGCCGTGTGCCCCTGCCGTGTCAGTGTCCGACGCCGCCACTCGATGTAGCGCTGCTGGGCGTCGAGGTCGAAAGCGGCGACGGTTTCGATTCGTGTCTGGTCGCAGAACGCCGTGAAGTGCTTCAGGGCCGCAAGCAGTGCATGGGGATGCCCGCACCCCTGTTGCTCCTGATGCTGGGCGTAGCGGCGCAGCACTTCCAAAAGCGACGCGTCTGTCGAGGGACTGGGCGCCGGCTTGCCACCATGGCGAGCGAACGCGATCAACTGGTTCTGTGCGGTCTCCAGATCGGCTGTGCGCGTGCTGATCCGCCGGGCTCGCTCGGCATGCTTCGGTCGGAAGGAAATGAAGAGATTCGGCGTGTCCGGCCTGCGGACGAGTTGATACTCCCCGTACGCCCACACGGGCTCGTAGAACCTCGATGCTTCTTCGTGCGAGCCATTCCCGCTCTGCCCGGCGGCCGTCACCATGGATCGCACGTCGGCACTTGTGGGAGCACCAGTCGTGGGGCGGTTGTGTGTGTCATTCGTGCTCGATGCGGCGTCGACTTCTGGGGATCCATGGGCATTTGCTTTGCTTAGTTGCCAATGTGTGGTGTTACAGACAGGAGACACGGGAGCGGTGCGGCCCGTCAATTCGCTTTCCGCTTGCTCGGTGTTCTTTTCCGGAGATGCGTGGCGCCGGTGCATCACCTCATCAGAGTCTCTGGTGTCGCCTGCAGCTTTCATTCCAACGGCTCCACGCCGGGGTATGGGATCAATGGGCGGTCATGCTCGCGCAACCACCGGTTCGCCGCGGCGACCACACCACGCGTGTCGGTGAGTCGGCCATCGAGCAGGAATCCTCCGCGCTTCGCCGGCATCACACGAGGACCCAGGACCTCCATCGCTTCGCGCAGTGGCAGCGATGGCCAGGCGTCGGGATCGTGGCCGCGCGGCAGGCGAGCACACCGTCGCCAGCGGACCGTCGCTCGGGACGCATGATTGCAGGGGCGCGCATCGTCGTTCGCATGGCCGGGGCGTGCCGATGGGGTGATGGTCCAGGGCAGCACATGCCGTGGCTGGCCGTCCGGCCCCATCACGATCCGGGCGCACCGGGGTGGTGCTGGATCCGTGAAGTCCACCGGGGACACAGCGCCGCCGGTCAGCTCACGGATCCGCGACATGATGCCCGGCGAGGGCCGCCGCTCGCCGCTGAGATACCGCATCACGGTGCTGCGGCTCTTGACCCCCAGGAGCCGTCTCAGGTCCCCGGGCGTCAGGTCGTTCTGATCCAAGTAATCCGCCAGTTTCATATCTACCATGTAGCGCACAACCACAGCGAGCAAAACCCCGTCCCCGCACCCGCATGCGATCGCACGCGACCGACTCACGGCGCGGGATCCCGGCCATGGATCACACCCCACCCACTCCTCTCCTCCGCCTGTCCGTGCGAAACGCCGACCGGTCGGTCGAACTGGCCGCCGACGGGGTGATCCGCAAGTGCATGCGATCCCTGGCCCTGCGTGAGGTGCCGCTGCCGATCCCGATCGAGCAGTGGATCGAGCACCCGCTGGGGTATTCGTTGGGATTCGCCGACGAGGACGAACTCGGGGCGGGCGTGCTGGGGCTGGCACGCCCGGGCACCGGCGAGATGCTCATCAGCCAATCGCTCGAATGTCATGAGCCGCGCCTGCGCTTCACCTGCGCCCATGAGCTCGCCCACCTGCTGCTGCACACATCGCAGGCGGAAGCACTGCGGGATGCTGAGTTGCCACGCGGCAATGGCGCGGATCGGGTGGAGCGAGAAGCCGATCGGTTCGCCGCCGCCTTGCTCGTGCCTGTGGGCACGCTAGCTGCCCAGATCGAGGCGGCACGCATTGAGAATCATCTCGCACCGAGCTGCATCGCGATGCTGCGAGGGGATGACGCCCGCACCGTGTGGCTCTGGCGAAGGTGCTTCCTGCCGGCCCTCGCGGATCGCTACGGCGTGTCCCGCCAGGTCATGGTCTACCGCTGCCGGGAACTCCGCCTTCCCGGCCACCGCCGCGTGCTCCGCCCCTCGATCCTGCCCCTGCTTGTGGCACCCGAGCGGGCGATCGAGGCCCTCGGGCTTGACACGATCAGGCTCGAAGACGGGACGCCGGTCGGTTCCGCCTGAGCGAATCGTCCCTAGAAGCCGCCCCGCCGCTTGACACGGCCCGGGACGGTGTTAGCATGTGTGCGTACATGACGAGCCGCCCCCGCCAGCCCGATCCCCGACCCATCGGCGAGACGCTCCGCGAGCGCCGCGTCGTCGTCATGAACAAGAGCCTCCGCGAGACGGCCAAGCTCCTCGACATCGCCCCGGCCCACCTCACCGACATCGAGAAGGGTCGCCGCAATCCCTCGCAGGATCTCCTGCTGCGGGTTGCCAAGGTCTACGGCATCGACGAGGCCACGCTCCGCGCCGGCTGGGGCAAGGCCGAGATCGTCGTCGGCCAGATCGCCTCCAAGAACCCCACGACCGCCGCCAAGGCACCGGAGCTGCTTCGCGCCGCCAGCGACCTCAGCGCCGAGCAGTGGGACAAGCTCATCGCCCAGGCCAGGTCACTGGCCTCCAAGACGAGCACAACCGCCAAGACCGTCACGAAGAAGAAAGCCACCTGACCCGGTGCGTGGACCGCACCGGGAGTCAATACGCCCGAACTGTTCGCACACATGCGTGCACGCGAAGGAGCCGCCATGCCATCCCAGTCTGATCCCGAATCGCTGTTTGCCATCCCCGAGACAACGCTCGCATCAACGCGCCCGCCAGAGCCAGCACGACAACCCAAGCCCACTGCGGCGGCCCCAGAGAATCAGCGTGCTGTTGTACGCGATGACTCGCAGCCAGACGCATCGCCACGAAGGCGGCCGGACGCTCGCCACCCACCGTTGTTGCTGACCGAGCGCGAGGCGGCCGCCATGCTCACAATGAGCACACGCAAGCTCTGGGAGCTGCGCAACCGAGGCGAAGTCCCCTGCATCCGCTTTGATCGCTGCGTCCGCTACGACCCCGCCGACCTCCGCCGCTGGATCGAATCCCGCAAGAGCGCATCCTGACACATCGAACTCGGTACCGTCCGACTGCGCACTCCCTCCTCACTCACCACGGAGTATGTCATGGCCACAGTTTTCAAGCGCAAGCCGACTGGCAACTGGATCATCCAGTGGTACGACCATACTGGCAAGCGACGCGAGAAGTCCGCCCGCACCACTGACAAGCGCACTGCAGAGCGCATCGCCAGCAAGCTGGATGCCGATGCTGCACTGCGCCGGGATGGAGTCATCGATCCGCAAGCCGAAAGGTGGCAGCAAGTCTGTGACAGCCCAATCGATCAAGCCATCGATCAGTTCGAGCGTGCCATGCTCACGAACGGGTGCACCGAACGCCATGTACGCGACACACGCCACGCGATCGATCGCACAGTAAAGGACCAGGCGATGCGACTGGTTGCGGATCTCACTGCCGATAGCGTCCAAGAGCAACTCGAACTACTGAGACACAGTGGCCTTTCACAACGCTCCCTGCAGCGGCACGCCGTTGCTTTGAAGAGCTTCTCAAGATGGCTGGCCAACCACGGCGGTCTACCTGCTGATCCACTTCGATCGCTCAAACGCCCCACGCTCGTCCCGGTTGGTAGCCGTCGCATGCTTCTGCCCTCCGAATGGCCGCATCTATCCTCGGCTACGATTCGCGGTCCGATTCGCGGCGGGCTTGGCAGCACCCAGCGGCTGCTCCTTTACACCCTTGCCATTGAGACCGGGCTTCGTGCGAGCGAGATCGAGCATCTCACACCTGGATCACTACAACTGGACGGCGACCAGCCAGCCGTGCTGGTCAAGGCTTCGGGCACCAAGAACCGCAAGGCTGCCCGCCAGTTCATCTCGCCACCTCTCGCAAGGGCACTCCGCGACCACGCCAGCAAGGTTGATCCTGGCACAAGTCTCTTCACTCAGCACGCCTGTGGATCTTGGGCCTCGGCGCTTCGAGCCGACCTTTTTGAAGCACGCAAACAGTGGATGAGCGAAGCCACGACTCATCAAGAATCTGAATCTCGAGAGAGAAGCGATTTCCTTGCAGATCGCAACGCCGAGGGGCTGCGCCTCGATTTCCACGCTCTGCGGCACACTTGTGGAGGATGGGCTCTACTTGGTGGCGCAAGCCCAAAGGCTGTGCAGCGGCTCATGCGGCACTCGGTGATCACTCTCACGCTCGACACCTACGGCCACCTTCTTCCCGATGAAGATGCTCAGATCGCCTCGGCAATCGCATCGGTGCGGGAGCGGGGGATAACCGAGAGTGTGGCCAGCCGGGCGGACTCACTCGCACGGATCTCAGAGATAGCGCCCCAGCGGAAACACCAGCAGTCGCAGCACGAACAGCATCATCCCGGAGCGGCTTTGTGCAGTCCCATGTCCGATACCACCGAACAGGTCGACAACTGCAACACCCTTCCCAGCAACGAGTTATGCGACACTATGCGAGACCATGCCAATGGGCCCGGTGGGGCTCGAACCCACACTGCCGTTTCCGGCAAGCGGATTTTAAGTCCGCCGCGTCTGCCAGTTCCGCCACGGGCCCGGGGTGGTGCAAGGGTAGCGGGGTTCGGTTGAGGTGCTGTCGGTGGGTGTGTGGGTGGGCGCTGCTCGGCATCGGTGGGCGGTGTGGCGCGCGGGGGCTGGGCGGTGGGGGTCGGGCGTTTGGTGGAGGGGGCTTGGATTGTCCTGCTCCCCCCTGCTGCTCCCCCCTGCTGCTCCGCTTGTGCGGTGCCGGGATGTGCAGCGCGTTGCGGTGCCTGGTGGGTGTGATGATTGCGCGGTTCGTTGGCGGGCTGCCTGCGCGCGGGCGCGATGCAGCGCTGGGTGCGCGCGTGGGGAGTCGATGGCGCGTGAAGCGGGCATCGGGTGTTGGATGGTGGCGCATCGGGAGCGATGTCGGCGTGGAACGGGCGGAGGGTGGTTGCTCCGATGGGTGAGCGGCGCGCGGGGCGGATTGACTTGGACGCGGAGGTGGAACGCGGGGTGTTGTGGGATTCGGGATGGTGATGGCGTCGGGGTGTTGGAGTTGGTGGGGCGATGCGACTGGAAAATGAAGTGAAAATCATTGCCGGGCGTGAATGTGGCGTTGTGAATCCGATAGGCGGGGTGGGTGTTGTGAGTCGGTGTGGTTGATGGGCACAATCCCTCAGTGAGATCCCAGAATCGAACGGAGATGGTGTTGCGCATCGTTCGGCTTTGCATCGCGGCGTGATCGCATCGCGTAGGGTCGCACGAGATCGGTGTGCTTCCCAGCACAGGGAAAGGACCACTCGTTGTGGCGCACCGAAGGGCCAGTGAATCCTTGCCTCACACCTGAAGGAGAGAATGATGATTCGCTTTGCGAGCAAGCGCGCGGCCATGCTGGTCGCCGCGTGTGGGATCGGCGTTGGCGGCGCGGCCGCATCGGCTGAGCTGATGTACGGCGTGACGGACACGCAGACCCTGATCACCATCGATTCCACGACCCCGGGCACGATCGAGTCCGGATCCGCGATCTCCGGGCTGCAGCCCAACGAGATCGTCCGCGGGATCGACTTCCGCCCGGCCACCGGGCAGCTCTTTGCGCTGGGGAGCTTCAGCAACCTGTACACGATCGACACGGACACGGGCGCGGCGACGCAGGTGGGCGGGACCTTTCCGACCGCGCTGGACGGCGCTTCGTTCGGTTTCGACTTCAACCCGACGATCGACCGGATCCGCGTGACGAGCGATGCCGATCAGAACCTGGTTCTGAATCCCAACACGGGCGATCTCCAGCTCGTGGCGACGCCGCTGGCGTATGGGGGCGGCGATGCGAACGAGGGGACCGATCCGGATGTGGTCGGCTCGGCGTACACCAACAGCTTCGCGGGCGCCACGATGACTCAGCTGTACGGGATCGACGCGTCGCTGGACATCCTGGTCACGCAGGCCAACAACGATGGCACGCTCGGCACGGTCGGGGCGCTCGGCGTGGACATCACGGACCAGGCGGGGTTTGACATCTCCGGCGATACCGGGATCGCGTATGTGTCGGTGACGAACATGACGCTGTCCGAATCGACGCTGTGGACGGTCGATCTGGCGACCGGCGAGGCGAGCCTGGTCGGGCAGTTCGGCGGTGGATCGCAGGTCAACTCGATCGCGGTGATCCCCGCTCCGGCTGGCGCTGCGCTGCTTGGCCTGCCGGCTCTGGCGGCGGTCCGTCGGCGCCGCGGCTGATGGTGCGACTTCCATCGCGGCACGCGGAGTGACTGCGTGCCGTTTGTTCGCCGCCGAGAGGGAGCGCCCTTTCGGCGGTTTTCGATTGGGGGTTTCGGGGTGTGGCGAGCCGGGCGTGCTGTGCGGTGGCTCGCGCTGGATGCTCGGCGCTGTGGGTCGCTTTGCGTGTGTGGTCGCGACTGGTTGGGCGTGGAAGGTCAGTCGCGGTATGGGGCCGTGGTGGGCGTTCGGGGCGGGGGCATGACGGGGAGGGAGGATTTGCCGGTGGTGAGGGCGATGCGGACATAGGGCTCGCAGGTGGTGCAGCCTGTGCAGCAGCCGGTGCGCTGTTTGAGCTGGTCGAGGGTGAGGCCCTCGGCGCGGGCGAGGTCGATGAGTTCGCGGAACGAGATGTCGTAGCAGACGCAGCGGTCGACTGGCATGGTGTCAGGATCCGTTGGCGGGGGTGGGTGGTCGACCGGTTTTCTCCGAATCTGGGGCAATACACAGTGCGTGTTGGGGAAAGTTCGTGCCTGCGGCGGAGCGCGATTGGGGGGTGAGGCGGAGGGGGTTGGTGGTGGTGTGGCTTTGATGGGGGAGTGGGGATTGAGGTCGGGTGAGCGGGGGAGGTTGATGGGGCTGGGGGGGGTTGGGGGGGGTCAGGTGGTGTGTTCGGTGAGGGGCCAGCGGTCGGTGGTGGCGATGGTGGGGTTGAGGGCGGGGAGTGTTTCGCGGATGCGCTTGGCGTAGGTGGGGAGGTAGCCGCGTTCTGTGTTGGTGTGGCCGGCGAGGATGATGGTGATGCCGCGTTCGACGGCGGCGAGGACCTGGTGGTGGGACATCTCGCCGGTGATGAAGCAGCCGGCGACGGGTGGTTCGAGGTTGGCGTGCTCGAGGAGGGAAGCGCCGGAGCCGGGGCAGACGGCGATGGTGGAGGTGTGGATGGAGGCGGGATCGGCGTGGTTGGGGGTGGCGATGCGGAGGGAGCGGAGGTTGAGGTTGCCGCGGAGGGTGCGGGCGATGGTGTCGATGGTGATGGGTTCTGTGAGTTCGGCGATGCGGCCCGCGCCGGTGGCGGGGTCGGGGGCGTGCTCGTGGGTCATGACGATGTCGAAGGCGGGCTCTTCGTAGGAGTGGTGGGCGCGGAGTGCGGCGATGGCGTGTTGGATGCGGTGGCGGGGGACGACCATCTCGACGCGGGTTTCCTCGACGGTTTCGTAGACGCCTGGGCGGCCGATGGTGGGGTGGGATTCACGGCCGGGGAGGAAGGTGCCTGTGCCGTGGGACTGGAAGGAGCAGTTGGTGTAGTCGCCGATGGTTCCAGCGCCGGCTTTGGAGAGTTCATCGACGAGTTTGTCTTCGGTGCCCCTGGGGGTGAAGAAGATGAGCTTGGCGTGGGGGGTGGGTGTGTGGGGGGTGATGGCTCGGCGGTGGCGGATGGTCGAGGCGTGGTTGGGGATTGATTGTTCGAGGAGCCAGTCGTTGACGCCGCCGGTGACGGCATCGAGGGCGGTGTGGGGTGAGTAGATGGCGATGCCGGCGCGGGCGGCGCGGAGGAGGAGTTCGCCCTTGGGGGCGGCGGGGGTGATGGACTTGATGGGGGTGAAGATGGGCGGGTGGTAGGCGGCGATGGCGGCGGCGTTGGTGGACTGGGCTTCTTCGAGGACGGCGTGGGTGAGGTCGATGGTGAGGAGGATGTTGTTGGAGGCGAGTTGGGCTTCGGGGTCGCCGAGGAGCAGGGCCACATTGTCCCAGGGCTCTGCGAGGGTGGGCGGGGCGATGGAGTTGAGCGCGTGGACGAGTTGGGCGACGGTCGGCATGTCGCGGTGTGTCCTGTGGGTTGGGGTGGGTTGGGGAATGGTGATTGGGTTTGGGGTGAGTGTACCGGGGGGTGGCGCGGGGTCCGGAGGGGGGGTTG